>NZ_BOMS01000100.1 GCF_016862315.1 Actinoplanes palleronii | reverse complement strand
TGTCGGTGGTGGGGCGTTGTGTGGGATTTTTGGGTGCGCAGCGCACCGCAACTTCACACGCTGCCGCCGGTGCGGCGATGTGTGTGAAGTTGTGGTGCGGAGCGGACCGTTACTTCACACGCTCCGCGCCTCACCTGTCGGTGTCGTCGTAGGAGGCGAGCAGCTGCTCGACCGCCTGGGCCGGGGTCAGCGACCCGTCCAAAATCTGCTGCTCCACGGTCTTTCCCGTGCTGCGGACCGCCGGGTCGGTGTCGAAGCGGGTCAGAATCGTCTCCCGGGCCATCGCCCACATCCAGCCGACCTGCTGCTGCCGGCGCCGGGCGGCGAGCGACCCACCGGCCTGCCGGTGCTCCCGATGAGCGTTCAGCTGGGCCCACACCTCGTCGACCCCGGTGCCCTCGACCGCGCTGCAGGTCAGTACCGGTGTCACCCAGGCCGGCTCGTCGCCGCCGCGCAGCAGCCGCAGCGCGCCGGCCAGCTCCCGAGCCGCGCTCTTGGCCTCGGTCGCGTGCGGGCCGTCGGCCTTGTTGACGGCGATCACGTCGGCGATCTCCAGGATGCCCTTCTTGATGCCCTGCAGCTGGTCGCCGGTGCGGGCCAGGGCGAGCATCAGGAACGTGTCGACCATGTCGGCGACCGCGGTCTCGGACTGTCCCACCCCGACGGTCTCCACGATGACGATGTCGTAGCCGGCCGCCTCCACCACCACGATCGCTTCGCGGGTGGCCTTCGCGACCCCGCCGAGGGTGCCGGCGGTGGGGGAGGGCCGCACGTAGGCGTTCGGGTCGGCGGCCAGCCGCGCCATCCGGGTCTTGTCGCCGAGGATGCTGCCCCGGGTGCGGGTCGACGACGGGTCCACGGCGAGCACCGCGACCCGGTGACCGGCCGCGGTGAGCAAACTGCCGAGCGCGTCGATGAACGTCGACTTCCCGACGCCGGGCACTCCGCTGATCCCGATCCGGTGCGACTGCCCCGCGTCCGGCAACAGGTCCTTCAGCAGCACCTGGGCCTGCGCCTGATGATCGGCGCGGGTGGACTCGACAAGCGTGATGGCCCGCGCGACCCAGGCCGGGGTGCGCGCACGTACCCCGGCAGCCATCGCCGGCAGGTCGACAGGCGCGGCCATCACGCGGCGGTCGGGTGCCCGAGCCGCCCCGACAGGTCGGCGAGCAGCTCGATCGCCGCGTCGGCGAGGACGGTGCCGGGCGCGAAGATCGCTGAGGCGCCGGCGTCGCGCAGCGCGTCGTAGTCCTGCGGCGGGATCACCCCACCCGCGATGATCACGATGTCCGGCCTGCCCTGGGCGGCGAGTTCGTCCCGTAGCGCCGGAACCAGCGTGAGGTGTCCCGCGGCCAGGGAGTTCACGCCGACGATGTGCACGTCGGCTTCGATCGCCTGCCGGGCGACCTCGGCCGGAGTGGCGAACAGTGGGCCCACGTCCACGTCGAAGCCGAGGTCGGCGAATGCGGTTGCGACGACTTTCTGTCCTCGGTCGTGGCCGTCCTGGCCCATCTTCGCGACCAGGATGCGGGGCTGTCGGCCTTCGGCCTCGGCGAACGCGGCGGCTGCGGCGCGGGCTTGTTCGATGTTGGTCACGGTCCCCGCTTCCTGCCGATAAACCCCCGATATCGTACGAATACGAGCCGTGTGCCGGCCGTAGACCTTCTCCAGGGCGTCGGAGATCTCCCCGACGGTGGCCTTGGCACGCGCCGCGTTGACCGCGAGGTCCAGCAGGTTCGTGCCGGGTTCTCCGGCGGCGGCGCGGGTCAGTGCTTCGAGGGCGGCGGTGCAGGCGTCGGTGTCGCGTTCGGCGCGCAGCCGTCGCAGCTTTTCGACCTGCCCGGCCCGCACCGCAGCGTTGTCAATCTTGAGGACGTCGATGGGCTCGTCCACGCTCGGCCGGTACTTGTTCACGCCGATGACCGGCTGGCGACCGGAATCGATCCGTGCCTGGGTGCGCGCGGCGGCCTCTTCGATGCGCATCTTCGGGATGCCCTCGTCGATCGCCCGGGCCATCCCGCCGGCTTTCTCGACTTCGGTGATGTGTTCCCAGGCGCGGGCGGCGAGGTCGTGGGTGAGGCGTTCGACGTAGGCGCTGCCACCCCACGGGTCGATCGCCCGCGTCGTGCCGGACTCCTGCTGGATGACGAGCTGGGTGTTGCGGGCGATCCGCGCGGAGAAGTCGGTGGGCAGGGCGAGGGCTTCGTCGAGGGCGTTGGTGTGCAGCGACTGCGTGTGTCCTTGAGTGGCGGCCATCGCCTCGATGCACGTACGCATGACGTTGTTGTAGACGTCCTGAGCGGTCAGTGACCAGCCGGAGGTCTGGCAGTGCGCCCGCAGACTCAGTGACCGCGGATCCTTCGGCGCGAACTCGCGCACCAGTTTGGCCCAGAGCAGCCGGCCGGCCCGGAGTTTGGCGACCTCCATGAAGAAGTTCATGCCGACGGCCCAGAAGAACGACAACCGGGGCGCGAACGCGTCCACGTCGAGGCCCGCATCCCGCCCAGCGCGCAAATACTCCACGCCGTCGGCGAGGGTGTAGGCCAGTTCCAGGTCGGCGGTCGCTCCGGCTTCCTGGATGTGGTAGCCGGAGATGCTGATCGAGTTGAAGCGCGGCATCCGCTGCGACGTGTAGGAGAAGATGTCGGAGATGATCCGCATCGATGGGGTCGGCGGGTAGATGTAGGTGTTGCGGACCATGAACTCTTTGAGGATGTCGTTCTGGATCGTCCCGGACAGCTGCTCCGGCGCGACGCCCTGCTCCTCGGCCGCGACGATGTAGAGCGCCAGGACCGGCAGCACGGCACCGTTCATGGTCATCGACACGCTCATCTTGTCCAGCGGGATGCCCTCGAACAGCTGCCGCATGTCGTAGATCGAGTCGATCGCCACCCCGGCCATCCCGACGTCACCGGTGACCCGCGGGTGATCGGAGTCGTAGCCACGGTGGGTGGGCAGGTCGAACGCGACCGACAGGCCCTTCTGCCCGGCCGCGAGATTCCGCCGGTAGAACGCGTTGGACTCCTCAGCGGTGGAGAACCCCGCGTACTGGCGGATCGTCCACGGCTGATTCACATACATCGTCGGGTACGGACCACGCACATACGGCGCGACACCCGGATACGTGTTCAGGAAGTCCACCCCGGCCAGGTCGGCGCCGGTGAACAGCGGCGGCACCTCGATGCCCTCCGGGGTACGCCAGAGCAGGTCCTCGGCGGGCTTGCCGGTCTCGGCGAGCACGGCGTCCCGCCAGGCCTGCGCGGAACCCGGCGCGGGAGCGGTCAGCTTCGCAGTGGAGAAGTCGGGGATCACTCCGGTACTCCCAGATCGGCAAGTGTGGTGGTCAGTACCGCGACGGCGTCTCCGCCGGCGTAGACGTACCCGTCGATGCCCGGGTAGTCGCCGCGGCCGGCCAGCAGCACCCGGCTGACCCCGGCCGCGCGCAGTTCGGCGGCGAGCGCGGTGGCCTGCTCGGCGTAGGCCTTGTCCGGGCCGCAGATGCACGCGACGGCGGGGCCGGGCTCGGCGGTGACCGCGATCCCGCCCGCGGCGAACAGGTTCGTCGCGAAGGTCACCCGGGGCCCGGACGCGGCCTTCGACCCGAGGGTGGCCAGGTAGACGGCCGGTCGCTCGGGCTGGGCGTCACTGCGGTCGCGCAGCCGCTCGAAGGCCTCCGCGTACCGGTGCCGGGGCAGCCCGCCGCCGATCGGCTCAGGTGCGGGCCGGCGCTGGGGGAGGCGCTCGTTCAGGTTCGGGAACTCGCTGACCCCGGTGATCGGGTCGCGGCGGTGAGCGATATCGGTCGCCCGGGACTCCCACGCGATGGCGAGCCGATCGGCGACCAGGCCACTGTCGAGCGCGGCGGCCAGCCCGCCGGCCTGCTCGACGACGGTGAACCACTCCCAGGCGGCCTGGGCGAGCTGCTCGGTGTACTGCTCGACGTACCAGGAACCGCCGGCCGGGTCGAGCACCCGGGCCACGTGCGCCTCCTCGACCAGCAGGGTCTGCGTGTTGCGGGCCAGCCGCCGGGAGAACGCGTCCGGCCGGCCCAGGCGGTGGTCGAACGGCAGCACCGTCACGGCGTCCGCCCCGCCGACACCGGCCGCGAACGAGGCGATCGTGGTGCGCAGCAGGTTCACCCACGGGTCCCGGGCGGTCATCATCGCGGCCGAGGTCACCGCGTGCTGGCGCTGGCCACCGCTCTCGGCGGCCTCGCACAGCTCGGCGACCCGGGCCCACAACCGGCGCGCGGCACGCAGCTTCGCGATGGTGGCGAACTGGTCGGCGCTCGCCGCGTACCGAAAATCGAGCTGACCCAACGCGGCGCGGACCGAGAGACCGGAATCGGTCAGGACCCGCAGGTAAGCGACCCCGGCGGCGGCCGCGCAGGCCAGCTCCTCCACCTCGGACCCGCCGGCGTCGTGATACACCGTCGCGTCCACGGTGATCGCCCGCAGGCCCGGCGCGTCGGCCGCGCAGCGCCCGGCCAGTGCCGCGGCGTCACGCAGTGCGGCGTCGAGGCCGTCAACCGCACCGGTACGGGCGCGCCAGCCCAGCGGGTCGGCCCCGAAACCACCGGCGGCCTTGCCGGGCTCGACCTTGCGCGCGGCGAGCAGATCGAACCACGCGTTCGCGGCCGGCCGGAACGCGTCGCCGGCGTCGAGGACCACCGGCGCCAGGTCCAGGTAGACGCCGTCGAGGGCGTCCGGCAGCGCGTCGATCGGCAGCGCGCCGCCGCCGACCGCGAGCCACAGCGACGTCGTGCCGTTCTCCAGGTCGCCGAGGACCGCCTCGCGCAGCTCCGCGGGCTCCGGCTCGGTGTAGCGCTGGCGCACGTCCCAGCCCGCGACGACGGCGCCCGCGGCCCGGGCGCCACGCACGAACGGCGGCTGGCCGGGCAGCCCGGTCTCCGGCCGGTCGGTGGTCTCCGGGGTGTGCAGCGCCGCGACCCGCAGGCCGCCGTGAGTGACCGAGGTCAGCAGGTCGTCGACCTGCTCCGGCAGGGTGTCGTCGGTGGCGCCGCCCGAACGGCGCAGAGCCGTGAGCGCGAGACGCCGCCACTGCTCCGCGGTGGCAGCGGGAAAATCCGCCCCTAATGTGAGGTTTTCCGCCGAATTCGTCATGGCTCCATAACCCTGATCGACACGCCGCGCCCTTCGCCGTCCTGATCACGATCCTTACTTCCGGAGACTAACGCCCGGTAAGTCGAGCACGACACTGGCGTTCCACCGACCGGCGAGCACCGCGGTCGCCGCAGCCGGCCCGACCCCACCACGTTCGCTCGCCGGTCGTGGCCGGCGAGCGGCGGTGGTGGTTGTGGCGGCCTTGAGCCCACGATGAGCGCTCGCTGAGGAAGCGTCCGAGCAGACTTATCACCACGGGCGGGCCGCTCAACCCGCCGGCTGGTCCTGGTGGCCGTTGTGGAGGCGGGATAGGGGCCGTCACGGCCAGCTGGGTTTGCCGGGCTGGTTCTGGAGGCCGTTATGGAGGTCGGATAAGGGCTGTCACGGCCAGCTGGGTTTGCCGGGCTGGTTCAGAGGGCCGC
This sequence comes from Actinoplanes palleronii, assembly GCF_016862315.1. Lineage (GTDB taxonomy): Bacteria > Actinomycetota > Actinomycetes > Mycobacteriales > Micromonosporaceae > Actinoplanes > Actinoplanes palleronii. Next base: position 91,892 of record NZ_BOMS01000100.1, on the reverse strand, counting down.
CGGCAGCAACCGGCTGCGCTCAGGTGCGCGCGGCGGGCCGATCCGCGACCTCGAGCAGCGCCAGCAGGACGTTCCGCGCCGCCGTGACCTCGACCGCTCCCAGCCGCGCGACCAGCTGTTCCTCAACAGCCAGCGGGCGCCGCCGTGCGCGCAGCGGCTCGGCGATCACATCGGCCAGGCTCAGCCGCGGGTGTCGGACACCGGCTACCTGATGACTTGCCCGTTCGCGGTTGGGGAGGAGGCGCTCTCCCCGCCGTACACCATGGGGGTTGTGGAAATAGGAGCGGTGAGCGTCGCCACGGTCGTGAGCAGCGGGGAGTGGTCGCGGCCAGTGGGCGGCTCGCGGCGGCCGAGACCAGCGGTGTAGTCGATCAGGTCGAGACGGCGGCCGCGCACCGGCCGCGTGGCCTGGGAAGCGCGGTCCTCCGGGCGCTCGGCAACCGTGCGGTGGGCCTCGGTCTGACCGGCGGGATCCTGGTGGCGACGGACGAGGGTCGTGCGTTGTACCGCAGTCTCGGCTGGGTGGACCGCTCGCCGATCGCGGTCGCCTACGTGCCCGAGCTCGGTTGACCCTTCGGGGTCAGTGCCGCGAGGCGGGTGCGGACCTTGTCGCCGATGGCGGCGAGGGTTTCCAGCTCGGCCTCGGTGAGCTGGTCGATGAACGCGTCGCGGACGTCCGCCGTGTGCTGAGGGGCGGCTGCCTCGATCAGCTCGCCGCCCCGGGCGGTGATGGCGATGACCGCGCCGCGCTGATCGGTGCGGCAGCGTTCGCGGGAGACCAGGCCGCGGGTCTCCATCCGGCCCAGGTGCTGCGACAGGCGGCTCTTCTCCCAGCGCAGGAGCCCGCCGAGCTCGAACGACCGCAGCCGGCCCGCCGGCGCCTCGGAGAGGTGCGCGAGGACCTGGTAGTCGGCGGTCGAGAGCCCGGACCGCTGGCGCAGCCGGCGCTCGAGGAACTCGGCGAGGCCGTCCTGCATCGCCATCAGGGCGCGCCAGGCCCGCTGTTCCCGTTCGTCCAGCCACCGCGGTTCGGTCATAGCGGCCATCCTACCGATCTGGTTGACATGTGAACCAACTGCTGTCTACGTTTTAGTTCACACGTTAACCACATCGGAGGCGGGCATGACCACAGCGACGCGGTACGCGATCGTCGGCAGCGGAAACATCGGATCGGCGCTGGCCCGGCTGTTCGCCCGGGCCGGGGTGGAGGTCGCCATCGCCAACACCCGGGGGCCGGAGTCGTTGCGCGAGGTCGCCGCAGCCCTCGGCCCGGCGGTGCAGCCGGTCGCGCTCGCGGAGGCGCTGGATTGCGATGTGATCTTCATGGCCGTGCCGTTCCCGGCGGTCGAGGAGTTCGGCCGGTCCCGGCCGGACTGGACCGGGAAGATCGTGGTCGACACCACGAACGCGTACTTCACGCCGAACGCGGACGAGATCCTGCGCGGGCGGCTCTCTAGTCACTACACGGCCGAGCAGTTGCCCGGCGCTGAGGTGGTCAAGGCGTTCAACCAGCTGCCGGCGAATATCCTCGCGGCCGAGCTCGACCCGGCGGTGGGCCGGCGGGTCATCTTCGTGGCGTCCGACGTCCCGGCCGTCGGCGACCGGATCGCGGACCTCATCGGGAAGCTGGGCCTGGCGGCGGTGCAGCTGGGCCGGATCGGGGAGGGCGGCCGGTTGATTCAGGCCCGCAACGCCCTGGTGCTGCGCAACTTCATCGAGCAGCCGATGGGGTAGCGGCGGCTTCCGAGCTGGCGGCTCTGGTTGGTGGGGCGCTCATCGCGCGGTTTATTCGCTGGCCGCTCTGGTCGGTGGGGCGCTCATGGCGGCGGTCAGGAAGGTGATGGCCCAGCGGCGGGCCGCGTTGCCTGCCGCGGCCGGGGGCTGGCAGTCCGTCGGGTGCTGCTGGTAAACGTCGGCGCGGTCCATCGCGGTCACGGTGAGCACGCCGCGGAGCCGGAACCACAGTTCCTCCGGCGGCAGGCCGGGCAGCGCGCGGGCGAAGGCGGCCAGGAAGCGGTCGCGGACGGTGGCCTCGGCCGGGCCGGTCCAGGCGCGGACCTCCTCGGCCGGGTCGCCGAGGATCGTCACGATCAGCCGGGACGTCCGGGCGCCGCCCTCGTCGCCGGCCGGCATCTCGTCGAAGAGCGGACCCGCGAACGCCTCGACCAGGTCGCTGACCGCCGGGTCCGGGGTCCGGGCGAGCAGCCGGTCGAGCCCGGCGCTCTGCGCGGCGTTGATCGGCTCGAGCACCCGGCGGACCACCGCGCCGAGCAGCTCCGCCTTCGAGCCGAAGTGGTAGCCGACCGCAGCCAGGTTCGCCCCGGCGCGCTCGGTGACCGCGCGGATCGACGTGCCCCGATAGCCGCGCTCGGCGAAGAGGTGCTCGGCCGCGTCGAGCAACTGGGTGCGGGTGTCGGGTGCTGCCATGGGTGCTTACTATACGTACGTCTGATTCAAACGAACGTATGAATGAGGGAGTGCCGTGAAGCTGCTCGTGTACGGCGCCGGGGTCACCGGCAGTCAGTTCGCCGTCCGGCTGCACGAGGCCGGACACGACGTGGAACTACTCGCCCGCGGGGAGCGCCTGGCCGCGCTGCGCCGGCACGGTGTGCAGCTCGCGGCGGGGGACAGTCCGGTCGTGCGGCGGGTGCCGGTGCCGGTGGTCGAGCACCCGGCCGGTGACTACGACCTGATCGCCGTCCCGGTCCGCACCCACCAGGTGGACGCGGTGCTGGAGAACCTCGCCGGCGTCGGTGGCGACGTGTTGTCCCTGTTCAACTGGGCGGGCGGCGCGGCGCCGCTGGACGCGGTGCTCGGCGCCGGGCGGGTGCTGCTCGGCTTCCCCACGGTCGGCGGCACCATGGACGGCGACGTGGTCCGGCACCGGGCGCCCGGCCTGGCGGCGCGCTTCGTCCCGATGCCGATCGGTGAACCCGGCGGTCGCACCACCCCGCGCCTGACCCGGATCGTGCGGGCGTTCCGTGCCGCCGGGTTCAACGCCAAGGCGGAGCCGCGGATGGACGCCTGGCTCCGGACGCACGCCGCGTTCGAGATGCCGCTCGGGCAGGCGGTGCTGGCGGCGGGCGGCCCGGCCGCGCTGGCCGCCGATCCGGCCGCGGTCCGCGCCCTGCTCCACCGGATCCGGGAGAGCCTGCCGGCCGTGCCGGTCCCGGGCGGGTTCGCCGCGTTGCGCACGCTGCCGGCCGGGCTGCTCGTGCCGGTGCTGCGGCGCTTCCTGCGCAGCTCGGTCGCCACCAACAGCGGGCTGGCCGACTCCTCACCCGGTGCGGCCGCCGCCTACCAGCGGCTGGCCGACCAGCTGCGTGCCGGGTGAACCCGGTCAGCGCCGGATGACGCGGGCCACCAGGCCGTTCATCGCCACGTCGGCGACGGACGGGCGCGGCTGCGGTGCGGCCTCCGCCCACCACTGGGAGATCGAGGTGACCGGCTCGACGAGGTGCAGGTCGGGGCGGGCGAACAGCGCGGCCAGTTCGACTCCGGAACGCACCCGCGCCTGACTGGCGTCGGCCCGCCCGATCCGGGCGGCCTGTTCCGCGGTCACGTGCTCCGCGGTGCCGTGCGAGACGACCACCAGGCTGCCGTCCGGGAGGGCGTCGACGAAGGTGTCGACGATGGCGCGCGGGTTCTCCTCGTCCTTGATGAAGTGCAGCACCGCGAGCATCATCAGGGCCACCGGCTCGGTGAAGTCCAGCGCGGCGGCGGTGTCCGCGTGGTGCAGGATCTTGCCCGGTTCGCGCAGGTCGGCGTCGATGTAGGCGGTCCGGCCCTGCGGGGTGCCGGTCAGCAGGGCGCGCGCGTGGGCGAGCACGAGCGGGTCGTTGTCCACGTAGACGATCCGGGCCGCCGGATCGACCTCCTGCGCGACCTGGTGAGTGTTGGGGCTGGTCGGGATGCCGGTGCCGATGTCCAGGAACTGCCGGATGCCGAGCTCCTGTGCGGCGAAGCGCACGCTGCGGTGCAGGAACCAGCGGTTCTCCTGCGCGAGCAGCCGCACGGTCGGGAACTGCTTCTCGATCGCGTCCGCCGCGTCCCGGTCGACCTGGAAGTTGTCCTTGCCGCCGAGCCAGTAGTCGTAGCGCCGCGCCGGGTGGGGCGTCGTGGCATCCACTGTGAACGGTGCGTTTTCGCTGCTCACTCCGGCTCCTTCACGGACGATTCGCCGATGACGATGGCATGGTATCGGAGATCGGCGGCCGAATCGTTCATCGGAGACTGGCTATCGGCGGCATGCGGGCGGCTGCCCGGTAATGGCAGAACCTCCTTGCGGCGCGCCTCCGGCCGTAGCGTCGGAGCAGTACCAGGAGTGATGAACGGAAGAAAGAAGTTATCGTGCGAGCAACTCTGATCTACGGTGCCGGCGACGTCCGCGTGGAGAACGTGCCCGATCCGACGCTGCGCGAGCCGACCGATGCTGTCGTACGTGTGCTGCGGTCCTGCATCTGTGGCAGCGACCTGTGGCCCTACGGCGGATCTCGACCGGCATCGGCCGAGGGCCGGCGGATCGGCCACGAGTTCCTCGGTGTGGTCGAGGAGATCGGCAAGGACGTCAGCGGGCTCCGGGCCGGTGACGTCGTGGTCGCGCCGTTCGTGTGGGCCGACAACACCTGCGACTTCTGCCTGGAGGGGCTGCAGACGTCGTGCCGGCACGGCGGCGGCTGGGGTTCGCCCGGCGTCGACGGCGGGCAGGGCGAGGCGGTCCGCGTGCCGCAGGCGCAGGGCACGCTGGTGAAGCTGCCGGTCGGCGAGGACTCGGCGCTGCTGCCGTCGCTGCTGACCCTCTCGGACGTCTTCCCGACCGGGCACCACTGCGCGGTCACGGCGGGCGTCAGCCAGCGGACCACCGTCACGGTCATCGGGGACGGTGCCGTCGGGCTCTCCGCGGTGCTGGCCGCCAAGCGACTCGGCGCCGAGCGGATCATCCTGATGGGCCGGCACAAGGACCGCACCGATCTCGGCCGCGAGTTCGGCGCCACCGACGTCGTCGCGGAGCGTGGCGAGGAGGGCATCACCAAGGTCAAGGAGCTGACCGGCGGCGACGGCACGCACACCGTGCTGGAGTGCGTCGGCCTGGAGGACGCCATCACGACCGCGCTCGGCGTGGTCCGGGCCGGCGGCACGATCAGCCGGGTCGGCGCACCGCAGTACCCGTCGATCCCGGCCGACTTCGGTGTCTTCATGCGCAACGTCACGATCACCGGCGGGGTGGCGCCGGCCCGCGCGTACATCGAGGAGCTGCTGCCGGACATCCTCGAGGGCCGGATCCAGCCCGGCAAGGTCTTCGACCGGACCGTCTCGCTCGACGAGGTGCCGGCCGGCTATCAGGCGATGGCCGGCCGCGAGGCGCTCAAGGTTCTGATCAAAAACTGACGGAGGTGGGTGGTCCAGGTTTTCCCGGACCACCCTTTCCGGTACGACTATGAAACTCGGAAGCTCTGTGCCGCCGTGCCGTTACAGGTGTACTGCACGAGCTGAACGCTGTCCGCCAGGCTGGCGCCGGGCACGTCCAGGCACTTGCCGCTGTTCCGGTTGACGAAGTGGTAGTAGCCGCCGCCCTCGGCGACCGGCTGCCACTGCTGGTTGTTACCGCCGCCGTACGTCCACGTCTGGATCTTGGCGTTGTCGGCGGTCGACACGTCGGTGACGTCGAGGGCCTGTGCGCTGTTGCCGCGCTGGTTGATCCGTACGTAGCCGCCGCTGGTGGTGGCGAACTGGTACTGCTGCGCGGCCGAGGCGTTGCAGGTGTACTGCTGGATCGCGGTGCCGCTGACCGTGCCCGCCGACCGGGCGTCCAGGCACTTGCCGCTGTTCTTGTTCACCACCGGGTACCACGCGGCCGGGTCGATCGGGCCGGTGGCCGGGGGCGTGGTCGGCGGCGTGGTCGGCGTGGTCGGGCTCTGGCCGCCCAGCCACTGCAGGCCCTGGATCAGCCACTGGTTCTGCTGGGCGCTCGCGAACGTGGACGACGTACGCGTGTTGGTCTCGTAGTTCATGCCGTTGTGGCCGAAGTTGGCGTACAGCATCTTGTAGTTCTTGTTCGTCCACATCAGTGGGTAGAAGCCGCTGCGCCACTGCTGGTTCGGGTCGCTGCCGACCGGGAAACTCGACGCGTCGATCGAGGCCAGGATGTCGATGTTCGGGTTCTGGCGCAGGTCGTTGCTCCACGAGTACCACTCGCTGACCGACGACTGGATCGTCGCGGGCAGGCCGGCGGTGGACGGATGCGTACGATCCTCGATCTTGAGGGTTTCGGCGGTCGGCCCCCAGGTGTTCGTCGCGAAGTTCCCGGAGCCGAGGAACGTGTTGTAGTACCAGCTCCACGAGTTCGCGTCGGTGGTGAACGCGCTGACGTGGAAGCCGAGGAACCCGCCGCCGTTCTGCATGTACTGCTGGAACGCGGCCCGGCGTTCGGCCGGCGGCCCGTCGTCCAGGAACATCACCACCTGGACACCGGCCAGGCCACTGGTGCTGAGCCGGCTCCAGTCGGTGGTGGCCTCCCAGGTGAAACCGTTCGCGGCGCCGGTTTTCGGGAACCAGTCCCGGGCCTCTTTGTCGAAGTCGATGTGCGCCGCGTCCCAGGTGCCGTTGTAGAAGGCGAGCACCTTGAAGGGTGTGGCGGCGGCAGCTTCGGTGGTCCGCACGACCAGGCCGGTGGCGACCGTGGTGAGCAGGGCGATCGTCGCCACTAGGGCGCGTTTGAGCATCTTTCTAGCCACGTCGATACCTCGAGGACGAAGGTGAGTGGGGGATGGCGGCGCCGCTGGCGTTCATCCTCAGGTATCGATGCCGTGTGTCGCAAGGTTAAGAGCCCTAATAGTTAATCAGGCTGCCTGTTTCTCGTGCGTCTTTGTTGTTCCATCATTTGTTTCATCGGTCGCTTGGTCATCGGCCGCCTGTTCTCTAGCCGCTTGTTCTCTGGCCGTCTGTCCTTTGGCCGGCCAGGAACTGCTCGACTGCTGCCTCCAGGATGCCGTCGAGCAGCTCCGGGATGACCAGGCGGCCGTTGGTCAGCGCGGCGATGCCCTGCAGGGTCGCCAGCAGCAGCACTCCCGGGCGGTGCGGGTCGCCGGGCGCGATCGCGCCGTGCTTCTGACCGTCTTTGATCACATCGTTGAGCAGCCCGAACGGTGCGGCGGCGGCCTCGGCGACCCGGTCGGCGCGGTGCTTTCCGGCATACATCACGTCGAGCAACGCGGCGTCCTCGGTGGCGAACCGCAGGTAGGCCGCGGACACCGCGTGCAGCCGGACCGGAAAGTCGGCCCCGGCCGTCGCGAGCGCGGCGCGCAGCTCGGTGTCCAGCCGGGCAAAACCGGTCTCGGCCAGGGCATCGAGCAGCGCCTGCCGGTCCGCGAAGTGCCGCCGCGGCGCCGCGTGGCTGACGCCGGCCTCGCGGGCCAGCTCCCGCAGCGAGAGCTGCTCCGCCCCGTGCTCGCGCAGGCTGCGCTCGGCGGCCTCGAGCAGCGTGGCGCGGAGATTTCCGTGGTGATAGGCGGGCACGGGCCCATCCTAGTCAGATGTTGGCGTTGACAGCATTGTTGTCACCGCATACATTGTTGCCTGTGACAACATCAGCGGAATCTCAGCAGCTCATCGTCGTGACCGGCGCGTCCACCGGGATAGGCGTGGCCACCGCCCGCGAGCTGGCCCGCCGGGGCTTCCACGTGCTTGCCGGGGTGCGGCGCGACCGGGACGCCGACGCGATCCGGTCACCCGGCGTCGAGCCGGTCCTGCTCGACATCACCGAGCCCGCGCAGGTGGCCGCGCTCGCCGCGCGGGTCGCCGCCGACCCGCGCCCGCTGCACGCCGTGGTCAACAACGCCGGCATCCAGGTGAACGCCCCGGTCGAGGCGTTGCCGATGGAGCAGTGGCGCCGGGTGTTCGAGGTGAACCTTTTCGGGCACATCGCCGTCACTCAGGCGCTGCTGCCGGCCCTGCTGCGCAGCCGGGGCCGGGTGCTGAACATCAGCTCGATCGGTGGCAAGGCCGCCATGCCGACCTACGGCGCGTATTCCGGCGCGAAGTTCGCCCTGGAAGCGGTGAGCGACGCGCTCCGGCGCGAGGTCACGTCCCTCGGCGTACGGGTGATCGTGATCGAACCGGGCGGCGTCCGCACCGAGATGGCCACCCGCGGCATCGCCACGAACAACCAGCTCGCCGCGCAGATGACCCCGGAGCAGGACGAACGCTACGGCGGCCTGGTCCAGGCGATCAACTCACTGATGGACGCGGGCACGTCCTCGGGGGTGACCGCCGACGCGGCCGCCCGGGTCGTCGCGAAGGCCGTGACCGCCCGCCGCCCCCGCACCCGCTACACGATCGGCCGCGACGCCGCCCTGCTCATCGCCGCCGCCCGCCTCCTGCCCGACCGCACCCTCGACCGCGTCGTCGCCGCCACGGTCCGCCGCCACTACCCGCAGCCGGCGCCCGCGCTCAACAGCCAGGTACTGCCGGTCGGCTGAAAGACGCCCGCGCTCAACGACCGGGTGCGGCCGGCCCGCTGAAAGTCCGCCAGAACACGTCGTCGGCTCCGGCCTTGACCTGCGCGTTCGCCTCCGCGCGGCCGCTGCGCGGACCGCACTCCACCAGGCCCGCGGGCTGCGCCAGCACCGCGTCGAGGTCACCGGCGCATGCCGGGTCCAGGCGATAAACTCCCTGCAAACCATGCGATCGTACGAGGTGACCGTCCGCGTCGAGGCGCTTGACCGTACGACTGCCCCGCTGCGACCGGTAGGTGAGCCGTCGCAGCACGTCGACCGGCATCGCGGCGTCCAGCCGCAGCGTGGTGCCCTCGGCGCCGATCACCACCTCGGTCATGCAGCTGTCCGCGAGGAACCGCCAGTGCGGATACGGGTCGACGTGCTCCTGGTGCAGCCGGCCGACGGTGTCGCCGGTGAACGTGCGAACCTCGGCGACCCGCATCCGGCCCAGCACGAAAACGGTCCGCGCGTGCACGGCGATCGGGTAGATCAGGTCACCGGCCGCGACCTTGGCTCTGGCGAAGCTCGGCAGTGACTGATGCGGGCCACCGAAGAGCAATGTCAGCGGCTCACCCGCCGCGATCGGCGTCCGAGCGCCGGCACAGCGGTGCCCCGCCCAGAAAACGGTGTACGCGTCGGCCACGGAGCGAAGACTACGTGAGGAGGGAATCAGCGCCGCTGAGCGGACTCGATGGTCCACTAGACTCGGCGGATGAGCGACGAGCCGGTCAAGCCTCGCAGGATCAGCCCTCGGGGGATCGCGACGCGGGCGCGGATCGTCGAGTCGGCCGACCAGCTGATGTTCGTGCGCGGGGTCACCGCGACGAGCCTCGACGACGTGCGGGAAGCCAGCCAGACCAGCAAGTCGCAGCTCTACCACCACTTCGCCGACAAGACGGCGCTGGTGCGCGCGGTGGTCGCCTACCGCGGCGAGGTGATCCTGGAACGCGAGCAGGGCCGGCTCGAACGGCTCAAGTCGTTCTCCGGGCTGGTCCGCTGGCGCAACGCGGTGGTGCAGGCCAACGCGCTGCAGAACGGTGCTTACGGCTGCGGGCTCGGCGCGATGGCCCTCGAACTGTCCGACAAGGACGAGCAGTCCCGCTCGGCGCTGTCCGCGACGTTCGCCCAGTGGCAGAAACTGATCAGTGACGGCCTGCGCCGGATGCAGACCAGCGGCGCCCTGGCCGAGACCGCGGACCCCGACGCCCTGGCCACCGGCCTGATGGCGGCGCTGCAGGGCGGCTACCTGCTGGCCAAGGCCGCCCACGACGTCACCCCGATGGAGATCGCCCTGGACATGGCCCTGTCCCACATCAAAACCTCCCTGACCTAATCCTTCTCACCCGCCCCGGCGCGCCTCCCGCCCCCGGCTGGCGCTCAGGGGTGCCTCCAGGCCGTCGAGGCACCCCTGAGCACCAGCCGCCAATCCCCAGCTGGCGCGGAGGGGTGTCTCCGCGCGCTCAAGGCACCCCTCGGGACCAGCCGCCGGCCCGTGGCTGGTGCTGGCGGTTGCCTCCGGGCGGTCGAGGCAGCCGTGACCGCCAGCCGGACGGTCCACAACCGGCGGCGGCCCGTCGCGTGGTTCCTGCCCGCTCGCGGTCGTCCGGCGCCTCCGGGTTCCGGCTGGCGCTCAGGGGTGCCTCCGCGCGGTCGAGGCACCCCTGAGTGCCAGCCGGCAGTGAAGGCCTAGAAGAGGGTGGGAGTGGTGGGGGTGGGTGGGGCGGGGATGGAGCGTTTGCCCAGCAGGGCGAAACGATCCGAGGCGGTGAAGTCTGGCAGCGGGAGGCCGTGGTTGCGCAGGGCTCGGTTCACCCGGGCTCGGATCAGGTCCTGGTAAGGGCGTGGGGTGCGGGAGCCGCTGGAGTACAGGTCGGCGTACGCCGGGATGAGGTCCTGGTGGGTGTGGCGGAGCCAGGTGAAGAAGAGTTCCTTGACGCCGCGCATCAGGTACAGCGGGGTCGGCAGGATGGTGCCCGCGCCGGCCGAGGCCAGGGTGCCGATCAGGGTGTCGATCTGGTCGGTGCTGTCGGTCAGGTGCGGGAGGATCGGCGCGACGAAGACGGTCGGGGTGAAGCCGGCGTCGCGCATGGCGCGCAGGGTGGTCAGCCGGGCCGCGGTGGACGGCGCGCCGGGTTCGAGGGTGTGGCGTAACTCCTCGTCGAGGAACGCGATCGACATGCCGAGCTCGACGTTGACCCGTTCGGCCGCCGCGGCCAGCCGGTCCAGGTCGCGGCGGATCATCGAGCCCTTGGTGAGGATCGAGAACGAGACCCGGGCGCCGGTGAGCGCGTCGATGACCGGGGGCATCAGCTGGTAGCGGCCCTCGGCCCGCTGGTACGGATCGGTGTTGGTGCCGAACGCCACCCGCTCGGGCAGGGTGCGCTTGGTGGCCAGCTCGCGGCGCAGCACGTCGGGCAGGTTCACCTTGACGATCAGCTGGTTGTCGAAGTCGGCGCCCAGGTCGAGGCCCAGGTGCTCGTGGGTGGGACGGGCGAAGCAGTACGCGCAGGCGTGCGTGCAGCCCCGGTACGGGTTGATCGTCCACTCGCCGGGCAGCATCGCGCTGGTCGCCGGCACGTGGTTGAGCGCGCTCTTGGTGAGCACCTCGTGGAGGGTGATCCCCTCGAACTCGGGGGTGCGCACGCTGCGGACCAGGTTGCCGAGCCGGGCCAGCCCGGGCAGAGTGCCGGGCCCTATCGCGTCGATGCGCTGCCCGGCCCACCGCATGTCGCTGAGCCGCGCGTGATGCTGAGCCTCGCCGGTTACCGACTCCATGCCGACACTCTGCCATGCCTGGACTAAATAGTCCAAGGAGAGCCGCCTCTCTAGGATGATCGGATGACCGACGAGAACACTGCTGAGAACCTGCGCCAGAAGCTTGCCGACCTCGACGTCGAAATTGCCGAGCTCCGCCGGCTGGACGGCGACGCCCAGTCCCGGCGCGGCGAGGACGGTGCGCAGTCCGAGGGCATCATCGAGAACGAGGACCTGGCCACCGAGCTGACCGGCATCGCCGAGAACGAGGCCGTCCTCGACGTGCTGCTGCAGCGCCGCGACCAGCTCGAAGCCAAGATCAACGACCTGAGCTGAGCGGCGCGCGCCAAGAAGAGCGAGGAGCGCACGGCCAGAAAGAGCTAGGAAAGCGCAAGGAAGCGCAAGGAAGCGCGAGAAAGGACGAGGAAGAACGAGGAAGAGCGACGAACGGGCGGCTTGACCCGTACCCAAGGGTGTGGGTTTAGGGTCGCCGCATGCGAGTGGGGGAGCTGGCGCGCCGGACCGGGACGACCGTGCGCGCCTTGCGGTATTACGAGGCGGCCGGGCTGGTCGTGCCGCGGCGGCTGAGCAACGGCTACCGCGAGTACGAGCCGATCGCGGAACGGCAGGTGGCCCAGATCCGCGAGCTGATGACGCTCGGCCTGGCTGTCGAGGAGACCCGCCCGTTCGTCGAGTCGATCGCCGACGGCACCGACGACGTGTGCGCGGCCGCCCTCGCCACGTTCCGCAGCACCGTCACCAACCTGCAGCGGCGGATCGGCGAGCTGACCGCGCAGCGGGACGCGCTGGACGCCCGGATCGACGCGGCGGCGCGCCAGGTGGTGACCGGTGTGCCGGTGGTGGCCGGTGCCGACCCGGCCGCGCTGATCGGCCGGCCGCTGCCGGCGCTGCAGTTCTACGCCACCGACGGGCGGCCGGTGGATCTGCACGCGCTCGGCCCGGGGCTCAGCATCATCTTCCTCTACCCGCTCACCGGCCGGCCGGGCGTGGACCTGCCGCGCGGGCTGCTCGAGGTGCACGGCGCGCGGGGCAGCGCCGATCAGGCCGCCTGGCTGCGCGACCACCACGCGGAGCTGCTGGCGGCCGGGGCGGCGCGGGTCTACGGGCTGTCCGCCCAGTCGACCGGGTATCAGCGGGAGCTCGTGCATCGGCTGCGGTTGCCGTACCCCTTGATCCCGGACCCGAAGCTGACCTTGGCGGCCGCGGCCGCCTTGCCGACGCTCATCTCGGGCGATCTGAATCTCTACGAACGGGTCACCCTGGTCGTCGCCGACGACCTGGTGGAGCACGTCTTCCACCCGATCCGGGACCCGGCGTCACACGCCCTGGACGTGATGGGCTGGCTGACCCGGCGCCGGAGCTGACAGCTCGCGGCCGGCCGAAACCGACCGCGAGCCTTAATCGAAATCAGCCCTTGTACGCGCTGATGATCTTCGTGAACTGGTACGCGGACTGCGACACGCCACTGCACGTGTCGTCGTTCGGGTACGCGCCCGGGCACTGCCGGTCCCGGTTGAGCGACCAGAAACTCAGCCGCGCGATGGTGTGCTGCTGCGCGTACGCGGTGATGGTCTGCATGTCGGCCAGGGTCACCACCGCCTTCTCGTCGGTGATGCCGTTCATCGACGAGATGCCCACGTGTTTGTACGCCTCGGCGTCCGACCAGCCGTACGCGGTCTTGAGCTTGTTCTTGAGCCCGTCGGCGGCCTGGATGGTCAACTGGCCCTGGTTGCCGGTGGTGTTGCCCCAGTCGAAGGTCATGATGCCCCAGCCGTCGACCACCAGGCCGGCGCCGGCCGCCCGGTTGATCAGCGACGCGTCCGGCCCGCCGGTGCCGCTGCCCAGCGTGATGTAGGTGGTGATGCCCGGGTTGTTGGTCTTGATGATCTTCAGGGCGTCGACCGTCTTCTGCTGGTCGGTCGCGCTGTCGTACGGGGTGCCCTCGATGTCGATGTCGATCGCCTTGAGCCCGTACGCGTTGATCACCTTCTGGTACGCCCCGGCCAGTGCCGACGCGCTGCCGCAGGTGTGCTCGAGCCACGGTCCGGCCGCGCCACCGAACGAGATGACCACGTCACCGCCGTTGGCCCGGATCGTGTTGATCGCGGTCTGGTCCGCGCCGCCGGTCAGCGCGCGGCCGCCGTCCCACTTCGGGTCGCAGTTGCCGCTGTTGAGGATGAACGCCATGGTGAACCACTTGACGCCGGTGGTGTTGGTGACCGTGGTGAGGTTCGGCGGGTTGCCCCAGCCGGTGTAGTAGTACGGCGCGACCGCCTTGATGCCGGGTCCACCGGCCGGGGGAGCGGTGGTGGGCGAGGTGGTGGGTCCGGTGGTCGGGGTCGAGCTGCCGCCGAACGTCCACTTCTGGTTGCTGGTGCCGGTGCACGACCAGATCTGCAGCTTGGCGCCGTTGGCGGTGTTCTTGCCGATCACGTCGAGGCACTTGCCGGACGCGGTGTTGACCAGGTCGCCGGCGGCGCTGAGGGTCCACTTCTGACTGTTCACCGTGCTGATGCAGTCCCACAGGTGCACGGCGGCGCCGTCGGTGGTGCCGTTGTTCGCGACGTCGAGGCACTTGCCCTTGCCCTGCACCGTGCCGTTGTCGGCGAGGGTCCAGATCTGGTTGCTGCTGCCCGCGGTGCAGTCCCACAGTTGCGGGAGGTTGCCGTTGGCGGTGGAGCCGTCGGTCACGTCGAGGCACTTGCCGTTGAGGCTGCTCTTGAGCGTGCCGGCGCTGGCCGCGGAGGCGTTGGTGATGCCGAGGACGCCGAGCGTCCCGACGACGCCGGTGGCGGTGATTATCGCGAGTAGGCGGGAACGTCTGATGGCCATGGGTGGGGGACTCCCTTGCCGTGGGGGGTGGCCTGGCCGGGATTGGAAAGGCAGTTAACAATCAACGCCCGCGTCTATGTGTAGGTCAACTGCACGGAGCGCGACGAAATCAGCGTTCGTGCAGCTCAGGGCCCACTTTTCGGCCAACCGTAAATTAACCTTAAAAGCCGGGAATCTATGAAACACCGCAGGCGGGTTATCGTTGCCGGCGTGAGCGTCGTCGTCGACCGGCCGGTCCGGGAGATCCTGGTCCGGGCCGGAACGCAGACCAACTGCAACGGCATCGCCCGGATCCTCGCCGACCTGGAGCCCGCCGAGCAGTTCGCGTTCGTGGACGCGCACGAGTCGGTCTGGACCGGCGACTGCGACGACGAGGCGATCAGCTGGTGCGTGGAAGCGGTCCGGCGCGGCGTCGTCGCGGAGCTGACCGAGCAGGGTCAGGGCGAGCTACCGGCGGTCCGCTTCGTGCTGCGCCGGATCCTGGTCCACCCGATCGACTCCGCCCCGCACCGTAACGAGCAGGTCGGCCGGATGGCCGTCACCGAAGGCCTGCGCCGCCTCACCGAAATCACCGGGTGAGCCGGGGGTCACGGCTGTCGGGCGCGGGGCGCCACCCTACCTGGCATAGGCTTCCGGTGTGACTGAGCTGGATGAAGAGACGATCGCGTTCGCCCATCGGATGTTCGACCTGGCCCGCAACGGCGGCACCGAGGAGCTGATCGGCAACGTCACGGCCGGCCTTCCGGCCAACCTGACGAACGACAAGGGGGACACGCTGCTGATCCTCGCGGCGTACCACAACCACGTGGACCTGGTGACCGCGCTGCTCGAGCAGGGCGCCGACCCGGACCGGGTCAACGACCGCGGCCAGTCGGCGCTCTCCGCCGCGGTCTTCCGGCAGAACGCCGAGACGGTCAAGGCCCTGCTCGACGTCGGCGCCGACCCGGCCGGTGGCACGCCGTCCGCGCTGGCCACGGCGGATTTCTTCGAGCTCCCCGAGATGGCCGAGCTGCTGCGCCGGCCCTGACGCCCCGGCAGGGTTCCGCAACGCGAGCTAGCGGACGGTGATCAGGTCGGCCAGGCCGGAGACCGTCAGCAGCGGTCCGAGCAGTGGCCCGGCCACCACCTCGATGTGGTCGGCGTTCGCGAACAGGGCGGCCAGGCCGGCGCTGTCCAGGTACTCCACGGCGGTGAGGTCGACGACCAGCGTCGTCCCGCCCGCGCCGGCCAGGGCCTCGGCGAGCGCGGCGGCGAACGTCTCCGCGTTGCTCATGTCGATCTCGCCGGCCGCGATCAGGGTGGGTGCACTCCCGGCACGGTGTCCGCTGGTGAGGGTGAGGGCAGTGGTCACGGGACGATCCTTGCCTGCATGTCGATGACGGTTCCGGTGGTGCCGGTGGTGACGGTGACGTGGTGCATGAACGCCCTCATCAGCGTGATCCCGCGGCCGCGGTGGGCGTTCTCGGCCGGCTGCGGTGGTTTCCACCGGCCACTGTCGACGACGGTCAGGTGCAGGTCGTCGGCGGTGGCGGCGGCCCGTAGCCGGATCACGCCGGGGGTGTCGCGGTGGCCGTGCTCGATCGCGTTGGAGCAGGCCTCACCCGCGGCGACCAGGACCTTCTGCGCGGTGGCCGGGTCGACGCCGACCCGGTTGAGCCAGCCGCGCAGGGCGGTACGCACCGGCGCCAGCCGGGTCGCCTCGGCCGGGAACTCCAGCTCGAGCGGCCCGGGCTGGCGGTAGACCAGCAGCGCCACGTCGTCGTCGTACCCGCCGGCCGGGGCGAGCTTGTCCATCACGGCGGTGGCCAGGCTCTCCACCGACGAGCCCCGGCCGTCGTGGACCACCGCGGTCGCCTGCTCGATGCCGGTGGTCAGCGGCTGCCGGCGCCGTTCGACCAGCCCGTCGGTGTAGAGCAGCAGCGTGGCCCGCGCGGGCATGGTGTGTTCCGCCTCCGGCCGGGGCATGTCCGGGCGGATCCCGAGCGGCCGGGACCGGCCCTGGTCGAGCAGGTGGGTGGCGCCGTCGGTGTGCGCGACGATGGCCGGCGGGTGCCCGGCGCTGGAGTAGCGCAGGTGCCCGTTGTCCGGGTCGAGCACGCCGCAGAAGACGGTTGCGCACATCGCGCCGGGCAGCAGGGCGGCGAACCGGTCGAGGGCCATCAGCGCGGCGGGCGGGCTGGCGTCCTGCAGCAGCAGGGCCCGGCAGGCGCTGCGCAGCTGCCCCATCACGGTGGCGGCGCGCAGGCCGTGGCCGACGCAGTCGCCGACCACGATGCCGATCCGGCCGTCGGCCAGCGGGAACGTGTCGTACCAGTCGCCGCCGACCCGCAGCGGCCGGCTGGCCGGCTCGTACCGGACGGCGAACCCGCTGGGCAGTTGCGCCGGGCCGAGGATGGCGCGTTGCAGGGCGAGGGCGGTCTCGCGCTGCTGGTCGATCTGGTGGATCCGGTGCAGGCCCTGGCCGATGTGCCCGGCGAGCAGCGCCAGCAGCGTCTCGTCCTGCTCGGTGAACGGCCGTGCCGGGCCGAGCTCGATCCACAGGGCCATGGTGCCGTGCGGGTGCTCGATGGTGATGCCCGCGCCGGCCGAGCGTTCGGTGACCGCGGTGAGCAGGGGCTTGTCGCGCAGCGCGAGCAGGGCCCGGCGCCGCGGTTCGGGCAGCTCCGCCCAGCGCAGATCAGGATCGGTCGCGGTCACCGTGGGAACGGCGGCGCCGTCGAAGACGCCGGCGACCACGGCCGGCGCCTGCCAGAGCTCCCGCAGCTCGGTGAGCACGCCGTGCAACGCGTCGGTGAGATCCTCGGAACGCGACAGCCGCAGGCCCAGGGCGGCCAGGGCGCTCTCCCGCTGGATGGCGTAGTGCTCCGCGGTGACGTCCCGGAACGTCCCGACGATCACCTTGCGGCCGGAGTCGGGGTCCTGCACCTGGTTGAACGCGGCGCCGACCCACAGCCGGTGCCCGTCGCGGTGCGACACCGGGATCGTGTAGGTGCCCTGGGTGTGCCCGGTGAGCAGGGCGAACGCCTCGGCCACCTGCTGATGGGCGTCACTGTCCGAGACCGCGTCCGGCCACCACGGGTGGGTCGGCGCGTACGGAAGATCTTCCGGACCGAAACCGAGGATATCGGTGAACGCGGCGTTGATCTCGATGACCGCGCCGTTCTCGTCGCAGACGAAGAACGCCTCCTGCAGGGAGTCGATCAGCGCGGTGCGCCATCGGGCGTGCCCGGTGCGCAGCCGGGACAGTTCCACGTTCGCCCGCACCCGGGCCAGCAGCTCGGCCGCCGAGAACGGCTTGAACAGGTAGTCGTCCGCGCCGGCCTCGAGGCCCTCGATGGCCGCCTCCTGCCCGGCGCGCGCCGACAGCAGCAGCACCGGGGTGCCGGCCGTGCGCGGGTCGCCGCGCAGCGCCCCGACCAGCTGCAGGCCGTCCATCACCGGCATCATCACGTCGCTGATGATCAGGTCCGGGTTGCTGATCCGCGCCGCTTCGAGCGCCAGCTGTCCGTTTCCGACCACACTGACCCGGTGCCCCGCGGAGCGCAGCAGCCGCTCCAGGTAGTCGCGCATGTCCGCGTTGTCGTCGGCGACCAGGACCGAGGCCGTCACCCCCGGCGTCCGCTGATCACTCTCGGCCGCGGGCGCCTGCGGCGACTCTTCCCGTACGCCTTCGTGAGCGGCCTGGGCCGGCAACCACCGCAACGCCTCCTGCACGAAGGGGTCGGCGGAGGTCCCGCGCGTGCCGGAGCTCGCCGCCGGGGTCAGCGCGTCCGCCGGCAGGTGCGCGGCGCCGAACGGCAACCGGATGGTGAACGTCGTGCCGGCGCCCGCGGTGCTCTCCGCGGCGATGGTGCCGCGGTGCAGCCCGACGAGTTCCTGCACCAGCGCCAGCCCGATGCCGCTGCCCTCGTTGGAGCGCGACCGGGAGTTCTCGATCCGGTGGAACCGCTCGAACAGCCGCGGCATCTCGTCGGTGGCCACGCCCACGCCGGTGTCCGCGACGGTGATCACCGCGTGCCGGCCGTCGGCGCGCACACTCACCCGGACGCCGCCGTCGAAGGTGAACTTCAGCGCGTTGCTGAGCAGGTTGAGGATCACCTTCTCCCACATGCCGCGGTCCAGGTGGACCGGCTCGGGCAGCGGCCGGACGTCCACCTCGAAGCTGAGCCCGGCCCGGCTGAACGCCGAGCGGAACACGCTGGCCAGGTCGGCAGTGGTGGTGGCCAGGTCGACCGGCTCGTAGCGGGCCTGCATCCGGCCGGCCTCGATCCGGGAGAAGTCCAGCAGCGCGTTGACCAGCTTGCCCAGCCGCAGCCCGTTGCGGTGGATGACCTCCAGCTCCTCGCGGACCTGGGGTTCCGCGCCGGCCAGCTGCCCGCGCAACTCCTCGACCGGCCCCATGATCAGGGTCAGCGGGGTACGGAACTCGTGGCTGATGTTGGAGAAGAACGCGGTCTTGGCCCGGTCCAGCTCGGCCAGCTCCTCGGCCCGCCGCTGCTGCGCCTGGTAGCTGCGCGCGCTGGCGATCCCGGCCGCGACGTGCCCGGCGGTCAGCTCGACGAACCCGCGGTAGCCGTCGTCCAGCGGCCGGTACCGGTTCAGCGCCGCGACCAGGAACCCGTTCGGCGTGCCGCCCTGCTGCGCCAGCGGCGTGACGAGGGCCTGGGTCGGTGGCAACGGCCAGTCCCCGGCCGGGAGGTCACCGCTCAGCTCGATCAGCTGTGGCTCCCCCTGGCTCAGCAGCGCCAGCGGCCAGACCGCCGCGGCGTCGTCCGCGGCCATGGTCTCCGGAACGGCCGGGTGCCCGGCGGCGATGCCGGTGCGGGTGGCCAGCCGGGCGCCGCCGTCCTCGCCGAACAGGTAGATGGCGGTGAACGGCAGGTCGCGCAGGTTGGCGGCGAGCTGCCGGCTGCTGAACGCGAGCATCTCCTGCTCGGTGCGCACCACGCTGCGGTCCGAGCCGAGGTCGCGCAGCGTGGCCATCCGCCGCTCGCCGATCACCCGCTCGGTGTCCTCGCTGACCACGCAGAGCAGGCCGACAATCGTGTCGTCGTCGTCGCGCAGCGGGCTGTAGGAGAACGTGTGATAGCTCTCCTCCGAGTACCCGGAGCGCTCCACGAACAGCAGCAGCCCCTCGTCCCAGGTGGCCTCGCCGGTGTCGAGCACGTTCTGGACGCGCGGGCGGACGTCGCTCCAGATCTCGGACCACACCTCGCTCGTCGACCGGCCCAGCGCCCACGGATACTTGCCGCCCAGCGTGTCGTGCCGGTACGCCTCGTTGCAGAAGAACGTCAGCTGCGGGCCCCAGCCCATCCACATCGGGAACCGGGACGACAGCAGGATGCTCACGGCGGTGCGCAGACTCTGCGGCCAGTCCGCCGGCGGCCCGAGCGGTGTCGCCGCCCAGTCCACGGCCGCCAGATCCCGGCCGACCTGACCACCGGCGGCGAACACGTCGACTCCCGTATCAGAACCGCTCATCGCTACGCGTTCTCCCTTACCACCGCTCGGCGTGAAAGCACCGAAGCCCGGCAGACGGTAACCGGTCCGAGCTCGCGATCTCGCATCGAGGTGATATCCAGCCAAGGTCCGTAGACTGGGCCGGTGCCGAAACCGGGGGACTCCACGCTGACGTCACCGGCACGCCTGGCCGCCGTCCGGCGCACCGGGCTGCTGGACACCGGCCCCGAGGAGCCGTTCGACCGGCTGACCCGGCTGGCGTGTGAGCTGCTCGGCACCCCGTTCGGGTTCGTCACGGTGGTCGACGATCAGCGCTCGTTCTGGAAGAGCTGCGTCGGCGTCACCGGCACCGACCGGCAGAACCGGGCCGAGGAGTCGTTCTGCCAGTACATCATCGCCACCGACGACGCCGTGATCATCGACGACGCCCGGCTGAACCCGATGACGCAGGACAACCCGTCGATCGTGTCGATGGGCGTGATCGCCTGGGCCGGTTTCCCGGTGCGGTCACCGGACGGGCAGGTGCTCGGCTCGTTCTGCGTGGTCGACGATCGGCCACGGCACTGGGAGCCGCAGGACCTTCGTACCCTCGAGGTTCTCGCCCATGCCGCCAGCGGTGAGGTCGCGCTGCGGATCGCGGCCGACGAGGCCGCGCGTGAGGCCGAGCTGGCCCGCGCGTCCGCCGAGCGGTACCGGCAGCTCGCGCACACCGTGCAGCAGAGCCTGCTGCCGCAGGACCTGCCCACGATCCCCGGCCTGAACCTGGCGGTGGCCTACCGGACCGCGGACCTCGACGTGTTCGGTGACTTCTTCGACGCGGTGCCGACCCCGACCGGCTGGGCGGTGTTCCTCGGCGACGTCACCGGTCGCGGCGCGCCGGCGGCCCGGGTCAGCGCGCTGGCGAAATACACGCTGCGCGCCGCCGCGGTGCGGGCCAGCTCGCCGGCGATCGTGCTGACCGAACTGGACACCGCGCTGCACCGCTGGTTCGACGAGATCGGCGCGTCCGGGTTCGTCACCGTCGCCTACCTCGCGGTCCGCCGGGCTGCTGCCGGTTTCACCGTACGACTGTGCACCGCCGGCCACCCACCGGCCGCGATCCGGCGCGCCGACGGCCGGGTGCACGCCGCCGGCCGGACCTTCGGCCCGCTCGGTGTCCTGGGCCGGCTGAGCTTCAAGATCGACGACATCGACCTGGAACCCGGCGACGTCCTGGTGCTGTGCAGCAACGGGGTCACCGACGCCGGCCACCGGGAGCCCGGCGGGATCCTCGGCGAGGCCGGCGTGCACACGATCCTGGACCAGGCCGGCGAGACCTCCGCGCAGAAGCTCGCCGACCTGGTGCTCGACCGGGCGTTGCAGGCCGCCGACGGTCAGGCCGGCGACGACATGGCGGTCATCGTGCTGAGCGTCCCGCGATAGGCGGGCGCAGGCCGTCGAGCAGGAAGCGCAACCGGCGCTGATAGTCCTCGCGGGTCTGCTCGCAGCAGGCCTGCACCACCGCGCCACGCTCCAGGATCAGATAGTTCAGGTCGTCGGGCGTCAGATCGGCGCGGACCACCCCGGCGGCCTGCGCGTCGGCCAGCAGCTCACGGGCGAACCCGCGGGCCCGCTCGCACAGCACGGTGAGCGGCTCGGACTCCGGCAGGGCCCGGATCAGCACGTCGTTGGCGGCCGGCTCGTCGAACTGCAGCAGCCACGTGCCGATCAGGTACCGCTCGAAACGGTCGAGGGGATCGTCGAGCTGCTCGACCGCCGCGATGATGCCCTGGAACCGCTCGGCGACCAGCTCGTCGACGACCGCGTCGATCAGGCCGCGCCGGCTGCCGAACCGGTGGTAGATGGTGCCCTTGCTGACCCCCGCCACCCGGGCGACCTCGTCCAGCGAACTGCTGAGGCCGCCCGAGCGGAACACGTCGAGCGCGGCCCGGCGGATGCCCTCGACGTTGCGCCGGGCGTCGGCGCGCCGGGGCCGGTCGGGCACGGTCATGCCGGCTGGGCCGCCCGGTCCTGCCAGGACAGGTCCAGCGCCTTGCGGAATGCCTCGACCGGCTGCGCGCCGGAGACCGCCCGCTTGTTGTCGAAGACGAAGAACGGCACCCCGGAGATCCCGTACGCCCGGGCCTGCGCCAGGTCGGCGTTGATGTCCTTCTCGTACGCGCCGGACTTCAGCGCCTCGAGCGCGTCGTCGCGGGACAGCCCCAGCTCGGCGGCGAGGT
The DNA here is from genome assembly GCF_016862315.1 of Actinoplanes palleronii. Classification (GTDB taxonomy): domain Bacteria; phylum Actinomycetota; class Actinomycetes; order Mycobacteriales; family Micromonosporaceae; genus Actinoplanes; species Actinoplanes palleronii. Next base: position 70,111 of record NZ_BOMS01000100.1, on the reverse strand, counting down.
CGGCGAGCACCTCGTGGTCGGCCAGGTTGAGACCGTCGGTGAACTGCGCCTTGAACAGCCGGAACACCATGTCGTGCTCGCGGCCGGCCGCCTTGGCCAGGTGGATGATCCGGTGCGCGTCCTTGGTGTTCACCATGAACGAGTCCTCGAACTTGTAGTCCAGGCCGGCCTGCGCGCCGCGCGAGGCCAGCTGGGCGTGCGAGGCGGCGATCTGCTCGGCCGGCATCCGCAGGCTGCTCGCCAGGTAGTCGGCGGCCGGGATGGCCTCGCCGACCGCGAAGCCTGGGTTGAGCTGGAAGCTGTGGTAGCGGACCTGCACGCTGCCGTGCGGGAACTGCTCGATCGCCTGGGCCAGCACGGCGTCACCGAGGTAGCAGAACGGGCAGACGACGTCACTCCAGACGTCGACGGTGATCGGCTCAGCGGCAGATCCGAAAGCACTCGCGGTCATTTTGATCCTTTCGTGGGTACTCCCGGCTAGCCGGGGAGGAGGTGGGACCTCTGTGGAGGGTCAGGGGCAGCCCTATCCGGCAGGCTGGACGGGCGGCGTCGTGCTGTTGGTTTCACGCTGTCTGGGCAGGTGACCAGTCAGTTTCGAGCGGTATGGTCGCCGGTGTGCTCGAGACGGTGCGTTACACCTATCGATTGCGGCCCGGTCGCATGGCGGAGGCGGCGCTGCTCGCGGAGTGGGGTCGCTGCCGTTGGCTGTGGAACGAGGCTGTGCACCAGCAGAAGACCGGCCGGAAGCCGACGATGTGCAAGTTGTCGAAGTTGCTGACCGACGCTCGTGGCCGCCAGGCCTGGCTGCGGGAGGGCTCGCAAGTTGCCCAGCAGCAGACGCTGCGCACCTACACGATGGGCCTGCGTTCCTCGTTCACGGTCAAGGGTCGGGGACGGCCACGAGTCAAAAAATTGAAAAAGGCTCGGCTGAGCCTGGAATACACCACGCGAGGTTTCCGGATCAAAGGCGGCCGGCTGTGCCTGCCCGGCAAAGTCACGATCCCGATCGTCTGGTCGCGGGATTTGCCGTCCGAGCCGACCAGTGTCCGTGTCTACCGCGACAACCTCGGCCACTGGTACGCGTCGTTCGTGGTCCGTCGCAGAAGCGTTGCAGTCCCGGCGGCGGACCTGGTGGGCATCGGAGTGGACTGGGGCGTGAAGACCACCGCCACCACTACCGATTCGGCTTTCGACCTGCCGTACTTGGGCCATCGCAGGCGCTGTTCCGCAGAACGAGCCAAGGCTCAGCGCAGGATGGCCCGTCGGCGCCGAGGGAAGGGGCACGCTCCGTCGAAGGGTTACCTGACCGCGAAGCGGCAGGCCGCCAGGATCGAGAAGAAGGCGGCTCGGCAGAACGCCCATGACGCCCGGGTCTGGGCGAAACGGGTCACCGACCATCATGCATTGATCGCGGTGGAGGACTTCAAGCCGACGTTTCTGGCCAAGTCCCGGATGGCCCGCAAGGCTGCTGACGCTGCGATCGGTGCGTGCAAACGTGAACTTGTCGACCGTGGTCTGCGGGCGGGCCGGAAGGTGGTGCTGGTGCCGCCCGCCTACACGACGATGACCTGCTCCGAGTGCGGTACGAGAACCAAGGAACGCCTTGGATTGGGTGTACGAGTCTTTGAGTGCGCAGCCTGCGGTTATGCCGCCGGTCGTGATCTCAACGCCGCGAGGACGATCCTCGCCACGGCTGAACGCAACCGTGCCAGTGCCGACGACATCAGACATCAGATCGCCACCCTCCGGGGCGGTGAATCGGGTGCGGTCCGAGCTGGGAATCCCCCGGATTTATCCCTGGGGAGTCGCTAACAGTCGCACGTCCCGTCCACGTCACACACGGCGGCGTCGTCCGCCGAATCCAGGAAGATCAGGGCCGGCGCGGGGGCCGGGGCGGGGGCCTCGGTCTCCTCGGCGGTGTCCTGCTCGTAAGTTGACTCCATGGTCAAGAAGCTACCTCAACTTGACGGCACCGACAATTTATCCGCGGCCCAGAGCAGCCCGCGTTCCGTGATCGTGTTCACTTCGGGGACCAGCAGATCCGCGGGGCAGTGCCCGAGCGTCGACACGAACACCCGCCCCCGCCCGAACCGCCGCAGCCAGACCACCGGCATCACCACCCCGGCCGTCTCCGGCTCACCGTGCTCCCCGGTGAACGTGGTGGTCGCCAGCACGTCGAGGGTCGCGTCGGTGTGGCAGTAGTACTGCTCGGTGTGCACGGCGAAGCTGCCGATGCCCCGCACGATCGGATGCTCGCTCGTGACGTCCACGGTGTGGTCGATCAGCCCGCCCGGGTGGTGCAGGAACCGCCCGCCGACCATGTACTGGTAGTGCCGCGCCTCGTGGAAGGTGGCCACCACCCCGCCGTGCCAGCCGGCGAACCCGGCACCGGCGCGCACCCGGGCGACCAGGTTGCGCTCCTGGTCGGCGGTGATCGTCCCCACCGACCAGCACTGCAGGATCAGATCAGCGCGGTCGAGGGCCGCCGTGTCGTCGTACACGTCGAGGGTCTCGGCGATCTCGACGGTGAAGCCACGCTCGCGAAGACGGGGCAGGAACAGCTCGGTGCAGGCCACCGGCTCGTGCATGGGCCCGCCGCGGACCACCAGAACGTTCATGGACCCACCTTGTCATCGATCCGGCGCCTGCCTAGCCGAGGGGGAGAGCCGGGGACGACAGCCGGTCCAACCGGTTCGCGATCATGTCGCAGCTGCGCAGCACGGTCTCGGCGGCCCGGCGCTGTGCGGCCGGCAGGGTGCCGCCGTGGGCGAGGTCCCGCCACCGGCCGGCCGCGGTCCGCGCCGCGTGCCAGGTGTCGTCGGCGGTCGCGTCCGGTGACATGCCGAGGCGTTCGCCGATGCTGACGCCGGCGCCGCCGAGCAGTTGCCGGGCGTCGGCGCCGTGTTCGGGCGGCAGGTTGAGCCGGCCCGCGCGCAACGCCGAGAGCAGGCGCAGCTCCCGCAGCTCGTGCGCGTCGGCGACCAGCAGCTCCACCTGGGCGAGCAGGTGTCCGGCGGCCGGCGTCCGGTGGGTGCGCAGCACGTGGTCCAGGGTGGCCAGCGCGGACCTGGCGCGCAGCACCGACCGGCGGGCGGTGAAGAGGCCGGCGATCGAGGACTGGAGGTCCTTGAGGCCGCTGTGCTCCTGGAGGCGTTCGGCGAGCACGGCCGGGGTGTCGCCGCCGGTACGGGCCAGGGTGAGCGCGAGCCGGACACCGCCGAGGCCGAAGCGCTGCAGCAGCCGGACCCGTCCCGGCGCGTCGACCGGGGACAGCACCCCGGCCGCGGCGAACCGGTCGGTGGAGAGCAGATGCGGCTCCGACTCGGCGCGCGGCAGCGCCGCCAGGGCGGTGATCGCCTGGAACTCGTCGGCGGTCAGGGTGCGCGCGGCCGCCGCGATCAGCGGGGACACCGCGAGCACGTCCTGGCAGAGCGCGCCGATCCGGGGCTCGCGCCGCCGGCGCCGGGCGGCCTGCTTCGCGGTCAGCAGCGCGTCGGTCCGGCCGCCGCCGGTCGCGTCGGCCCGGGAGAGCACCACCATCAGGTGCACCGGCGCCGTGATCGGGCCGCGCGGGCCCCGGGCGGTCAGCAGCGCCGGGACGTCGGCGTCGCCGAGCTGCGGGGTCACGTACAGGACCGCGTCGGCCTCCTCGACGGCCCGGACGAGCGGCAGCCGGGTGTCGATCAGTTCGGTGCGCCGCAGCACCCGGCTGGGCCAGACGATCACCGCACGGGAGGTGCCGGGCAGCCGCCGCTCGTGCCGGGCGTCCGGCGAGAGCCGCAGGCCGTACCCGGTACGGGCCACCGGGATCTCGGCGTCGCGCCACCACGCGAGCGGCTCGGTGCCGTCGCGGTAGACCACGCTCTCCGGCTGCTCGCCGGGCAGCTCCACCGGTGCCAGCTGCTCGCCGATCAGCGCGCTCACCAGCGTCGACTTGCCGGACTGGGCGGGCCCGGCGACAGCCAGCCGCAGCGGCCCGGCCAGCCCTTCCACGGTGGCGCGCAGCACCGCGGCGGCCGGTGGGACACCCCGGTAGACGTGCGCCGCCTCGGCGAGCAGCCGGTGGGTCCGCTCCTGGAGGTCCTCGTCGTCGATCACGCGCGGCCGTTCAGCGCCACGAGCTGCGCGTGCAGCTGGGCGAGGGCCGCGAGCTCCTGCTGGATGCGGCGACTGTGCTGCTCCCGGGCGGCGACGTCCCGGTCGGCGGCGGCCTTGGCGTTGCGCAGCGAATCCATGATGACCTCCTGCAGGTCCTCGGTGACCGCCGTGAAGTGGTCGCGCAGCCCGCGCTGCACCCGCCGGACGCTGTCCCGGGCCTCCTTGTTGAGGTGCACGAAGACGTCGTCGACGTGCCGGGCGACGATCGTCTTCGCCTCGGCCTGCCGCTTCTTGAGCAGCGACTTGCTCTCGTCCCGGATCGTCTTGCCCCCGAAGATCGCGCCGCCGCCGACCGAGATCGGGTTGATCAGCGACATGCCGGCGAGGCTGGTGGCCAGGCCGAACATCACCACACCGCCGTACGATCCGCGCAGCCCGATGAAGAGCTTCTGGGTGGGGCTGAACCGGGCGACCGGCGGCGCGTCCAGGCCGGGCACCACGTCGTCGGGAGCCGGGCCGGCCACCTCCAGCGCGAGCGGCGGCAACACCGCGCCGGCCTCGGCCGGGAACTGCCCGGCGACCTGCTGCGCCGTCCAGTCGGTGCGTTCGGCGAGCCAGGTCGTGCTGGTCTCGGCGAGCTCCAGCAGGGACCGGCGCAGCCAGGGCTCGAACTCGTCCCACGCCTTGGCCGGGTCGGCCTCGGCGAAGAACTGCTCGGCCTCGGCGAGCACCGCCCGGGTGCGGTCGCGCAGGTCGTGCTCGACGTCGGACATCAGGTCGCCGATCTCGTCGGACAGCGTGTTCTGCCAGCGGACCGCGCACTTGCGCAGGTCGTCCAGGCGGCGCTGGGTGGCGTGCAGGCGGGCGACGGCGTCCGGCACGCTGGCGTCGCGCTGGGCGGCCAGCTTGTCGCGCAGCGGGACGGCGAGCTGCTGCACCGCGACGCCGGCGAGCCGGCCGACCGTCTCGCGGGCCAGCGCGCCGGGCTTGGCCGCCACCATCCGCCGCAGGTGGACGAGGAGATCCGGGAAACCGGACTCGGCGTTGAGGGCGGTGTCGCCGGCCTGCAACGCGTGCAGGCGCAGCGTGGACGACACGGCGGTGGTCGCGGCCGGCACGCCGGCCCGGGCCAGCCGGTCGCGGGTGTCGGCCAGGTTGCGCCGCCAGTCGACGGCGTAGTCGGTCTTGGTGAGGACCACCAGCAGCTCGGGGAAGAGCGCGGCCAGGCCCTGCAGGACCGTCAGCTCGGGATCGCTGAGCCCGCGATCGGCCTCGCAGACGTAGAGCACCAGGTCGGCGCCGGCGTGGGTGGCCAGGTCACCGGCGTCGCGGACCGCCTGGCCGGCCGGGCCGGTCGGACCGGGCAGCGGCGGGGTGTCGATCAGGACCAGGCCGCCGGCCAGCAGCGACCGGGGTACGGCCACCTCGGCGTGCACCGGCGCGCCGGCCGGCAGCCGCCCGGTCGCCTCGGTGATCGCGGCGTCGAGCGCCTCCAGCGCGAGCGGGATGCGGTCCTGCAGGCCGACCTCGGCGGTCCAGTCGGCGCCGGGCGCACCACGCCGGATCAGCTGGGCGCTGGGTGCTCCGGCGTGCCGCACCACGGTCGGCACCCGGGTGCCGTCGGCGCCGGCACCGCACACACCGGCGTTGATCAGCGCGTTGACGAGCTGGCTCTTGCCCTGCTGGGCGGCGCCGACGACGAGCACCCGCAACTCGGGGTGCAGCAGCCGGGCCCGGCGCCGGGACAGCTGCTCGGCGGTCTCGGTCCGGCCGTGCTCGGTGCACGTACGGATCGTCGCGTCGAGCACGTCGAGCCAGAGCAGGGCGCCGGACGCCCGTAGCGGATCGGGTTCGGTCCGCGGGGACGGCACCCGTGGCGGCGGGGCGAGGGAGACCGGACCCGGATAGGCCGTGGGTCCGGTCTCCCAGTTCGTCATGCGCACCTGCTCCAGTCTCTTGATCGCCGCGGGTCCGCCGCGGTTTTGCCGCCGCAGGCCGCGGGTTCGCCGCCCTAGAAGTGCAAATCGCCCAGCAGGCCGTGCGTGGTCTCGCCGAGCGGCGGGGTCACGTCGTGCAGCACGCCACCGACCGTGCCGGTGACACCGCTGACCGCGCCGTGCACGGTGTCGGCCGGGTCCTGCGACAGCACGTGCCCCAGATCCGGGTCGAGCACCGACTCGATCGAAGAGGTTGCCCCGCCGAGCCCGGGCCCGTCAAGGCCCGGGAAATGATCGAGCCCGGCCGAGGACGGAACGTCACCGATCGTGTCGAGTCCACTGTCGAGCAGACCGGCCGGGCCGCTGTCGAGGCCGGGCAGCACGGCGCCGTGGTCCGGTGCGGGCAGCACCGCGCCGGGCAGCACGCCGGTCACCGCGTGCTCGACCGGGGCCACGACGTGCTGGTCGACGTGCTGGCCCGGGTCGTCGGCGGCCGAGAAGCCGCCGATCCCGGTCAGGGTGAACGCGGAACCGGCGCCGACCGAGGTGCCGGCCACGCTGATCGCGGCGGCGCCGCCGAACCCGGCGTTGAGCTCGGCGCCCAGGTGCGCCGGGGTGAGCGTCACCTGGGCGGCGATCGCCTGCAGGTGCGACACCGCGCCGGCAACGTCCAGATTGGCCACCCCGGTGCTGAGGTCGTCGGCCCCGGTCAGGCCGTGCAGGCCGGCCACCGGCGCCGAGTCGATCACCAGCGGGATCACCTGCTGCACGTCGGCGGCGGTGATGTCGTCCAGCCCGGCGGCCTGCAACGCCAGCTCCGGGTCGAGCTCGAACGCCGACCGGGCGGCCGGGTCGTAGATCAGGTGGAGGACGAACTCCTGCAACGTCGGAAACGAGTCCATGGTGCTCCTTCGAGGCGAGGTAAGGCGAGGTGAGGTGAGGTCGGGCCGGTACCGCAGCAGAACCTACGGACGGGGCGGCCCCACCGGTATCGGGCCGCGACCCCCTGTTCCGGGTGGACCCGGGGGGGCCGGCGGCCGGGCCCGGATTAGGGGATTAGGGGAAGTTCGCCGGGGATTTTTTGGGGGACGATCCCGGCTCGGACATCTGGTACGAACGTCACGACTCACCCGATCGGACGTGATGGAGGAGTGACAACGTGCCCTACGTCCTGGGGATCGACATCGGCGCCGGCAGCACCAAGGCCGCCGTCTGCCGGCGTGCCGACGGGCCCGGCCGGGGCTGGGGCCCGCCGCAGCCGGTGCCGCTCGGCGTGCGCAGCCGGACGGTCTCCTCGGCGTTGGTGATGACCCCGGACGGCGACGTGGTGCCCGCCGGCCTGGGCCGGGAGCCGCTGGCCGGCGCGGTCGGCGGCTACCTGCACGCGGTCGGGGACAGCACGCCGATGCCGTTCGGCGGCGACTACTACCCGGCGCACGGCATGGTCGCGGCGATGGCCCGCTGGGTCGTCGACCGGGTCTGGCAGCAGCTCGACGAGCCGCCCGAGCGGATCGCCTGCGCGTACCCGTCGGGCTGGGGCGCCGGCCGGCTGCACCTGCTGCACTCCGCGCTGGGCGAGGCCGATCTGGCACACACCGCGCTGGTCACCCGGGCCCGGGCGGTGGTGGAGAGCCACCAGGCCGCCGGGCGGGTGCCGGCCGTCGGCGGGCCGTTGCTGGCGTACCGGATCGGCGGGTCGACCTGCGAGCTGGCGGTGGCGGCGCCGCACGGGCCGGGCCGGCTCGAACTGCTCGGCAGCACCGAGTTCGCCGAGCCCGGCGGCTTCGACCTGGACGGGCTGAACCCGGCCGCCGCGCGGGCTCTGCTGCTGCCCACTGTGGACCTCGCGATGCACACCGTGCGCGCCTGCGGTGTCGCGCCTGGTGATCTTTCCGCGGTCTTGATCGCTGGGGGCTCCGGGCCCGTATATACCCTTGTGTCTGATCTGCTCACTGCGGCTTTCCCGGTGCCGGTGCTGCGTGACCAGGACGCGCTGATGACGGTGGCGGCCGGTGCGGCGCTCGCCGTGCGACCCCAGGTACGCCGCCCGGCCCCGCCGTCGCGGCCGGCGCCTGCGGACGAGCCCGAGCTGGCGGCCGTGGCGAGCATCCCGACCGACGCGTGGCCGCAGGTCACCCGGTCCGGTCCGGCCACCGCCGAGCGCCCGCCGCGCCCACCGGTCACGATCGCCGCGATCCGCCCGGCCGACCGGTGAACGCGCCGGTGACCACCGGGCCGTCGACCGGTTCCCCGGCCGCCGACCTGCTCGCCCAGGTGACCGCTGATCCGCTCGCCCCGCTGCAGGTCGTGATCGGCGCGCCCGGCGGGTACGGCAAGACCGCGCTGCTGCACGAGCTGGCCGGTGTGTGGCAGCGGGCCGGCGTGACGGTGGCGACCCCGTGGCAGCCCGCCGGCGCCGCCGAGCAGGTGCTGCTGGCCGACGACGCGCACCGGTACGACCCGGCGAAACTGCACGAGCTGCTGCTCTACGCCGGCCGGCCCGGTGCGCGGATCGTCGTCGCGTACCGGCCCTGGCCCCGCCCGGCCGGCCTGCCGGAGCTGGTCGGCCTGCTGCGCCGGGCCCGGCCCCCGGTGCGGCTGCCGGCGCTGACCGCCGCGCAGGTCCGTGACCGGCTGGCCGGGACCGTCGCGGACCCGTCACCGGAGCTGGTCGCCGCGGTGACCGAGCAGACCGGGGGCGTGCCGCGGTACGTCGCCCGGGTGGCCGCCGCGCTCACCCCGGCCGACGCCGCGGCCGGTCGGCTGCCGGTCGCCGCGCTGGCCGGCTTCGCGCCCGAGCTGGACGAGCTGGACCCCGGCCTGCGCACCCTGCTGCTGGCCGCCGAGGCCGGCGCCGGGCACTCCTTCGACCTGGTGTCGGCGCTGCTGGAACGGGACGCCGCGACGGTCGCCGACCTGGTCGACGCGGGCCGGGCGACGGGCCTGCTGAGCGCCGACGGCGCCCTGGTGCCGCTGGCCCGGCGGGCGATCGCGGCGCTCGGCCCGATCGGGCACCGCATCGACGTGCGGCAACGGCTGGGCGCGCTGCAACTGGCCCGCGGCGGGCCGGTGCTGCCGCTGGTCCGGCCGCTGCTGCGCGACGGCGGTGGCGGCCTGGTGCCGGGTGCCGCCGGCGGTGGGCTCGGCGAGGTGTACGAGGCCGCCGCCGAGGAGGTGCTCGGCGACGATCCCCGGCTGGCCGCCGAGCTGTTCGCGGCCGCGGCCGGCGCCGGCCGGGGCACCGCGACCCGGCGCGCGCTGGCCACCGCGCTCGCCGGTGACCTCGACGAGGCGTCCCGGCTCGCCGACCAGGCGCTGGCCACCGGTGCCCCGCGGCAGCGGGCCGAGGCCGCGTACGTGGCGGCCGTCGTGCTCACCCAGCGCGGCCAGACCGCGCAGGCCGCGGCGCTGTACCAGTGGTCACCGTCGCCGACCACCGCCGGTTTCGCCGCGATCGCGCTGATCGGTACCGGCCACGCCGGCGACGCGCTCGCCCCGGGTGGCGAGCCGATCTCCCCAGGTGGCGCACCGGGCGGCGCGCCACCGACCCTGGTCAGCTCGGCCGCCACGCTGATGGCCCGCGGGATCGCCGAGTCGGTCGGCGGCACCCCGGCCGCGGCGCTCTCCGCGCTGGTGCAGGCGTCGGCGACGATCGAGCCGGCCGGGCCGACCGTGCTGCTGCCGGACACCCCGGCGGCGCTCGGCGCCACCGTCGCCCTGCACTGCGCCGAACTCGACACCGCCGACGCGCTGCTGACCCGGGTGGTGCACACCGGCACCGGCGGCGCCCTGCTGGCCGACCGGCACCGGCTGCTGCGGGCCTGGGTGCTGATGCTGCGCGGCCGGGTCGGCGAGGCGTACACCCTGGTGCCGGACGGCCGTCCCGGCCGGGACCGGCTCTTCGCCTGCGCGCTGCGGGCCGGGCTCAGCCGCCGGGCCAGCGACCTGGTCGGCCTGCGCAGCGGCTGGCCGGACGCCTGCCACGCGCTGATCGGCCAGCCGGTCGACCTGTTCACGCTGCTGCCGCTGGGCGAGCTGGCGGTGGCCGCCGCCCGCCTCGGCGAGCAGCACCGGGTCGCCGGGCACCTGGCCGAGGCCGACCGGCTGCTGGACGCGCTCGGGAACCCGCCGTTGTGGAGTGCCCCGCTGCACTGGAGCCGGCTGCACGCCGCGGTGCTCACCGAGGACCACGAGGCGGCCGGGCGGATCGCGCGCACGCTGGCCGGTCTGCGCGGGTTCAGCCCGTACACGGCGGCCGTCGCGGTCGCCGCCGGCCAGTGGCTGGACGTGCTGGCCGGCCGGGCCGAGCCGGGTGCGGTGGTCACCGCGGCGCACGGGCTCAGCGCGCTCGGACTGATCGGCGACGGCGCCCGGCTGGCCGGGCAGGCCGCCATCCGGACGGCGGACCGCAAGGCGATGACGTTGCTGCTGGACTGCGCCCGCGCGCTGCAGGAGCGGGCCGCCGGGCCGGGCGAGGCCGTACCGGTGCTGAGCAACCGGCTGCCGCAGCTGCTCAGCGACCGCGAGCGCGAGGTCGCCGCGCTGGTCCTGGACGGGCTCACCTACAAGCAGGTGGCCGAGCGGCTCTACCTGTCGGCGAAGACGGTGGAGCACCACATGGCCCGGATCCGGCAGCGCCTCGGCGTCACCGGGCGCCAGGAATTGCTGACCCGTTTGCGCACCCTGATCGGCCCGGAGGACGAGCGTTGACATCTCCCCCAGTTGAAGCAGGGGGATTCCACCCTCGCGGGTGGAGCTTTCTGCTTCACCGATCGCTGCCGACCCGGACTACCGGCGAGGGACGGTGGACCGCCCATCGGTCTTCTGCAATCTCCACAGACGTAACTTCCCGCCAGCCCGGCGGTAGGCCCGACCGGCTTGGTCATCACCGGCCGGACCCGAAGAAATTAGCACACCTGTTCACTCGCACACCACGGTTGTCCGACGCCGGATTCGCCCTGGCGGCGAACCGGCTGCCCCTGCCCTGCTCCGCGGGGAATCCGTTTCCTCTCCGGCCTGAAGGCCGGAGTATCCACGGAGGTATGCGATGACCGTGCGGACGAAACTGATCGCCGGGCTGACGCTGCTGGTCGCGCTCTGGGCGGCCGCGGCGGTCCCGGCCCTGCTCGGCGCGCTGGACGTGGTGTCCGCGCGGACCACCGCGGATCGCCTCGGCGCACCGGCCGGCACGCTGGTGCTGGCGCTGGAGACCGAGCGCCGCCTCTCGGCCCCGCCGAACCCGCTGGCGAACCAGCCGGTGAATCAGCCGGCGGGCTCGCCGGTGAGCTTGCCGGCCGGGTTGGTTGCCCAGCGGGAGCGCACCGACCAGGCCCGGCAGGCGCTGCGTGCCGCCCGGGACGGCGCCATCAGCGGGCCGGGCGGCACCGATGCCACCCGGCAGGCCGACGCGTTGCTGCAGCGCACCGCGCACCTGCCCGATCTGCGGTCCCGGGTCGACGCCGGGCAGCTCGCCCGGGTGCCGGCGGTCGACGCGTACACCGCGCTGATCGACCCGGACGGACTGGTCACCCCGACCGTCTACCCCGACCGGGTGGGTGGGCCGGCGGCCGCGCTGTCCGCGCTGAGCCGTTCCCGGGAACTGCTCGCCGAGCAGGACGCGCTGCTGGCCGCGATGACCGGGCCGGCCGCGCTCACCGCCGCGGACCGGGCCCGGCTGTCCACTCTGGCCGGCGCGCGCCGGGTGCTGCTCGCCGCGGCCGGTGCCGGCCTGCCCGCCGCGGTCACCGACCGGCGCCGGGTGCTGGCCGCCGACACCGCTCTGGTCACGGCGGAGAACACGCTGCTCGCCGGCCGGGACGGCGCGCCCGCCTGGTCGGCCGCGTTCAACCGGGTCAACACCGCGCTCTGGCAGCTGCAGGCCGACGGCGACCAGGCGGCCGGCGACGCGCGGACCGGGGACGCGGTGCTCAGCGTGGTCCGGGCCGGCGTGGTCGGCGCGGTGGGACTGATCGCGGTGGTCGTCGTCCTGGTGCTGGCCCGGCGGTCCGCGGCGGCCGGCCCGGTCGCGCCCGGAGCGGCCCGAGCCGCGGGTCGCAGTGGCGCGCCGACCGGCCACGCCGCGCTCGACCCGCTGCTGCGCGACCTCGAACGCCGCAACCAGGGCCTGCTGCACCGGCAGCTGCGGGTGCTGGACGCCCTCGCCCGCCGCGAGACCGACGACGGCACCCTGGGCGACCTGTTCCGGGCCGACCACCTGGCCAACCGGATGCGCCGCAACCTGGAGAAGGCGATCACGCTGTCCGGCGGCACCCCGGGCCGCCGGTGGAGCGGCCCGGTGCCGCTGGCCGACGTGGTCCGGGCGGCGGCCTCGGAGATCAGCGAGCACGGCCGGGTCTCGACGTCGCGGATCGAACCGGTCACCCTGGCCGGCCCGGCGGTGACCGATCTGATGCACCTGCTCGCCGAGCTGATCGAGAACGCGGCCACGTTCGCGCCGGCCGAGACCCGGGTCCGGGTGACCGGCGCGCGGGTCGCGGCCGGATACCGGCTGGTGGTCTCGGACGTCGGCCCCGGGATGACCGACGACGACCTGGCCACCGCGGCGCGGGTGCTGGCCGCCACCGATCCGCCGGACGGCGGCACCTGGTGGGGCCTGTACGCGGCCGGCCGGTTCGCCGCCCGGGCGGGCCGGCGGCCAGGCGGGGAAGGTTCCCGGCAGGACGTCGCGGTGACGCTGCGCAACGGCCCGGACGGCGGCCTCGACGCCGAGGTGCTGCTGCCGGCCGCCCTGATCGGCGCGGTCACCGACGAGCACGTCACGCTGCACGACCTGGAACCGGTGATCCCCTGATGGCCCGCCCCGAGGACGCGTGGTGGGACGACGACGCCGGCCCGCTGGTCCGCCTGTACGCCCGGGTCGGTGGCCGTACCGGCGCGCTGCCCGGCGGCCTGGAGCTGAGCGCCATCGTGCACTGCCCGCCGGAGACCCCGGAGCCGGACGGGCTCTCCGCCGACCAGCTGGCCGCGCTGCGGCTGGTCCGCCGGCCGCTGGCGCTCTCCGAGGTCGCGGTCCGGCTGGGCCTGCCGATCGGGGCGGCCCGGCTGCTGCTGGGCGAGCTGCTCGCGGCCGGGCTGATCGAGGTACGCCAGCGGGACGCGTCCCCGGCGGTGCTGGAACAACTGCTCAGCGGGCTGCGCTCGCTGTGAGATCGATTCGCGGAAGGCTCAGATGAACGACACCGGGTCACGGCAGCGGCGATCGCTGACCGTGGTTCTCCTCGACGGGGTGCTGCGACTGCTCACCATCACCCCGACCCCGAAGGTGCACGATCCGGGCGCCCGGCGTGGCCTCGGCCGTTATGCCGTGCTGGCCGGGGTGCTCGCCGCGCTGGCCGGCACCGCCCTGCTGGTCGTGGTGCTGGTCCGCGACCCCGGCGACCCGGCCCGGCTGCCCGATCCGGCGGCCGCGCTGCCCCGGGTGCCGCGCTCGGCCGACCCGGCCTGGCCGCAGCCGGCCCTGCCGTCCTCGGCCACCGCCACCACCGCGGCCACCTCGGCCGTGCCGGCGTCGGTGTCACCCTCCGCGTCGTCCGGCTCGGCCGCGATCGTGCCGAGCATCCGCCCGTCGGCGGGGTCGGCGCCCGCCACCGGGACCACCCCGGTGCCGTTGACCGCGGCGTACCAGACCTCCGGTGGCCTGCTCGGCGCCTACAAGATGACCGTGACGGTGGCGAACCCCGGCACCACCGCGGCGAACGGCTGGACGCTGACGGTGACCCTGCCCCGGGAGACGCTGCGGGTCGGCTCGGTCACCGGCGCCGCCGCGACCCAGGACGGGTCCACCTGGACGTTCGTCCCGGACACCGGTACGGCACCGGTGCCGGCCGGCGGCTCGGTGGCGGTCGCGTTCACGGTCAGCGGCGCCACCCTGATCGACGCCGCCCCGCAGGCGTGCACCATCGACGGCGCCGCCTGCACCGGCTGAACCGGACGCCAGGACCGGCCACTCAGCCCAGGAAGGCGCGGCGGGTGGCCGGCATGGCGCTGGTGCCGTCGCGGTGGTCCTTGACCGCGAGGACCTGGTTGACGCCGATCGTGGCTTGTTCGAAGGCGATCGCGGAGGCGGCCATGTAGAGCCGCCACACCCGGGCGCGGCCCGCGCCGGCCAGGTGGACCGCGGCGGACCAGTCCGATTCCAGGTTCGCGACCCAGGCGCGCAGCGTGCGGGCGTAGTGCTCGCGCAGCGCGTGCACGTCGCGGACCTCGAACCCGGCCTCCTCCAGCAGCGTCACCGTGGTGCCGGCCGGGGCCAGTTCGCCGTCCGGGAAGACGTAGGCGTCGATGAAGCTGCGCTGCTTCGACGGGCCGGCCGGGTGCAGGGCGGAGATCTGGTGGTTGAGCAGCCGGCCGCCCGGCTTGAGCTGGCGGTAGAGGATCGCGGCGTACTCGCCGTACGGGCCGGCGCCGACGTGTTCGGCCATGCCGACGCTGGAGATCGCGTCGAACGGGCCGTCGTCGAGGTCGCGGTAGTCCTGGATCCGGATCTCCACCTGATGGCTGAGCCCGGCCGCGGCGACCTGCTTGCGGGCGAAGTCGGCCTGCTCGGCGGAGAGGGTGATGCCGAGGACCTGCACGCCGTACTCGCGGGCCGCGTGCATGGCGAGACTGCCCCAGCCGCATCCGACGTCGAGCAGGCGCATGCCGGGGTGCAGTTCGAGCTTGCGGCAGATCAGGTCGAGCTTGTCGCGCTGGGCGTCGGCCAGGTGGTAGCCGGGTTCGTCGGAGGTCCAGAACGCGCAGGAGTAGACCATGCTCTCGCCGAGGACCAGGCGGTAGAAGTCGTTGCCGACGTCGTAGTGGTGACTGATCGCCTGCCGGTCGCGCCCGCGGCTGTGCCGGGCGCCGGAAACGGTCATCTCCTCCGGCGGCGGTTTGGGCTGGTGGCCGAGAATGCCCAGGCGCAGCGCGTCGCCGGCCACCGCGCGCAGCGGCACGCCGCTCAGGTCGGGGGCGTGCCAGAGCAGCGGGGCGAGGCGGGTGAGCACGTCGTAGAGGTCACCCTCGACGTCGAGTTCGCCGGCGACGTACGCGCGGGCCAGGCCGAGCTGGTTTGGCTGCCACATCAGCCGGCGCAGCGCGCGGCGGTGCCGGACGGTCACCACGGGGGCGTCGGCGGGGCCGGCCTCCGAGCCGTCCCAGGCACGTAGGCGTACCGGAAAAGGGGTTTGAAGAAGGTTTTCGAGGAGTTTTTTGATCGTGACGGCGATGGCGTCGGTGGCCATGAGGACCTCCCCGGGCGGTAGATCGTTAACACCGTGAACTATCCGCCCGGGCCGGCGATTTACATAAGGTCCTTCTGTAAATTTGTGGCGCAGGCCTCAGTCGCCGTCGGTGCCGAAGATCTCGAACTCCAGCGCGTCCGCGTGCAGCGCGACCTGGTAGCAGTGCGCGGCCAGCTGCTGACTCGACGTGCCGGCCAGCGGGGTGAACGACTGGGTGACGATCTCCGGCACCCCGGTCTCGCCGGCCACCAGCGCGATCCGGCCGTATCCGGGCCGCGCCGAGCCGGCCAGCAACCGCTCCGGCGTGACCAGCGCCGACGTCGGTCCCACCCGCGCCTCCATCCCGCACAGCTCGACGCCTTCGCTGAACGGCTCGGCGCCGTCCACCACGAAGACCACGACCTGATGGGTACGACCAGCCGGCAGCGGAACCGTCACCGAGTAGTGACTGTCGTGCTTCTCCCACGTGGCACCGAGATGCCCGGTGAAGCCACGGATCCGCCGCGCGATCCCCTTGGCGCGACCACCGGTGACCGCGGCCGGCGGCAGACCCGCGACCGCGGGGTCCGGCGGCAGCGGCGCGTCGGTGAGCAGCCACCGCGCGATCAGGTCGTCCAGCCCGACGTCCGGGTCCTGTCCCGCCTCGAGGAAGTCGACGGCCCGTTCCAGGGTCACCGGCCGGCCCCACCCGGCGACCAGGGGCTGGCCGCCGAACGCGGTCCGCCAGGCCGGCGCGTACGCCCCGACGTAACAGGCGCCGAGCACGGCCAGGCGCAGCCCGGGCGTGACCGTCGCCGGGTCGATGTCGGCCGGGGAGATCAGTGCGCCGTCGCAGCACTGCAGCCGCCCGTCCGCGCCGCCGTGCGAGCTCCAGTAGAACCCGGCGGTGCCGTCCGCGGCCACCGCGTCGAGCAGGTCCTGCCGGGTGGCCTGCCGGTCGACGACCACGGTGAACCCGGCCCCGCGCAGCACGGCGACGTCGTCGTCGATGTGCGCGAGCTCCTCGGCCAGCATCGACCGGTCCTGCTCGCTGGCGGTCTTGTAACCGAACAGGAAGTGGAACGTCTTGCCGTCACCCGGGCCGGCGCCGGTCGGCTCGTGCGCCACCCGTGCGGCCGGGTCGTCGCTGCGCGAGTCCGCGGTCCAGTGCTTCGGCCCGCTCGGTACGTTCGTCCAGTCCGCCGGGAGGAAGACCTCGTCGGCCATCAGTAGTCGTCCTTGGCGGTGAACTCGCGCTCGAGCTGGTCCGCGATGGTCGCGACGATCTGCAGCGGCAGGGCGAACTCCTGCTGGTCCAGGGTGGCGATCGCGGCCCGGTGCACGAGCAGGTAGTCACCGTCGCTGTCGAGGGCGAGCGCGCCCATGTTGAGGTCGGCGTTCTTGCGCAGCGCGACCCGCGGGCTCATCTCGGCCTCGGCGCAGACGAAGCTGCGGAACTCGACCCACTCCTGGCCGTACGCCTCGTACCGGCTCACCACGATCCGCTGCGACCGGCCGGTCTCCTGCGCCCAGATCACGCTGAACCACTCGTCTTCGATCTTCTCCAGGGTGTACTGGGTGCGCGCGTGCTCGCGGAGCTCGTGCCAGGTCGGCATCGGGGAGTCCTGTCCTGTGTGGAGGGGATGTCGTCGCGACGGATCACCCTAAATCACCGGTCAGACCTCGATGCGGGACCCCATGATCACGGTACGGGTGCGGGGCAGCCCGAAGTAGTCGGCCGCGTCCGCGGTGGCGTGCGTGGTCGCCATGAACAGCCGCTTGCGCCACGGCGCCATCGTCCCCGCGCCGCCGGGCCGCAGCTCGATCTTCGACAGGAAGTACGACGCGTCGTCGAGGTTCAGCTGCCCCTCGGTCGTCTCCGGGTCGAGCATCCGCAGCGCGGCCGGGATGTCCGGGGTCTCCATGTAGCCGTACCGGGCGATGACGTGGAAGATGCCGTCGTTGGCGTAGCCGAGGTCGTCGATGACGATCCGCTCGTGCTCGGGCACCCGGGGCACCGGCTCGGTCTCGATCGACATGATGATCACGTGTTCGTGGCGGACGCTGTTGTGCTCGACGTTGGCCCGCATGGCCAGCGGCGCGGTGGTCTTGCCGCGGTTCAGGAAGACCGCCGTGCCCGGCACCAGCTGGGTCGGCGCGCCGCCGTTGCGGATCTCCTCGACGAACTCCTGCAGCGACCCCTCCAGCCGTTCCCGCTCGGCGGTCACCACCTGGCGGCCGCGCTGCCACGTGGTCATCAGCGTGAACGCGGTCAGCGCGATGGCCAGCGGCAGCCACGCGCCGTGCACCAGCTTGGTCAGGTTGGCCCCGACGAACAGCAGGTCGACCGCGAGCAGCACGGTCGCCGCGGCGCCGATCGCCCAGAGCGGCGCGCCCCACCGCTTGCGGGCCACGTAGAGCGACAGCAGCGTGGTGATGGTGATCGTGCCGGTCACCGCCATGCCGAACGCGTAGGCGAGGGCGGCCGAGCTGCGGAACGCGAAGACCAGGGTCAGCACCGAGACGAGCAGCAGCCAGTTGATCCACGGCACGTAGATCTGACCGATCGACGACTCCGACGTGTGCGCGATCCGCAGCCGGGGCAGGTAGCCGAGCTGGCCGGCCTGCGACGCCACCGAGTACGCCCCGGTGATCACGGCCTGCGAGGCGATCACCGTGGCCGCGGTGGCCAGCAGGACCAGCGGCAGACGGGCCCACTCCGGCGCCAGCAGGAAGAACGGGCTGCTCACGTTGGACTGGTCGGCGAGGATCAGCGCGCCCTGGCCCAGGTAGCTGAGCGTGCACGCGGGCAGCACCAGGAACAGCCAGCCCCGGGTGATCGACCGGCGGCCGAAGTGGCCCATGTCGGCGTAGAGCGCCTCGGCGCCGGTGACCGCCAGCACGATGGCCGCGAGGGCGAAGAACGCGATGCCGAAGTGGCCGGTCAGGAACCCGATCGCGTACGTCGGGGAGAGCGCCTTGAGGATCTGCGGGTGGTCGGCGATGCCGACCACGCCGAGCCCGCCGATCGCGAGGAACCAGGCGATCATCACGGGACCGAACACCCGGCCGACCGCCGCCGTGCCCCGCCGCTGGACCAGGAAGAGCACCACGATGATCACGGCCGTGATCGGTACGACGAACGAGTCCATCGACGGCTCGACGATCTTGAGCCCCTCGACCGCGGACAGCACCGAGATGGCCGGAGTGATCATGCTGTCGCCGAAGAACAGCGACGCGCCGAAGATGCCGACCGCGGCCAGCAGCGCGGCGGTCCTCCGGCCGGACGTCGAGGCCTGGCGCTTCAGCAACGCGATGAGCGCCATGATGCCGCCCTCACCCTCGTTGTCGATCCGCAGCGCCAGCAGGATGTACGTCACGGTCACGATGATCATCACGGACCAGAAGATCAGCGAGACCACGCCGTACACGTTGGCCGAGCTGACCGGGACCGGGTGCGGGTCGTCCGGGCTGAACACGGTCTGCAGCGTGTAGATCGGACTGGTGCCGATGTCGCCGAACACCACACCCAGCGCGCCCACGATCACCGCCAGCCGCACGCTGTCATGCCGCTTGGTTGTCGTCTCTTGCCCGTCGGCCACGGCCCGGTACCCCTCTGACCGCAGCACCCTGCGGATCTTGAACAAGTGCGTCTCGGCGCGACCCTACTCGTCCCGCCGCTGGGTAGCATCGGCAACGGAGACGAGGGGACTCATGGCGACCATCCGGGCGGCGGGCATCCGCGGCTTCGCACTGGTCGTGCGGCAGCTCGGGGCGGATCCGGCGCCGCTGGTGCGCTCGGCCGGGCTGGACGTCGCGGTGCTCGACCACGACGACGTGCCGATCGCCGACTGGCGGCTCGCCGCGCTGCTCGAGCACGCCGCGCACGAGCTGAACTGCCCCGACCTGGGCCTGCGGATGGCGGCCAGCCACGGGCTGGACACGCTCGGGCCGCTCGCCGTGCTGCTGGCCAACTGCCGGACCGGCGCGGACGCGCTCGCGGCCACCGAGCGCTATCTGGCCGTGCACAGCGACGCGCTGCACGTCGACCTCACCGCCGATCCGCGCGGCGAGCCGGGGGTGATCGCGCTGCGCTACCGCGGGCAGCACGGCTCCGGTGCGCCGCCGGTGCAGGCGATGGACGCCGGGATCGGGTTCCTGCACCGGGCGTTGGGGCTGCTCTTCGGTACGGACTACGGGCTGCTCGGTGTCGAGCTGTCGTACCGGCCGGTCGCCGGGGCCGGCTGTCATCGGCGGTTCTTCGGCGCCCCGGTGCACGCCGGCGCGACCGAGTCGGTGCTGCGGGTGCCGGCCGAGCTGCTGGCCCGGCCGGTCGCCGGGGCGCGGGAGGGGCTGCGGGAGCAGGCCGAGGCGTACCTGCGCACGCTGCTGCCCGCGGCGGGGGAGCTGACCGGGCGGGTGCGCGCGGTGGTCGACGACTTCCCGGTGCTCGGCGCGATGCCCCTGGACACCATCGCCGGCCTGCTCGCGATGCACCCCCGGACGGTGCAGCGGCGGCTCGCGGAGCTCGGCACCACGTACGAAAAGATCGTTGATGGGGTTCGCCGGGACCGCGCCCGGCACTATCTGACCGAAACTCACCTGCCGTTCCACGACGTCTCGGCGCGGCTCGGCTTTGCCGAGCAGGCCACGTTCAGCCGGGCCTGCCATCGCTGGTGGGGCGTGCCGCCACGCCGGGTCCGCGCCCCCGGCGGGTGATCTCGCGCGACGCGACCGCTGATTGTCGCGCAGGGTCAAGTTTTCCGTACGGATCGGCAGCAGGATCGTGTCACGCGTTGGTAACACGCGTTCGTGACACGAGGGGGCTGCCGTGACGGATACGCACGTCGACGTGCTGATCGTCGGTGCCGGGATCTCCGGGATCGACGTCGCCTACCGGATCCGGGAGCAGTGTCCGGAACTGACCGTGACCATCGCCGAGGGACGTGACCGGCTCGGCGGCACCTGGGACCTGTTCCGCTATCCGGGCGTCCGATCCGACTCGGACATCTACACGCTGGCGTTCCCGTTCCGCCCGTGGACCGGCGAACGGTCCATCGTCGAGGGCGGCGACCTGCTCGCCTACGTCCGGGAGACCGCCCTGTCGACAGGGGTCGACCAGCTGATCGAGTACCGCACCCGGGTCGAGGCGGCCGACTGGTCCAGTGCGGACGCGCGATGGCGGATCCGGGCGCGGCGCGACGGCGAGCCGGTCAGCTACGTGGCCCGCTTCGTGGTGTTCTGCACCGGCTACTACGACTATGACAAGCCGCACGACCCGGGCTTTCCCGGCGTCGAGGACTTCGCCGGGCGGCTCGCGCACCCGCAGTTCTGGCCGGCCGACCTGGACCACACCGGCAAGCGCGTGGTCGTGATCGGCTCCGGGGCGACCGCGGTGACCGTGGTGCCCGCGATGGCCGCCGGCGCCGCGCACGTCACCATGCTGCAGCGCACGCCGACGTACGTGCTGGCCCAGCCGAGCACCGACGCGATCGCCCGGCTGCTGGGGCGGGGCCTCTCGCCGGCCGCCGTGCACCGGATCGCCCGGGCCAAGAACACCACCGCGCAGTGGGCGCTCTACCAGGCCTGCCGGCGCTTCCCGAGCCGGATGCGCGCCCTGCTGCGCAAGGGCGCGATCAGTGCGGTCGGCTCGGCGGAGGTGGTCGACCGGGACTTCACGCCACCGTACGACCCGTGGGAGCAGCGGCTGTGCATCGCCCCGGACGGTGATCTCTTCCGGTCGATCCGGTCGGGTGACGCGTCGGTGGTCACCGGCCACGTCGACCGCTTCGTCCCGGAAGGGATCCGGCTGGCCGACAAGACGGTGCTCGAGGCAGACATCGTGGTGACCGCGACCGGTCTGCGGATCAAGCTGCTCGGCGGGGTGGCGATCACCGTCGACGGGATGGCCAAGGACCTGTCGGAGTCCTGCGCCTATCACGGGACCCTGCTCAGCGGGCTGCCGAACCTGGCCGTCTGCATCGGCTACATCAACCTGTCGTGGACGGTACGGGCCGACGTGACCGCGCGGTTCCTGGCCCGGTTGCTGCGCAAGCTGCTCGACACCGGCGCGGAGAGTGTCGTGCCGGAGGTACCGGCGGATCTGGGGCCGACCGGGCCGTTCATGGACATGCCGTCGGGGTATCTGGCCCGGGCGGCGGGGTTGATGCCGCGGGCGGGGCGGCGCTATCCGTGGGCGTTCCGGCAGAACGTCCTGCTCGACACGTGGTCCACCAACCGCTCCAGGTTGGAGGAGGGCCTGCGCTGGCGGCGGGCCACGTCGGTGGCCGCTCCCGCTCCCGGCCAGTCCGTTTCCGGTCAGCCCGGGGAGCACGCGTGAGGGCCGTGACCGTGCATGACGGTGTGCTCGAGGTGGCCGAGGTGCCGCGGCCCGAACCCGGCCCCGGGCAGGTGCGGCTGCGCGTCACCCGGGCCGGGATCTGCGGCTCCGACCTGCACGTCCGCTTCGAGGCCGACGCCAGCGCGGACGTCGCCGCCGAGGTCGGCTACCCGGACTTCATGCGGCGCGCCCACCGGGTGGTGATGGGGCACGAGTTCACCGGCACCGTCGACGCCTACGGCCCCGGCTGCCGGCGCCGCTGGAAACCGGGCCAGCCGGTCGTGTCCCTGCCGCTGATCCGGCACGGCGACGAGGTGCACATGCTCGGGCTGTCCGAGCATGCTCCCGGTGCGTACGCGGAATATGTCCTTGTCGCCGAGGACGCCACCATGCCGGTACCGGCGGGCGTCGACCCGGACCTGGCCGCGCTCACCGAACCGCTCGCCGTCGCCCACCACGCGGTCCGCCGCGGCACCGTCGCCGCCGGCGACGCCGCGGTCGTCATCGGCTGCGGCCCGATCGGCCTCGCGGTGACCCTGATGCTCAAAGCCTCCGGGGTACGCCGGGTCGTCGCCAGCGACTACTCCGCCGGCCGCCGAGCCCTGGCCCGCGCGTGCGGCGCCGACCTCGTCGTCGACCCGGCCGCCGAGTCACCCTGGGACGTCCTCGGCGACAAGAGTGGCCTGGTCCGCTCGGCCACCCGGCTCTACGGCGCGGGCCTCGACGCGCTGCACACCCTGCAGAAGGTTCCGGGCGTCCCGTGGTGGTCGATCATGCGGCTGGGCGAACGGCTCGGCGCCGGCCCGCGCGGCGCTGTCGTCTTCGAGTGCGTCGGCCTGCCCGGCGTGATCGAGGACATCGTCACGCACGCACCGTTCCGCTCCCGGGTCGTGGTGGTCGGGGTGTGCATGGGCCCGGACACGTTCCGCCCCACGATGGCCAGCAACAAGGAACTCGACCTGCGCTTCTCGTTCTGCTACGACCCCGCCGAGTTCCGCGACACGCTACGGATGATCGCCCGGGGCCGCATCAACCCGCGCCCGCTGCTGACCGGCGTGGTCGGTCTCGGGGGAGTGGCGGATGCCTTCGACCGCCTCACCAAAGCCGACCACCACGCCAAAATCCTCGTCGACCCGACCAGCCCGGTGTCCCGACTGGCCGACGGGGTGCCGGCTCAGGGGTAGAGCATGGATCCGGTCCACTGGCCCGAGGGCGGCACCGCGATGCAGATCACTCGGGGCTTCGGGGATCTGCGGCTGGGATAGATGTAGACCAGCTGCGCGTCGGCGAACTTGCCGACCGCGTACCGATCAAGGGCCTTGTCGCAGTGCTTGCCGGCCAGCTTCTCCATCTCCGCGTCGCCGGGATGGGCGCCGGACGGCGGGGCCCAGATGTCGAAGACCTCGCCACCGTGGTCCTGGGAGCAGAGCCGGACGACGAACTCGTCGGGGCTGCCGTTCACGTCGACATAGCTGAGGCAGTCGCCGAGTGTGAGGTCCTTGGCGAGTCGCTGGCCGGGCCCGGAGGTGCTGCCGGTCCGGAAGGGCGTGGTCGCGGTCGCGCTCGCCGTCGCCGTCGCCGTCGGCAGGCTCACGGGTGTGGTGGCGGTCGTCCTGTTGCCGGAACTGAACGCTCCGTTCGAGATCACCGCGGCGAGGACCGCGACCCAGGCGGTGGAGATACCCAATCCGGCGATGGCCAGTGCCCGGCCGCGCCCGCCGCGCGTGCTGAGCTGCGACAGCGCGATGATGCCGAGCGGAATGCTGAGCATGATGACACCGAGGACGGCGAGGACCAGCGAGACGATCGCGACGCCGTTCGTCCTCCCGGCGGGCAGGTCGGGCATCGGGTAGCCGGGCGGCGCATAGCGGGCCGGCGGGTACCCGGAACCCCCGGGCGGCGCCGGATACGGATAGGCGGGCGGTGGGTACCCGGTGGCCGGGTATCCGGAACTCGCGGGCGATGCCGGATACGGATAGGCGGGCGGTGCGGGATATGGCTCGGCCCACGCCGCCGGAGCCGGGTCATAGGCGGTCGGCAGGCTCGACGGCGCGCCCGCGATCAGCGGATCGGCCGCCGGCGGCAGCGGCGCCGGACCGGCCGTAGGATCCGGCCGCGCGGGATTTTCCTGGTTCACGCCGGGACGCTAACCCAGAAGTTGATCTTCATAGGAACCCCGCCGATTCCGATTCGATCTCAACGCCCGCGACCACAGTGGTCAGCACCAGGCGTCGCCGTCGTGAGACCCGGTCACCTCGATCCTGTACTCGTTGCCGGGCTCCTGGATCTCACCGGCGACGTTGAGGTCACTCGGGAACGACACGCTCAGATACGCCGTGGTGTCGTTGATCTCCTTGTGGAAGCAACCGGCGGCGGACGAGACGACCAGCCCGCCCGACGGCACCGGGTTCGGGTCCACCCGGATGTGCTGCGACTGCGGCCGGATCAACGACAAGATGGCCCTCGACGTCCGAGCGTGGAACTGCCTCTGCGGCAGCCACCACGACCGAGACGTCAACGCCGCGAAGAACATCAAGGCCGCCGGACAGGCGGACTTCAACGACCGTGGAGCGCAGGTAAGACCAGGACTCGTCCCGGCACCGCGCGGCGAAGCGGTAACCCACCCGGACGCGGCGTGTTCCACGCGCAGCGTGGAGGGAATCTCCGTCCGTTAGGGCGGAGAGGATGTCAAAGGATCTCATCCTGTACGGCGTCGTCGCCGCCTTAAGATCCACGCCATGCACAGCACGCTCGTGGAGCACGCCCGGTGCCGTTACGGAGATGAGTATCGGCCGACTGTCGTGGCGCGATGTGCGCAGGACCGGGACGATCGGTACTTCATCGAGAGGCTGACGTTCGCCGGGGCGGAGGACATCCTGATGATGCTGCGCGAGCTGTGCCCCAACCTGGTCGACGGCCTGCTCCCGGTCTGGGTGCGCAACCTGGCCTATCGGCTGGTGATCCTCCAACGCCCCGACGATCCCGCCCTGATGCGTGAGGCCGCCCAGAACCTCTGGCTGCACGGCCCGGACTGGGACGACATCGCAGCCGACCTGGAACATCGCGCCACAGCCCTCGAAGCGACCTGATCGGCGAGTCGGCGCCGGGTCAGAAGCCGGGTTCACCACCGGCGGCGAGGCGGGCGGCGGCCTCGGCGGGGCTGTCGTAATAACCGGGGCGGGCGAGCAGCACCGACTGGAAGTAATACCCCTGTTCCTCGGCCGGGTCGTCGTCCGCGGCGAACGGGCGCCACAGCGACAGCAGCAGGTCGGGGGCGATGAAACCGTCGTCCTCGGCGACCAGCGTGGTGTGGGCGCGGAGGCGTTCGACGACCTGCAGCGCGGGCAGGCCGAACACGTCGACGCCCCGGTAGTTCACGGTGTCGCTGTGCTCCGGGCGGTACAGCTCGACCGAGTCGACCAGCCGCGTCGCACCGAAGCCGACGCTGAAGCGCAGGTGGCCGGGGCGGTTCAGGGCCAGTTCGCCGAGCGTGGTGGCGGCGAGCGGCCCGAGGGTCGCCAGGGCCGCCCGCGCCTCGTCGCCGGTCATACCCAGGTGCAGCGGGCCCACCCCGCGCGGCGGGTCGAGAGTGAAATCCATCCGCGGATCATGCCCGACCCGGCCCGCCCGCCGTGCGTCAGGCCAGGTTCTTCTTCGCGGCCAGCAGGCGGCCCATCTGCTCCGGATCGGAGCGGCTGCGGCCCCACAGGATCTGGGTGAGCACCTCCGGCGCCGCGTTGCACAGCACCAGCGCGGGGTGCTGCTCGAGCCCGTGCGTCTGGCTCGCCGCGGTCAACGCCTGCTGCAACACCCCGCCCTGCGCCGCGGTCGCCAGCGACGCCACCCCGGCGTGCGGAGGCCACGGGTGGCACACCTGGTGCGGGCTGCCCGCCTCGCCGGTCGGGTCGATGGCGAGCAAACGTCTGGTACGCCGCGAACAGCAGCAGGCGCTCCGGCGGCGCGAGCTGGCCGTGCAGCATGGTGAAGCACGTCTCGGCCATGCACGCCGGGTTCTTGCCCAGCTCGTCGGACCACTCGACGACGGCGTCGGCGACCGCGTCCACGGCGACGATCACCGTACGCGTGGGGTGGTCGGAGGCGAGCGGCATCAGCGCGTGCAGGGCCAGGCTGGCGCCGGCCGAGTCGTCGGTGAGGCGCGCCTCGGCCATCTGCCAGAACGCCCTCCACGCGGCAGCGGTCGCAGGGTCCGGTTGGAGTCGCAGAGTCATAGCCCCACGGTGTCGTATCCGTTGATCTTTCGCCGCCCCGGCATCACTAATGCCGAAAAAAGCGGACAACGAAGGTTCTGTGTGGACACCCGCAGAGGGAAACATCCAACCTTGCCGATGGTTCGAGGCGTCACTATGTTAATGGAAAATCACATAGCGATGAACATCGAAACCCACTGTTCAAGGCAGGTAAGCTAATGCAGAATCTCTCTCGAAGAGGTGTCCTGACGCTTGGCGCCGCACTGGGGCTGACCGCCGTCGCCGATCCCACCCGAGCCTGGGCGTGGTCGTCCACCGAGTCGATCGCCGGCACCGACGCGGTCACCGACCCGTGGTCGGTCTGGGACGACGCCACCGACCCGCTCGTCGCCTCGCTGCTGACCAACGGGCAGATCCCGGCGGTCAACACCGCGTTCGACTCGTGGGTCAACAACGGCGACGCGCTGCCCGCGGGCCTGCCGGCCGGGCTCACCACCTACCTCCAGCAGGTGAACACGCTGCCGTCCTGGGCCGACCCGGTGAAGCTGCTGCAGGGCGCCCAGTTCAACAAGCGGATGAGTCTCTACCTGTTCCTGCTCTACGGCCTGGGCAGCGGCATCATGAGCACGGTGATCCCGCGCGAGGCCCGCAACGTCTACTGGTCGGCCGGCGGCGCCGAGATGCGGTCCCGCGCGGCCAAGACCTTCACGTACGGCTACGACCTGAGCGCGCCGGACGCGTTCCAGCCGACCGGCCACTTCGTGGTCACCTCGAACAAGACGCGCCTGACCCACGCCGCGGTCCGGCACCTGCTGCCGCAGTCCCCGGCGTGGCGCTCGGTCACCGACGATCAGGATTTCCGGCCGATCAGCAACGGCGACATCCTGATCACGTTCCACAGTCTCGGCACCTTCGTGTACGGCAGGCTGAACTCCTGGGGCATCCGGATGTCCGCCACCGAGCAGGCGGCCTACCTGCACATGTGGCAGGTCGCGCTGCACCTGCTGGGTGTCCGCGACGACTTCATCCCGGCGAGCTGGGCGGCCGCGAAACAGCAGTCCGCGTACGCGCTGACCCCGATTCTCGCGCCGACGCCGGAGGGCCTGGACCTGGCCGGGATCCTGCTCGGGCTGACCGCGCAGATCGACCTGGGTGTGACCCGCGGCTTCCTGAACGAGTTCGTCCGCTACGTGCTCAGCGACAAGATCGGCGACTGGTTGAAGCTGCCGCGCGATCTCGTGTCCCGGGGCCTGATCGAGGTGGGCTGGCCCGCCTACGTCGCGTTCCGGGAGGGGCTCTCGCCGATCCTGCCCACCGGGTTCTCGATGTTCGACAAGTTCGTCCGCGCCCTGGCCATGCTGTTCCTGAACAACGGCACCTCGCCGAGCTACACCCCGATCACCATCCCGACCGGCAACCGCCCCGGCGCCTGAAAAGACCGCCCTGGCACGTGAAAAGCCCGGCTTGAAGAAACTCAAAGCAGCGCGCCGATCACCAGCGCGGTGACCGCCTCCCGGTGCGCCACGGTGTCCCGCCAGCGCAGCGCCCGCCCGGCCTCGACCACCACGCCGAACCCGGCGTGCACGAGCAGCCGGGCCTGGCGTGGGTCCAGCTCCGGCCGCGCCGCCCGCAGCTGCTGCTCCCAGACCGCGATGTGCTCCCGCTGGGCGAGCAGCAGCGGCCGCCGCACGTCGGCCGGCAGCCCGCCCAGCTCGGCCTCGGCCACACTGGTCAGCGCGTTGTGCTCGAAGCTGTACGCCACGTACGCCGCGGTCAGCGCGAGCACGGTGTCGCGCGGGTCGCCGGCCCGGTGCAGGCTGCGCTCGACGGCCTGGCCCAGCAGCCCGGCGGCCTGCAGGCACGCGGCCACCAGGATGTCGACCTTGCCGGGGTAGTGCCGGTAGAGCGCGGACGGCGCGAGCCCGACCGCCTGCGCGATCTGCCCGTTGGTGACGGTCGCGAACCCGTCCCGGGCGAACAGCGGGACGGCCGCGGCCAGGATCTCGGCCCGCCGGGTGCGGGGCACCGGCGGGGCGAGCAGTTCGACCAGCCCCGCGCTGCCCGCGGCCGCGGCCGGGTCGGTGGCGGCGACGCGCGTCGCGGCGTACACCAGCAGGTTTTCGATCTTCCGGACGCCCATCGAGGTGTGGTGCATGGTGATCGACCCGATCGCGCCGAGTGCGGCCACCGCTCGCAGCCGGTCCTCGGGCGCCGGGTGCTCGCGCCGCACCACCTCGGTGACCCGGTCGACGACCTGCCCGAACTTGCCGCGCACCCGCCGGCGGTCGACCGGCGCCAGGTAGCGCGCCTCCCACCGGTAGAGCCCGCCGGCCGCCCGGTGCGCGACGGTGACCCGGGTGAGCGCGGCGAGCACGTCGTGCAGGGACGCCTCGGGCGGCGCCTGGTCGAGCGCCGCGACCAGCCGGTCCACCATGACGTCGGCGCACTCGGCGAACAGCGCGTACTTGTTCGGGAAGTGCCGGTACAGCGCCGCCGCGCTGATGCCCACCCCGGCGGCGATCTCCTCCATCGACGCGGCGTGATAGCCGCGCGCGCTGAACACCTGGCCGGCCGCCTCGACGATCAGCTGCTTGCGGTTGCGCGGGCGGGCGGCCGCGGCCGGCCCGGCGCTCACCGCATCACTCGCGCCGTCGGACGCGGACATCCGGCCATAGCGGCCAGTCAATCACAGCGGTGTGCCGGAGTCCCCGTTCCATGTAGGAGATCGAAACATAGGAAGTTTTTGTTGACTAGAGGACTCGACAGTCGTAATTTTCATCAGCAACAGCGAGCCATGAAAACTATGACCGCCTTCTGATATTCCGGCATCCCTTCCGAGGAGCATCCTCATGCCTAGACGTAGCTACATCGCTACCACCGCGGCCTGTGTCGCGACCGTCCTGACCCTGGCCGCCTGCGGGGGCGGCGGCGGGAGCACGGCGTCCGGCGACGACGGCTCGCCCAAGGCCGTGCCGAACACCCGCGGCGAGGGCAAGAGCCTCACCGTCTGGGTGATGGACGGCGACTACACCGAGGCCACCCTCAAGGTGATCAACGACCAGTTCACCCAGGCCACCGGCGCGCAGGTGGACCTGCAGATCCAGCAGTGGGACGGGATCACCACCAAGATCAGTACGGCGTTGTCCACGTCCGGCACCCCCGACGTGCTCGACCTGGGCAACACCCAGGTGCCCGGGTTCGCCGCCAACGGTGGCCTGCTCGACCTGACGCCGTACCAGGCCGACCTGAAGCAGGGACGCACCTGGCTGGCCGGCCTCGAGGAGCCGGCCACCGTGGACAAGGCGCTCTACGCGGTGCCCGGGTTCGCCGGCGCCCGCGCGGTCATCTACAACAAGAAGACCTGGGCGGCGGCCGGCGTCACCGCGGCGCCGACCACGTACCCGGAGCTGACCGCGGCCCTGGACAAGGTCAAGGCGGCGAGCCCGGCGGCCGACTTCGCACCGTTCTACCTGCCCGGGCAGTACTGGTTCGCCGGCCTGCAGTTCGTCTGGGACGCCGGCGGCGACATCGCCACCAGCGACGGCGGCGCGTGGAAGGGCGGCTTCTCCAGCCCGGCCGGGCAGAAGGGCCTGGAGGACTTCAAGACCTTCCAGAACACCTATTCGACCGCGGCCTCGCGGGCCCTGGACACCATCACACCGGACCAGAACCAGGTGTTCGCGGACGGCAAGACCTCGGCCATCCTGTCCACGACCGGCTCGCTCGGCCTGATCCAGAAGGCCAACCCCAAGATCAAGAGCGAGGATCTCGGTACGTTCCCGTTCCCCGGCACCTCGGGCAAGGCGCAGCCGGTGATGCTCGGCGGCTCCGACTGGGGCATCGCCACCAAGAGCGACACCCCCGAGCTCGCCCTGCAGTGGGTGAAGATCGCCGCCAGCCCGGCGGTGCAGGACAAGAACGTGTTCGGCAACGACGGCTGGATCCCGAACAGCACCGAGGGCATCCAGGCCGCGCAGCCCAGCCTCGACGAGCAGCAGAAGGGCTTCTTCACCGCGGCCCTGACCTCGAAGGCCACCCCGGCCGCCGCCCAGTGGCCGACCATCGAGGGCGACAAGAGCATCAACCAGGTCTTCTCCGCCGTCGCCTCCGGTGCCAAGCCCGCCGCAGACGCCGGCAAGGAGTTCGACTCGCACCTGGACTCGGTTCTCGCCGGCGGCAAGTGACCCGGCATGCCCGTCACCACCGCACGACGTGATGCGGCCGGCGCCCCGCCGGCCGCACCACCCCGGCCCCGGCCGGGGTCCCGCCGCCGGCGCAACCTGGCGCCGCTGTGGCTGCTGAGTCCCGCGGGCCTGGTGCTCGCCGTCGTGACGCTCGCGCCGATCGGCTTCCTGCTGTTCACCTCGTTCACCGACTACAACCAGCGGACCCTGTTCACCGGCGCGTACTCCTACGTCGGCGTCGAGCAGTACCGCGACCTGCTGGCCGACCCGACGTTCTGGGCGTCGCTGCTGCGGACCGTGCTGTTCACCACGGCGATGGTGGCCGGCAGCGTGCTGATCGGGATGGGCGTCTCGCACCTGCTCGTCCGGCTCGGCCGCTGGTGGCGCTACACCGTCACGGTGGTGCTGATCGTGGCCTGGGCGATGCCGAACGTGGCGTCGTCGCTGGTCTGGAACTGGCTGTTCCAGCCCGGGTACGGCGTCGTCAACTGGGCGCTGGACCAGGTGCGGATCTTCGGCGACACCACCGACCTGAACTGGGCGCAGGACCCGGCCAGGGCGTACGCGTCGATCTGGCTCCTGATCGTGTGGCAGGCGGTGCCGTTCATCGCGCTGACCCTCAACGCCGCGGAGAGTCAGGTGCCGAAGGAGTACCAGGAGGCGGCCCGGCTCGACGGCGCGACCGAGTTCGCGGTCTACCGCCTGGTCACGCTGCAACACCTGCGGCCGACCCTGCTGCTGGTCACGATCCTGTCGGTGATCTGGGACTACAACGTGTTCAACCAGATCTGGCTGGTCTCCCGTGGTGGTCCCGGCGACGCCACCGCGACGCTCGGCGTCTTCACCTACAAGACCGCGTTCGTCGGCTTCCACATCGGCCAAGGCGCGGCGATCTCGGTGGTCACCACGCTGCTGCTGCTCGCGCTGACCGCGGTCTACATCCGCAATCTGCTCCGATCGGGGGAGGACCTGTGAGCCGTCGTGGGCGCTGGGTGGTCAACACCCTCGCGGCGATCTTCTGCCTGGTGTGGGTCTTCCCGGTCTACTGGATGGTCAACACGGCGTTCAAGCCGCGACCGGAAGTGATGACCTCGACGCCGCACTTCCTGCCGGAGCACGCCACGTGGGAGAACTTCCGCAACGCGGTCGGCCAGGACCAGTTCCTCACCGACCTGCGCAACAGCCTGATCGTGGTCGCGGTGACCGTGCTGGCCTCGATCGTGCTGGGCATCTTCGCCGCGGCTGCGCTGTCGAGGTTCCGGTTCACCGGCCGGCGCACCATCATGGTCGTGATCCTGGCCGTGCAGATGCTGCCCGGCACCGCGCTGCTGATCCCGATGTTCGTGATGTTCAACAGCCTGGACCTGCTCGGCACGTACGCGGCGCTGATCCTGGCGTACGTCGCGACCGTGCTGCCGTTCTCGATCTGGGTGATGCGCGGCTTCTTCGTGGCGATCCCGGCCGAGATCGAGGAGGCCGCCCAGATCGACGGCGCGACCACCTGGCGGGTGCTGGTCAGTGTGCTGTTCCCGCTGGTGGCACCGGGGGTCATCTCGACCAGCATCTTCGCCTTCATCGCGGCGTGGAACGACTACCTGTTCGCGTACACGTTCATGCAGGACCAGAGCCGCTACACGTTGCCGGTGTGGCTGGCCTCGTTCACCAATCCGCACACCGGCACCGACTTCGGCGGGCAGATGGCGGCCTCCGTGCTGTTCTCGGTGCCCGTCGTCGTCTTCTTCCTGATCATTCAGCGCAACCTCGTCGCCGGAATGTCCGCCGGCGCCGTGAAGGGCTAGGTTCCACCGTGCTGACCCCACGCCCGCTCTCCCTCGTCACGAGCGACGGTGAGCTCGTCCTTGACCACGGCACCACCGTGTCCGCATCCGATCAGCTCGGCGGGGTGCTGGCCTGGCTGCAGCAGGCGCTGCGCCCGGCGACCGGCCTGCCGCTGCCGACCGCGGCGCGGGCCACCATCACCCTGGAACTCGCCGCCGACCTGGGCCCGGAGGCGTACCGCCTCGACGTCACCCCGGAGCGGGCCACCATCGCCGGCGGTGACCCGGCCGGCGTGTTCTACGGCTGCCAGGCCCTGCTGCAACTGCTGCCGCCCACGGTCTACCGCCGCGCGCCGGTCGCCGGGCAGCGCTGGGCGGTGCCGGCCGTGCGGGTGCACGACGCGCCCCGGTTCGCCTGGCGCGGGGCGATGCTCGACGTCGCCCGGCACTTCCTGCCCAAGCACGACGTGCTGCGCTTCATCGACCTGATGGCACTGCACCGGCTGAACACCCTGCACTGGCACCTCACCGACGACCAGGGCTGGCGCCTGGAGATCACACGCTATCCGCGGCTCACCGAGGTCGGCGCGTGGCGCCGGGAGAGCCAGGTCGGCGCGGTCCGCTCGGCGCGCGGCGACGGCCGCCCGCACGGTGGTTTCTACACCCAGGCGGACGTACGGGAGATCGTCGCCTACGCCGCCGACCGCTTCATCACGGTCGTCCCGGAGATCGAGTCGCCGGGCCACGTGCAGGCCGCCCTGGCCGCCTACCCGGAGCTCGGCGTCACCGGTCAGCCCCTGGACGTCTGGACCCGCTGGGGGATCAGCCCGAACATCCTCAACGTCGAGGAGTCCACCGTGGGCTTCTTCACCGGCGTGCTCGACGAGGTGCTCGCGCTGTTCCCGTCGCGGTACATCGGCGTCGGCGGCGACGAGTGCCCGAAGGGCCAGTGGCGCGCCGACCCGCGCACCCGGGCGCGGATGGCCGAGCTGGGCATCGCGGGGGAGGAGCAGCTGCAGGCCTGGTTCATCGGCCGCCTCGACGAGCACCTGACCGCGGCCGGCCGCCGGCTGTTCGGCTGGGACGAGATCCTCGAGGGTGACCTGGGCCCGGGCGCCACCGTCGCGTCCTGGCGCGGCATGACCGGTGCGGTCGCCGCCGCCCGGCGCGGCCACGACGTGGTCGCCTGCCCGGACGACCTGGTCTACCTGGACTACCGCCAGTCCGAGTCGCCCGACGAACCCATCCCGGTCTCCATCCCGCTGACCCTGCGGGACGTGTACGCGTTCGACCCGGTCCCGCCGCAGCTGAGCCCGGAACAGGCCCGGCACATCCTCGGCGGCCAGGCGAACCTGTGGACCGAGCACGCCGACTCCCCGCGCACCGTCGACTACCTGGCCTTCCCCCGGCTGTGCGCGGTCGCCGAGGCGCTGTGGACCTCCGGCGACCGGGACTTCGCCGAGTTCGAGCCGCGGCTGCGCCACCACCTGGCCCGCCTCGACGCGCTCGGTGTGGAGTACCGGCACGCCGACGGCCCGCTGCCCTGGCAGACCCGGCCCGGGGTGCCCGGCCGCCCGCAGACCCGCGAGCAGCGCACCGTGCACATCGCCCAGCTGGTCGCGAACATCAGCCCCTCGTGAGGAGACCCATGACAGCGCAGTCCTCCAGCACCAGCCGGCGGTCGCTGCTGGTCGGTGCGTCCAGCACGTTCACCGCCCTGCTCACCGGCGCGGTGCTGCCGACCAGCCCGGCGCGGGCGACCGCACCCGGCTGGATCAGGGGCGCCAGCGCGATCTCCGTACACCAGGCGTTTGATTTTTTAAAGATCAAATTCGATGAGTACGGTACGGGCAGCGCCCTGCGCGTGCCCCGCAGCTACACCGGTGGCTTCTTCGAGACGCCGACGTGGACGTTCGTCAGCTCGTTCACCTACGACGACGCACTGGTGATCATGGCGTGGCTGGCCCGGGGCGAGCGCGACGACGTGCGGCGCGCGACGGTGCTCGGCGACACCCTGCTCTACGCCCAGCAGCACGACCCGATCGACGACGGGCGCACCCGCGCGTCCTATCAGCCGGACTCGTTCACCACGCTGACCGGCGTGCTCGACATCGGCTCGCCGGCCGCGTACACCGGCAATCAGGCCTGGGCCGGGATGGCGTTCGCGCACCTGTACGCGCGGACCCGGCAGCGCCGCTTCCTGACCGGCGCCCTGCGCGCCGCGACCTGGATCCACGAGCACACCTACACCAGCTTCGGCTACACCGGCGGGCGGACCGCGGACGATCAGCCGCTCACCTTCAAGGCCACCGAGCACAACATCGACGCCGGCGCGTTCTTCACGATGCTCGCCCAGCTCACCGGGGACCGCAGCTGGAGCGCACGGGCCCGGCACGCGTTCGCGTTCGTCGCCGCCATGCAGGATCCGGCGTCCGGGCACCTGTGGACCGGCACCGACCCGGACGGCGTCACGGTCAACCGCAACCCGATCCCGGAGGACGTGCAGACCTGGGCCTACCTGGCCACCCTCGACGACCGCTACCGCCGGTCGGTCACCTGGGTGCTCGACCACCTGGCCGCGCAGGACGCCGGGATCACCGGGATCAGCTTCAGCGACGCCGACGTGAGCAAGGTGTGGCTGGAGGGCACCGCGCAGACCGCTCTGGCCCTGCGGGTGCGCCGCGCCAAGGGCGACGACCTGCTCGGCAAGCGGCTGCTCTGGAACATCGCGCGCGCCCAGGGCGCCGGCCTGGGGGTGCCGGCGGCGTCCAGCGATGGGCTCGACACCGGGTTCGGCGACCTTTACTACGCGAGCCTTCACACCGGCGCGACGGCCTGGTTCCTGCTCGCCGCGCTCGGCGCCAACCCGTTCAGGATGCCGTAGCCGAAACCGGCCACCACCAGCCCGTCCGCGGTCGCCTCGACACCCGCGCCGAGCAGCACGGTGGCACCGACCACCTCCGGGGCGGTCAGTGTGGCCGGCTCCCGGCGCGGGTTGACGACGACCAGGTGCGACTTGCCGCGCACGTACGCGAACGGGTAGCCCTCATGGACCACCCGGATGCTCGCCCGGGTCCGCAGCGCCGGTGTGGCCCGCCGCAGCGCGAGCAGCTCGCGGACCAGGGTGAGCGTCGAGGCCGGGTCGCCGTCCTGCGCGGCCACCGTGGGCCGGTCCGCCGCCGGGTCGACCGGCAGGTAGAGCCGGGCCGGGTCGGCCGTGGAGAACCCGGCGTTGGGCCCCGCGTCCCACTGCATCGGGGTCCGGCAGCCGGCCCGGTTGTACGCCGGGTTGCACACCGCGCCCTCCACGTCCGGCATCCCCGGCAGGTACCGCATGCCGATCTCGTCGCCGTAGTACAGGCACGGCACGCTGCCCCAGGTGAACAGGAACGTCAGCGCGGCGCCGAGCTGCTCGGCGGTGCGCGGCCCGCAGCAGAGCCGGTCGTAGTCGTGGTCCGCGGTCGCCATCACGATCAGCCGCTGCGGGTCGGCGGCCCGGGCCGCGTCCCACGCGTCGAGGAAGACCCGGGTGCCACCCTTGCCGGCGGCGTCGAAGAACGGCTCCCGCACCTCGTGGAACGGCAGCACCCCCGCGTAGTGGTTGTCGAAGAGGCTGCCGTGCTCGTCGTGGATGACCAGGAAGAAGTCGGCGTCGAACGCGGTCGGCTCGGCGGTGCGCGGCTCGGTGCCCTCCGGGATCAGCACGGCGTCCGGATAGGCGACGTCCAGCCAGTCGCGGATCTCGCGCCAGATCGCCACCGTGGCGGCCAGACCCTCGGCCACCTGCTCGTCCTTGATCAGTGAGAACGCCATGTCGACCCGGAACCCGGCGACACCCCGGTCGAGCCAGAACGCGATGATGTCGCGGAGCGCCTGCCGGTTGCGCAGCGGCCCGGGCGCGTCGATCGGATCCCGCCAGGACGCGTCGCCGGCGCCGCGCACCCAGCCGAAGTTGAGCGCGGGCTGCTCGTCGTAGAAGTTCTTCAGGTAGTAACCCGGGCGTGGGCCCGGCGAGCGCACCCAGGCCGGGGTGCCCGGGGTCTGGTTGCTCCACGCCGCGCTGGGCAGTTCTTCGCACCAGACGTAGCGGTCGCCCTCCGGGTCCGGGCCGTCGGCGGCCAGCTCGCGCTGGAACCAGGCGTGCTCGATCGAGGTGTGCCCGGCGACCAGGTCGAGCATCACCCGGATGCCGCGCTCCCGCGCCCGGACGACCAGCTCGACCAGGTCGTCGTTGGTGCCGTAACGCGGCGCGATCAGGCAGTAGTCGGCGACGTCGTAGCCCGCGTCGACGAACGGCGAGGCGAAGCACGGGTTGAACCAGATGACGTTCACGCCGAGCGACGCGATGTGGTCCAGGCGCGCGATGACGCCCTGCAGGTCGCCGACACCGTCACCGTTCGCGTCGGCGAACGACTGCGGGTAGATCTCGTAGAGGACGGCGTCGGCAAACCATTCTCGGCCCATGACCGAGATGGTACGGACCGCGCTCGCGGTGAAGGGCCCTTCCGACCGGGAGGGGCCCGAGCTGCGCTTCGGCCGTCAGTCCGAGGTCCGGATCCGCTCCAGGTAGGTCAGAGGCTCCCGGCGGAACTCCATGAGCTCCCGCAGCGCGCCCTTCTCCGCCGTGGTGATCACGACGTCCTCCTCCGACAGGGCGCCGACGAGCGTCGGGATCACCAGGTCCCAGGCCCCGGCACCGGCGGAGGCCAGGATCATCGGCCGGTACTTCGGGCTGATCCTGGGTGCGAGCTGGTCGGTGATCTGGCGGCTGTACCAGTAGAACTCGTTGACTTCCATGGTCTCCCGTAGGTGCGGTGGCTAGGCCGCCGGCCCCGGTTGCCCGGGGCCGGCGTGATCGAGGAGAGCGCGGGAGCTAAATGTGAGCCGTGATAGTTACGGATAGAAGGAAGCTCCCGCATGACCTCGACAGTCGTTACGCCGGGATCAGCTCACTGAGCCGATCCAGCGCATAGATCTCCGACCCCTCCGGCAGCCCGTCCGGCGCCTCGAGGCCGACGAACGTGACCGGTTCGTCCGGCACAGAGCCGTCCCACACCCGCACCTCGCCGCGCTCGCGCCACCGGTCGACGAGGTAGGACATGGTCAGGTACTGCCGCTCGACCAGCGCCCGCACCCGGTCGGCCGTGGAGAACGCGTTGCCCTCCACCCGGTTGAACGACGCCCGGCCCCGCAGGTACAGGTGCAGCCAGATCGCCTCCCAGCCGTCCGGGCCCTTGGCGAACACCATCGGCAGCGCGACCCGGCCCGGCCCGCGCATCTGCGAGCGCGCCCGGACGGTCCGGGCGTCGAACGGGGCACCACGCTGCTTCTTCGTCCGGGTCTGGTAACCGAACATCGACTCGGCCACCTCGTCGAACGACTCACCGGAGTAGATGTTGACCTGCGGGACCACGTACAGCCCGCCGATCGTCAGCGGCACGTCGATGAACTCGGTCGCGCCGTCCGGAGCGTTGGTGATGTCACCGGAGTGCACCGCCCCGCCGTGGTGGTAGTTGGTCCAGGACACCTGGCCGGCGCTGCGGAACTCGTCGTCGAGCAGCAGCACCGACAGGTCGAAGTCGGTGGTCCGAGCGGTCTGCCGCCAGTACGTGAAGAAGCGCAGCAGCTCACCGGAGACCGCGGCGCGCGAACCCCGCGGCAGCACCGCGAACCCGCCCTCGGCCGCCTTGCCGGACAGCGGCAGCGCGACGTCGAGCACGTCCGGATCCACCAGCAGCGGGCGGTCCCACACCGGCAGCCGGGCGCCGATCTCGGCGTCCAGCCGCGCGGACAGGTCGGCGACGAGCTCCGGCGGCAGCGGCGGTCGCTGGTCCGGGCCGATCCAGGCGTTCCGCGAGCGGCTCGCGTACATCCGGGCCGACGCGCGCGTCAGCCGGTTGCCGACGTGCTCCCGCAGCGAGCACAGCACCCGGCCGGACGCGGTGCCGAGCGCACCGGTGACCGCGTCGACCACCGCGTCCCGCTCGGCCGCCGGCGCGAGGCGCAGCAGCCGGTCCGCGGACCGCAGCAGCAGACCCGGCGCGGCCGACAGCACCGCCGCGGCCGGCGCGATCTCCCCGGCCCGGACGGCGGCTTCGGCCCGACCGGCCAGGGTGGACACCCGGCGCTCGCCGCGCGCGACGGTGAAGACCTCCTGCGCGTGCGGCCACTGGGCGTATTCGTGCGGGTGCAGCCGTTCGCCGAGCCGCTTCCAGCGTTCCGCGTGGCGCGCGACATCACCGAGCTTGGCCGGGCTCGCGCCGACGACCTCGTTCAGAGCGGTCAGCAGGACCCGGCGTTCCCGGCGCGGGAACGCCCGGAACCTGGTCGGCGTGAGCAGCGCCGGGTCGCCGCCGGAGACCTGGCAGGCCAGGCGCAGCACGTCGGTCGTGGTGTCCACGGCGACCAGCGGCCGGCCCTGCACGAGCCGGACCGCGTTGAGCACGGCACGGTTCTCCCGCACCGGGATGTCGGCGGGCTGCGCACCGTCCGCACAGGCCTGCGCCAACTCGCCGAGGATGACCAGGTCCGCCTCGCCGAGCGGCGTCGAGCTGCCGGCCATGGCCAGGTAGAGCCGCTGCGCCTCCACCTCGGCGGTGTCACCGAGGTGCAGCACGGTCAGCCGGTCACCGGCCGAGGCGATCAGGTCGTCGTGCGCGGCCAGCAGGTCGGCGTAGGTGTGCTGGTACCGGCCGTACCCCGGCAGCTCCAGCAGGTTCACCCCGCCGGTCAGGACCGCGTCGCGCAGCCGCTCGTCGCTGACCTTGCCGCCGCCGGTGAGCACGGCCGCCCGCAGGCAGTCGGTCCAGAACTCGACGGTGTCCGGCACGTCGTGCGGGAAACCCAGGAAGTACGCGTTGTGCTGCACGTGGTCGCCGACCAGCTCGCGGACCGCGGCCACCGTGGTGACGGCGAGGTCCATGGCCGCGCCGGGCGCCAGCGCGCCGACGTGCTCCAGCAGCGCCCGCGACGCCGAGAACCCGGCGTCGAGCAGCGCCGCGTCGAGCTGCCGGGCCACCGGAGCGCCGTCGCCGGCCGCACCCGTGCTCGTCGGCACGCGGAGCGTCTTCTGAATGATCAGCTTGTCGAGCACGTGCTCCCCCGTCCCGATGAAAGGTGTGAGTGGGCCGCCGGGGACTCGAACCCCGAACCTTCCGATCCCTAATGAGAAGGAAGCGCACCCATGCCCGCACGACGGCGGAGGGCGAGTGCACTACATCCCGGATGCTCTACCAACTGAGCTAGCGACCCCAGGACGAGATCCTCGCACGCCCCCGACTACCCCAGCCATCGAGTTTCCCCAACCCCAAAACCCCTTTTGGGTACGACGAAAGCCCGCCGCGACCGCCCCCGGCTGGTTCTCGGGGGTCCCTCCCGGCCCCCGAGACACCCCTGCGCGCCAGCCGGAGAACCGCTCGCCGGTCGCGGTCCCGGCTGGTTCTCAGGGGTCCTTCCGGGCCCGCGAGACACCCCCGTGGACCAGCCGGGGAACCGGCCGGCTGCGGGACTACGCCACGGTCAGCGTGTACGTCGCGTCGACGGTGAACGTTCCGGAGGTGCCGTGCACGACGACGGTGTGTTTGCCGGGGGACGGGGCGTCGATCCGGCCCCACAGCCCGCAGCCCACGCCCGTCGTCTCCCCGGCGGTGCCGCTCACCGGGTTGTCCGGGCCGGCCGTGTACGTGACCTGCTCGTGGTCGATCAGGTCCATCGGCACGTCGGCGCCGTCGAGGGTGACGCTGCCCTTGGCGCCGGCCATGAAGTCGGCGCAGTCCGCCTCGGAGTCGCCGACCCGGTTGATCGCGGGCACGACCAGCGGCCGACCGGCCGGTACGGCGCACGCCCGCCGCACCTTGCCACCGAACGTGCCGGCCAGGAACCAGACGTCGTCGGGCTGGTTGCGCGCGCACTGCTCGCCGGTGGTGTCGGCGACCGGGTTGGTGGCCTCCGGCTCGGCGCTGGCCCACTCCCACCAGCGGGCCTGCATCGGGCGGGGCGCGGCCGCGGTGCTGGCTTTCGCCTCGGGTGCGCTGTCGGTGCTGGTGGTGGTGCCGGCGTCGCAACCGGTGAGGACGAGCCCACACAACACCATGGTGATGATCTGCCGCTGCATGACCGGCAGGATATCGATCACGGTGCCGGTGGGGTGAAGCCCTCCCACAGGTACGCGGTCAGCGCCCGCCCGGCCGCCGGCTCGTCGTCCGGAGTGGACGGTGGCGGGAGGCGCAGCG
The DNA here is from genome assembly GCF_016862315.1 of Actinoplanes palleronii. Taxonomy (GTDB): domain Bacteria; phylum Actinomycetota; class Actinomycetes; order Mycobacteriales; family Micromonosporaceae; genus Actinoplanes; species Actinoplanes palleronii. Next base: position 30,114 of record NZ_BOMS01000100.1, on the reverse strand, counting down.
CCTCGTAGAGCGCGAACCGCTGGGTGTCGAAGGCCGCCTCGACCAGGTCGGCGTAGATCGCGGCGGCCGGTAGCGCCGACGCGCGGTAGATCGCCACCGCGGCCAGCAGCGCCGGGAACACCAGCCACCAGACCAGGGTCGCCCAGACCGCGGCCGCGACCGCCCACAGCACGGCCCGGCCGGCCGCGTCGAGCTGGGCCCGGGCCCCGGTGATGTCCTGCCGGGCCGTTTCGGACAGCAGCGGCCACAGCCGTGGCCAGGCGATGACCGGGTCGAGGCCGTACCGGCGGGCGGTGCGCAGCTCGGCAGCGCGCAGCGTGTTGCCGAGCAGGGTCGGCATCAGCGCGTCCTCCGGCGGCATCCGGTGCAGCCGCCCGGCCAGCACTCCCTCCCGGGTGCGGTCGTGCGCGGTCCGTTCGCCGGTGCGCCGCAGCCGGCCCCACTGGTCGCGCCAGCGGTGGCGGCGACGGCGGGCGAGTGCGACCAGCCGGTTCCACAGCCAGCGCGGGCGACCGGCCGGCCAGTACCCCTCCAGCCAGCTGAGCAACGTCGGGGTGACCCGTTCGGCGACCGCCGTGCTCGCCGCGACCAGCAGCAGCCCGCCGACCAGGCAGAGCACCTGCTCGGTGCCGGTGAGCCGGGTGAACGCGTGCCCGCGGGCCCGCAGCGTGGCGGCGTCACCGGCCCAGGCCAGCGCACCGGCCAGCCAGAACACCAGGGCCGGGGTGAGCAGCCGGGCCGCCCACTGGTCGGCCAGCTTGCCGCCGAGGCCGCTGACGAACCCGGACAGCATCCTCAGGCCCGCAGCATCGTGACGCCGTGCACCGGGCAGCGCGGCACCGGCTCGCTGTCGTCGAGCCGGTCGCCGGTCTCCGGGCAGCTGATCCGCGGGCAGACGTAGCGGCCGCCGACGTCGAGCGCGGCGCCGAGCAACGGCCGGTAGGCGGCGGCCCGTTCACCGCGCAGCAGCGACAGCGCGGCCACCCGGGTCGGCTCCCGGCGGCGCAGGACCGCCAGCAGATCCGGGCCGGTCGCCTCGCCGCGGTCGGTGCGCCGCAGGACCGCGTCGAGCTCGGTCGCGGCGGCCGCGGCCTGGTCGGCCGGCAAGAGCCGGTCGAGCTGGGAGCGGACGGCCCGGGCGGCGTCGGCCACCGGGTCAGGCTCGGACATGGGATCCCCACCAGGTGAAGGCCGCCCAGTCGGCGGGCGCGGCGAACGAACGCTCGCCCGGTGACTCGATCCCGAGCGGGCCGGCCAGCGCCTCGGTCACCGCGTGCGGCCAGCCTTCGGCGGCCAATTGTCGTACCCAAAAGAGTTTTTCGGTGTTGGTGGTGTCCCGGACGAAACAGGCGGCCTCGCGCAGCGCCTGCGGCCCGGTCGCCCCGGGCCGCCACCGGTCGTAGAAGCGGGTGGTGAGCAGGAACGCGGTCAGGTCGTCGACCGCGAACCCGCTGGCCAGCACCGCGTCGGCCCCCGCGTAGAGCAGCCCGGCGGACAGGCTGACCACCTCGTCCGGCACCCGCGGATGCACGAACGCGCTCTCGCACGCGCTGGCCACCACCAGGCGCACCGGCATACCGGCCGCGAGCAGGGCGGCGACCGTCAGGACCCGGTCGCCGGCCAGGACCAGACCGCTGCCGAGCGGAGAATCCATTTCGGTACGACCATGGCAGGCGAAATGCACGACATCCGCGTCCACGGCCCTAGCCAGCACCCGCTCGGGGGTGGCGTCGGCGTCCCGCAGCGTGACAGTGGTGCCGAACGCGGTGCCCGCGGCCACGGTCTCCACCGCGGCCCAGCGCAACGGCGGCTCGGACGTGGGCGCCGGGTCGGCCACGGTGAGCAGGCGCCGCCCGCGGGTCCGGTCCGTGCGCAGCACCGAAGCGCCGGGCAGCAGGGTCAGGACGGCCTCGTCGCACGCATACCGGCGGCCGGTCGCCAGGGTCGGGTCGGGCGTCCACGCGGCGTGCAGCGGGAGCGTGCCGAGCAGGCCACCGGGCAGCAGCTGCAGCACCCCACCGGCGGGCACCCGGTCGAGCAGCGGGCCCATCGCGGCCGTCCACAGCCAGCCGGCCACCTCGTCGAACACGTCCCGCCAGCCGTCCGGGTCGGCCCGCCGGTGGAAGTAGCCACGGTAGAGCCGCTGCATCGCGGACGTGACGGCGTCCTCGGTCAGCTCCGGCAGCGGCAGCGCCCGGACCCCGTCGCCGTCGACGACCAGGCCGAGCGGGTCGCGGTCGGCGGGCACGAGATAGGCGAACGGGCCCACCCGGCGGGCCAGGTCGTGCAGCGCCGGCACGTCCGGCGTCCCGGCCTCGGAGCGGTGCAGCTGCTGGGCGAACAGCGACGCCCGGGACCGTTCGACGGCCAGCACGGCACGCTCCGGATCACCGGCGCCGAGGTGGGCCTGCGCCGCCCAGCCCGGCAGCCGGCGGGCGGCGCTGAGCCAGTCCTCCTGCCCGCGCCGGTTGTCCTGCGCCGTGACCAGCCGGCCCAGCGCGTTCTGGGCGTGGCCGGCGGCCTCGACGGCGTCGCCGTGCGCGTCCCGGCGCAGCGCCGACGGCAGCCAGTTCAGCGCGCCGTTGAGGACCAGCGCGGGATCCCGTTCGGCGGCGTCGGCGGAACCCTCGCGCCAGAGCGTGACCGCTTTCCGCCAGCTGTCGTCGATCCGGGCCGTGGACCTGGCCAGGCCGTTCGCGGCGTTGAAGAGCAGCATCGCGCGCTCGGGACGACCGGCCGGTACCGCGTCGAGGGCTTCGGCGTCCAGCCGCAGCGACCGGTCCAGGTCGGCGCGGTCACCGTGCCGGGCGTACCGGATGCGCAGGTTCCGCGACACCGCGGAGATGCAGCCGGCCCGTTCCGGGTCGCCGGCCGGGAACCGGTCGATCGCCTGCTCGAGCACGCGCAGGCCCTCGGCCAGCAGTAGCTCCCGGCCGGTCAGCTCGTACAGCTGGGTCAGCGCGTTGCCGAGGTTCATCGACCGACCGGCCTGCTCCGGGTCGCCGGGCGGGGAGCGCCGCACCGCGGTGCGCAACGCCTCCACGGCCCGCCAGAGGTCGGCCGGGTCGGCACGGTGCTGGAACCGCTCGCGCAGCAGCATGCCCAGGTCGCTGGCCCGGGGCGGGTATTCGGCGGCGTTCGCCGGGGTGGCCCGCAACGCCGTCTCCATCAGGGCCGCCGCGCGGTCGAGCAGGTCGAGGCGGCCGTCACCCTCGTACCGTCGGAAGGCGGCCCTGGCGAGCCGCTGCAGTGCGCCGGCCGCGGTCTCGCACCCCTCCTTGTCCTGCTGCGCCTCGCGCAACGCCTCCTGCAGGGTCACGGCCGCGGCTTCGAGATCTTCGGTACGACCGTCCGCCGCGAACCGCAGCCGGTGCACGTCACCGAGATGGACCAGCGCCCCGGTACGCCGCGCCGGGCCGATGGCCTGCTCGACCGCGGTCCGGGCGGCCGTGACGTCGTCGCCGGGTGGTCCCTGCTCGGTGCGATCACGGATCCGCAGCCGCACCTCCACCGCGTTGAACCGGAACTCGCTCGCGTCCTCACCGGACGCCTCGGCCAGCGCGACCGCCTGCTCGAAAGCGGACAGTGCGGCGGGTTCGTGCTCGTCGGCCGGCGGCACCCGGGCGTGCGCGATGCCGAGCTGGTTGAAGATCTGCACCCGGGCCTGCGGCGGCAGCGCGGACAGCCCCGGGTTCGCGGTCACCCGCTGCCACAGCAGCAGGGCGGTCCCGGGGTCCTCGGCGGCGCGGCGCCCGGCCCGGATGGCGATCCGGCACAGCTGCTGGACGGTGGGCAGGCCGGTGTCCTCGCGCAGCATCCGCAGCAGGGCACGGCGCTGGACCAGCGCGCTGAGCTGCGCCGACTCCGCCTTGTTGATCAGGTCGTCGAGGGCGTGGTCGTAGGCGCCGGCGAGCAGACCGGCGTCGGAGGCCATCGCCTGCTCGGCCTCGTCGGGTGACATCGCCCGGACGAAGCCGACGAGCGCCGGCGCCTGCCGGTCGAGCTGCCGCGCGATCGCGTTGGGCCCGGTCATGGCGCTCGGTGGCGTGCCGCGAGCATCATCCGTTGGACGTGCGGCAGCGCCGGATGGTCGGGTGGCAGGTGTCCGGCGGCGTGTTCCAGCAGCTCCAGGCCCCGCCGGCGGTCCTCCTCCGAGCCGGTGACCCGCGAGCGCAGGGTGCGGAACCGGCCGAGGTTCGCCATCACCAGCAGCGCGTCGGTCGCGTCCGCGGGATAGCGGTCGAGCAGCTCGGTGTAGTCGTCGATCGCCTGATCCAAATCGGCCGGGTCCTCGTCGAACGTGTACCGCAGGGCGATCCAGTTCGCCGAGTGCTGCCGGATCAGCAGGTCGGTGTCCGAGCCCGGGATGACGTGCGCGGCAGCCTGCCGCAGGAGCTGGAACGCCCGCTGGAGGCTCGCCGGCTGCTTGTCGATCTCGTACAGGCGGCCGTGCAGCATGGCCACGGTGACGTGCACGTCGACCAGCGACACCGGTGGCTCCCCGGCCAGCAGGTCCTGGGCGACCATCTGGTCCCAGATCGCCACACCCCGCCGGATCTCGTCGGCGTCACCGGTGCGCAGCCACGTCCGATCCGCGTTGATCGCGGCGACCACGAAGCTGTCCAGCACCGCCCGCGTCCCCGTCTCGGCCGGCTCCGCGGGCGCGGGCGCGGGCTCGGCCGGGGCCCGGGCGCCGTCGGCCAGCCACGACCGCAGCTCGCGCAGCTCCGGGGTGATCAGGGTCAGCTGGGTCATCTCGGCGAACAGGATCAGCATCTCCAGCGCCGCGGTGCCACGCTCACCGGCAAGGTCCGGATTCTTCTGTACGACGGCGTGCCGGGCGGCCGGCCCGTCCGCCGCGACCAGCTCGGCGACGGCGTGGAACAGCGGGTCGACGCGGGCCTGACCGTCCAGCAGCTCACGCAGCGACTTCTGCTCGTACGCGCGCATCTGCGCCACCGGATCCGCCGGCTGACGCCTGCCCCACCTCGGCATGCCGCTCACCTCCTGCGCCCAACCTCAGTGATACGCCCCTTTCCCCGGCGGCACCGTCCTGAGGTCGGCAAACAGACATCGGTGCCGGTCTAGTGTTTGCCGTGGTAGCCGGCGACGTCGGACTCCGCGGTGTCGGCCCGCCGGCACACCTCCCGGACCAGATCGTCGATCCGCGCGCGGTCCGCCCGGCCGGCGTCCTCGACCAGCGGCACGGCCCAGGCGCAGCCGGCCAGCTCGAAGTGCCGCTGCCAGCCCGGCCGGGCGAGCAGCCCGGCCAGGTCGACGGCGGCCGAGCCACCCATCTCGGCGTGCCCGCCGTTGATGGACTCACCGATCACCAACGGTCTCGCGGCGAACGGCGCGACGTAGACGAAGTACACGTGGTGCGTCGGGTGCTCCGGCGTCGGCGCCTGGTTGCGGTAGGCGACCCGCAACTGCTGGCGCTCGAGTTCCGATCCGCTCACCTCCCGAGACCCGGTGAACAGGTAGTCGGCGTCGAGTGCCGGCCCGCCCGGCCACCGGATGCCGTCCCCGCTGAACGTGAGGTGCTTGAACGTCTCCGGAGAGGTGAGCCTCGCCCCGTCGAACCCGGGCCGGTCCCGCCACCCGGCCGAACAGTCGAAGAGCCGCACCGCACCGGAGTCGAACTCCAGAACGAGCTGCCACGTCTCGGTAGGAACAACCCGCAGCAACCTCGGCACCCGGCCACCTCCACCTGGACCACCCACCCGGAACCACCAGGCTAAACGACCACCCACCCGGCATTCCGCGCGCAACGCCCCGGCTGGTGCTGAGGGTTGTCTCGCGGGGCTTGAAGCAGCCCTCAGGACCAGCCGGGCGGCCTGACTCTGTCGCCCGGCCGGGGTGGGTTGGGTGAGGCGCGGTTCGGTCCGGTGTGGACGGCGGTGGCCGGGGTCACACGCGGGCGGCGGTTCCGGAACCGGGGCGCTACCAGCGATTTCGGGACTTCTGACGGGTTCGCCCGGAAGACGGGGTTGTGGGACGCGCGCGCCGCCGATTAGGTTCGACCGCGCCATGATCGATTGGCTGCGATGAATTGCCGAACGGGCTGTTCACCGGCTGTTTCTGTGCCCTTTTCCCGTACCGGGTGAAAGACGGGAGTGAATCAGTGACCGACGCGAGGGACGACCGTCGCCGGGTCTGCCTGGTGGTGCCGACCAACCGGGAGTGCGCCGCGACGCTCACCGAGGTGGTCGCCGAGGCCGAGTACGCCACCCGGCACTTCGACGTGGACGTGTGCCTGCTGGTGCTCGACTCCTCGGACGAGTACGAGGCGCACGCGAAGGTCCTCGCCCTCGCGCCGCTCGTCTGGCACCTCGACGAGCCGGCCCAGCGCGAGTTCCTGCAGCGCGTCGTGCGCGGGGCCGCCGCCGACCGCCCCGACCTGCTGCTCGATCTGCTGCTGCCGGCCGGCGTCTCGTACGGGGCCTGCACCAACCGGGCGTTCCTGATCGCGGCGGCACTGGGCTGCGACTCGGTGCACCGGCGGGACTCCGACCTGTACTTCCAGACGTACGAGGGAAAGAAGATCTTCCCGATCCACGCGGAACTCTCCGCGCTGGGGAAGGCCGCCCGCGATGTCGTCGCGACCGAGAACCGGCTCGACGAGAGCCGCGCCGACCTGCCGGTGGCCATGGCCGGCGCGTCGTTCGTCGGTGACATGTCGGTCGACGTCGAGGACATCCGCGACCACGAGGCCTACTACGACCTGGTCAGTCTGTGGGCCGCGCCCGGCAGCACCGAGGACGAGAAGCGCGAACTGGTCGCGGAGTCGTTCACCGGCAGCGCGCCGTTCGACGGCGACCACTGGACACTGTCGGTCGTCGACCCGATGCGCGTCGACATGCACAACATCAGTTTCCACGGGTTGCAGGAGAACGTGCCGCTGCCGCCGGCCACCGACACGATCGGCAGCGACTACTTCCTGATCCACGTCGCCGACCGGGCCGGGCTGCCGGGCCTGCTGCACAACCGGCACATCGTCAATTTCCACACCGCGGAACGCAAGAGCGACGCGGGTTTCCTCGCCTACCAGCTGCGGTTCGCCAAGTTCATCCTGTCGATGTACTACTTCCACTTCATCTACCAGCGGATGACCAACGCCAGCCCGGGTGACATCGCCGCGATCGTGCGGGCCAGCACGTGGCAGCCGCGCGAGCCGAACGAGGCCACCGCCGAGCTGATGGAGCAGGCCTACCGGCGGCTCGGCGGCCGGTTCACCGCGGTCGCCGACCGGATCGGCGCGAACCGCGACGCGCTGCTGATCGAGGCGCGCCGCGACATCGAGGACTTCGCGCTGCTGATCGAAGCGTGGGCCGCGCTGATCGCGGCCGCCCGCGAGACGCCCCTGCGGCATGACTGAGATCGGTCATCTGCGGGCCGCTCTGGGCGCGGCCGACACCGACCGGATCGTCTACGACCTGACCGGCATCGAGAGCCGGTATCGGGAGCTCGGCGACGAGCTGCCCGGCGTCCGGGTCCGTTTCGCCATGAAGGCGTGCCCGGTGGACGAGGTGCTGACCGGCTTCGCCGACCTGGGCGCGGGCTTCGACGCGGCCAGCCCCGGCGAGATCCGGCAGGCGTTGCGCACCGGTGCCGAGCCGGAGCGGGTGCACTACGGCAACACCGTGAAGTCCGACAGGGACATCGCCACCGCGTACCGGCTCGGGATCACCACGTACGCCACCGACAGCGCCGAGGACGTGCGGGCGATCGCGCGGCACGCGCCGGGCAGCCGGGTGTTCTGCCGGGTCAGCACGAGCGGCGAGGGCGCGGTGTGGGGCCTGACCGGCAAGTACGGCAGCGACGACCCGGTCGCCGTGCTCGACCTGGCCCGGTCGCTCGGCCTGGTGCCCGCCGGGCTGTCGCTGCACGTCGGCTCGCAGCAGATGACCGAGAGCGGCTGGCGTGACGGCCTGGCGGCCGTGACGGGCGTGGTGCGGACACTGCTGCGGCGCGGCATCCGCCCGGACCACGTGAACCTCGGCGGCGGTCTGCCCGCCTCCGGTCATCCCGGCCTGACCCCGCCGACCGGCGAGATCTTCGCGGCGATCCGCTCCGGGATGCGCCAGCTGCGCGAGGCCGCCGGCGGTGACCTCGACTTCGTCGTCGAACCGGGCCGCTTCCTGGTCGCCGACCATGGGGTGGTCCGGGCCGAGGTCGCCCGATTGACCGTACGGCGGGAAGCCTGGCTCTACCTGACCTGCGGACGGTTCAACGGCCTCTACGAGGGTGACCGGCTGCCCTACCGGCTGGAGTTCCCCACCCACCCGGCCGGCCCGACGGTGCCCGCGATCGTGGCCGGGCCCAGTTGCGACAGCGACGACGTGCTCGCCGGGGGAGTGCCGGTGCCGGTCCCGGCCGGGCTGGCCTCCGGTGATCCGGTGTGGATCCACACCGCCGGGGCGTACGCCACCAGTTACACCACGGCCGGGTTCAACGGGTTCGCGCCGTTGCCCTGTCACACCGTGCGCGCCGAACGGGTACGGCCCATCGACGTGCACGACTGGCCGGCGATCGGCTCGCTGGAGTCCATCGCGTACACCAAAGGGGGTCTCTCCGAAGGGCCGGAGGCCCTGCGCTCCCGCGCCCAACCGGAGACCTCGTTCGTGCTGGACACCGGTGACCGGGTCGGCGGTTACCTGCTCGCGCTGCCCTACCCGGAGTTCCGCTACCCCGACCTGCACCGGCCCGAGGAGTCGGCGGTCCGCTCGTCGAACCTGCACCTGCACGACATCGTGATCGACCCGGGCCTGCGCGGCCGCGGCTGGGGCAAGCGCCTGGTACGTCACCTGACCGAAACTGCCCGTAGCCTGTCCTATCGACGGATCTCACTGGTCTCGGTCGACGGGACAGCCGGCTTCTGGTCGTCCCGCGGCTTCCGTCCCCACCCGCAGGTCCCCCTGCCCGGCGCCTACGGACCGGACGCCGTGTACATGTCGCACGAACTGAGGTAGGCCCGGTATGTCGTTCCGCCGCTCGCAGTTGTCGATCGCCGCGTTGTTCGCCGCGCTCGGCTTCCAGTACTCGACCTGGGCGTCGCGCATCCCCGCGCTCGCCGACCGGCTGCACCTGTCGTCGGGCGAGGTCGGCGTGCTGCTGCTGGCCGCGGGTGTCGGCGCGGTGCTGTCGTTCCCGCTGGTGCCGAGGCTGATGGCGGCGTTCGGCTCGGGCCGGCTGGCGCTCGGCGCCGGGCTGGTGCTCGTCGGCGCGCTGGCCGGGCTGGCCGTCGCGCCGGCCTATCCGGTGGCGCTGGCCGTGCTGCTCGTCGACGGGGTGGCGGTCGGCTGCCTGAACGTCGCGATGAACGCGCAGGGCGCGGTGCTGGAGAAGACGTCCGGCCGCACCACGATGGCGAAACTGCACGCCACGTTCAGCGCGGGCATCTTCGGCGCCGCGCTGCTGGCTTCGGGGGTCTCCTCGCTGACCGATTCGGTGCTGCTGCACTTCACGGTGGGCGGTGTGGTGCTGCTCGCGCTGCTGGCGGCCGCCCGGCCCGGGCTGCTGCACGAGGACCTGCCGGCCACGCCGTCCACGACCGGCGGCCGGGCCCGGATCCGGCCGTCCGGCATCGTCCTCTGGCTGGGCGTGACCATGTTCCTGGCCACCATCGCGGAGGGTGCGGTGAACGACTGGTCGGCGCTCTACCTCAAGGACGTCGCGCACGCCGCCGAGCACCTGCTCCCGCTCGGCATCGCGGTCACCTCCGGCATGATGATCATCGCCCGGATGTTCGCCGACGGCTGGCGGGACCGCTTCGGGGACAAAACCGTTGTCGCGTACGGCTGCGGCGTCGCGGGCCTGGGCCTGGCGGCGGCGCTGCTCGCCGGCGGGGCCTATCCGGCGCTGGCCGGGTTCGCACTGGTGGGCCTGGGGATGGCGGCGGTGAGCCCGTGCCTGTACGTGGCGGCGGCCCACCACGGCTCGGCGGCGCTGACCGCGGCCGCCACGATGAGCACGACGGGCCTGCTGGTGGGCCCACCGGTGATCGGCTTCCTGGCCGAGGGTGTCGGCCTGCGCTGGGCCCTGGCGGCAGTGGTCCTGACCGCTTGGCTGATCATCCCGTGCGTCCTGCCGATCATGTGGCCGGTCCGCACCCCGGAACCCGCCGTCAGCTGAGTCCGGTGCCGGTGATGATCTCTTCGCCCTCGTCCATCGGCTCGTCGAAGCGGGCGTAGAACTCGTCGAGCGCGCGCGGGCTGACGGTCGCGGCGTTCGCGCCGTCACGCTGATGACGCTCGGCCAGGCGGCGCTGCAGCTCCGCCTTGTCGACCTTGAAGTAGAGCAGCCGCCACTGGGCGCCGTGCGCCTCGACCAGGTGCTTGTAGGTGTCCCGATCGGCCCGCCGCCACAGGCCGTGATCGAAGACGACGTCGCGGCCCCGTCCGATCAACCGGATGAGGCGGCCGCGGATCTCGTCGACGATCGGGGCCTCCAGCTCGAAATAGCGGCTCTCGCGGTAGTCGATGCCGAATCGGCCGTGCCGGCTGTGCATCATCTCGTCGACCGACAACCGCACCACGCCCTCCTCGACCAGCTTCCGGGCGTAGGTGGTCTTGCCGGAACCGGTCAGACCGCTCAGGAGGTAAACGACTCCCACGGAACCCCTCCCACTCGTGCTTTTGGGCCCGACGGTACTCACCTCTGATCATTGCAGCCGGGGCTCAGGCGGTCGCCGGATGTGCCGATGACCGGATTGTGCCGATAAGCAGATGGCGTGGCATACCGGCGTGGCAACTCTGCGTGATCGCAGGGGCCGTCGCCACCGCCGTGTACGCGTTACTGCCCACCGGAGAGCGGGGTCATGCCACCGGTTACGGCCTGATCGGCGCGGGCGGTATCGCCGCGGTCGTCCACGGTGTCCGACGGTACCGGCCGCGGCAGCCCGCCACCTGGTACACCTTCGCCGCGGGGCTCGCCGTCTGGCTGGTCAGCACGGTCATCAACCGGCTGACCGCCGTACCGTCCTGGACGATGCTGAGCGCGCTGCTGGAGGCGACCGGCTACCCGCTGATGTGCTGGGCGCTGGCCGGGCTGATCCGGGGGCGCGCCCGGGCCGACGACCGTACCGCGCTGATCGACGCCGGGATGGCCGCCACCGGCCTCGGCCTGCTCTGCTGGATCTTCGTCATCGCCCCGGCGATCACCGACGAGGGCCTGCCGTGGGACCAGAAGGCGTTGACGGTCATCCTCACCGTCGGCGACATCGGCCTGTTCGTGCTCGGCTCGCTGCTGCTCACCACACCCGGCGCCCGCACCGTGAGCTACCGGCTGTTGCTGACCGCGCTGCTGCTGAACGGTGTGTGCGACGTGCTGGAGGTCGCGCTCCCCGCGCCGGGGCCCGGTGAGAGCGGGCTCGCGGACGTCGTCGCGCTGCTGGCCAACTCGATCGCGGCGGCGGCCGCGCTGCACCCGTCGATGCGGCGGCTGACCGTGCCGCTGGAAGCACCACCCGCATTTGTACGCCCACGGCTGGTCCTGCTCACCGTCACCATCCTGCTCGCGCCGGCGGTCAGCCTCTACCAGGGCGCCACCGGGCACGCCGACCAGAACTGGCTGGCCGTCGGGATCGCCTCGATCACGCTGTTCCTGCTGGTGGCCGCGCGGATGGGCGGGTTGGTGCGCCGCGTCGAGACCCAGTCGTACGAGCTGGCGCAGCTGGCCCGGCACGACGCACTCACCGGCCTGCCCAACCGCCGCCACTGGGACGAGCGTCTCGCCGCGGCTCTCGCGCGCGGCACGGTCACCGGCGAGCCGCTGTTCGTCGCCCTGATCGACCTCGACCACTTCAAGGTCTACAACGACACGTACGGCCACCAGGCCGGCGACGAGCTGCTGGCCGGCGCCGCGCTGCTCTGGCAGCGGGAGCTGCGCGACGGCGACCTGCTGGCCCGCTACGGCGGCGAGGAGTTCGTCATGCTGCTCACCGGCTGCACGGCGACCGAGGCGTTCACGGTCCTGGAACGCCAGCTGGCCGCGACCCCGCAGGCACAGACGTTCTCGGCCGGCCTGACCCGTTGGGACGGCGAGCAGACCCCGGACCAGCTCCTGCACCACGCCGACGAGCTGCTGTACCAGAGCAAACGCTCCGGCCGCGCCCGCATCACCACCGCACATGACCACACCGCCGCGGCGTGATTTCCCGTTGCGGCGGTGCGGGGTGCCGCGCGAGGATCACGACCATGACCTACGGAAAGGGCGCCCCGCGCCCGACACGGTGAACGCCTCGGCCCCGGACCTCTGGGGCTGGCCGGAGAAGAGCGTCGCGGCTGGCGACGTCCTGACACCCGGCGATGACGCGCGCGACCACGTCGTCCACTTCGTCCGGCTCGACCGGGACGGGCTGATGACCCGGCGCCTGCTGATTTTCACGACCGACCGCCGGGCACCGATCCGCCGGACGATCTTCGAGTTGCTCGATCAACTGCACGTCCGGGGCTCCGGCTGGCCGCTCGTCGCCGACGCCGCCGAGACGGCCCTGAGCGACCCGGACCCGTCGGTGCGGCGTACCGCGGCGACCCTGCTGGTACACACCGCCGGCCCGGGTCGCGCGCTGGCGGCGCTGGACACCTTGACCGATCCCGCCGTCCGGATCGCCCTGGTGAACGCCATTCCCTGGCACCGGCATCCAAGGCATCAGGCCACCGTGGAACGCCTGCGCTCGGATACCGTCCCGGCCATCCGGCTGCTGGCCAACTGCGCCGCGCCCGGCGTGGACGACACCGTGATCCGCGCGGACCTGGACGCCGCCGTCGCCGACCTGACCGCGCTGGGAAAGGCGTCCGCGGGCGAGCTGTGGGCGCACGCGCTGACCGGTTCCGACCGTGACGAGGCCTGCTACACCCGGGTGCGACGCCTCACCGGCTCTGCCGAGACCCCCGAGGTCCGGCTCGAAGGTGTCCGGATGGCGGCCATCGCGATCCGTTTCTGGCGGGCCGCGCCGGTCCGGCTGACCCCGGCGCTCACGGCTCTCCTGCGGGAAAACCCCTCTCCGGTACGGTCGGCAGCGCTCCGGACGCTCACCGCCTCGATGACCGCGTCCCGCCTGGCCGCCGAGGATCTCGCGGCCCTGCTCGACGACCCGGAACTCGGCGCACCGGCCGCCGTCGCGCTGGGCGGCATCGGCGACCACCGCGCGATGCCGCACCTGGTCCAGCAGATGCTGGCCGGTGGCACCCAGCCTGGCCTCCTCGCGGCATTCCGCACACTCGCCCGAGCCGGCGCCGACCCGGCCGACCCGGTGGCCGCCGCCCGGCACCTGCTCGCCACCACTCCCGACTCGGATGCCCCGGAACTCCCGATGCGGGTGCTGGCCGCCTTCGGTCCGGCCGCGGCACCTGCCCTCCCGGAACTCCTCGCTAAACTCACCGGAGCCGTGAACGACACCCCGGATCTCACCTGGCACGTCCTGGGCCGGATCGGGCCGGCCGCCGTGGCCGCCGTTCCGCACCTGCGGGACCACGGCGCGCTCTTCGCGCTCGTACAGATGACGTCGGACCGCGCCCCGGTCGATCAGCACCTCGCCGGACTTCCGGAAGCGCTTCGTCGTGGCCGCCTCGCGGCCGTGCTGCTGACCTGGCTCGCCGACCACGGTGGGCTGACCGTCCGCCAGCACCGGCAGCTGCGCAGTCTGTTCGGCACGCCCGGCCCGGCATCGGTGGACGTGGCCGCGGCCCTGTGGCGGCACGAGGGTCCTGCAGCGGCCGCCGACCTGCTCGCGGTCCTGTCCGAACACCTCGCCGACGACCTGCTCGGCCCGAAGGTGCTGGAGGTGTTCGCGGCGATGGGTCCGCACGCCCGCCCGATCCTCGGCCGCCTGGACGAGTTCATCACCCGCCGGCACCGGGCCGGCTTCAACGTCGGCGGCCCGGACGCCGAACTGCACGCCGACGAGACCCTGCTGGCCGCCATGCTCGCCGCCCGGGAGCGGATAGCGGGCTGACACGAACGAACCGGCCCGGCGCGTCGGGGGAACGCGCCGGGCCGGTTCGGCCTCAGTAGAGAGGGATCAGCAGAGCGGGATCAGCAGGTCGGCTCGCCGGACTGGGCCGGCAGGCTCACCGCGTTCCAGGCGGCCTTGACCGCGTTGAAGTTGGTGCAGCTGCCCGGGTACAGGTTCTTCGCGGCCTGCAGCGTCCACACCCGGTACTTGGCGTACGAGGAGCTGGACGTCTTCAGCAGCATCGCGTTGTACATGATCTTCGTGGCGACCTGGATGCCCAGGCCGGTCACCGTGGTGCCGTTGCAGGTGGAGCTGGCCGGCTGGCCGTTGCCGCTGCTGCCCTGGGCCAGCAGGTAGAACCAGTGGTTGCCCGGACCGGCCGCGGCGTGCACCTCGGAGCCCGGCGTGCTGCTCGAGTAGCAGTTGCTGTCACCGGCGAGCGACGGGTTGTACATGTAGCGGATCGGGCCGCTGCCGACCAGGTTGACCTCTTCGCCGACCTGGTAGTCGAACGGGTCGTTGGCGTTCGCGGCGTACGCCTCGGTGGCCGCGCCGATGGTGTCGGCGACGAACTCCTGGGTGCCGCCCTTCGAGATGCCACCCGGGGTCTTGTCGTCGATGCCGTGACCCAGCTCGTGGCCGACCACGTCGAGCGAGGAGATCCACTTGCCGGCGGTGTTCTTGCCGATCTGGATCTGGGTGCCGTCGTAGTAGGCGTTCTGGTCGTTCAGGCCGACCCGGATCGGCCATGCGCCGCCGGAACCGTTCTGACCGTTACGGCCCAGCCACGCCGACAGCATGGCCTTCTGCTTCTGCGCCACGTAGAGCGCGTCCACGCAGCCGGTCTCCTTGCTGGTGCCGACGCCGTTGCCCCACGCGTTGTCGGTGCCGCTGAAGACCGTGTTGGTCGCGGCGTCCTGGCAGCTCAGGTTCGTCGTCGACGGGTCCTTGAGCGAGTAGGTCGAACCGGACAGCGTGGTGTTCAGCGAGACCGAGCCGTTGATCCAGCCGGTGCCGGTTCCGGTCGCCTCGGTGACGTTCTCGTGCGTGGAGAGCACCGCGCCGGTCGCCGCGTCGACGTCGACGGTGAGCCGGCTGACACCCTCGGCGCTGGTGCCGTTGACCGTGGTCTCGTAGGCGAGCTTCGCCGCCTGGCCCTCGGCCGCGACCACGATCAGCTGGGTCGCCTCGACACCGGTGACCGTCTTGAGCTGCTTCTTCGCGGTGGTGATCGCCGCGCTCTGCGACACCGCCGGGGTGGTCGACAGCTCGCCGATCGGGCTGCTCTGCGCCACCGAGGTGTACCGGGTCGCGCCGGCGGTGTCGGTGACGACGACCAGGTCGCCGCCCTTGACCGACAGGCCCTTGTAGGTGCGGTCGTAGGCCGCGTAGGTCAGGCCCTGGGAGTTGTAGACCTGCTTGCGCTGGAACGCGTCGTAGGCGCCGGCTCGCAGCGCCGCCGGGCGAGCGGCGACGACGGCGTCGGCCACGGCGACCGCGTCCACGGACGGGCTGATCGGCTGCGCGGCTGCCGGACCGGACACGCCGACCAGCGCCGAAGCGGCCACCGTGCCGACGGCCACCGCGATGCTCAAGGGGGTTCGCACCATGTTGCGTACTCCTCTCCCGCCCACGGGGGTGGTGGGCGGGCTCGACCTCCGGCGCGGCGGGGTGGCCGGTACCGGGTGAAACAGGAGTGACGCTATCTATACAGATCTATTTTCCGAAATAGGGAAAACCCTCGCATTGCCTGCGGTCCGCTCGCGGTCACCCCCTTTTTTCGGTACGGCTGAAGGAGCCCCCGCCCGCAGGCTACGAGCCGAGTCCCGCGATGGCCTCGCGCGACACCGCCGCCGCGCCGACCCCGGCCGCGCCCACCGGACCGCGCCACTCACCACGCGAGACCGCGACCCCTCCGGACCGCAGCGCGCCTCCCGGCCCCGGCTGGCTCTCGGGGGTGTCTCACTCCGTTCGACACACCCCTGAGAGCCAGCCGGCAACCGGAACCGCGGCCGGGCCGCGAGTGGCTGCGGTGTCGCGCGAGACCATCACGGGACGTGGCTCGTAGCCTGCGGGCGGGCGCTCGATATTCGTACCGAAGGGGGTTATGCGAAGGCGGCGTTGCGGGCGTCGGTGCGGATGCGCTGCAGGTCGCTTTCGGACAGACCGGCCTGGGGCGCGGCGATCTGGTACTCGCCGGAGAGGGTGATCGCCGAGGTGCGCGGGTCGTCGGTGCAGAGCGCGACCGGCACCCCGGCGGCCAGCAGGCGGCGCACCGGATGCTCCGGGTAACTCGGCGCGGTGCTGGTGTGCAGGTTGCTGGTCAGGCTGACTTCGAGGGTGATCCGGTGGGCGGCGAGGTGGTCGAGCAGGGCCGGGTCCTCGACCGCGCGGATACCGTGACCGATGCGCTCGGCGCCCAGGTGGTGAACCGCGTCCCAGACGCTGAACGGCCCGGCGGCCTCACCGGCGTGCACCGTGACGTGCAGGCCGGCGTCGCGGGCGAGCGCGAACGCCGGGGCGAACGCGGCGGCCGGCACCCCGGCCTCGTTGCCGGCGATGTCCACGCCGCAGAGCAGCTCACGCCGGGTGAGCAGCGTGCGCATCTGTGCGTCACCGCGCTCCGGGCCGAGGTCACGCAGGATGATGCCGATCAACCCGACCGGCAGTCCGGTCTCCCGCGACGCGCTACGGGTGCCGTCCGCGACGGCGTCGATCACGGCGGTGGCGTCGAGACCCGTCTCCTGGGCGATGAACGCTGGGCTGAATCGGACCTCGAGATAGTCCAGGCCGTCGGCGGCCGCGTCCTGGACAGCTTCGCGGGCGGCCCGGTGCCAGTCGTCGAGACCGCGGAACGCGGAGGGTGCGGCGTCGACCTTGTCGAGGTAGGGGAGCAGGCCGCCGAGCGGGCCGCGTGCCACGAGCAGATCCTCGGGGTCCTCGGCGGTGGCGAGCGGGTGGCCGTAGCGGTGGGCGAGCTCGAGGGTGGTGGACACCCGCAGGGAACCTTCGAGGTGGCGGTGCAGATCGATGAGAGACATGGGTGCTCCGGGAGATCAGTTTCGGCCAAGGACGACAGCGACGCGCGGTCGCTTACTGGTAGAAGTCCTGGCGGAACGAGTGATCCCCGAAGACGGCGCCGTGGCGCGTGGCGCGCTGGCCGCTCGTCATCATCACGAGTGGAAGATTAGCAGGTGGGGGTGGTCAGGCCCGTTCCGCGGAGGGCCAGTACCAGTCCGCGATCTGGTAGTCCGGCCGGCCGGTGGTGCGCGCGTTGAGCAGCACCATGCCGCCCTCGCGGAAGAAACGGTCGACAAGTGCCGGCATGCGGTCACGCTGGGTCGGGTGGCGGTCGAGCCGCTGCCAGTTGGTGACCGATCGAAGCATCTCGGCATACATCATCGCGATCGGTGTCCTCGCCGTCGGCAGCGACCGTCGTTCGGCCGTCAGAGGAGACGCTCGCACCCCACCGGCGATAACACTTTCCACCGCGGCGGGTTTGGCATGATCGCGGGAGCTTCGCCGCGCCGAGCGTGGGGACTTTCGGTGCGCTCCGCGCCGTAACTTCACACGCTCGGGGTTGCGGCGGTTGCGGCGGTTGTGTGGGGAGTTTGGGTGCGCTCCGCGCCCAAACTTCACACGCTGGAAGCGCTGCGGGCGGTGGTGACATCGGGGTGACGCGGGCATCGGTATCTATGTGGGCATGACACGACACAAGCGATTGACCGCGGGGATCGGGGTGCTCGCCGTCGCGGCGGGTGCGTTCGGCCTGGCCGTGCCGGCGAGCGGGGCAGCAGCGAGCAGCGGGTCGGGCCGGGTGACGTGGGGGGACTGCGTGGCCTACTCGGATGCGACGCTCGAGGCGATGGGTGTGCCGCCGGACGAGGTGCCCAGGATCCGGGCGCTGCTCGCCCGCACCGACTGCGGAACCGTGCAGGTGCCGCTCGACTACGCCCACCCGGCCGGCCGGAAGATCACCGTCGCGATCAGCCGGCTGCGGGCCACCGACCAGAAGCACAAGCGGGGCAGCATCGCGGTGAACCCGGGCGGGCCGGGCGGCAGCGGCTACCTGATGCCGCACCAGCTGACCCTGACCAGCCCGCAGTTCGCGGCGCTGAACGACCGCTACGACCTGATCGGCTTCGACCCGCGCGGCGTCGGCTACAGCACCCGCGCCGAGTGCGCGCGCCCCGGCGACGACGTCGTCCCGCCCGAGATCCCGGCCGGGCCGCTGACCGAGGCGACCGCGAAGAAGATCTACGACTTCCAGGTCGCGCAGAACCAGGCCTGCTGGGCGAGCGACCCCACGTTCCTGCGTCAGCTCACCACCACCGACGTGGCCCGCGATCTCGACCGGGTGCGGGCGGCTCTGGGAGTGCAGAAGATCAGTTACTTCGGTGTCTCCTGGGGCACCCTGCTCGGCCAGGTGTTCCGCAGTCTGTACCCGGGCTCGGTGGACCGGATGTGGCTGGACAGCGTGGTCGGCCCGACCGCGAACCGGCTCGACTCGCGGTTCCACGACGTGACCGCCGCCGAGGAGCGCAAGGTGCCCCGATGGGCCGCCTGGGCCGCGCAGCGGGACGCGACCTACCACCTCGGTGACACCGCCGACGAGGTGATCGCCGTGGTCACGCGGCTGAAGGCCCAGCTCGACGCGGCGCCGATCGTGTTCAGCGACCTGGACCGGGAGCTCGACGGCAACCTCGCCGCGTTCCTGGCCGTGGCGCCCAGCCCGGTGTGGCCGGACGCCACCGCGGGCCTGGCGGCGTTGTCCACGGCGACGACCGGCGATCCGGTGCCGGATGCCCTGAAGTCGATCATCGGCGCGGAGCCGAACGACCCGGGAGAGCCCACCGAGCCGCCCGCTGACCTGCCCGAACAGTTCAACGAGACGGCCGGCACCGCGATCCTCTGCAACGACGACACCAGCCCGCACGACTTCCCCACGTTCTGGCGGACGTACCGCGGCTGGCAGCAGGAGTTCCCGATCGCGGGGAGCCTCGGTGTGATCACCCAGCGCTGTGCGGGCTGGCCGATTCCGGCCACCGAACCCTTCCACTTGCGGAAGTCGTCCGGCTCGCTGCAGCTGTCCGGTCACCGATGGGAGAGCCCGACACCGTACTCGTGGATCGCCCAGGTCCGGTCGACGATCGGCGGCACGGTGTTCACGGTCGAGGACGACATCCACGGCTCGGTCGCGCGGGTCCCGGAGTGCACGGAGCACCTCGAGGCGTACTTCCTCACCGGCCGCCCGGACGCCGGCGGCTGCACCGGCGTGATCCCACCCGACACGTCGGCGTCGGTGGCCTCGGTGACGGCCGGCGACGCGCCGGTCAGCACCCGCTGGGCGCCCACCGGCACCCACTGGACCTGGCGCTGATCCGTCCCGGCCACGGTCACGAGCCACGCTTGGTGGTGATGCCGACGCCGCGCTTGCGCGGGTCGGTGCCGGACAGCGTGGTCGTGCCGGGCCGGCGGGGCGGCCTCGGCACGGTCAGCACGAACGTCGAGCCGTGCGGCTGGTGCGGGCGGTAGGCGACGCTGATCCCGCCCGCCTCGGCGAGCTGCCGGACCAGGTAGAGGCCCAGCCCGGTGCCCGGCTTGGTGATCGCGACCCCGGAGTCGGCCCGGGCGAAGCGGTCGAACAGGTGCGGTACGAACGCGGCCGGCACACCCTCGCCGTTGTCGGTGACGTGGATGTCGACGTGCCCGGGATGCCCCATGATCCGGATGGTGACCGGCGGCGCGCCGTACTTGACCGCGTTGCCGATCAGGTTGCCGAGGATCAGGTGCAGGTGGGCCGGGTCGGCCAGGGCGATGCTCTGGTCCGGCGCCAGCACCGCGATCGCCTGGCCCGGGGCCAGTCCCTGCGCGGCGACCGCCTCCGGTACGACCTGCGACAGGTCCAGCACCACCGGCCGGGCCACGATCGCCCCCGCGTCGAGCTGGGCCAGGGTGAGGATCTCCTCGACCAGCTGATCGGCGCGGTGACCGGTCGCGGTCATCTGTCGTACGTACCGTTGGCGGTCATCGTCGCCGAGCTCGTGCCATTCGTCGATCAGCAGTTCGCCACGGGCCACGATGCCGGTCAACGGCTGACGGACGTCGTGGGTGAGCATGGTCAGGAAGTCCGCCATCTGCGCGTTCGCCTCCTGCAGCTGCTCGGCCCGCTGCGCGAGCTCGGCCTGCTGCTGGACCCGGGTGCGCTCCAGGGCGTTGCGCTCGGTCATGTCGAGCACCTGGGTGGTGAAGAACTGTGGCTGGCCGTTCGGGTCGCGCAGCAGCGCGCTGGTCACGATCGCCTCGATGTAGTGCCCGGCGCCGTGCCGGTACCGCTTGTGCACCTCGAAACCGTCGCGCCGGCCGGTCACGCAGCTCTGCACCGCGGCGACGCAGGCGTCCAGGTCGTCGGGGTGGGTGAGCTCGGCGAACGGCCGGCCGACCAGCTCGTCGGGCGGGACGCCGAGCATCTGCCCGAGCGCCGGGTTGACCCGCAGGAACCGTCCCCCCGGGTCGGTGATCAGCATCCCGATCCGGGAGTTGTCGAACACCTTCCGGAACCGCTGTTCGCTGGTCTGCAGCTCATTCCGGTGCCGACGGGCCCGGCCGGCCGCCACCACGACCAGCAGCCCGACGGCGGCGGCGGTGCCCACGGCCACCCGCCCGGCCGTCTCGTTGCCGTGCACCGAGGCGAAGAGGGCATCTTCCGGTACGGCAGCGGACAGCCGCCACGGCGCCCCGGAGATCCGCATCGACACGTACCGCCACCACCGGCCACCGGAGGAGTACCGGCCCTGGTCGTGCGCGGCCAGCGCCTCGGCCAGGTCGGGGTTGGCGCTGTTCAGGGCCGGTGCGGTGCGATCCATCGCGCGGTTGTCGGCGGCGATCATCCCGGCGTCGTCGGTGAGCTGCACCCGGATGTCGGCCAGCGTCCACGCGGTGGCCAGGTACGCCGACAGCGGGCTCCGCGTGACCGCGATCGCCCCGGAGAACACCCGTCGCCCGGACGGCGTGGTGAACGGCACCGCGAACGCGACCACCGGCTCCCGGCGGACGGCGGACGGCACCACCGGCGACACCGCCGGCTGACCGTCGCGCACCGCGGTCCGCAGGTGCGGGTATCCGATCGTCAGGTCCTGACCGATCAGGGCACTGTTGGCCGGCACGGCGCGCAGCAGCCGCCCCTGTGCGTCCAGCAGCACCGCGGCCGGATACCCGAAGCCGCTCACCGACCGGAGGAAGTCCCGGTTGCTGACCACCGGATCGGCCAGCAGCGCGGTCGCCTGCAGCCGTTCCCGCTCGAGCACTTCCGCGACGTAGCTGGTGACGAAATCGCCCACCAGGTGCATCCGCAGGTCGAACCGCTGCACCATCCCGGCCCGGCTCTGCGTCTGCGCCCACAGCAGTGCCGCCGTCCCGCCCGCGGTCAGCATCAGCCAGATCGACAGGGGGACGACCAGGAACTGCCACCACCTTCGTGGTCGCCCACCGGCCCGCACCCGTCCACCATCGTCCGGCGGCGGCGCGCCCGCAGCCCGTTCCCGTTATCGCCGCAAGAGAGCGAGCCGGCCGATTCTCGACGGCGAGTACCGGCGTCAATGCGGAACGTGATCCGGCCGACCGGCCCCCGGACTGTGACTTTCCTGTGTGGATCGTTTACCGAACCGGCAAATGCTTCGTGTTTTCCCGGTCGTGTGACAGATTGATGGGGCGCATTGGCCGGTACGGGGAGGTCCGACAGCAGATGGCAGTGGATCAGAGCAGGAGCGTGCTTTTCCGTTTCGGATCCAGTGCCACCAGGAGATGGCTGCTCGCGCTGACGCTTGCCGGAGGCACGGTCATGCTGCCGTCGCCGGCCATGGCCAAGGTGCCCGACGTCCCGTCGCCGTCGACCTCGTGCGCCGGCGGTTCCGGCACCTCGGCCGACCGGCAGATCGCCGGACAGTTGCGCTCGTCGATGACCGGCCAGCGGATCGGCTCGTCGCTGACCGCCGCCCGGATCGCCTGCGCCCGCGGCATCGTCCGCGCCGTGCAGCAGCGCGGGCTGGGCCAGCGGGCCGCAGTCCTCGCGCTGACCACGGCGATCACCGAGAGCAGCCTGAACAACCACCTGTTCGCCGTCGACCACGACAGCCTCGGCCTGTTCCAGCAGCGGCCGTCGATGGGCTGGGGCAGCCCCGACGAGCTGGTCGACGTCACGTATGCGACGAACGCGTTCCTGAACGCGATGATCCGCAAGTACCCCGGCGGCAGCTGGCAGAGCGGCGAGATCGGCCCGATCTGTCAGCGGGTGCAGACCTCGGCACACCCGGCGGCGTACGCACGGGAGGCGCCCGACGCCCAGCTGATCGTGTCCGCGCTGTGGGCCGACGCGTCAGCGGTGACCGAGTCGGGCACCACCACGGCGGGCCGCCCGCCCGTGGTGCCGGCCACCTCGCCGGTGCCCACCGGCCCGTTCCAGAAGGCGCTGGCCGCCGCGGCGACCTCGCTCGGCCCGCTGGACGGGCACCACGCCCTCGCGATGGCCGACTGGAACGGCGACAAGCACCCCGATCTGCTCTCGGTCAGCGGTGCGGGTGTGGCCACCGGCAAGACCGAGGTGCGCATCATCAACGGTGCGACGAACTTCGGGTCGCTGCTGCTGACCACGGCCACGGTGCTCGGCCCCACCGACGAGCGTTCGGCGTACGCGGTGGCCGACTGGAACGCCGACGGCCGCCCCGACCTGGTTGTGGTGCAGAAGTCCGGCACGGCCAGTGGCAAGACCGAGGTGCGGATCGTCGACGGCGCGTCGAACTTCCAGCAGCTGCTGGTCGACACCGCCACCGTGCTCGGCCCGACCGACGACCGCTACCAGTTCTCCCTGGCCGACGGGAACGCCGACGGCCGCCTCGACCTGGTGGCCGCGCAGACCACCGGCACGGCGAGCAAGAAGGTCGAGGTGCAGGTCGTCGACGGCGCCTCGAGTTTCCAGAAGCTCGTGGGGCCGGCCGTGATCAGCGCCGAACCGGCCCGCGACGGCCTGGAGGTGTCGGCGACCGACTGGAACGCCGACAAGCGCCCCGACCTGGTCACCGTGCAGAAATCCGGCACGGCCAGCGGCAAGACCGAGGTCCGGGTGCTGGACGGCGCGTCCGGCCTGACCCGTTCACTGGCCAAGGTCAGCACCGCCCAGCCCGCCACCGACGACCGCCACGAGGTGCTGCTCACCGACTGGAACGCCGACGGTCACCCCGACCTCGCGGTGGTCCAGAAGACCGGCACCGCGAGCGGCTGGGCCGAGGTCACCATCCTCGGCGGCTGACCGGTCAGTCGTTGTCGGCGGTCTTGGACACCACCGTGAACGCGGTGTCCAGCTGCACGTCCCACTCCTGGCCGGCCGCGTCGCGGACCTCGGCCTCGTAGGCGACACCCTGGTCGTCGGAGGCTTCCACGTCCAGGATCGTGCCGCTGCCGACCGCGGCGAGGGCGGCCTTCTCGGCCGAGGAGCGCTCGGCGGCGGTCAGCACCCGGTCGTCGGCGTCGGCGCCGTCCTTCTCCTGGGAGAGGACCTTGAGGTCCTTGTCCAGGCCGACCGACACCTCACTGCCGTCCGCCTGGCGGACCTCCACCTCGTACGCCTCGCCGCGGTCGTCGCTCTCCTCGACGTCGACGACGGTGCCGGGCACGGCCTGGGTGGCGGCCGACCCGATGCGGTCACGGTCGGTTCCGGACACGTCGGCGTTCGCGGCGGTCGCCCAGAAGCCACCGGCGCCGAGGGCGGCCACCACGGCGGCGGAGGCGACGAGGACGCGCTTGCTGCGGAGCTTGGCGGTGTTCATCAGTGGGTGCCTTCCTGAAAGGAACTGGTGGAATCGAGTACGGCCCCAGCCTGCGCCCGGCACCCTGAACCTCACCTGAACGCGGCTGAAGATCCTTTCAGGAAGCCGGCAAGCGGACCGTGAAACACGCCCCACCCAGGGCGGACTCCGTGATCGTCACGGTTCCCTGGTGCCCGGTGACGATTTCCCGGACGATCGCCAGCCCGAGCCCGCTGCCACCGGCGTCCCGGTCCCGGGCCTCGTCGAGCCGCACGAACCGCTCGAACACCCGTTCCCGCTGCCCGGCCGGAATCCCGTCGCCGTCGTCCTCGACCACCAGTTCCACCGCGCCGCCGTCCTCCGTCGACCGGACGGCGATCCGCACCGTGCTCCGCGCGTGCCGGGCGGCATTGTCGGTCAGATTCCGTACGACCTGGGCCAGCGCCGTCTGATCCCCGCGCACCCGCCCGGCCCCGACCCCGGCCGAGTCCACCTTCCGGCCGGACCGGCGCACCCGCCGCACCTCGGCGAGGGCCAGATCGTCCAGGTCGACGTCCTGCTCCGGCCGGGCCGCCGCCCCGCCGGTACGGGTGAGCAGCAGCAACTGCTCGACCAGCCGTTCCATCCGGGCGGACTCCTCGAGCACCGCCCCGGCCAGCTCACCCTCCGGCAGCGCACCGGGGTGCAGCCGGGACACCTCGGCCGCCTGCCGGATGCTGGACAGCGGCGAGCGCAGCTCGTGCGAGGCGTCCCCGACGAACTGCTGCTGACGGTCCCGGGACTCCTGCAGCCGGCCGAGCATCCGGTTCATGGTCTGCGCCAGACGATGGATCTCGTCGCGGGACGCCGGTTCGGGCACCCGCCGGTCCAGCCGTTCGCCGGTGATCTCCTCGACCTCGCGGCGGATCCGCTCGACCGGGGCGAGCGCGCGGCCCACCACCAGCCAGGTGATGCCACCGGCCACCAGCAGCACCAGCGGCACGCCGATCAGCAGGGGAGTGGCGAGCGCGCCGGTCGAGTCGCCGACCTCCTCCAGCGACGCGGCGACGATGACCGTGTAGGGGCCCGCGTCCTCGGTCGTCACGACGTACAAATGATCGGAATCGGAAATCCGGACCTGATCGGCCTCCGTGACCGGCAGCGGCGCCGGCAGTGACTGCGAGGAGCGGACCACGGTGCCGGCGGCGTCCCGGACCTGCCAGACCACGTCGTCGTATTCGAATTCGTCGTCCTCGTCGTCGACGGCCGGCGCGGGCAGCCCGGACGTCGTGATCTGCGCGGCCAGTGCGGCCGCGCGGTCCTCGGCCGCGGTCGCGATGCCGCCACGCAACGATCCGCGGACCAGGAGCAGCAACGCGAACGCCGCGGTGACCAGCGCGACCGCCATGACCAGCACCGCGAGCGCGGTGGTGCGCAGCCGGACCGACGCGTGCTCACCCACCGTCGCTGCCCAGCCGGTACCCGGCGCCACGCAGGGTCTGGATCGCCTCCCGGCCGAACGGGCGGTCGATCTTGTTGCGCAGGTGCCGGACGTAGACCTCGACGATGTTCGGATCGCCGTCGAAGTCGGCGTCCCACACCGCTTCGAGGATCTGCCGCTTCGACACCACGTCGCCGGCGTTGCGGGCCAGGAACGCCAGCAGAGCGAACTCGCGGGCGGTCAGATCGATAACGGTCTCGCCGCGGTGCACCTGCCGCGCGGCCGGGTCGATCCGCAGATCACCCGCGGTCAGCTCGGTGGGCCGCTCGCGGGCGCCGCGCCGGGCCACCGCGCGCAGCCGGGCGACGAGCACCGGGAACGAGAACGGCTTGGTCAAATAGTCGTCGGCGCCGGTGTCGAGGCCCTCCACCTGATCCCACTCGCCGTCCTTGGCGGTGAGCATCACGATCGGTGTCCAGTTCTGTTCAGCGCGCAGCGCCGCGCAGACCTGGTAGCCGTTGAGGCCGGGCAGCATCAGGTCGAGCACGATCACCGCGTACGCGTTCTCCCGGGCCCGCCACAGGCCGTCGGTGCCGTCGTGGGCGACGTCGACGGCGAACCCCTCGGCTTCCAGTCCGGCCCGCAGCGACCAGGCGAGCCGTTTCTCGTCCTCGACCACGAGCACACGCATCCGGCCATCCTCGCGCACGCCGCCTGAACGCCCGCTGAACGCGCCGCTTTTCACGCCGGCGGGCTCAGGCCGGTCGCTTTTTTCCCAAGCCGGCTGGCTCAGACCTGGTCGCGCCAGCTGTGCCAGGGCTCGAAACCGAGCAGACGGCGGGCCTTGTCGATGGAGAGCAGCGTCTCGTGCCCGCTGAGCTCCCGGGTCACCGGCACGTCCGGGAAGTACTCGGCGGCCAGCTCCGCGCTGCTGCGGTTCATCACGGTGTCGGCGTTGGCGATCACGAAGATCTCGCTGCCGGGCCGGTCGTAGCCGAGCGCGAGCCGTACCGCCTGCGCGCCGTCGCGGGCGTCGATGTAGCCCCACAGGTTCCAGATCCGCTCGCGCGGGTCGGCGTCGAACGCCGGGAACGCGGCGTAGTCGGCCGGCTCCATCACGTTCGAGAACCGCAGCCCGACCATGGTCAGCGCCGGGTTCCACCGGCAGAACTGCTCGGCCATCTGCTCGTCGAGGTGCTTGGCCAGGGAATACGACGTCTCCGGCCGTGCCTGGTACTCCTCGTCGACCGGCAGGTACGGCGGCGGCGCGTCGAACGGCAACCCGAGCAGCGTCTCGCTGGACGCCCACACCACCCGGGTGATCCCGGCCGCCCGCGCCGCCGCGAACACGTTGTAGCTGGCGGTGATGTTGTTGGCGAAGGTGGCCGCGTTCGGCGCCACCCCGGGCCCCGGGATCGCGGCGAGGTGCACCACGGCGTCCACTCCGGTGTACCGGCTGTCGATCGCGGTGAGCGCCTCGACGACCTGGCCATAATCGGTCAGGTCGACGCGGGTGTGCGGGCAGAGCGGCTCGCGTGGCGCGGCCAGGTCGAGGTTGACGACCTCGTAGTCGTGTGTCAGCAACTCCTGCACGACGGCGCGGCCCAGTTTGCCGCTGCCGCCGGTCACAGCGATACGAGGCACGTCAGCTCCCAGTGGTGTCAGTGCGTGCCCGGGCTCCACTGGTAGGGCGTGGTGGTGTCCACCGCGGTGAAGCCGAGCCGGTGCAGAATCGGACGGCTCTGGTCGGAGGCGTCCACCTGAAGGTACTCGTACCCGAGATCGGCGGCGATCCGGGCGCGGCACGCGACGAGCGCCTTGTAGATCCCCCGGCCGCGCCACGCCGCCACCGTGCCGCCGCCCCACAGGCTGGCGAAGGCGGTGCCCTCCTCGAGATCCATCCGGGCGCCGGACACCGGTTCGTCACCGGCCATCGCCACGAAGATCCGGACACTCTCCGGCGCGGTCGCGAGCTGAGCGACGAGCCGGTTGCGCAGCGATCCGCTGTCATGCTCGAACGCCGCGTCGGCGGCCCGGATCAGCAGGTCCACACCGGCCTCGTCGGTCACCGGCACCAGCCGGACCCCCTCCGGCGGCTCCGCGTCGAGCCGCAACTCCTTGATCGACGCGATCATCAGGGTCTCCGGATCCTCCGGCACGAACCCGGCCGCCAGCAGCCGTCCGCCGAGGTCAGCGGGCTGGTCATGACCGTAGAGCTTCCACTCGAACGGCAGCCCCCGCTCACCGAAATACCGCACCTGCTCCGCGATCGCCGCATCGGCGGTGTCCTCGTCGAGGCCCGACCAGCTCACGGCGTTCCAGTCCTCGGCCGTGCCGACGTGCCGCACGATCCCACCGTCGCGTTCGATCCGGGTGGTCGGCCCGCTGGGCCGCATGTCGTGCCGCATCTGCCGGTCGAAGAGCGCGAGTACCGCTTGGTGTTCCATGCGCAGAACCGAAACACCACACGCCCGACTCAGCAACACATTTATTCGGTACGACTACGGAGCGCCCGTCCGCAGGCCACAAGCCGAGTCCCGCCCGTGAGGCCGCCGCAAGACCGCTCCCTCCCCGGGCCCCGGCCGCGCCTTGCGGCCCGCTCGTCGCCGCGAGATCGAGGAGACGCAGGGCTCCGGCCGCGCCTTGCGGGCCCGCTCGTTGCGCGAGACCGGGGCCACTCAAGGCTGCGGCCGCGGCTTGCGGGGGTTGGCTGGCTCTCAGGGGTGTCTCCGCATGGCGGAGACACCCCTGAGGCCCAGCCGGTGACCGGGAGGCGCGCTGCGGTCCGGAGTGGTCGCGGTGTCGCGTCGCCTCACGGGCGGGACTCGGCTCGTAGCCTGCGGACGAGCGCTCCACATTCGTACCCAATCGGGGTTGACCGCAATGGAACAGCTGCCTTGAGCCGGCCGGATGGGCGTGCGTGGCTTGGGTAGATTGCGCGCCGGGGGCGAATGATCACGGGGTGGCACTGGTGGTTCGGCGCGATCAGCGGGGTGGTGCTGCTGACGGTGGCCGCGTTGCCGCTGGCGGCGCTCGTGGTGTGGGTGCTGGTCCGGCGCCGGGAAGGCACCGGGGCGGCGTGGCGCAGGTCGATGGCCGAGGTCGGGATCGTCTACGGGACGGTGCCGTGGATCTGGATGATCATGTTGCCGGGGCCGCGGGCCGGAGAGGTGTCCGGGCGGGTGAGCCTGGTGCCGGTGCGGGACCTGCTGGCGGTCCTCGCCTCCCCGCCGCTGACCGTTGTGGTGCAGGTCGTCGGGAACCTGCTGGTGTTCGCGGCGCTCGGGTTCTTCGGGCCGATCCGGTTCGCGGCGCTGGCCTCGGTACCGCGGATCCTGGCGCTGGCCGCGGTCTGCTCGGCGCTGGTCGAGGTCCTGCAGCACGTGCTGCGACTCGACCGGGTGTCCTCGGTCGACGACGTGCTGCTCAACGCGGCCGGGGCGGGACTCGCCGCACTGCTGTCCCGGCGCTGGTGGCGCACCGGGTGACAGTTCCGCTCAACTCCGCGCGCCGGCGGCCGATGGGCATCGACGGATGCGAAGACACGTACGGGCACGCGATCGGGGACGAGGTGCTGATCCGGCTCGCCCAGGAGATCAGCGAGGCGGCCGGCCCGGACGCCACCGTGGCCCGGTACGGCGGCGAGGAGTTCGCGGTCATCCTGCCCGGCGTCGGCGCTGCGACCGCGGCGGACCTCGTCGAACAGTGGCGCCTGCGGTGCACGCAGATCGCGGTCGCCACCCGGCTGGGCCCGCTGCGAGTGACCTTCAGCGCCGGCGTCGCGCAGCTCGTGTCCACAGCGGACGCCGAGGATCTGCTGCGGCGGGCGGACCGGGCCCTGTATGCGGCCAAGGAGCAGGGCCGGAACCGGGTGGTCAGCGACGGCGAGTCCGTCGCGGGTTCACCCCGGCCGCTTCACGACCCGGCCTCGGTCGCCTCCTGATTCCGGCCCGGTCGGATGATCAGGACCGGGCAGGCGGCGTGGTGCAGCAGTTGCAGGCCGGTGGACCCGAGCAGCGTCCCGGCGATCACCCCGTGCCCGCGGCTGCCGACGATCACCAGCTGCGCGCCCCGCGAGACGCCGACCAGCACCGACGCCGCGCCGTCCGGTGACACCGAGGTCTCCACCTGAACATCGGGGAACTTGTTCTGCCACGGCGCGACCTGCTCGGCGAGTCGTTCCCGCACGGCGGCTTCCGGGTACCGGGGCGGGTAGGCCCGGATCAGCACCAGCCCGGACTCCCGCTGGGCGGCCGCGGTGAACGCTGCCTCGAGCACGTCGTCGGCGGCCGCCGAGTCGTCCACCCCGGCCACCACCGGCCGGTCGTCGGTGGTGAGAGCGTGGTCCCGGATCACCGCCACCGGGCAGTGCGCGTGGGTGGCGACCCGCTGACTGACCGACCCGAGCCGCAGCCCGGCGAACCCGCCCCGGCCCCGATGACCGAGAACCATCAGCCCCGCCGACTCGGTGTCGATGATCAGTTGAGCGGCCGGGTCCCCGATCAGCAGGTCGGATTCGGCCTCGAGCTCCGGCGTCGCCGCCCGCGCCCGCCGGGCCACCCCCGCGACCAGCGCCTCGGCCTGCTGCCGCTCATCCTCGAACAGCTCACCGGCGAACTCGTACCGCGCCGCCGACCAGTCCCAGTCCAGCACGTGCACGACCCGCAACGGCTGCCCCCGGCGCAGCGCCTCGGCAGTCGCCCAGCTGATCGCAGCCCGGCTGGCCTCGGTGCCATCAGTCGCGACGACGACCGCCTGTGCCCGCATGACGTGCCTCCTCCACAAGGGTTCCCACCAGGCATCCTCATCCGAGCGAGAACCCTCCCGGCAGGGCCACTGGTCCCGACCGGAGCAGGACGACGGTGGGGGCTTTGCTGACCGCCGGGACGGGCGGTAGCCGCCCGTTCGCGCGCGGTGCGGCGGGCGCGGGCAGAAAC
>NZ_BOMS01000099.1 GCF_016862315.1 Actinoplanes palleronii | reverse complement strand
CAATGCCACTTAGCCACCAAGATCAACTTAAGCTAAGTGGCATTGGCGCGGCGTCGGGTGGTGCTGAGGGGTGCCTCACCGAGGCGGGGCGGAGGGACCCCTCAGCGCCGGCTGGGTGGCGGGGGTGCGGTGAGTGGGGTGGCGCGGGACGCGCGGCCGGGCCGGAAGGGGCGCGGTGGAGCGGGCCGCAGTCAGGGGGCTTGGCTTGTGGCCTGCGGGCGGGCGCTCCGTATTCGTACCAGAAGAGGGGTTAGCGGAGCAGGGCCTCGAGCATCGCGCGGTAGGCGGTCGTGGTGACGATCGGGATGTTGTACTGGCGGGCGAGTTTGGCGGTGCCGGACATCGAGTCGGGGTCGGCGGCGACCAGCAGGCGGGTCTGTTTGGTGACCTTGCGGGCGGTGCGCAGGCCGTGGGTGAGGGCGTCGACTTCGAGGTGTTCGCGCGGGGGTTGCAGGATGCCGGTGAAGACCACCTGGTCGCCCGGGCTGAGCTGCCACTGCGCGATCGGGGCGGACGGTTGCTCGGCGGCGCCGGCCAGGGCGCGGTCGACGTCGGCACTGGTCAGGCCGAGCAGCTCGGCGACGCCGTCCAGGTCGAGGCGTTCCGCGGGGGTGAGGATCTGGTCGGCCAGGGCGACCGCGGCCAGGCCGGACAGGTAGCGGTGGTGCAGGAACTCGGCGTCGGCGCGGGACAGGCCGATCCGTTCCGCGGTGGTGACCAGCTGGTCGGCCTCGCTGGCCGAGATGTGCCGGTCCAGCAGGACGCCGTCGAGCAGGGCCAGGTAGGCGTCCGCTTTCGGGTTCAGCTGGCGGGGCAGCCGCTCGACCAGCCGGGTGAGGAAGTGCGGTTCGCGCTCCTCGGCGCGGCCTCGCGCGACCGGCACCACGTCGGTGACCGGCAGCGCGGGCCATTTCATCTGCCGGACCTCGTCGGACAGCTCGGCCCACGGCGGCGGATCGCCGGCCCGGCCGAGGTAGTAGGTGAGCAGCTCGGCGGCGGCGCGGGCGCCGTGCAGTGCCGAGTACTCCCGGTGCGGCGGCAAGCCGGCGGCGGCCCGGCAGGCTTTCAGGCTGCGCGACGCGGTGGGCAGGAAGTGCCCGGCCAGGCGCATCGTGCACAGTCCCCAGTCGTCGTCGACCGGCACGGTCACGCCCAGCTTGCCGAACTCGGCGAGCAGGAAACCGGCGTCGAAGAGCAGGTTGTGCGCCACCAGCAGCTGCCCGGCCAGGCGTTCAGCGATCTGGCCGGCCACCTCGGCGAAGACCGGGGCGCGGCGGGCCTCGGCGCCGGTGATCCCGTGCAACGACTGGGGGCCCAGGTCACGGTCCGGGTTGACCAGGGTGCACCACTCGTCCACGACCGTGCCGGTCGCGTCCAGCCGGACGATGGCGATCTCCACGATCCGGTCGTGCCAGCTGGTCCTGGTGCCGGTGGTCTGCAGGTCGACTACGGCGTACATGGAAAAGAAAACTAGGCGACCGGGCGGGGGCGGCGCCAGCGGGATCGGAGCAGGCGCTCGACCGGTCCGGTGAGGAACAGCAGGAACAGCGCAAAGTAGTTGATCTGCGGGAACACCGAGCCGATCACCGCGGCGAGCAGCAGGGCGCCGAAGGTCACCAGGGTGCCGACCACCTCGTCGAACGGCAGCGGGGTACGCCCCACGCTCAGCTCCGGGCGCCGGTACACGTAGATCGACAGCACGCTGAGCGAGCCGGTGGCCAGGGCCAGGGTGCCGCAGTACATCGCCACCGAGCCGCTGGACGGCGGGAAGTCGGTGATGACCGCGGTGAGCACCGGCAGTGTCACGATCGCCAGCGTCCACAGGCCACTGAGGATCACGATCGGTCCCCGCAGCTGCGACAGGTGGCCGAACACCCGGTGGTGGCCCCACCAGAAGCGGAAGATCACCGCGAAGCCCAGCAGGAACGCGCCGAAACCGGCCCGGTTGTCGTGGATCAGGTCGGACAGGTCGGTGTGCTCCTCGACGTCCGCGAGCGTCTCCAGCAGCGGCAGGATGAGCAGGGTGATCGCGATCGCGGCCACCGCGTCGGTGAACAGCACCAGACGCTCGGGGGTGGCGGCCGGGTCTTCCGGTTCGGTCATGCGCGCCAGTATGCCGGGATGTCGATCTCACCGGTTTTGCCAGGTCCGGCGGGGGCACGATGGGGGGATGGCAACCGGTGAGTACAACCGTGATCAGCGCTACATCTCGACCCGGATCGCCGCGGACGGGCCGTACCCGGTCGAGGCGGGACGGTACCGGCTGGTGGTGAGCCGGGCCTGCCCATGGGCGAACCGGGCGATCATCGTACGGCGGCTGCTCGGCCTGGAGGACGTGCTGTCGATGGGTGTCGCCGGACCGACCCACGACGAGCGGAGCTGGACGTTCGACCTGGATCCGGGTGGCCGGGACCCGGTGCTCGGCATCGAGCGGCTGCAGGAGGCGTTCCTGAAGCGGTTCCCCGACTACGACAAGGGGATCACCGTCCCGGCGATCGTGGACGTGCCGTCCGGCGCGGTGGTCACCAATGACTTCGCGCAGATCACCCTGGACCTGTCGCTGGAGTGGGCCGCGTTCCACCGGCCGGGTGCGCCGCTGCTCTACCCGCCGGAGCTGCGTGCCGAGATCGACGAGGTCAACGCGGTGGTGTTCGCGGACGTGAACAACGGCGTCTACCGGGCCGGGTTCGCGTCGTCGCAGGAGGCCTACGAGAAGGCGTACCACCGGCTGTTCGACCGGCTGGACTGGCTCTCGGCGCGCCTGGCCGACCGGCGCTACCTGGTCGGCGACACGATCACCGAGGCGGACGTACGGCTGTTCACCACGCTGGTGCGCTTCGACGCGGTGTACCACGGGCACTTCAAGTGCAACCGGTCGAAGCTGACCGAGATGCCGGTGCTGTGGGCGTACGCGCGTGATCTTTTTCAGACACCGGGGTTCGGGGACACCATCGACTTCGTGCAGATCAAGCAGCACTACTACCAGGTGCACCGGAACATCAATCCGAGCGGCATCATCCCGGCCGGACCGGACCTGAGCGGCTGGCTGACGCCGCACGGCCGGGAGTCGCTGGGCGGGCGCCCGTTCGGGGACGGCACTCCCCCGGTGCGGGCTGTCTGAGAGCTCACATGTCGGCGTTGGTGACGACGCGGCGCGGGAAGCCGGTGCGGGCGGCCCGCAGCATCGCCCGGCCGATCACGTCGGTGCTCGTCACGTACTGCGGCGCGAGCCGGCGGAACATCGGGATCAGTGGCGCGGTGACCGTGTAGACCGCGTTGTACCACCCGGTCTTGGAGCGGGCGCCGTGCGTGGGCTGGATGAAGCCGGGGCGGAACGCGTACCCGTGGTGGAAGAGCGCCATCACCTCGTTCTCGGTGCGGCCCTTGACCCGCGACCACATCGTCCGGCTGGCCGCGTCGGTGCCGGCCCCGGAGACGTAGACGAAGGTCATCTCCGGACTCAGCTCGGCCAGGGTTCGCGCGGCGGCCATCGGGAAGTCGTACGACACTTTGGTGTACGCGGCCTCGTCCATCCCGACCGAGGAGACGCCGAGGCAGTAGAAGCAGGCGTCGTACCCGGAGAGCTCGCCCTTGATCGCACTGAGGTCGGCGAAGTCGGCGACTGTCACCTCGCGGAGTTTGGCGTGCCGCACGCCGGTCGGTGACCGGGTCACCACCAGCACCTCGGTCACGTCCGGGGCGAGCAGACACTCCCGCAGCACACCCTGCCCGACCATCCCGGTCGCCCCGAAGACGATCACCCGCATGTCGCTACCTCCACTGATCCGCAGGGTTCTCAGTCTGCCCTGAATCGCCGTCGAAAACGTCGTACCCCGGGCCTAGGGTCGTCCCGTGCCCGCCGAACGTTGGTCCCTCGCCCAGGCCGAGTCGCTCGCCGCCGACCCGGCCGCGCTCAAGCGCGCCCGCAGCGTGTCCGGGCAGTTCAGCGTCACCGGGGCGCACGACGACACCCTCCTCTGGGGACTCTGCCGGGGCTATCAGGTCGCCGTCGACCTGGCCGGCCCGGCGTTCAAGTGCTCCTGCCCGACGTTCCAGGCGCCCTGCAAACACGCGGTCGGCCTGGTCCTGCACTGGGCCGAGGCCGGCCTCGGCGCCGCCACCGCACCCGATTGGGTGATCTCCTGGCAGACCGCCCGGGCGGCCCGGGCCAAGGCGCGGCTGACCCCGCCCGACCCGGTGGCCGCCGCGAAACGCGCCAAGGACCGCGCCGAGCGGGTGGCGAGCGGCATGACCGAGCTGCGCCGCTGGCTCGACGACCAGGTCGAGCAGGGTCTGGCCGGGCTGGGCCGGCGCGGGCACCAGGCCTTCGAGCCGGTCGCCGCCCGGCTGGTCGACGCGCAGGCGCCGGGCGTGGCGAGCACGGTCCGGCGGCTCGGCGAGATCGCCGGCATCGGTCCGCAGTGGGCTGACCGGCTGCTCGGCGAGCTGGCCATGCTGCACCTGCTGGTCGCCGGGCACGACCGCCTCGACGCGCTCGACCCGGCCACCGCCGCCACCGTCCGCTCCCGGATCGGCTTCCCCACCTCGGCCGAGGAGGTGCTGGCCGGGCCCCGGGTCACCGACCGCTGGCAGGTCCTCGGGCAGCACGACTCCGACGACGGCGTGCTGACCACCCGGCGGACCTGGTTGCACGGTGCGTCGACGTCCCGGTTCGCGCTGGTGCTGTCGTTCGCCGCGCCCGGCCAGACGCTCGCCGCCGACCTGGTGCCGGGCACCGAGTTCCGCGGCGACCTGTGTTTTCATCCCGGTGCCGCGCCGCTGCGGGCGCTGGTCGCCGAGCGCCTGAGCGCCACCGAGCCGTTCGGCACACCGGATGGCGCCGGGTCGGTGCGCGCCGCCCTCTCCCGGTGGTCCCGGCTTCTGGCCGATGAGCCTTTTCGGTACGACGGACCGATGCTCCTGGCGGGCGTCACCCCGAGCGCCGACGGTTTCCTGGTCGACGAGGAGGGCGCGGCGCTCCCCCTCGCTGCCGGGCACCGGGAGCCGTGGTGGCTGCTGGCGGCCGCGGGTGGGCGACCGGCGGCGGTGGCGGCGGAGTGGTCGCCGGCCGGGCTGCGTCCGCTGGCGGCGTGGGTGGCGGGGCAGTTCGTGCCGGCGGGGCCCGCGGTGCCCGATCCGGGAGCGCCCCGGGAGGCCGAGTTGCCACCTGAGTTGCTGGCAGCGGCCCTGGTGGGGACGGCGCGGCGCCCGTGGAGCGACGATACGGTGCGGGTCGGTGCGAGCGTCGTCGCGCTGGCTTCCCCGGCGCCCGCTTCTTCCCCGGCGCCTGCTTCTCCCTCGGCGCCCGCTTCTCTGTCGGCGTCTGCTTCTTCCTCGGCACCTGCTTCCTCCTCGGCGCCCGCATCTGCGGCGGTCGCTCTGCTGGACGCGGCTGTGGTGGCGCTGGCGACGCGGCGGGCCGGGTTGCTGCCGTCGACGGTGAAGGCGCCGGTCCCCGCGGCGCCGGTCGAGACCGCGCCGGGGTTGCCGGTCGCGGCCGGTGTCCGGCTGGCGCGCATCCTGCGGGGTGGCGCGCCCGGCGGCGCCCACCTGGAGCAGGAGCTCCTGGCGCAGTGGCTGGCCGCGGCGGTGGCGCGGGGCGGGTTGGTGCCGCCGGTGCTGCTGCCGGCGCTGCTGGAGGCCGCCCGGCGCAACACCACGGTCCGAGCCGACGTGGCCCGGGTCGCCGGGCGGCGCGGGGCCTGGCTGGCCGGGCAGCGGGCCGACTGGCGCTGGCTGCTCGACGAGGCCGCGCCGGTCACCGTCACCGACTGGACGACCGCCACCAGCGCGGAACGCCTCGGCCACCTGACCACGCTGCGCCGGTCCGCGCCGGCCCGGGCCCGTCAGCTGGTGGAGAGCACCTGGGACACCGAGTCCTCGGACAACCGCGCCCGGTTCCTCGGCACCTTCGCCGACGGGCTCTCGCTCGACGACGAGGAGCTGCTGGAGCGCGGGCTGGACGACCGCCGCAAGGAGGTCCGGCAGGCCGCCGTCGAGCTGTTGCGGCAGCTGCCCGGGGCCGCGCTCGGCCGGCGGATGCGGCAGCGGGCGCACGCCGCGGTGCGCCTCGAGCTCAGCGACCCGCCCCGGCTCGCCGTCCGGCCGCCCGGCGAGCTCGACGCCGCCCTGCGGCGCGACGGGGTCGCCGCCACCCCGGCGCACGGCACCGGCACGAGTGCCTGGCTGCTGGAGGAGGTGATCGCGGGCGCGCCGCTGGAGTCCTGGTCCGAGCTGGAGCCGAGCGGCTACCTCGCCCTGGCCCGGGGCAACGACTGGGCCGCCCCGCTGCTGCACGGCTGGGCAAAAGCGGCCACCGCGCAGAACGACCCGGGCTGGGCGCGCGCCCTGCTGGCCGCCGACGCCGGGATGCTGCGCGAGGCGGTGCGCTGGGATCTGCACCTGGTGCTCCCGCCGGACGTGCTGGCCCGGCTGGCCGCTCAGGCGTTGCGGACCGAGGACGGCGCGGCGCACCGGCTGCTCGCCCTGCATCCCGGGCCGTGGCCGGAGCCACTCAGCGTCACCGTGCTGGAGACCGTCGTGACCCGGGCGCGCAACGACCGGCACACCTGGCAGCTGGGCGAGCTGTGCCGGGCCGCCGCGCTGGCCATGCCACCGGCGTATGCCGATCTGACCGGCCGGCTCGCCGCCCAGCTGGAGCCGGAGGTCGACCCGAGCCGGGTCCGGCCGGTCGCCGACCTGGCCCGCACTCTGACATTCCGGGCGGAGATGCTCGACGAGCTCGCCGCCGAAAATGTCACACCCCCGCAGTAGTTTGCTGTTCGAGCCACCTACCGAGCTGACGAGATTTCAGGAGTTCGCGTGACCGCCCTGCGACCGCACGCCGAGGATGAGTACGCCGACGAGCTCGCCCAGCTGGCGGCCGCCGACGATCGG
This sequence comes from Actinoplanes palleronii, assembly GCF_016862315.1. Taxonomy (GTDB): domain Bacteria; phylum Actinomycetota; class Actinomycetes; order Mycobacteriales; family Micromonosporaceae; genus Actinoplanes; species Actinoplanes palleronii. Next base: position 40,657 of record NZ_BOMS01000099.1, on the reverse strand, counting down.
CCGCGCCCTCCGGGCTGGCGGCTGTCCCCGCAGGCCGTCGTGACGTATCTGCTGGGTGACGGCGCCAAGATCACCCCGAAGTACGTGGGTCCCCGCCGCCTGATCGAGGTGGCCGTCTCCACCCTGGCCACCGACCGGGCGCTGCTGCTGCTCGGCGTCCCCGGCACCGCCAAGACCTGGGTCTCCGAGCACCTGGCCGCGGCCGTCTCGGGCGACTCCACGCTGCTGGTCCAGGGCACCGCCGGCACCCCGGAGGAAGCCATTCGGTATGGGTGGAACTACGCCCGGCTGCTCGCCGAGGGCCCGACCGACGCGGCCCTGGTCCCCAGCCCGATCATGCGGGCCATGCGGACCGGGTCGATCGCCCGGCTGGAGGAGCTCACCCGGGTCCCGTCCGACGTGCAGGACGCGCTGATCACCATCCTGTCCGAGAAGACGCTGCCGGTCCCCGAGCTGAACACCGAGGTCCAGGCGGAGCGCGGGTTCAACCTGATCGCCACCGCCAACGACCGGGACCGCGGGGTCAACGAGCTGTCCAGCGCCCTGCGTCGGCGGTTCAACACGGTGGTGCTGCCGATGCCGGCCAACGCCGACGACGAGGTCGAGATCGTGGCCCGGCGGGTCGCCCAGCTCGGCGCGTCGCTGGAGCTGCCCGAGGTGCCGGCCGCGCTGGAGGAGATCCGCCGGGTGGTCACGATCTTCCGCGAGCTGCGCGGCGGCCTCACCGAGGACGGCCGGACCAAACTGAAATCGCCGACCGGGTCGCTCTCCACCGCCGAGGCCATCTCGGTGATCACCAACGGGATGGCGCTGGCCGCACACTTCGGCGACGGCACGCTGCACCCGGGTGACGTGGCCGCCGGGATCCTCGGCGCGGTGGTCAAGGACCCGGTCTCCGACGCGGTCGTCTGGCGGGAGTACCTCGAGACCGTGGTCCGGGAGCGACCGGACTGGCTCGACTTCTATCGGGCCGCCCGCGATGCCTGAGAGGTTCTACGGCATCCGCCATCACGGGCCCGGGTCGGCCCGGGCCGTGGTGCGGGAGCTGGCCGCCCAGCAGCCGGAGATCCTGCTGGTGGAGGGGCCGCCGGAGGCCGACGACCTGGTGCGCTGGGTGGCCGGCGGCGGGTTGGAGCCACCGGTCGCCCTGCTGGGTTATGCGGCGGACGATCCGGGGCGGGCGGCGTTCTGGCCGTTCGCGGTCTTCTCACCGGAGTGGCAGGCGATCCGCTGGGCGGTGGCCAATGAGGTGCCGGTCCGCTTCTTCGACCTGCCGTATGGATATCGCGTGGGCGAGGCCGCCGCGCCGAGAACCCGCCCGGCGGCCGGCAAGCCCGGCGCGCCTGGCACTCCGGAGGACGCCCCGGAGACTGGTGAGCCCGGCACAGCCGGCGCTCCAGAAGACCGGCCGGTCGCCGATGAGCCCGGCGCGGCCGGCGCTCCGGAAGACCGCCCGGTCGCCGATGAGCCCGGCGCGGCCGGCGCTCCGGAGGACGGCGCGGGGGATGGCGGCTCCGGCGTACCGGCAAAGGGTGTGGCGGACGGCGGGCCCGGTGCGGACGGCGTACCGGAAGAGATCGTGGAAACGGACGAGGCCGGCGGCGGCGGGATTCCTGGGGAGGCGCCTGGTCCGGCGGAGCCGGCGCGGCCGGCGGATCCGATCGGGGAGCTGGCGGCGGCCGCCGGGTATGACGATCCCGAGCGCTGGTGGGAGGACGTGGTCGAGCATCGCGGGGTGCCGGTGTTCGAGGCGATCGCGGAGGCGATGACGGCGATCCGGGAGGGCGCCGCGGAGGATCCCGAGGATCTGGTGCGCGAGGCCTACATGCGCACGGTGCTGCGCGAGGTCCGGCGGCGGCACGAGAACATCGCCGTCGTCTGCGGAGCGTGGCACGTGCCGGCGCTGACCCGGAAGGTGGCCGTCAAGGACGACGCCGCGTTGCTCAAGGGGCGGCGCAAGGGGAAGGTCACGTTCACCTGGGTGCCGTGGACCTATGGCCGGCTCGCGAGCTGGTCGGGTTATGGCGCCGGGGTGAGCTCGCCGGGGTGGTACCACCACCTGTTCACCAGCACCGACGCGGTGGTGCCGCGCTGGCTGGTGGCCGCGGCCGGCGTGCTGCGCGCGGAGGGCGTGCCCACCTCGTCGGCGCACGTCATCGAGGCGACCCGGCTGGCCGAGGCCCTCGCGACGCTGCGCGGGCGGCCGCTGGCCGGGCTGGCCGAGGTCACCGAGGCCGCCGAGGCGGTGATGTGTGACGGGGAACCGCTGCGGACCGAGCTGATCGCCCGGCGGCTGGTGGTCGGTGAACGCCTCGGCGCGGTGCCGGAGGAGATGCCGGCCGTGCCGCTCGCCCGGGACCTGACCGCACAGCAGCGCACCCTGCGGCTCAAACCCGAGGCCGCCGAACGCGGCCTCGACCTCGACCTGCGCAAGGACATCGACCTGCGGCGCAGCCGGCTGCTGCACCGGCTGCGCACGCTCGGCCTGCCGTGGGGCGAACCGGCCGCCGGGCGGCGCGGGACCGGGACGTTCCGGGAGGAGTGGGTGCTCCGCTGGCAGCCGGAGTTCGCGGTGCGGCTGGTCGAGGGCAGCATGTGGGGCACCACCGTGCTGGCCGCCGCGACCGCGCGGGCGATCCGGCGGGCCCGGGCCGCGCGGACGCTGGCCGAGGTGACCGGGCTGCTGGAGACATGCCTGCTGGCCGACCTCGGCGAGGCGTATCCCGCGGTGCTCGCCGCGCTCGACACCCGGGCGGCGCTGGACGCGGACGTGCACCACCTGATGGCGGCCCTGCCCGCCCTGGCCCGTACGCTGAGGTACGGGGATGTCCGGCACACCGACGTGGCCGGACTCGCCACGGTGACCGCGAGCCTGCTGAAGCGGATCTGCGCCGGCCTGCCCTCGGCTGCCGGTAGTCTCTCCGACGACGCGGCCAAGCAGCTGCGGGACGGCATGGACGGCGTGCACCAGGCCGTCAGCCTGCTCGCCGACAACGACCTTCGGGAGTTGTGGCTGGCCACCGTGGAATCCCTGGCCCGACGGCCGGACCTGCACGGGCTGCCCGCCGGGCGGATCACCCGGCTGTTGTCCGACGCGGGCCGGCTGGACCCCGCCGAGGTGCGGCGGCGGCTGCGGCTGCCCTTGACCGTGGGAACCCCACCGGCACACGCGGCCGCGTGGGTGGAGGGGTTCCTGGCCGGCGGCGGACTGCTGCTGGTGCACGACGACGCGCTGCTCGGGCTGGTCGACGAGTGGCTGGCGGACGTGCCGGCGGACGCGTTCGACGACGTGTTGCCGCTGCTGAGACGTACGTTCGGGAGTTTCGACCCGGGCGAGCGGCGAGCCATCGGCGAACGGGTGGCCGGGCCACGGGCCGTTGTGGCCACGGCCGATGCGGCATCGATCGACGAGGAGCGGGCGGTGATGGTGCTGCCCGCACTGGGCGCCCTGCTGGGGCGCGAGATCCGGATCCGGGAGGACCTATGAGCGACGAAGTTTCCGAACTCTTCTCGCATTCGGCGGAACCGTCGGCGGCGGGCGCCACCGGCGCTCTGCCTGCGGCGTTGCAGTTCTCGCACCCGACCATGGAGGCGCCGAACGGGCCGGGTGCACACCCGGCCGCGTCCGCCGGGCGGCTCTTCTCCCACCCGCGCGGCGCGGAGGGCGCACGGGGCGGGGAGTTCGACAGCGGACCGGAGAGCACCGGCAGCCGGGACGGCCGGCACCGGCGAACCAGCGGAGGTGACCGGTCTGGCCGGGCGAATGGCACTGCTCAGAGCAAGGACGGCCGCCGGCGGGACCCCGGCCGCGGCACCCGATCGAGGGGAACGGATGGCTGAGCCGGAGGAGGCGGCGCGGGAACGTTCGCGCCGATGGCGGCTCGTCCTCGGCGGGCCGGCCGAGGAGTCGCTCGGCAAGGTCGAGGGACACGACGGGGCGATGGACGCGGCACTCGCCGCGCTGTACGACGCGACCGGCGACGCCGACGGCACGGCCGGCAAACGGTCCGCGGGACTGGGCGGGTCCGCGCCGAAGGTGGCGCGCTGGCTGGGCGACATCCGGGAGTACTTCCCCAGCACCGTGGTGCAGGTGATGCAGGCCGACGCGATCGAGCGGCTCGACCTGACCCGGCTGCTGCTCGAGCCGGAGATGCTCGCCGCGGTCGAACCCGACGTGCACCTGGTCGGCACGCTGCTCTCCCTCAACCGGGTGATGCCGGACGCCACCAAGGACGCCGCCCGGCAGGTCGTGCGCACGGTGGTCGACCAGCTCGAACGGCGGATCACGCAGCAGACCCGGGCCGCGGTGGCCGGCGCGCTGAACCGGGCCGCCCGGATCAACCGGCCCCGGCACGCCGACATCGACTGGGACCGCACGATCAGCGCCAACCTCAAGCACTACCAGGCCGAGCACCGGACCGTGATCCCGGAACGGTTGATCGGGTACGGCCGGCGCAGCACCGCCGTACAGCGGGACGTGGTGCTCTGCGTGGACCAGTCCGGGTCGATGGCCGCGTCGGTGGTGTTCGCCGGGGTGTTCGCGGCGGTGCTGGCGTCGATGCGGTCGCTGCGGACCTCGCTCGTCGTCTTCGACACCGCGGTGGTGGACCTGACCGAGCAGCTCAGCGACCCGGTCGAGGTGCTGTTCGGCACTCAGCTCGGTGGCGGGACGGACATCAACCGGGCGATCACGTACAGCCAGCAGTTGATCAGCCGGCCGCGGGACAGCATTTTCGTGCTGGTCAGCGACCTGTACGAGGGTGGCGTCCGCGAGGACATGCTGCGGCGGGTCGCCGAGATGACCGCGGCGGGCGTGCAGGTGGTGGTGCTGCTGGCGCTGTCCGACGAGGGCGCTCCGGCGTACGACCACGAGAACGCGGCCGCGCTGGCGGCGCTGGGTGTGCCGGCTTTCGCGTGCACACCCGACGCGTTCCCCGACCTGATGGCCGCCGCGATCGAACGCCGCGACCTGCAGGCCTTCGCCGAGCGCTTCAAGGACCAGCAAGCCTCCCGCCCCGCCGGCTGACCACCCTCGGCGCCGGAACGAGGGGTGACCGGAGCGCGGAATGTAACTACCGTGGGGCGTATGACTGCTTACCTGAAGCACCCCCGGATCTGGCAGGAGAGCTGGGACAAGCAACAAGAGGCCTTCATGCCGGACCGCGAGCAGCGGTTCGCCGCGATGCTCACCGCCGTCGCCGCGGCGACCGGTGGCGCTGCGCCCCGGCTGCTCGACCTGGCCGGGGGCACCGGCACGATCACTCTGCGGACCCTCGCCCGGTTCCCGGCCGCACAGGTCACCCTGGTCGACCAGGATCCGGTGCTGCTGACCATCGCGGCCGCCTCGCTCGCCGGCCGGGCCACCGTCGTCGACGCGGATCTCGGCGATCCGGGCTGGCGGGCCAAGCTGCCGCACGAGGAGTTCGACGCGGTGCTCACCGCGACCGCGCTGCACTGGCTGCCCGCCGAGCGGACCGCCGCGCTCTACGCCGAGGTCCGTGCGGTGCTGCGCCCCGGCGGGATCTTCGTGAACGCCGATCACATGGAGGACGAGGGCCTGACCGCGCTCTCCGCCCGGCTCCGGGATCAGGCCCGGGACGAGCGCAACGCCCGGTACGACTCGGGTGCCGCGACCTCCTGGAGCGACTGGTGGGCCCGCGCCGCCGCCGACGAGCAGCTGGCGCCGAAGGCCGTGGAACGGCAGCAGATCTACCCGGACGGCCACGCCGAAGGGTGGCTTCCGCCGGCGAGCTGGCATCTCGACGCCCTCCGCGCGGCCGGTTACACCGAGACCGGCCTGCTCTGGCGCGGCGGCACCGACGCCGCCGTGATCGGCGTCCGCTGACCCGGCCGCGCGGCTGAACAACGCGCCCGGCGCCGCAGGACAGAGCGGCACGGAAGCCACCACGCCGCCGGGCGCCCCACGAGAGCGGGACACCCGGCGGCCAGGTGCAACACCGTCAGTCGGCCTTGCGGATCATTTCCACGTGGCGGGTGATGACCGGCTCGGCCCGCTCGGCGAGTTCCTTGATCGACGGCTCGGTGATGTCCGCCGACCGGATCATCCGCAAGACCTTGCGGTGCCCGGCGAGCTGCGTCGACAGGTAGAGCTTGTCGAACGACGCGGCCCCGGCGGCCTCGTACTGGTCGGCCAGGGCCTGTTGCTCCGCTGTCGGCGAGCCGGGCAGGTGGACGCGGAGCACCCGCGCGGTCCGGTAGAGGTCCGCGTCCAGGTGGATGTGGTCGCGCATGAGCGCGGCGGCCACGTTCTTCACCTGCGGGTCCGTGGTCTTCTTCCAGGCGATCTGCCCCGTCGCGATCTCGGCGAGGTTCACCTGGTGCGCCGCTTTCAGGAACGCCGCGTCCGCCGCGGTCGGTTCGGCCTGTGCGGCGGTGGCGGGAAGAATCAGGAGCCCGGCCATGCCGAGCGCCGCAGAAATACGGCGGAAAAGCATACTTATCTCCTTGACTTGGACATCTCGACCCTAGTCAGGAAACGTGTTTGCCATTCGCTTTTCGAGGCTTTGCGGAGTCACTGCGTCCACCGCAGGAACCGGTTGAACAGTTCCGGCGCCGGGGTCTGCGGCATGTCGCGTGCCGCTTCCTCGAGGTAGTCCCACATCACCAGGGCCAGATCGACCCGGCCGTGACCGCGGGCCAGCACCACCTGGGCCGGCTCGCACGGCCAGGGCCGGCCGCACACCCGGCAGTCCCAGGACGGCCGGGCCGGAAGATGCTCGACGCTCCCGGTCATCGCCGGCGGTCCGGCTCAGCGCGGAATCGCACCTCGTCACGCCGCACAGGGCCCCCTCCCGTTTCCGGACACGGCGGGACAACCCCAGATCCGCCCGCCAACGCATCCGTGCACCACACGATGCGCGCGCCGGTTTCCGCGGTCAACCAGGTAGGGGCCGGGCTCCCCCTCCAGGTGACGTGAGCGACCGAAAGTCGACAGTTATGACTGCCCCGGAATGCCCACCGGAATCGGTGGAATACCGCCGTTAAACAGATTCGAACCCGATATGTCCTGATCTTTGAAATCATGGTTGTCGCGGAAGACGAGAGTGAGGACGGTGACATGAGCGACGACCAGCACGAGCACGTACCCGCGGGCAACGTGTACGTCTCGGCGGCGGCTGCCGCTCCGCACCGCCGAGCCCTGCGGCGCAAACAGGCCCTGGTCGGGGTGGCCGGCGCTGCCGCCCTGCTGGCCGGCGCCGGTTTCCTGGCCGCGCAGCTGATGGAGCCGCAGCAGGAGACGCTGCCCGAGCCGGCCGCGCTCGCACCGCCTGCCACGGTGGCCACGCCCGGGATCGAGGGGACCGGCCAGTCCGTCGTACCCGGGGATCTTCCGGCGCCGCGCACCACCTACCCGGCGGATCCGGCCCGGCGCACCCCCTCGCCGACGCCGTCGGATCTCCAGGCGGAGATCGACGCTTCGGTCGCGGCCGGCGGATTTCCGCAGGCCGCGTCGCCTTCGGCGGCGCAGGGCCAGAGCGGTCCGGTCACCCGCCGCGTCGAAACGGTCCGCAATGGCACGGTACGGGTGTCAAGCGCGCGGTTCGACCTCAGCGACAAGGGTGACCGGCGACTCGCCGCCGATCAGGGGCGCCTCGTCGCGGACGGTGTGCACTGCACGAACCGGGTGCGGTTCGAGGAGGGTGAGACAGCCGTCGTCCGTGACGGTCTGCTGCTCTGCTGGCGCACCTCGGATCAGCGCAGCGTGGTGACCATGGCGATCGTCAAGCAGGGTGTGCCGGACACCGCGGACAGCGTCGCCGTCATCGAGCGGGAGTGGGCCGCGCTGGACTGACGAAAAACCGCGACAGGGGCGTGCTGCCCTGCCGCGGTCGATCAGTCGAACGGTCAGCCGGCCACGATGTCACTCGTCGTGCCCGCGACCGCGGCGGTGCCCGGGACCAGCACCCGGTACTGCCGCCCGGGGGCCAGCCCGCCGATCGTCACCTGGGTGGCGGTCTTCTTGGTGACGAACGAGAACACGTTCTTCCAGGTGCCCCGGACCTGCTGCTGCACCTGCACGGTCAGCCCGGCCGGCGAGGCGAGCTCGACACCCATCGTGCGGTTGCCGCTGCGGAACGCGGACGCCGTGCTGTGCACCGTGTAGGTCGCGGTGGCGGTGGCGGCCTCGTTGACGTCGGTCGCGGCGACCCGGAGCTGCAGCTGGTACCCGGCGGTGGCGACCCGGTCGAGGGAGATCACGCCGGCGGCCGAGGTGACCACGTCCACGCACTGGAACGACTTGCCGGTCTCGGCGATGCAGAGCTTGGCGTTCTTCCGGGTCCAGGCCTGGCCACCGGCGGTCACCGTGAACGTGGTGACCGTGCTGCCGTTGTAGGCGACCTCGGCCGCAGTGGTGCCGGTGACGATCACCGGCGTGACCTTCCTGGGCGCGCTGGTGATCGGGCTCGGTGCCGCCGAGGTGGGCGCGGCGGTCGGCGCCTTCGACGTGGGCGCGGTGGTGGGGGCGCTGGTGGGTGCCTTGGTCGGGGCGGTCGTCGGCGCCTTGGTGGTCGGCGCAGTGGTCGGGGCCTTGGTCGTCGGCGCGGTGGTCGGCGCGGTCGTGGCGGGGGCCGTGGGCGTGGCGGGAGCGGTGGTCGGGGCGCTGGTCGGCGCCCCGACGGTGGCGAGGGCCGCGGCGGCGTCGATCCGGCCGTACCCATAGTCGTTGTCCTTGCCGGACGGCCCGAGGTCGACGGCGGACGTCTCCAGCGCCTGCTCGATCTGGTCCGGGGTCAGGCTCGGCTTCGCGGCCTTGAGCAGCGCGGCCACCGCCGCGACGTGCGGCGACGCCATCGAGGTGCCGCTCATCGTGCTGTAGCTCTTGCCCAGCGCGGACGGGTACGTGCTCAGGATCGCGCTGCCCGGCGCGGCCACGTCGACGAAGCTGCCGGCGTTCGAGTACTCGGCGACCTGGTCGGCGGCGTCGGTCGCGGCGACCGCGATCACACCGGCCTCGGCGGCCGGGTAGCTGACCGGGCTGCCCTCCTTGCGCTCGTTGCCGGCCGCGGCGACCACGGTGACACCCTTGCTGCGGGCGTACGTGATCGCGGTGGTCACCGCGTCGATCTTCTCCGACGAGCCCAGCGACATGTTGATCACCTGGGCGCCGTTGTCGGCGGCCCAGACGATGCCCTCGGCGGCGTCCGACATGTAACCGCTGCCGTCGTTGCCGAGCACCCGCACCGGCAGGATCTTCGCGTCCGGGGCGACACCGGAGACACCGATGGTGTTGCCGGTGACCGCGGCGATGGTGCCGGCCACGTGGGTGCCGTGCCCGTGCGGGTCGGTGTTGCCGCCGGCCTTGTCGGTGGTCGCGTCGTACCCGGTCAGCACCTGTCCGGCCAGGTCGACGTTTGTCGCGTCCACCCCGGTGTCGATCACCGCGACGGTGACGCCGGCACCGGTCGACTTCTGCCAGGCGTCGGCGACGTGCATCGTGGCCAGGCCCCACTGCTTGCCCCGGTAGAGATCAGTTCCGGTCGGCGCGCCGTAGGCGTAGGTCTTGGCGTCGAGCTCGACACCGATCGCGCCGTCGGCGCTCTGCGCGTCCTCGACGAGCTTGGCGGCGCTCGCCTTGTCGGTGGCCTGCTTGACGGTGACGACCGGGCGGCCGTGCTTGTCGAGCGTGGTGGAGACGACCCGGGCCGGCTTGGCCTCGGAGACGGTCGTGGGGAGAAGCTGGTCGGCGCTCTCGGTGAGACCGTAGGTGACCGGCGCCCACTCCGGCGTACCGGCGGGCAGCGCAAACGCGGCAACGGCAGCGATCGCACCAGCGGCAACGGCCCCGGCAGCGTAACGGCGCAGCTGAACCTTCATCGACAACGTCCTCTCCCCGGCGGCCCTTGCACAAGGAGGTTCGGCCGTCTTGAGGAAGCCGACAGTGCGGATCCGGTGCCGCCCAGGAGCAGAACGGTGCGCCCCGGCGCACCCGGTCAGTACGGCGCGACGATGAACGCGGCCCCGCTGCTGACGATGCTGGGATCCGGGTTCAGGGCCGTGGTGGAACCGTCCGCGACCACCGTCAGGAAGTAGGCCCCGTCGGTGATCGGCGTGGACGGCAGGGTCGAACTGTCGGTCAGGCTCAGCTGGTCCGCCGACAGGTCCAGCGTGCAGATCAGCTCGGTGTCACCGATGACCGCCTGCACCACGCACTCGGCCACCCCGCGGTTGCTGTCCAGCACGTAGGCGTCCCTGACCAGGAACACGTGCGCCTGGGTGCTCTGCGGATCACCGGCGGCGCTGAAGCTGAGCCCGGAGAACCCGGCGCCGTTGACGTCGACCACGACTGTCGTCCCGGCCGGAGCGGTCCTCGGCGCGATCGTGATGCCGTTGCTGTACAGGAAGCCGATCGGAGCGTCGTCGGTGTCCGGGTCGGCGTCCTCCGGCTGGTCGTTGTTGTCCGGATCGAGGCTGCTCACCGTGCCACCCGGGGTGGTCAGGGTGAGCGCCAGACCAGTGCCCGAGGCTCGCGGACCGGTGGTCGCCGTGAGGCTGTTCCCGTTCGGCGCGACCTTGATGTCGACGAGCGGGACATCGCCGATCGCACCGGTGGTAGCGGTGGTGACGGCGCTGAAGCCGGTGCCGTTCACCGTGATCGACTGGCCGCCGCCGGCGGGGCTGCTCGCCGGGATGATCGAGGTGATGGTCGGCCGGGCGGTCACCGTGTACGAGGCGGTGGCCAGCAGCGTGCTGGAGACGGTGGAGTCGGTGTCGTAGACGCAGACGTTCCACTTGGCCCACGTCTGCGCGCCGGCCAGGACCACCCCGGTGGGATTGATCGTGCTCGGGTAGCCGTCCTCCCCGATCACCGGATACGCCTGGGACGGCACGGTGAACAGCACCTTCGTGGCGGAGACCCGCCGTACCTGATCCGGGTCGACGGTCTGGACCCCGTCCGTGCCGGTCGTACCCGTGACGGCGATCTGCGCGACCGCCCCCGCCGTCGCACTGCAGGTCGTGGAGCCCGTTCCGACGTACTGGAACTGGACCGCCGGCGTGGTGCCGGCCGGGAACACCACGAACGGGCTGGCCACCGTGCCGGTGATGATGGTGCCGCCGCCGCTGGGGCCGGTGACGCTGCTCAGGGTCATCGCCGGCGTGGCGGCCCAGACCGGCGAGCCCGCTCCGGCCAGGACCAGGGCGGTGACGGCGATCGAGGCCAGGCCGGCCCGGGTGACGCGCTGAGACATGGGTACCCGCAATCCTTCGGCAGCTTGGGGTGGCAGAGCGCCGGTCCCGGGTCACCTCCGCGCTTCCACCGCAGCGTAACGACCGGATTGCTGCCGATTCGCGGAGAACGTGAAAGATCCCGCGGAGGCTCGCCGTTAAGGGAACTCACAGCGACCGCTCGTCCGTTTCAGCATGTTATTTCGTGATCATTGGGACGATTGAGTCGGGAGCCGGTGCGGCTCACCGCCGAGATCACGAGGGGAACAGCCAGCATGACCAGTCGCCATGACGATCGGACGGGGCACCGCGCACGGACCGCAGCCAGGGCGGTGGGCCTGGCCGTCGTGCTCGGCAGCGGGGCCTGTCTCGCCGGATGCGGCTCCGCCGAGCCCGCCGCGATCGGTCCGGAACCTCTCGCCAGCTCCGCCTCCACCACGCCGGCGGCCCTCGCCGAGGGCAGTGCCGGACACGCCCAGGCGATCATGCCGGGGCCGCAGCGGGCCACCTCGGTGCTGGACTCCGTGCGCATGACCCAACGGGGCTCGCTGAAATCGGGCGGCATCATCCGGGTGGTGTCCGCCCGGGGTGACCTGTCCGGTCAGCGCGAGCTCCGCTGGGTGGCCGGTGGAGTGAAGCCCTACCGGAACGCCGACTGCACCCAGACCTTCCAGCTCGGCAACAATCCGAAAGCGGAGCGAAAGAAAAATCTGCTGCTCTGCTGGCGTACCAGCACGGAAAAGAGCGTCGTCACTGTTCTGGTCGATCCGAAAGGAAAGCCCTCCCGGGCGAAAGCCGTGCGGGAACTCAATAAGAAATGGAAAAGCATGGGTTAGCAATAGATCGGCTCATGTCTATTGCCATGCGACACATCCGGAACCCTTGAGACCACAGGGGTTCGCAGAACCGGCACATTCTAAGGACGGGGAACATGGGGAACCCAATACATCAGGAACCCACACCCGAGCGCGGAGATCTCACGCCGGAGCTTCGCCACACCCGCCGCAGGCGCACCCTCATCGGGGTCACCGGGGCGGCCACCGTGCTCGCCGGCGGCGCCTTTCTGGCGCTGCAGACCCGCGGCACCCAGCAGGAGAGCCTGCCCGAACCACCACCGATGGCCGCCGCGACCGGCACGGCTCCGGTCCCGTCGACGCCGGAGGTTTCCGCGTCGGCCAGCCGGCCCGTTTCCGCGGCCGCCTCGGGCTCAGCGCCGGCTTCCGTCGCCGCGTCCACCGACAAGGGCTCGGCGGCCGGTAGCGCCGCGGACGAGAAGCCGGCGAAGAAGTCCTCGGACGACGGCCATGAGAACCAGGTCACGAAGAAGTCGGCCAAGGAGATCCGCAAGGAGATCGAGGAGGCGCGGGCGAAGGCCGAGGCCGACGGCTTCGACCTGCAGCGCCCGCCGAAGGCGAAGGGCGAATCCGCCGCCAAGGCCGGCGACGCGATCAAGGAGTGGACGGAACCCACCGACAACGGCAGCGTGCGGGTGACGACCGCTCGTCATGACCTGACGGACAGTTCGACCCTGCTCCTGGCCGGCGATCGCGGCAAGTCGGTCGGCGCGGGCGTCAACTGCACGAACAAGGTCCGCTTCACCCGGGACGCACCGGTCACCGAGCGGCCCACGCTGCTGATGTGCTGGAAGACGTCCTCGTCGCGCAGCGTGGTGACGATGATGGCGGCACCGGACGGCAAGCCGTCGGCGGACGACAACATCTCGATCATCGATCGTGAGTGGGCCAAGCTGCATTGATCTGACCTGACAGGGAACAGCCCGGCGGACAGCGAATGCCCGCCGGGCTGTTTGCTCGGTCGAGCAGTCCCGAGACGACCGACAGAAACAGCCGGCCCGATGAACGGACCGGCTACTTCTGTCTAGTTTGCCGTGCTCAGAGCCAGGATCAGAATTCGGCGACCGTGAAGGTCGAACCACTGTTGATGACCGACCGCTGGTAGGCCGGGGTGTTCTGTGCGTCGACAGCACCGCTGTTGACCACGGTCACCGTGTAGACCCCGGTCGGGACCTCGATCAGCGGCGCCGCGCCGATGACGTAGGTGCCGCTCGCGCTGGCGGTGGCCGCCTGGGACAGCGTGGCACCGGTGGCGGAGCCGACCGCGGAGATCGTCGTGCCGGCCGGAATACCGGTACCACTGATCGGGCGACCGACGTCGGAGGCCGCGAAGGCAGCGGTTCCGCCCGAGGTGAGGGCCGTGGAGCTGGCTGTCAGGGTGGCGTCGGCGAAGGTACGGCTCGGCGACAGGACGATGTTCGTCGCGGTGGCGATCGCGGCGGTCGGCGCCTTGGACAGCATCACCTTGGTCGGATCGATGATCGACGTGATGAAGGTGCCAGCCGTGATCGTGGTCGGACCGGTCACCAGCATGCCGACGTCAGCGGGGCCGAACGCGCCCAGGGCTGCCGTCAGTGTGGTGCCGGTGACGGTGGCGGAGACGGTCCGGGCGGTGGACATCGAGTAACCGCCGCCGGCCAGGTACAGCGAGCAGAGCAGCTCACTGTCACTGATCGGCATCACGTTCAGGCATTCCGTGGTCTGCGGGTTGGCCTTCACCAGACCGGTCTTGGCCGGGTCGTAGTTGCCCTTGACCAGGTAGACGTGGCCGTTCGCGTCGTCCGGCGTCTTGCCGGTCGACGTGGTGAAGTTGATGCTGGAGAAATTGGTGCCGGTGACCGACACGTCGGTCCGCGTCCGCGTGTTCGATGCCGTGTTCGGCGTGACGTTCAAGCCGGCGGCATAGGTGAAGGCGGCGGGGTAGGTCGCGGTGCCACCCTCGCTCTTGGTGTGCACCAGAGCGAACGGGCCGCCGGCGGCATGGGCCGGGATCGCGACCGTGGCCAGCGTGAACGCCCCGTTCACGGTCGGGGTGACGGTCGTGCCACCGAGCGACCAGGTGCCGCTGGAGTCCAGGCCGGTACCCGAGATGATCAGCGTGCCACCACCCTGGGTTCCCGCGGCCCGCGGGGTGATGCCGGTGATGGTCGGGGTGGCCCCGACGTGGTAGGTGCCACCGCCGGCCTCAGCCTTGCCGATCAGCGTCCAGGCGGCGGTACTCGCCCCGGGAACGGCGCCCGGAGCGCTGTAAGCACAGACGTTGTAGTCGTTGGCCGCGCTGATACCGCCCGTGGTCGTGGCACCCGAGGGAACCGTGAACGCCAGCTTGGTGGCGCTGACCACGGTGACGGCGGCGGGGGCCACCAGCGGGAAGCTCGGCGCCGCCGTCAGGGAGGTGCTGCAGGTCGCTGCGCTCTCTAGCGTCACCGCAGTGGATCCCTGGATGAACGACTGCGCCGGGTCCGACAGGGTGGCCACCGAGAGGGTGACGGTGTTGCCGCCGGCAGACGGACCGGAAGAGGGGCTGACCGTCGCCACTTCTACCGCCGCCATCGCCGGATTGGCAGACAGGACAGCAGCCGCGGTGACGCCGACCACGGCCCCGAACTGCAGGGCCTTCCTGCGGCGGGATGATGCTTTCTCCATTTGCATGGGTGGGGCCTCCTACGGTCAACAATGACCGCGTTGGGTAAGTGTTTGTGGGCCCGGACCGGATGGGCACTTCGGGCCGCCTCGCGAGAAATCGTAACTGCCCGCAAGCGAGCAAATCCGCAGAGCCGCGAAGTCCGCTGAAAGTTTCCTGACACCAACTTCGCGGGCACTTATCACACCATTCCCATGGTTTCAGGACTTCGATGGAACCCGAGGCTCCCCTCAAAGAAATCAGACCTTTAAGGAAAGGAATAGAACCAGGTGCGAAGCGGAAAAGCAGCTGCGGCCGGCCGCCCGAAGGCGACCGACCGCAGCAATGGCAGGACTGACTCAGCAGACCAGGACCAGGATCAGGATCAGTAAGCGGCGACGGTGAATATCGAGCCGCTGGTGACCTTGGTCTGGAAGGACGGGGTGGCGTTGTTGGCACCCGTGTTGACCACCGTGACCACGTAAGCGCCCTCGTTCATCCGAGTGGACCCACTAGTTCCCGCAACCGGATCGACGCTCTTCGTGATGTCGAGGTTGCAGATCAGCTCGGTGTCACCGATCACCAGGACGTCGGTGCACTCGGCGGCCGGGCCGTTCGTCCGGGTGTCCGCCTCCGACGCGGCGACCTGCGTAGCGTTGTTCGCCCCGTTGTAAGTACCTTCGACGAGGAAGATGTGCGGGCTGGCGTCCAGTGTGTTGGTCGGCGTGAGCCAGGTGTAGGCCGAGAAACCGACACCGCTGATGTCGAGCGTCACCGAGTCCGCACCGGCGTTCG
The DNA here is from genome assembly GCF_016862315.1 of Actinoplanes palleronii. Classification (GTDB taxonomy): domain Bacteria; phylum Actinomycetota; class Actinomycetes; order Mycobacteriales; family Micromonosporaceae; genus Actinoplanes; species Actinoplanes palleronii. Next base: position 25,198 of record NZ_BOMS01000099.1, on the reverse strand, counting down.
TGTTCGGCTGGACCGTGATGCCGTTCAGGTAGCTGTAGTCATCGTCGGTCTGCACGTCGGCGGTGCTGTCGACCGAGCCACCCGTCGCGGTGACGACCAGCTTGAGGTCGGCGCCCGCCGTGCGCGCCGGCGTGACCGCGGTGAACTGGGTGCCGGTCGCGTTGACCACGACACTGGACAGGGCACTGCCACCGATCGTCGCGGTGGTGCCCGTGGTGAAGCCGGTCCCGGTGACCGTGACCTTGGTGCCGCCGAGCGACGGTCCGCTCTCCGGGGTGATGTTGGTGATCGTCGGCGAGGCGGCGATCGTGTAGGTGCCCGAGGCCAGCAGGCCGCTGGTCGTGGCGTTGCCGGCGGTGGTGCCCGCGTACACGCAGACGTTGTACTTGGCCGTGGTCTGGGTGGTCGAACCGTTGACGGCCAGCGCGAGACCGGTGGTGTTGAACAGTTCGGCGCCCGCACCACCCGCGTTCAGCGCCGTGGTGGGCGTCGTGATCACGATCTTGCTCTCGGTGACCTTGCGGACGTTGGCCGCCGGGACACCGACGATGCCGGCGCTCTGCACGCCGGCTACGGAGATCACTCGCTCCACCGGGTTCGAGTAGCTGAGCGGGCAGACCGTCGAGCCGCTGCCCGTGGTCACGAACTGGACGACCGGGGTGATACCGGTGAAGACAGCAGTGGTCGCCGTCGCCGTGATGGCGGTGGCGGTGGCGGACGGACCCGAGGTCGCGCTCAGGGTCAGCTTCGCCTCGGCGTACGCCGGCGTCACGAGGCCCAGGGTGGCAACGGTCGCCGCGCCGGCCACGATCCCGACGCGGCGGCTCAGCCGCGTGCGGGATCCGCTCTTCGACTTGCTCATGCGTGGTCCTCCTACGGTCATGCGACCGCTTCGGTGATGTTGGGTGGGCCCGCACGTGCTTGCAAGTACTGAAGCCGGCGGGCCGTCTCGCCGGAAGCGTAGCTATTCGTGGCGGTTCGTTTACGTAGAGTCAGAAACATCCTCATATGTCAGACACTCCGCTCCCGCACCACTAGAATCCGGCGCCAAACATGCTGGTGACGACATACATAAAAACGATCAGCATTGGTAAGGCACGCCTAACCTAATGGGAAAGGAAAGGCTTGCCTACCATTCTTGGTTTAAAAAATCTTAAGCGGGAAAATGTGCGAACCGTTGCACCAATGACTAGATTCAAGAGGCGACAAACCCGGTAACCAGAAGGAGCACGCGCGATGACTCAGATGATGAACATGCCGCGGGTCCAGACCTGCACGGTTACGGACTGTGGCTACAACCACGACGGTTGCACCGCTTTCGCGATCACCATCGGTGACATGAACTCGGAGTGTGACACGTTCATCGGCTCCGGCGTGACCGGCGGCATGGGGGTGGCCACCGCCCAGGTGGGCGCCTGCAAGCGGGCCGAATGCAAATACAACACCAATCTTGAGTGTCAGGCGCCGGCGATTACCGTGGGCGCATCCCTGGACCGAGCAGACTGCCTGACGTACGAGAAGTAGCTGACCGAATCCGTTCAGGGAAACCCGCCACCCACCGAGGTGGCGGGTTTTTTGGTGCCCGCAGCGCGTTGACACATGACGATCGAGAGCGCTAGGTTCATCTCACATCGAGTAGTACTCACATCGAGTAGATCTCACCCCGAGAAGGACGCGATCATGGACGAGGCGAGTTTCCTGGCCAGCTACAACCCCCGGGACTACCCGTCTGCCGCCGTGACCGTGGACGTGGTGGCGCTGACCATCCGGGAGGGCACGCTCTGCGTGCTGCTTGTCGAGCGTGGCCAGGCCCCGCACCTCGGGCAGAACGCGCTGCCCGGCGGCTTCGTCCGGGACGAGACGCTCGACGAGGCGGCGCTGCGGGAGCTGGCCGAGGAGACCGGCCTGACCCCGGGCGCCGAGCAGGACGAGACGCTCGGCCGGGTGCACCTGGAGCAGCTCCGGACGTACGGAAATCCGGACCGTGACCCCCGGATGCGCATCGTGTCGGTCGCCTACCTGGCGTTCGCACCGCATCTGCCGGAGCCGGTCGCCGGGACCGACGCGGCCCGGGCCTTCTGGGTCCCGGTCGACGAGGCCAAGGACCTGGCCTTCGACCACGACCAGATCCTCGCCGACGCGCTCGAACGGGCCCGCGACAAGCTGGAGTACACCCCGCTCGCGACCGCGTTCGTCGCCACCGCCTTCACCATCGGCGAGCTGCGGCAGGTCTACGCCGCGGTCTGGGGTGAGGAGCTGCACGCCGGCAACTTCCACCGCAAGGTGCTGTCGGTGCCGGGCTTCGTGGAGAGCACCGGTGAGACCGCGGCGCGCGGCGGGGAGCGCGGCGGGCCCAAGGCCCGGCTCTACCGGGCCGGTGACGCCAGGTTGCTGCACCCCGCGCTGTTGCGGCCGACACGGGAGGACAGGATCAGATGAAAGCCGGGTACGCGACTTCCGAGCAGGACACCCAGACCCGTTTCCGGATCTCTTTCGCCGAGGCCGAGGCCCGGATCGCGGCGGCGAGCACGTTCGCCGAGCTGATCGACACCACCGGCGTCGGCATCACCCGGAAGGCGACGTTCGTCGACGTCCGGCTCGCCTACCGGACACTCGCCAAGATCGTTCACCCGGACACTGCCGGACCCGCGCTGTGGGCGTCCGCGACCCGGGCGTTCGCCAAGCTCGGCGCGCTCTACGCGGAGTGCGACGACCGCGTGATCACCCCGAAGCAGCACAGTCGGAAGGCCCAGCAGCATTACTCGACGGGCCGGCGGCAAACGGCCCGAGACCGGGTCCGGGGAGGCCCGGACCCGGTCGCCCACCCCAAGCCGTGGTCGCGGTTCGACCGCCGGTTCGCCGAGGGCGACGTGGCCGACCTGTTCGAAGAGGGCGAGTCGCTGCTCAAGGTGCCCCGCGACCCCGCGGACAGCGATCTCATGGTGGTCGAGGCCGCCGCTCTGCGCCGGCTCCGGCGGCACGGCAGGCCCGATTTCCAGGCGTACGCCCCGCGGCTGCTGGACAGCTTCATCCACGTCGACGGCGACCATCACCGTCGTACGGTGAACGTCCTGATGCGGCAGCGAGGGTTCCGCGACCTGGCCGTTCCCGGCGGTCTCGACCCGGCCGACCTGATCTGGATCTGGCGCCGGCTGCTGGCCGGCCTGGGCTGGGCGCACCACGCCGGCATCGTGCACGGAGCGGTCTTCGAGGAGCACGTGCTCGTCGACCGGCGGCAGCGCGGCCTGGTCCTGATCGACTGGTGTTACGCCGCGCCGGTCGGCGGCCGGCCGAAGGCGCTGATCGCCAAGCGCGAGGCGCAGTACCCGCCGGAGGTGCCGGCCGGGCGCCCGGTCACCCCGGCCACCGACATCCACCTGGCCACCGGCCTGATCACCCGGCTGTTCGGGCCGGACATGCCGCACCCGCTGCGGCGGTTCGCCGACGGCTGCCTGTACGACGCGCCGAGGATGCGCCCGCAGAACGCGTGGCACCTCCTGGCCGAGCTCGACGAGCTGGTCCCCCCGCGTTACCGGATCTGAGAGGAAACACGACAATGGGAAGCGGACGCTGGTCCACCGATGTCTACACGGCTGCCGAGAACTTCCGGGCGGCGACCGGCGAGAGTGCCTTCGCGTACAGCGACGGCGGCGCCCGGCAGGCCCACCCGGAGCTCGACCCGCAGGGTGTGTTCATGCGGGAGAGCCGGGACAGCTCGGAACACCCGGACAGCACGCCGATCGTGGTGATGTTCGACGTGACCGGCTCGATGCGGAACGTCCCGCGGGTGCTGCAGACCAAGCTGCCGCAGCTGCTCGGCCTGCTGACCCGCAAGGGCTACGCGACCGACCCGCAGATCATGTTCGGCGCGATCGGCGACGCCACCTGCGACCGGGTGCCGCTGCAGGTGGGCCAGTTCGAGTCGGACAACCGGATGGACGAGGACCTGTCCCGGATCGTGCTGGAGGGCGGTGGCGGCGGGCAGAAGCGCGAGTCGTACGAGCTGGCGATGTACTTCCTGGCCCGGCACGTGCTGACCGACTCGATGGTCAAGCGGCAGCGCAAGGGCTACCTGTTCCTGATCGGCGACGAGCTGCCCTACGCCATGGTCAAGCCGAAGGAGGTCCGCCGGGTGATCGGCGACGACCTGCGCGAGGCCATCCCGGTCGCGTCGATCGTCGCCGAGCTGCAGCGCAAGTTCGAGGTGTTCTTCATCCTGCCCACCTCGGCGACGTACGGCCGGGACCGCGAGGTCCTCGCCGCCTGGCGCGGCCTGCTCGGGCAGAACGTCCTGGAGCTCGACGACCTGGACGCGGTCTGCGAGACGATCGCGCTGACCGTCGGCCTGGGCGAGGACACCGTCGACCTGGAGGAGGGCCTGGACGACCTGGCCGCCTACGGGTCGGCGGCCGGTCACTCGGTCGGACAGGCGCTCGCTCCGCTGCACAGGCCCGGTCGCCTCCGGAGGCTGTGATGGATCACGTGGCGGTCGTCGACCTCGGGTACGGGGACGCCGGCAAGGGCACCGTCGTCGACGCGCTCTGCGCGAGGAACCGCGTGCGGGCCGTCCTGCGCTTCAACGGGGGAGCGCAGGCCGGCCACAACGTGGTCACCGACGACGGGCGGCACCACACGTTCGCCCAGTTCGGGGCGGGCACGCTGCGCGGGGTGCCGACCCACCTGACCCGGTTCACGGTGGTCGACCCGCTCGCGTTGTCCGCCGAGGCGTTCGCGTTGCAGAACCCGTTCCACCTGCTCACCGTGGACGGGGACGCGCTGCTGGCCACTCCGTGGCACCGGGCCGCGAACCGGCGCAAGGAACGCGTGAACCGGCACGGCTCGTGCGGGATGGGGGTGGGCGAGACCATGGCGTACGCCCTGGAGCATCCGGAGGCGCCCCGGGTCTCCGACGTGCTCTCACCGGCGCGGCTGCGGCGGCGGCTGGCCGCGGTGCAGGAGGCGTACGGCTACACCGACACCCCGCTCGACGACGTGCTGGACGCGTTCGTCGCGTTCGGCCGGGCGGTCACGATCACGCACGAGAGCTACACCATGCGGTTGCTCGCCGAGGGGCCGTGCGTGTTCGAGGGCGCCCAGGGTGTGCTGCTCGACGAGTGGCGCGGATGGCACCCGCACACCACCTGGTCGACCACGACGTTCGACAACGTGGCCGAGCTGTGCCCGTCGTTCCGGCGGCTCGGGGTGGTGCGGACGTACACGACGCGGCACGGGTCGGGGCCGTTCGTCACCGAGGACCCGGCGCTGGACCTGCCGGAACAGCACAACGGGCACGACGAGTGGCAGGGCCGGTTCCGGACCGGGCACTTCGACGCGGTCGCCCACCGGTACGCCGTGGAGGTGGCCGGCGGCGTCGACGAGCTGGCCGTCACCCACCTGGACGTGGCCGCGCGGGAGACCGGGCTGGGGATCTGCACGTCGTACCGGGTGGACGGGGCGCTCTGGGACCGGATCGAGCCCGGACCGCACCGCGACCTGGCCCACCAGGAGCGCCTGACCGCCCGGCTGCACCGGGCCACGCCCGCCGGGCTGCACCGGCCCGGCGACTGGCCGGCCGAGATCGGCGCGCTGCTGGGCGCACCGGTAACCCTGGAGTCGTACGGCCCGCGCGCCGCCGACAAGCGTTTTGTCGCCGATGGCGTACGCGGGCCGTCGCACATACGACTCCCGGCGTATTGCCTGGTCTGACCGTCGGGAGAACGCTGAGAGCATCGGATGTGAAGGGAGAAAGCCCGATGCGCTCCGTCTACCGTGCACTATCCGGTTTGATCCTGATCGGCTTCGTCGTGCAGATCGCCGCGATCGCCGCCGCCTGGTTCCAGGTCCTCAACGACGTCGACGACGGCGGCGTCTTCGACAACAACACCCGCAACTGGGCGCACATCGTGCACGCCGTGGTCGGCGCCGAGGTGATCCCGCTGCTCGCCCTGGCGCTGCTGGTGGTCTCGTTCTTCGCCCGGATCCCGGGCGGGGTGAAGTGGGCCGCGCTGACCTTCGGCGCCGTGGTCCTGCAGGTCGTCCTGGCGTTCGCCGGCTACAGCGTGCCCGGCGTCGGCGCCCTGCACGGGCTCAACGCGCTCGTGGTCGCCGGGCTCGCCTCGGTCGCCATGCGCAAGGCCCGGGAGGCCGACGCGAAACCGGCCCCGCCGGTCGCCGTCGCCTGATGCGCACCTCGACCCGGGCCGCCGTCGCCGTGGTGGCAGCCCTCGCCGTGCTGGGCCCGATCGGCTGGTTCTGGTTCGACAGCCTGGTCACCGGCACCTACGACATGGCCGCGATGGGTTATCCGGACTACGGCGGCGGCCCGGCGACCGATCACGATCACCGCACCGGGATCGCGGTCGCCGACCTCAAGGGGCCGAGTGGCACGCCGGACGTCGCGGTCACGCTCACCGCGGGCAAGGCGGGCAGCCGCTACACGCTGAACGGCGCCTCCCCCGGTCCGGAGATCCGCGCCGTTCAGGGCCAGTTGATCCAGGTGACGCTGGTCAACGAGTCGGTGCCGGACGGCGTGACCCTGCACTGGCACGGTGTCGACGTGCCGAACGCCGAGGACGGCGTCGCCGGGGTGACCCAGGACGCGGTCGGGCGCGGGCAGAGCCACGTGTACCGGTTCGTGGCCAAGGACGCCGGCACGTACTGGTACCACTCGCACCAGGTCTCGCACGAGCAGGTGAAGAACGGCCTGTTCGGCGCTTTGATCATTACCCCGCGCGGTGCGACCAGGAGTGATCAGGTCGCGATGGTGCACACGTATCAGGGCAAGCGGACCGTCAACGGCGTGCCCGGCATATCCGATATATCGTCTTCGGCAATCAAAGTGGTCAACACGGATGCCGGACCGATCCGGATCTGGGTGAGCGGCACGACCTTCCGGGTCACCGCCATCGACGGACGTGACGTCCACGAACCGGGTGTGATCAAGGATCAGGCCGTGCTGGTCACCGCGGGCGGCCGGGTCGACCTGCGGCTCGACGGTCCCGGTCCGGCCCGGGTCGACGTCGGCGGCGGGGCGGCGCTCACGGCCGCCGGTGCGGTCCAGGCCGCGCTGCCGCGCGACACGCTCGACTTCCTCTCGTACGGAAAAAGTGGTTTTCTCGGTTTTGACCCGGACCGGCCGCGCCGCCGTTTCTCCTACGACATCGGGCGCCGGTTCGGATTCCTCGACGGCCGGCCGGGCCTGTGGTGGACGATCAACGGGCACCTGTTCCCGGACGTCCCGATGTTCATGGTGACCACCGGTGACGTCGTCCGGATGACCGTGCACAACGGCAGCGGCGAGGTGCACCCGATGCACCTGCACGGCCACCACGTGGTGGTGCTCAGCCGCAACGGCACCGCCGCGACCGGCAGCCCGTGGTGGACCGACTCGCTGGACGTGGCGGACGGCGACACGTACGAGATCGCGTTCCGCGCCGACAACCCGGGCATCTGGGCCGACCACTGCCACAACCTGGACCACGTGCCGGAGGGGCTGGTGGCGCACCTGGCCTACACCGGGGTGCGCAGCTCGTTCCAGGTCGGCGGACCGAGCGGCAACACCCCGGAGTGAGACCGGTCCACGCCGAGCGGCAACGCCCCGGAGTGAAACCGGTCCACGCCGAGCGGCAACACCCGGCGTGGACCGGTCAGGTCAGCATTGCCAGATCTGCGGGAGGGTCTGGCCCGATGCGGTCAGGAAGGCGAGCGAGCCGGACCGGCCGGCCTCGGGCTCCACGGCGACCGACCCGACCACCAGGCCGTCATCGGTCAGCGCCCTCGCCTTGGCGGTCCGGCCGCCGCCACCGGCCGACAGGTCGGCCACCGCGCCGTCCCGGATCAGCGCACCCTGCTGGGTGACCACCCAGCCGTCGTCGTTGACCGCGACGCCCGGCCCGAATCGCTGGGGGAACTGGCGGAACTCGCCGGTCCGCAGATTCCATCGAGCCGCCTCGCCCTGCCCCCACACGCTGCCGGTGACCCAGTCGCCGCGGGACGCGCTCGCCAGGGTGACCTTCCCGGCCGGTGCCGACAGCTTCCGGGCCTCGCCCCGCTGGTCCCAGCGGTACCCGGCCACACCGGCGCCGTCGCGGTAGAGCCCGCCGACCATGGTCCCGTCATCGGCCAGGTCGTCGACGGTGGCGCCGGCCGGGAGCGGCAGCCGCACCGGCGTGGTCGCACCGGCCTTCCACAGCAGCACGATCGTGCCCTTGCCGTTGTTCTCCCCCGCGGTGGCCGGCTCCGCGTTGACCAGCACGTCCCCGGCTGTGTTGATCATCGCGCCGGGATACGGTGCCCAGTTCCCGGCCGGCATCCCGAGAACGGTGTACTGGCCGTCCTCGAAACGGAACACCGACCCGCCGCCGGCGCCGTCGTTGACCAGCCCGACCACCACGCCGGCCGCGTTCACTCCGGTCACCTGCACCGACTCGGCCGGCGCCGGCAACAGCCGGGGGACCCCGTCGGTCCACAACACCGGCCGGAAGACGTGCTTCACGGTGGCGTTGCCGACGATGTACCGGCCGGTCGGGTCGACCGACTCGGCCTCCATGTCGGTGATCCCGTCCGGCAGCGGCAAGGTGCGCGGCCGGCAGGCGGCCGGATGCGCCACCGGGGCACTGGTCGCCGCCGGCAGGGCCGGCCGGTTGTCCGGACCGGCGTCGCTGAGCAGCACCTTCGGCACCGCGAGCAGCGCGCCCACGGTCAGCGCGGCACCCGCGCCGGCCCACACCGCGCGCCGCCGGCGGACCCGTTGCCGGGCGGCCGGAAGCACCGTGTCCATCGAGATCCGGCTCGGTGGCGTGGCGATCGCCGCCAGCCGCTCCCGCAGAGCCTGTTCCTGATCCACCCCGCTACCTCGATTCCTGGAAGGCGCCGAGCTCGGCGCGCAACGCGGCCAGCCCACGCGAACACTGGCTCTTGACATTGCCGACCGAGCAGCCGAGCGCCGCCGCGGTCGCCTCGACCGAGAGGTCGCTGAAGTAGCGCAGCACCACCACGGCCCGCTGCCCCTTAGGCAGGGCGCGCAGGGCGGTCAGCAGCTCGTCCCGCGCTTCGACCCGGGTGTCGGCCGGGCCGGGTCGTTCCGGCAGGTGGTCGCCGAGCAGCACCCGGCTCCACCGGCGGCGACGCTCGTCGAGATAGCGCCGCACCAGGATCCGGTGCACGAAGCCGTCCAGGTTGTCCGCCCGGACGGCCGACTTCCAATTCATGTACAGCGCGGTGACCGTGGCCTGGACGATGTCGTCGGCCTGGTACCGGTCCGCGCACAGCAGATACGCCGCCCGATGCAGCCGGGGCAGGCGCCCGGCCACATAGTCGACGTACTCCCGCTCGAGGTCAGAACGCATCCCGCTCCCCCGTCAGTGGTCCGTCACCCTTCTGTCGCGGGTGGACGCACCGGGGGTTGCATCGGTTCTACAGATACATTCCGGTCGGGACGGACTGCTTCGGGACGGTCACCGGCTGGGCGCCGGTGCGCAGGGCGTACAGCTCGGCGAGGGTCGCGCCGTCCGGGCCGATCCCGGTCGAGGTGCCCAGCCAGCCGACCGCTTCCTGGTACGGCAACCGCCCCACCTCGATGCTGGCCAGGCAGCGCCCGGGCCGGACCACCGCGGGGTGCAGCGACGACAGGTCCTCGTTCGTGGTGATCGCGATCAGGGCGTTACGCCCCTGCCCGAGCAGCCCGTCGGTCAGGTTGAGCAGGCGGGACAGCGACTGCCCGGCGCTCGCCTTGGCATCCCCGCTGATCAGCTCGTCGCAGTCCTCGAGCATCAGCAGCCGCCACTTCGGCTCGTCCTCCTCGCCGCTGCCCAGCGCCACGCTCATCAGGTACGCCGGGTCGCCGAACAGCCGTTCCGGGTCGAGCACGCAGTCCACCTGGCACCAGGACCGCCACTGCTGGGCAAGGGCGCGCAACGCGGTGGTCTTGCCGGTGCCCGGCTCGCCGTGCAGCAGCAGGAGGCGGCCGGTGACGTTCGACGCGTCGACGGCCATCAGCCGTTCCAGGGTGTCGGCGACCGGCCGGGCGTAGTTCGGCTTGATGGTGTCCCACGGCGCGGCGCCGATCTCCCGCTGGGTGCGGCGCGGGCCGTGCGGGCCGTAGTGCCAGAACCCGACCGGCACGCTGTCGTCGGCCGGGGCCGGCTCCTCGACCGCGCCGGCGGTGACCGCGGCCAGGGTCGCCTCGGCCAGCTCGCTGGTGGTCGCGGTGACCGTGACCCGGGCCCGGCGGCTCTGCTTCCAGCGCATCACGTGCAGCGACCAGCCGTCGCCGACGCTGAGCCGGCCGTGGCCGTCGTCCTCCACGGCGTCGCGCATCACGTGCGCGCCGGGCAGGGTCAGCGGCGCGTCGGCCCGCAGATTTTCCAGCCAGGTGGTGCGGCCGAACGGCTCCCGGCCGCTGACGAACGGGTCGAGCGCGATCAGGTCGACCAGGTCCACCAAGCGGTCGCCGTCGTCGACGGCGCCGGCCACCGGGAGGCCGGCGGGCAGGCTGGTCGGCAGCACACCGGCCGGCCGCGCCGTGCCGTTGGTGCGGTCGATGGGCTGGTGGGGGGTCCGCATCCCCACATGATCGCGGGCGGGCGGCCTGGTGGCATCCCCTTTTCCAGCCCCATCGGCACCCACCGGACGGGTGGCGCCGCTCAGCGCCGGGTCAGGACGAAGACCGGAATCACGCGGTCCGTCTTCGTCTGATAGCCGGCGTAGTTCGGGAACGCCTCGACCGCCCTCTGCCACCAGACCTCCCGCTCGGCGCCGGACAGCTCCCGCGCCTCGTAGTCGTGCCGTTCCGGGCCGTCCTGCACCTCGACCTGCGGGTTCTTGCGCAGGTTGTAGACCCACACCGGGTTCTTCGGGGCGCCGCCGAGGGAGCCGACCGCGAGGTACTCCCCCTCGTGCTCGACCCGCATCAACGGGGTCTTGCGCAGCTTGCCGGATTTCGCGCCGACGCTCGTCACCACCACGATCGGCTTGCCCTGGATGTCGTTGGCCTGGGCGCCGTCGGTCGCGTCGTACTTCTCGGCCTGCTTGCGGGCCCAGTCGGATGTGCTCGGTTCGTACTCACCGGTCAGCGGCATACGCCCGAGTCTACGGCGATCACCGCACCGCAACCGCACCCCGCACGGCCCTCGATCGCACTCCGGTGGCCCGATCTTTCACGTAGGGCTGGTCACCGGGGCGGCCGCCGACGAGGGGTGGACTTGATGCGGCCGAGGACTTTCGCGGGCATGGTGACGGCGGCGGCGCTCGCCACGGTGGGTGCTCTGGTCCTGCCGATCGGCGGCCCGGGCTGGGAACCGATCTCGTACGCCCTGGCCGCGAGCCCCGAGCAGGTGCTGCCGGCCGAGGTGTCCGCCGCGAAGCCGGCCCGGGTGGTCAGCACCACGCTGGACGCCGACGGGCGCCCGGTGATCACGGTGCGCGAGGCCCACGATCGGGTGACCGCCGCCCGGCTGGTGGTGCAGGCCCAGCAGGCCGCGAACGCGCTCGGGGTGGAGATCGACGGGATGGTGCACGCGTTGGAGGCGCCGGGTGGCTCCGACCCGTACCGAAGCAAGCAGTGGGATCTCGCGACCACGCACGTGCCCGCAGCCTGGCAGCGGTCGACAGGCGCCGGGGTGACCGTCGCGGTCCTGGACACCGGGGTCGACGCGAGCCACCCGGACCTGGCCGGACACGTGCTGACCGGCTGGGACGCGGTCGCCGGCACGACCGGCGGGAACACCGACCCGGAGGGGCACGGCACCCACGTGGCCGGCACGATCGCCGCACTCACCGGCAACGGAATCGGTGTGTCCGGCATCGCCCCTGACGTGACGATCCTGCCGGTGCGGGTGCTGGACGCGGAGGGCGCCGGGGACACCTCGGACACCGCCGAGGGCGTGATCTGGGCCGCCGACCACGGCGCCGACGTGATCAACATGTCGCTGGGTGGGACGAAGCAGTCCAGCGCGCTCACCAACGCGATCGCCTACGCCCGGGGCAAGGGTGTGGTCGTGGTCGCCGCGGCCGGCAACGACCGGGCCAAGGGCAGCCCGACCAGCTACCCGGGCGCCGACCCCGGCGTGATCGCGGTGGCCGCCACCGACGCGTCGGACGCGGTCGAGTCCTACTCGAACGCGGGCAGTTACGTGGACGTGGCAGCTCCTGGCAGTCTGATCCTGAACACCTATCCGACCGCGCTGGCCGCCACCGGCTACGCCACCATGAGCGGCACCTCGATGGCCTCGCCGCACGTCGCGGCGGTCGCCGCGCTGCTGCTCGCAGCGCGTCCGGGCCTCAACCCGGACCAGGTCGAGGCCGCGCTCGAGGACTCCGCGATCGATCTCGGGACGGCGGGCAAGGACAACGACTTCGGGTACGGCCGGATCGACGCGGTGACCGCTCTCGATCAGGTGGCACCGACCACCACCCCGTCACCGGCACCCACCGCCGCGCCGGTGGTCGCCACGCCGGTCGTGACCGCGAGCCCGGCCACCCGGACCGTCACCTACCAGGCCCGCACCAGCACCGCGTTCCGGGTGACCGCGGACGGCGCGCCCTGGGCGAACCGGCCGGTCTCGGTCTGCGTCTCGGTCGGCGGCGGCAGCTGGTCCTGCGGCTCGGCGACGACCGGCGCGACCGGCACGTACACCGTGACCCGCACCGCCACGGCCTCCTTCCGGATCCGGCTGACCGTGCCCGCCAGCAGCACCAACACCACCGCGGTGGCGACCAGCAGCTACACCGTCAAGGCCGCGGTCGCGGTCCGGCGCAGCGCCAAGAAGACCTTGACGGTACGGGTGACCGGCGCCGCCGGGCAGAAGCTGACCGTCCAGCGGTATACGAGCAAGCGCTGGACCACGGTGAAGAGCTACCCGGCCACCAGCAGCCGGACCGTCACCGGGCTGGTCAGCGGCGGCAGCTACCGGGTGGTGCTGTCCTCCACCACGAGCGTGACCGGCGTGACGAGTGCGACCGTGAAGGCCTGACCCGGGGACGCCACCCCGTAACGATCATGCGGTTTACTCGTCGGCATGGGCATCATCTCCCGAGGCTTCGGCGGGCGGCGGCGTGACTCCGCACCCGACCTGCCGCCCGGCCAGTACCTGACACACGACTTCCCGGTCCTCTCGGCCGGGCCGACCCCGCGCATCCCGCTCGACCGGTGGAGTTTCACCATCGCCACCGAGGTCGGGCAGAAGCACACCTGGGACTGGAAGGCGTTCACCGCGCTGCCGGCCGAGGAGATCACCAAGGACATCCACTGCGTCACCAAGTGGTCGAAGCTCGGCACCACCTGGAAGGGCGTCTCGCTGGACACGCTCTTCGAGGAGGTGGAGACCGCCGCGGACTACGTGATGGCGCACAGCAAGGGCGGCTACACCACCAACGTGCCGTTCGAGGACCTGCTCGACGGCAAGGCGTGGATCGCGTACGAGTTCGACGGCGAGCCGCTCGACCCGGAGCACGGCGGCCCGGCCCGGCTGCTGATCCCGCACCTGTACTTCTGGAAGTCCGCCAAGTGGGTCAACGGCCTGCAGATGCTGCTGGAGGACGAGCCCGGGTTCTGGGAGGCGGCCGGCTACCACATGTACGGCGACCCCTGGTCGGAACAGCGCTACTCGGGTGACTAAGCCGCGCACCCTGACCTGGCGGGCCGGCACCGTGACCGCGGTACGCCAGGAGACCCCGTCGGCCCGCACCCTGGTCCTGGACGTACCGGACTGGACCGGCCACCTCCCCGGCCAGCACGTCGACCTGCGCCTGACCGCCGAGGACGGCTACTCGGCCCAGCGCAGCTACTCGATCGCGTCGGCCGGCAGCGGCCCGCTGGAGATCACGATCCAGCGCCTCGAGGACGGTGAGGTGTCGCCGTACCTCACCGACGTCGTCGAGACCGGCGACCAGATCGAACTGCGCGGGCCGATCGGCGGCTGGTTCGTCTGGCGCTCCGCACAGCCGGCCCCGGTCCTGCTGGTCGCGGGCGGCTCCGGGATCGTCCCGCTGATGGCGATGATCCGCGAGCGCGGCCAGGTCCGCGGCCGCCAGCCGTTCCGGCTGATCTACTCGGTCCGCTCGCCCGAGGACGCCTGCTACGCCGACGAGCTCCAGCGCCGGGTCCGCGACGACCCGGGTCTCGACGTGCACATGGTCTACACCCGCACGGCGCCGGCCGGCTGGCCCACCCCGCCGAAACGGATCGACGTGGCCACGGTCAACAGCCACGGCTGGCCGCCGGACTTCGCCCCGGACGTCTTCGTCTGCGGCCCGAGCTCGTTCGTCGAGACCGCGGCCGACATCCTGGTCGCCCTCGGCCACGACCCGAAGAAGGTCCGCACCGAACGCTTCGGCGGCGCCTGATTCTTTTCGGTACGACCACCGCGCCCAGCCCGGCTCCAGCACCCCCACAAGGCGGTCCCCGCCCGGGCCTTGGCTGGCGCTCAGGGGTGCCTCAAGCCCGTCGAGACAACCCTCAGCACCAGCCCGCTTCTCCCGGCTGGCGCTCAGGGGTGCCTCAAGGCTGTTGAGACAACCCTCAGCACCAGCCGGGGCCTGGGGCGCGGCACGGTCAGGAGCCGCCGCGGGTCTCGCGCCAGACCGTGCCACACGGGACAGCTACGGGGTGCTGTCCAGGGTGAAGAGGGCGGCCTGCTCCGGGACCAGGAGGGGGACCGGGAGGCCGATTTCGGTCAGGACGCGGCCGGGGAGGGTGACCGAGCCTGCGGCCAGCCACGGGGGCGGGGCGTCCTGGACCGTGCGGGGTGGGTGGCCCAGGGGGCGGACCGTGTAGGAGCGGTCCGGGTCCAGACCCGGGAAGCGCAGCGGTGGGGGCAGCGCGGCAGCCGGGGCGTCCAGGGTGACCAGGGCGAACACTGCCGCCGAGCGGTCCTGGGCCACGACACCGTGCACCAGCACCGCCGGGTCCGGGGAGTCCGCCCGGACCACCACGCCGGAGTGCAGCAGCGGGCGCAGGCGTTGGTACTCGGCGGTCCAGGCCGCGATCATCTCGCGGTCCGCGGCGGAGGCCCGGGAGACGTCCCACTCGATGCCCGCGTGCCCGAACAGGGCCGTGGCGAGACGGAAACCCAGAGCTGACGTACGACCGGTGACGTGCGCGGCCCCGGCACCGAGGTGGCCACCGAGGAACTCGGGCGGGATCAGCACGCCGGTCCAGCGCTGGATCAGCTGCCGGTCCAGCGGGTCGTTGGTGTCCGAGGTCCAGAACCGGTCGACGTGCTCCAGGATGCCCAGGTCGATCCGGGCCCCGCCGGAGGCACAGCTCTCGATCTCCACGTCCGGGAATGCCGCCCGCAACTCGGCCAGCAGCCGGTAGAGGGCGGCGGTCTGCCGGTGCGCGGCGCCCGGCTCGAGCAGGTCCCGGTTGTGGTCCCACTTGAGGAACGCGATCGGGTACTCGGTGAGCAGCGCGGTCAGCCGGTCCCGCACGTAGCCGAACGCGCCCGGGTCGGCGAGGTCGAGGACGCGCTGAAAACGCCAGGTCGCTGCGGACGGCGGGCCCAGGACCCAGGACGGGTGGGCCCGGGCCAGCTCGGAATCCGGGCTGATCATCTCGGGTTCGACCCAGAGGCCGAAGTCCATCCCGGCCGCGTGCACCCGGGTGATCAGCGGGTGCAGGCCGTCCGGCCAGACGTCCGGGTCGACGTACCAGTCGCCGAGGGCGCGCCGGTCGTCACGGCGGCCGGTGAACCAGCCGTCGTCGAGCACGAACCGTTCCACGCCGACCTCGGCGGCCGCGTCGACCAGGGCGGACAGCTTCGTGAGGTCGTGGTCGAAGTAGACCGCTTCCCAGGTGTTCAGCACCACCGGGCGCGGCGCGGCGGGCCGGCGACCGGCACGGATCCACGGGTGCAGCCGGTCGGAGAGGCCGTCGATGCCGGTGTCTGAGAAGACCGCGACCACCCACGGCGTGCGGTAGGACTCGCCGGGCGCGAGCCGGATCTCGCCGGGCGCGAGCAACTCACCGGCGCCGGCCACCGAGGGGCCGAGCGCGGACCGTTCCGCCCAGATCCGCTTGTCGCCGCTCCAGGCCAGGTGCAGCGCCCAGACCCGGCCACGGCGGAAACCGAAGCCGGGCTCGCCGGCCATCAGCAGGAACGCGTCGTCGTGACCGGGGCGGCCGTGCCGGCTCTCCCGGCTCCACGTGCCGGAGCGCAGCGCGGACCGCTGCGGGCGGCGCTCGTGTGCCCACAGGCCGGTGAAGTCGAGCAGTTCGGACGCCTCGGCCGGGATCGGCAGCAGCACATCCAGGGCGGCCAATTCAAAATCGCCCGGCCCGCGATTCTCCACGGCGTGCCGGAACTGCAGGACACCCTCGGGCGACAGGACGACCTCGGTGGTCACGTGCAGGCCGTTGTCGGTGCTTTCCGATCGTACAAAAATGGTGTTTTCGGTGGTCTGGATGTCGGTGACCCGCAGCGTTCCCGCGGTCTTGCCGTCGCGGTGGCCCGACAGGGCGGGCCGCCCGCTCCATCCGTCACGCACGGTCGGGAGCAAAGGCAATTGCAGGGGTACGTCGATGGAGCTGGGCGGAATCGCCGGCACCTGGGTGTCGGCGAAGTCGGCGGGCAGCTCGCCCAGGTCAGGGCCCCAGTGCAGCACGACGCCGCGGGCGTCCAGCACGAAGCTGGCGCCCGCGGCACGGAGGTGGTGCAGGGTCACTCGGCGACCGGGATGCTCTGCGACTTCAGGTTGTCCACGGTGGTCGTCTGCGCCTTCTTCAGCGCGTCGATCAGCGTGCCGTTACCGGAGACGGCGGCCTTGAAGCCGTCCGACGCGGTGGCGTAGGTGGAGGTCATCGTCGGTCCCCAGGTGAAGTCCGGCGCGACCTGGCCGGACGCCTCGGCGAAGACGTCGTAGATCTTCTGGTCGCCGTAGAACGCGACGCCCTTGGACAGAGCCGGCAGCGTGGCGCCGGACTTGGTCGCCGGGTACAGGTTGGCCTTCTCGTTGAGCAGCGTAAGCGCCTCCTGCGAGGTGTTCAGCCAGATCGCGAACTCGGACGCCTCGTACGGGTGCTTCGAGCCCTTGAAGACCGCGGTGGACGAGCCACCCCAGTTACCGGCGGTCTTGCCACCGGCGGTCCACTGCGGCATCGGGGCGACCGCCCACTTGCCGGACGTGTCCGGCGCGCCGGACGAGATCGAGTTGGCGCCCCAGACCGCGGAGACCCAGGTCCACGCGTTGCCCTTGTTGTAGGCGTTGTCCCACTCGGTGGTCCACGGCGGCACGGTGGAGACGAGCTTCTTGGTGATCAGGTCCTGCCAGTAGGTGGCCACCTTGGTGGTCGCCTCGTCCTGGAAGTTCACCGACCACTTGCTGCCGTCGTTGGCGAACCAGTGGCCACCGGCCTGCCAGGCGAGCCCGGCGAACTGGTTGATGTCGCTCTGCGAGAAGTTGGTGATGTAACCACCGGCGGCCTTGACCTTCTCGGCGGCCGCGGTGTACTCCTCCCAGGTGGTCGGGATCGCGATGCCGGCCTTCTCGAACAGGTCCTTGCGGTAGAACAGCGCCATCGGGCCGGCGTCCTGCGGCACGCCGTAGACCGCGTTCTGCTCGCCGAAGCTGACCTGGTTCCAGGTCCAGTCGATGAACTGGTCCTTGGCGTCGCTCACCGGCTTGCAGGCGGCCAGGTTCTCCAGGCCGTCCTGGACCCGGAAGCTGGGCAGCGCGTCGTACTCGATCTGGCCCAGGTCGGGGGCGTTGCCGGCCTTGAGCTGGTTGAAGAAGTTCTGGTACGTGCCGCCGTTGCCGTTCGGGCCGGTCTGCACCTTGACCTGGATGTTCGGGTGCGAGTCGTTCCAGACCTTGACGACGTCCTCGATGTTCGGGATCCACGAGGTGAAGTTCAGGGTGACCGGGCCGCCGCTGGACGGCGCGCAGCTCGCCGCGCCGGTGGTGGCGGTCGTGTCGTCGTCACCGCCGGAGGAGCAGGCGGTCAGGGCCAGGGTGGAAGTCAGCAGGACGCTGAGTATTTTTTTCATTTCTTTCCGCCTTTGAGAGCGTTCCAACGGGGAGGGATGTGTTACTTGACGGCGCCGGAGCCGAGGCCGCTGCGCCAGAAGCGCTGGAGCAGCAGGAACGCGGCGACCAGCGGGAGAATCGAGACCAGGGCGCCGGTGAGAACCAGCATCCGCAGTTCCGGGAGCTGGTTGACCTGGGTGTTCCAGGAGTAGAGACCGAGCGTGACCGGGAACAGCCGCTCGTTGCCGAGCATGATCAGTGGCAGCAGGAAGTTGTTCCAGACCGCCACGAAGTGGAACAGGAAGATCGTCACCAGGGCCGGGAACATCAGCTTGGTGGAGATCTTGAAGAACGTGCGGACCTCGCCGGAGCCGTCCAGCCGGGCCGCCTCCAGCAGCTCCTCCGGAACACTCGCGGTGGCATAGATCCGGGCCAGGTAGACCCCGAACGGGTTGACCAGGCTGGGCAGGAACACCGACCAGAAGGTGTTCGTCGCGTTCAGCTGGGAGAAGATCAGGAAGAGCGGCAGGGCCAGCGCGGTGGCCGGTACCAGGACACCGCCGAGCACGATGTTGAAGATCAGCTCCCGGCCGCGGAAGCGGTACTTGGCCAGGGCATACCCGCACATCGCGGCGAGCACCGTGCCGAGCAGGGCGGCGCCGCCGGTGTAGAGGATGCTGTTGAGCATCCAGCGCAGGAAGACGCCGTCGCGGTAGCTGACCAGCTCGTGCAGGTTCTGGCCGAGGTTGAAGTCGGCGAACCAGAGCGGGGCGGTGCTGGAGAAGTCGCCGCGGGACTTGGTCGCGCCGACGAACAGCCACCAGATCGGGACCAGGAAGTAGAGGGTGCTCAGGCCCATGATGGCCATCGCTGCGGTCTTGGACTTCACTTCGCCGCTCCTCGCTGCGTGAACTTGAAGCTGGTCACTTGTCCGCTCCTCGCTGCGTGAACTTCAGGAACGTGAAGGAGAGGGCGAACGTCGCCAGCGCCAGGACCACGGAGAACGCGGCGGCCAGGTTGAAGTTCGGGATCGACGAGGTGGAGTACACCGTCAGGTTCGGCGTGTACGTGCTGGACACCGCGGAGCTGAAGGTGCGGAACACCTGCGGTTCGGCGAGCAGCTGCAGGGTGCCGATGATGGAGAAGACCGTGGTCAGCACGATCGCCGGCATGACCAGCGGGATCTTGATCGACCAGGCGGTCCGCAACGGCCCGGCCCCATCGATCTTGGCGGCCTCGTACACCTCCTGCGGGATGGCCAGCAGGGCGGAGTAGATGATCAGCATGTTGTAGCCGACGTAGACCCAGGTCACCACGTTCGCCATGGCCCACAGCACCAGGTCGGCGGAGAGCAGGTCCCAGTTCTTGGTGACCGCGGTGAACGGCGACAGGTTCGGCGAGTACAGGAAGCCCCACATGATCGCGGCGACCACACCGGGCACCGCGTACGGCACGAAGAACGCCAGCCGGAAGAACCGCCGCCCCTTGACCAGGCCGGAGTCGAGCAGCAGCGCGAGGAGCAGCGCCAGCCCGAGCATCACCGGGACCTGGACCAGGCCGAACAGCAGCACCCGGCCGACCGACTCCCAGAACGGGCCGTTCTCGAACACCCGCTGGTACTGCTCCAGCCCGCCGAAGACCTCGTGGGCCGGGCCGAACGTGCCGGTGCGGGTGACCTTGTAGAGCGACTGCTTGATGGCGTACCCGATCGGCGCCACGTAGAAGGCGGCGAAGAGCAGCCCGAACGGCAGGATGAAGACGAGCAGGTGTTTCTTCTTCGTCATGACCGGTCCCCCTGCTTCGTGTCTTCCCGGACCACTGCGGTGCCGCCGCCCTCGACGCGGAGCAGGCCGTGGACGTCCTGGTCGGCGACCAGATCGAAACCGGTCACCGGGTACTCGACCGGCGCCGCCCCGTGGTTGATCACGAAGAGGTAGCTGCGGCCGTCACCGGTGCGGCGGACGATCTCGACGTCACCGCTGGGCTGGAGGGCGAGGGATTTCACACCCGCATTTTTCGCGATATCTCCGGTCAAGTCCCGCAGGCTGACGGCGTCGAGCGCGGTCGACACGTACCAGGCCGTCCCCGCGCCGAACGTGTTCCGGGTGATCGCCGGTGTGCCCGGCATCGGCCCGTCGGCGTAGCTGGCGATCGTCTCGGCCGACGTGGTCCGCAGCCGCTCGGTCCAGAGCGTTCCGGTGCCCCCGGTTGTCAGGGCGACGTCCTGCTCCGGTTTCAGCGGCGCGAACTCCTCGGCCAGCACGCCGAGCACGTCACGGAACGCACCCGGGTAACCGCCCAGCCGGATCCGGTCCCGCTCGTCGACGATGCCGCTGAAGAACGTGACGAGCAGGTGCCCGCCGTCCGCCACGTAGTCGGCGATCCGGACCGCGGCCAGGTCACCCACCATGTAGAGGCCCGGCACGACCACCAGCCGGTACGCGCTCAGGTCGGCGTCCGGTGACACCACGTCGGCGGTGACGCCCAGCTCACGCAGCGCCCGGTGGGTGGCGTGCACCTGGTCGAGGTACTTCACCTCCTGCGACGGCCGCGCCTCACCCTCCGACGACCACCACGAGTCCCAGCTGAACAGCACCGCGACCCGGGACTCCACCCGGGTGCCGGCCACCTCGCCGATCCGGTCCAGCGTCGCGGACAGCCGCAGCACCTCGCGCCAGGCCACTGTGTCGGTGCCGGCGTGCGGCAGCATCGCGGAGTGGAACTTCTCGGCGCCCTGCGCGGAGGCCCGCCACTGGAAGAAACAGACCGAGTCGGCGCCCCGCGAGACGTGGGTCAGCGTGTTGCGGAGCATCTCGCCGGGCGCCTTGGTCAGGTTGTGCGGCTGCCAGTTGACCGCGCCGGCCGCCTGCTCCATCAGCATCCACGGCGCGCCGCCGGACAGACCCCGGGTGAGGTCCGCGGCGAAGGCCAGCTCGGCGACCGGGTCACCGAGGCGGTGGTCGAGGTAGTGGTCGTTCGCGATCACGTCCATCTCCGGCGCCCAGGACCAGTAGTCGAGGTTGCGGATGTGCGCGGTGACCATGAAGTTCGTGGTGACCGGTGCGGCCGAGCGGGCCCGCAGGATCTCGGTCTCGCCGCGGTAGTAGTCGAGCAGCTCGTCCGAGCTGAACCGGTGGAAGTCCACGATCTGCGCCGGGTTACGGGCCGACAGCGCCGCGCGGGGCGGCTGGATCTCGGCCCAGTCGCCGTACCGCTGGCTCCAGAAAGCGGTGCCCCAGGCCTCGTTCAGGGTTTCGATCTTGCCGTACCGGCGGCGCAGCCAGGAGCGGAACGCCTCGGCGCTGGTCTCGCAGTAGCAGAGCGCGTTGTGGCAGCCCAGCTCGTTGGAGACGTGCCAGAGGGCGAGCGCCGGGTGGTCGCCGTACCGGTCGGCGACGTGCCGGACCAGGTCGTAGGCCCGGTCGCGGAAGACCGGCGAGCTCGGGCACCACGCCTGGCGGCCGCCCGGGAAGCGGGTGGTCCCGTCGGCGGCGACCGGCAGCACCTCGGGGTGCAGGGTGGTCAGCCACGGCGGCGGGGACGACGTGCCGGTGCCCAGGTTGATCTTGATGCCGTTGGCGTGCAGCAGGCCGATGACCTCGTCCAGGTCGTCGAACTCGTACTGGCCGGCGGCCGGTTCGACGCTCGACCAGCCGAAGATGTTGACCGCGACCAGGTCGACGCCGGCCTCGCTCATCAGCGCGACGTCCTCGCGCCAGACATCCGGCGTCCATTGCTCCGGGTTGTAATCACAGCCCAGGCTGATCCCGGGTATAGACAAACGCAGGGTGCTCATAAAACTCCTGGTCACGGGTGTGTGCACGTGCACACATTTCCTAGCGCCTAAATGGGCGTTACGGATGTGTGAACGTGCACACAGTATGACCGGGCTGACACAAGGTCAATAGCGTTGGCGGGGATATCGTGATCGCATGCCGCAACCCCGCAAACGCGCCACGGTGCACGACATCGCGGCTGCCGCGGGCGTGTCCCGGGGCACGGTCAGCCGCGTCCTGAACGGCGGATACGTCTCGACCGAGGCTCGTGCCGCGATCGAGGCCGCGATCACCGAGGTCGGCTACGTGCCGAACACGGCCGCCCGCACGCTCAAGATGCGCCGCTCCCAGGCCGTCGGCTTCGTCGCCCTCGAGCCACACTCGCTCTTCCTCGACGACCCCAACATCGGCGCGATCATGCTGGGCGCCAACGCCGCGCTCTCCCTGGCCGACCACCAGATGGTCAGCCTGGTGGTCGAGTCGGCGCGCGACACCGAGCGGGTCGGGCGCTATCTGAGCGGCGGTTTCGTGGACGGCGCGATCGTCGTGTCGGCGCGCACCCACGACCCGATCATCAAGATGATCAGCGATCTGCGGCTGCCGGCGGCGTTCGTCGGACATCCGCCAGATTTAGATCAAAATATTCCGTACGTCGGGATCGACAACGTCGGCTCCGCCCGCACCGTGACCGAGCGCCTGCTGGCCACCGGTCGCCGGCGGGTCGGCATGATCGCCGCGGCGCTGGACCGGGACTCGGGAATAGACCGTCTGACCGGGTTCCGTGCCGCCCTCGGCGACCGCTTCGACGCCGACCTGGTCGCGGACGTCCCGCACTACGACTACGGCTCCGGGGTCAAGGGCATGCGCCTGCTCCTGGAACGCGACCCCACGATCGACGGGGTGTTCGCCGCGTCGGATGCGATCGCCGCCGGCGCCCTCGAAGCGCTTCGCGAGGCGGGTCGCAGCGTGCCCCGGGAGGTCGGGATCGTCGGGTTCGACGACAGCACGTGGGCGGTGCGCACGCAGCCGCAGCTCTCCACCGTGCACCAGCCCGCGAAGGAGATCGGGTCGTGCGCGGCCCAGCTGATCCTGCGCCAGCTCAGCGGCGAGCAGATCACCCCGGAGGGCCAGCTGCTCCCCACCCCGATCATCTGGCGCGACTCCGCCTGACCCCGCCCCCGCCCCGCGCCACGGTCCCCCGGCTGGTTCTGAGGGGTGCCTCGAGGGCCGGGAGACACCCCTCGGGACCAGCCGGAGACCGCGGGCACGCGGCGGGTCCGGGCTGGCACTCAGGGGTGCGTCGGGGTGCCGGAGGCACCCCTCGGGACCAGCCGGGGACCGTGGGGCGCGCTGCGGCCCGGGGTGGGCACGGTCTTGCGATGGCCTCACGGGCGGGACTCGGCTCGTAGCCTACGGACGGGCGCTGGAGTATTCGTACCGTAGAAGGACCGGGACTCGGAGCGGCCGTAAGTGGAACGCTTGGTGGTGGGCTTCGGCGGGCGCGAGGTCAGCCGCCGAAGGTGGTGCGGAGGCGCTGGGCCAGGCTCGGGGGCGGGGGTGGCGGTGTCGGGCGGCGGCCCGCGGTGGCGGTGGAGCGGCCGATCGGGCGGTCGTAGTCGGCGGCGGAGATCGCGTCGATGATCTGCTCCTCGCCGAAGGACTCCGAGCCCGGGATGGACGGGACGAACCCGACGAGGATGCCGTCCCGCATGACCTGGGCCTCGAGGCCGGCGGTGCCGTCGTTGTCCCAGATCGCCTCGCGGCCGTCGGGGAGCACGACGCGGATGCCGAACTGGGTGAGGCCTGCGTGCGGGAGTTTCAGATGAGCGAAGACGTTGCGCTCGCGAAGCCGGTCGACGACCCGGCGGGCCCGGTTCTCTTCCATACCGCCGACCGTAGCCCGGCATTCTGGGGACACGCTGAAGACCCGCTCGGTGCTTGCGGAGAACCGCACACGTAACATCACCCAAGGTCATAACCCCAGGTCACATCGATGCATGTTACTCCCATGTAACAGGAAAGTCACCGGATTCCATTTCTCGGAGCCTTGACTTACTGTGCGGTAACCGAAGCGCTTCGGCCCCAGAAATCCCCCGCGGATATCGGAGGCCATCGATGATGAGTAGGGCTACCGTCCTCGCCTGTCTCGTCTCAACGTCCGTTCTCGCGCTCACCGTCGCCACCGCCTCCCCCGCCCAGGCGGCCGGCGTCGACTACGTCGCCCTCGGCGACTCCTACTCGTCCGGGGTCGGCGCACCCGGGCAGTCCGGCACGTGCCTGCGGAGCAACTACAGCTACGCCGCGCAGTGGGCGGCGAAGAACAGCCCGACCACGTTCCAGTTCCTGGCCTGCAGCGGCGCCGTCACCGACGACGTGGTGAAGACCCAGGTGCCGGCCATGAGCAGCGCCGCCGACCTGATCAGCATCACCATCGGCGGCAACGACGCCGGGTTCGCCTCGACCGTGCTGACCTGCCTGACCGGCAGCGACGCCACGTGCACGGCCAAGGTGAACGCGGGCAAGACCTACGTCGCCACCACACTGCCCGGCAAGCTGGACAGCACCTACGCCGCGATCAAGGCGAAGGCGCCGGGCGCGAAGGTGGTGGTGCTGTCGTACCCGAACATCTTCGACACGTCAGCGGTCATCTGCGAGATGAGCTCGACCAAGCGGAAGGCGCTGAACAGCGGCGCCCAGGTGCTGGACGACATGATCAAGTCGCGGGTGGCGGCGGCCGGGTTCACCTTCTCGGACGTCCGTGACAACTTCAGCGGGCACGGGGTGTGCGCCGCGAAGCCCTACCTGAACGGGCTGACCATCATCCCGCCGCAGAACTCCTACCACCCGAACTCGAGCGGGTACACGAACGGCTACCTGCCGGCGCTGACCAGCGCGGCCTGACCCGGACTGCGCCTCTCGCCCCGGGCCCGGGTTTCCGGGTTCCGGGTGAGAGGCGCAGCTCGCCGTCCGGCATGACGTTCCGCACGGCCGGGAAGTCTTCCGGGGGGCACGTGGTCCCCCAGCAGCACGACGTCGGTGAACGCGGGCAGGCCCGGATCCGGCTCGACGACCTCGACCTCGACACCGAACCGGCCCCGGCTGGCGCGCACGGTCGTCTCGCGTTCGTGGTGACCGCCGCCAGCACCAGCCCATGCCATCCCGCCTTGATCGATCGTGGTCGGGGGGGGTGGTGGTCAGGCTTGCCAAGCGGGGCCGGCAGTTGGTCGCGGTCCGCTACGCCGGTCGCTGCCCGCAGCCGGGCAGGCTGATGCAGGTGGGTGGGGGCGTTGCGGGCCGGGAGGTTCGGTCGCTCGGTGGCGCTTCGCCGGGCCGGCGTGGGTGATCGATGCCGGTGGGGCGGCCGGAGTCCGCGCTCAACACCGGTGGGGCGGCCGGAGTCCGCGCTCGGCACCGAAGGGGCGGCAGGGGTCCGCGGTGGGTCGGGGTCGGGGCGGTGG
>NZ_BOMS01000098.1 GCF_016862315.1 Actinoplanes palleronii | reverse complement strand
TAGCCGCACGCGATCTGGCATTGCGAACTCTCACCGCCCCACCCCACCCCGCCCAGCAGCGGTAGCGGCAGGCGCAGCCGCTCGGGCATCGTGCACCGCTGCGCCGCCGGCAGGGTGACCAGCGACCAGATAGCCGGCGATCATCGTGCCCGGCACTCACCCAGGCAGACACCGTGTTCACCCCGGCGCGAATCGTTGCACCCCGGCCCGGAAAGCGACCGTGCACTCGCCGGCACCCCGGTCACCCGCACCACCCCGCCCGCACCGCCGCCCGGACCGCCCGCACGCTCGGCGTTACCGGCTGGTCCTCAGGGGTGTCTCGAGGACGGGCAGGCACCCCTGAGGACCAGCCGGGAACCGGAACGCACACCGCGGCCGTCCTCGTTCACGCCCGCGGCGGGAGGCAACGGCTGCACCCGGCACCGGCCGGAAAGGCGAGCCGATACGCCTGACCAGCTTTGATCATGGAAGTGACCGCCGTTTTCAGAACGTGGACCAGGACCTCTCGCAAGGATGGCACCGCAGCGGCAACCCGCGGGGAACCTGGCTGCTGCCGGCCGGCGGCAGGATTCCTGCACATGGCCCGAGTGAACACGCTTTTCTTCCTGGTGACCGTCGCACTCTCCGTCGTCGCGCTGATCGACTGCCTGCTCACCGAGCGGTCCGCGGTGCGGCACTTCCCGCGGGGCGCGTGGCTGGTGCTCGTCGTGATCTGCCCGATTGCCGGGGCGATCGCCTGGTTCCGGGCCGGCCGGGCCAGCGCCACTCCGGCCGTGAACCGGACCACCCGGACCCGGACCACCCGGACCGCGCCGATCGGCCCCGAGGACGACCCGGAGTTCGTCCGGATGCTGGCCGAGGCCGTCCGCAACCGCTGACCCCCGCGCACAGCGAAAGCGCCTGCCCCCACCGGGGACAGGCGCTTCGGCGTGTGAGCAGCTCAGAACAGCGGACGCCACTTGTGGCGGCGTTTCCACGCGTCCGAACCGGCCTGGAAATCGATCAGCAGGCGGGCCGCCTCCACCTCGTCGACCGTCTCGGTGCGGAAGTGCTTCTCCGGCACGCTCTCCCGGTACTCCAGGGCGTACCAGCCGGGTTCCGCGCCGGCCGCCGGACCGTAGCCCACCTGGACGAACCAGCCGTCCGAGCGTTCCAGGATCAGGAAGTGGTTCTCCGGGCCGAGCGCGCTGACCAGCGCCTCGATCCGGTCCGGCGACGGGTCCGGGATGTCCGGTCCGGTCGCCGACGTCAGGGTGAAGCCGGGCGCGTGGCCGGCCGCGTTCGGGTTGAGCAGGTGGCTCTGCGGCTCGTAACAGATCAGGCCGTGTTCGCGGGCCAGCGCGACGGTGGCCGCGCCGACCTCGCCGGCTCGCGACCAGCTGACCGCCAGGGCCAGGATCGCGTCGGACGGGGTGGGCGCGACGGTCCACGCCCCGGCGTTCGGTGGGAATCGGCCCTGCAGGGCCGCGAGCATTTCCGGTACGGCGGGGTGCGGCCGGAAGACGCCGGCCTCCCCCTCGCGCCACCGGCGCAGTTTGTTCTCGGCGATGACGGGTGTGATCGGGTCCGGCTCGTGCCAGACGTACAGATCGAAGCTCATGACGGGTAGCCCCCTCCCGGCGTATCGACGGATCTTAGTGGGCTGTGTCACCACGTGAAGACTCGACCCCGCGCTGTGCTCGCCGACGTGCGTCCGCCGCGCTCGTACCGGTACGCCATCACCACCGTGTAGCTGCGGCCTTTGCGGGGTCTGGCGCCGCCCGGGCCGCACGCCTTGGTCATCGCACCGGGGGTGAACGTCAGGTCGGCGCAGGTGGTCGGGCCGGCCACGGTACGCCCCGTGTCGGCGTCACGCAGGGTCACCTCGATGCGGGCGTGGCCACCGGCCGGCGCGGTCAGCGAGGCCTGGAACTGCACACCCCGGCCGACCGAGTGGCACGAGCGCGGCACGAGCGGACTGCGCGTGGACAGGTCGAAGACGAAGCCCTGTGCGCACTCCCAGGGGCCGTACGCCTGCCGCTCGGGCTGGGGCTGATGCGTCCGGGTGCGACGGGGCTGGACGGCGTGCTTCGTTCGTACCGGAGAGGGTTTGATCTTCTTCTTGGTCTTGCGGGGTGCGGCGGCGACCGGGCGTGGCGGAGGGGCCGAGATCGAGGTTACGTTCGGTAACGCCACCGGGTCCGGGGCGCGGCGCCAGACCGACGTCGCCACGCCGGAGGCGATCAGCACCCCGGCGATCACCGCGACCGCCGCACCGGGCCGGGCCCAGCGATGACCGGGCACGTCGTTGCGTTTGCGGGCCCGGGGCACCGCGTGCCGCCCGCCGCGCGGCAGCTGGATCGCGGACCGCAGCTCGGGCGGTTCGACGGCCATGTCGTCCGGATCGGCCACCGCCAGGCTCGGCGGCGGGGGTGGTGGCAGCGGGGCGATCCCGGCCAGCTTGCGCGACAGCATCCGCAGCTCCCGGACCAGCGCGGGGGCGGCCGGGCGCTGCTTGGGCTTGGCCGACAGGCAGGCGCGGATGATCCGCCAGAGTTCGTCCGGCACCCCGCTGCGCCGGTACGGGCGGCTCTCGGCGTGCATCCGCATCAGCTCCGGCACCGAGTCGCTCAGGTACGGCGGCTGCCCGGAGACCAGCTCGTAGAGCAGCACGCCGAGCGCGTAGACGTCGGTGGCCGGGCTGGGCGTGACGCCGTGGAACGCCTCCGGCGCCATGTAGTGCGGGGTGCCGACCACCGCGTTCGGCGTGGTCATGCTCGGGACGGTGAGGATCCGGGCGATGCCGAAGTCGGTGAGCCGGGTCTCCAGCTTGCCGTTCTTCTCCAGCACCAGGATGTTGTCCGGTTTCAGGTCCCGGTGGATGATGCCCAGCTCGTGCGCCTCGGCAAGGGCGTCGGCGACCTGCGCGGCGAGCCGGGCGGCCTCCGCGGGCGCCATGGTCCGTTCGCGTTCCAGGTGGTCGCGCAGGCTGCCGCCGGCCACCAGGTCCATCACCAGCCCGAGGGTCTCCCCGACGCTGAACAAATCACGTACTCGCACCACGTTGCGGTGCCGGAGCATCAGCAGGATGGTCCGCTCCTGCACGAACCGGGTGACCAGCCGGGGCTGGCGCAACAGGCTCTCGTGCAGGAGCTTGACCGCGACCTTCTCCTTCGTGGCGCGGTCCTCGCCCTGCCAGACGGTGCCGGTCGCACCCTGCCCGATCGGTCTGACCAGGCGGTACGAATTTCCGACACAGCGTCCGGCAAGTTCAGCGCTGTCGGTGGGATCCTGCGTGGGATCCTCCATCACTCCGGGGTCCTCTCGCCTGACGGCAATGCCCCGGAATCCTGCGTTTTGTCCAGAAGGTCTGGCAAGTCCCCCGACGTAGATTCGCACGCTCAGGCACGAGCGACACCCCGACCGTCACGGATCCCAGTGGATCTCGTTCCGCTCTTCTGCTCAGCTCGCCGCAGCTCCTGGCATCGGTTGCGGGCCGCACAGCGAGCGGATCGCGCCCAGCAGGGTCGACCTGGTGAACGGCTTCTCCAGCAGCATGCTGTTCTCGTCCAGCTGCAGCTGCGGGCCGAGCGACGCCGCGGTGTACCCGGACATGTAGAGCACCGGCAGGTCCGGCTGGTGCGTACGCAGCGCCCCGGCCAGCTCCGGGCCGGTCATGGTCGGCATCACCACGTCGGTGATCAGCAGGTCCGGGCGGGCGCCGGAGGCCACCTGGGTGACCGCGGTGAGCGCGTCGGTGGCCACGCTGATCTCGTAGCCGGCCGGCGCGATCAGGCGCTGGACCAGCTGCGCCACGTCCGGCTGGTCCTCGACGATCAGCACCCGGCCGATCACCGCGGACTTGTCCTTGCGCTCGCCGGACGGCTGCGGACGCTCCTCGGCGGCCGGCAGGTAGATGTGCACCGTGGTGCCCATCCGCGGCTTCGACTCCAGCGCGATGTGCCCGCCCAGGTTCTGCACGATGCCGGCCGTGGTGGCCAGGCCCAGCCCGGCCGCGGTGGGCCGGGTGGTGAAGAACGGCTCCAGGGCCCGCTTGCGGACCTCGTCCTCCATGCCGGTGCCGGTGTCGGTGACCACCAGGTGCACCAGCTTGCCGTTCGGCGCGCCCTCGGCGAGCTGGCCGGGCGCGACCAACTCGTTGGTGGCGGCCACCCGCAGCATGCCGCCGTGCAGCATCGCGTCCCGGGCGTTCGCGGCCAGGTTGACCAGGGCCTGCTCGAGCGGGCCGCGTTCCGCCTTGACCGGCCAGACGTCCGGGCCGAACGTCAGGTCCAGGCCGATCCGCTCCCCCAGCGTCCGACTGAACAGCGACTGCACGTCGGTGAGCAGGTCCGGGATCGGGATCACCTCGGGCCGGTTGCCCTCGCTGCGGCCGAACGCGAGCAGCTGATGGGTCAGGGTCCGCCCGGTGGACACCGCGTCCAGGATGTCCTTGGCCAGCTGCTCCTCCGGCGAGCCCTCCGCGACACTGCTCAGGATCATGTCGGCCGAGCCGGCCACCACCGTCATCAGGTTGTTGAAGTCGTGCGACAGGCCGCCGATCAGCTGGCCCAGGCTGTCCAGCCGGCGCAGGTGGTCGAGCTGCCGCTTGAGCCCGCGCGCGTCGATGTGGTCGGTGGTGTCGGTGATCATGCAGAGCACACCGGCGAAGTCGCCGTGGTCGTCCCGGATCGGCATCATGCTCATCCGTACGCTGCGCCGGGAGCCGTCGGCGCGCATCATCCGGGTGGCGCCCACCGTGGACCGGCCCTGGCGGCACTCGGTGATCCGGCGTTCCAGCTCCTTCTGCCCCACGTTGTCCAGGAAGCCGCGCAGCGACACCCCGATCAGCTCGCTGCGGGGCATGCCGAGGACCACGCCGATCGGCTCGTTCGCGTACGTCGCGACACCCTCCGGGTCGAGCTGCAGCACCCCTTCCGGGATGGTCTCCAGCACCCGCCGGTACCGCTCCTCGGAGGCGCGCAGCCGTTCCTGGGCGCGGGCGCTGGACACCGCGAGCGACAGCTCACCGGCGATGTCCCGGGCCAGCTCGACCTCCGGGGTCGAGTAGAACGCGTCCGGGGTGTGCCGGGTCAGGATCAGATACCCGCAGTACGTGTTGTCCACGATCACCGGGCAGAGCACCGCCGCGGTCACACCGTGCTCCGGGGTGGCCAGGGCCGCCGCGGAGTCACCGGCCAGCACGATCGGGCGGCGGCTGGCGGCGAGCGTGGTCGAGTACTCGTCGTCGGGCGCCTGACCGGCCCGGTCCAGCACCCGCGCCAGCGGACCGGAGCGGTCGTCCTCCACGTGGTGGTACGAGATCTCCTCGTACCGCCCGTCGTCGCGGAGCAGCTGCACGCCGGCGCCGTCACCGATCATGTCGGCGGCGACGTGAGCCGCGGTGGACCGCACCTCGGCCGGATCCGCCACCGCGCGGCTGAGCGCGAGGGCAAGGTCGGCGAGCGCGTACCGGAGGGGGTAAGCCATGACACCCATGTGCACATTTTTCGTGTTACGGGACGTGCGTGAGGGGTGTTCGGCGGAATCCGGCCCGGTAGTTCATCACCGAGCCGGATTCCGGCCACGGTTTACACGAAAAGGGCGCTGACCGACTCGCCGTTGTGTATCCGCCGCATCGCCTCGGCCAGGGCCGGGGCCACCGACAGCACGGTCAGCTTCTCGTGCCGCTTGGCCGGCGGGATCGGCACCGTGTTCGTGCAGACGATCTCCTCGATCTCCTTCTCGGCGGCCAGCCGCTGCACCGCGTCGTTGGTGAGCAGCCCGTGCGTGCAGGCCACCCGCACGCTGCGGACGTTGCGCTCGCGCAGCCGGGCGAGCAGCTCGAACACCGTGCTGCCCTTGGCGATCTCGTCGTCCAGGACGATCACGTCCTTGTCGTTGACGTCACCGATGACCGAGCTGATCACCACTTTGTCGTCGGCGAACCGCTGTTTGGCGCCGGCCGCCACGTCGATGTCGAGCAGCCGGGCGAACGCCGCGGCCTCCTTGGCGTTGCCCAGGTCCGGTGAGACCACCACGGTGTTGCTCAGGTCATAGCCGCGGAAGTGGTGGGCCAGCTCCTTCAGCGCGTGCAGGTGGTCGACCGGGATGCTGAAGAAGCCGTGCACCTGCGGCGAGTGCAGGGTCATGGCGAGGACCCGGTCGGCGCCGGCGGTGGTCAGCAGGTCGGCGACCAGGCGGCCGCCGATCGAGATGCGAGGCGCGTCCTTCTTGTCGGAGCGGGCGTAGGCGTAATGCGGCAGGACCACGGTGATCCGGCCGGCCGACGCGCCACGGGCGGCGTCGAGCATGAAGAGCAACTCGGCGAGGTGCTCCTGGGTCGGGGGAACCAGGGGCTGGATCAGGAACACGTCCCGTTCCCGGCAGTTCCCCTCGAGCTGCACCTCGATGCAGTCGTTGGCGAACCGGGAGATCCTGGTCGGGAGAAGCGGCACACCGAGGTGCTCGCAGATCTCCGCGGCCAGTTCGGGATGG
The DNA here is from genome assembly GCF_016862315.1 of Actinoplanes palleronii. Taxonomy (GTDB): domain Bacteria; phylum Actinomycetota; class Actinomycetes; order Mycobacteriales; family Micromonosporaceae; genus Actinoplanes; species Actinoplanes palleronii. The sequence continues at coordinate 57,274 of NZ_BOMS01000098.1, read as the reverse complement.
GCGGATCCGGTGAAAACAGCGATGTCGCGCACAGGCGCACATGGTAGGAGGCGTTGCTGTGGGGTCGTCAGGACGGTCCGCCTTGATTACCGTGCAGGCATGAACGGACTGGCAGTCGCGTGCCGGCGGGTGGTGCACATCTACCGCGCCGAGGCGGGTGACGTGGTGGCCCTGGCCGGGGTCGATCTCTCCATCGCGCCGGGCGAGACGCTCGCCCTGGTCGGCCCGTCCGGGTCCGGCAAGTCCACCCTGATCGCGCTGCTCGCAGGCCTCATGCGCCCGTCCGCCGGCCGGATCAACGTAGGCACGTATGACCTGGGCAAACTCGCCGACAGCGAGATCTCCCGGCTGCGCGGCACCGAGATCGGCGTGGTGCTGCAGGGCGCGGCGCGCAACCTTCTGCCCTACGCGACGCTGCACCGCAACATCTGGCTCGCCCAGCGCCGTGCCGCGCACACCCGCGGCATCAAGCTCGACGACCCGGACCGCATCCTCGACCTGGTCGGCCTGCCCGGCCAGGGCCGCCGCAAACTCGCCGACCTGACGCCGGGTGGCCGTCAGCGCGCCGCGCTCGCGGTCGGCATCGCGACCGGCCCGGGGCTGCTGCTCGTCGATGAACCGACCAGCCGGCTGGACACCGCGGGCCGCGACGAGGTCCTGGATGCACTCGAAACGGTGAACGCGGAACGTGAAACGACGATCGTGGTGGTGACCCACGACAACGAGGTGGGCTCCCGGCTGGGCCGCGCGGTCACCATCCGTGACGGCCGGGTCGGCGCCGAGGGCCGCGACGGCCAGGACTTCGCGGTGGTCGCCGGCGACGGCACGGTCCAGCTACCGCCCGAGGTCCTCGGCTCCTACCCGCCGGGCACGCTCTTCACCGTCCAGCACGTCGACGGCGAGGTCACGCTCGTCCCGGGCGGCTCCGAAACCCCCTGAAGATCAAATTCAAGAGCTTGTGGTCGTGCGTCCGCCGGGGTACGGACCGCCGCTCCCGCCGGGACCCCTGCGGGCTTCGCTGGCCGCTGGCGCGTCCAGAACGCGAAGCCCTCCGGGGCGACGTCCGCGTGTGGTCCCGGTCAAACCCAGCGTGTGAAGTTCCGGCGCGCACCGCACCACAACTCCCCACGCTCCGGGGGTTAACCGCTTGCGTGGGGAGTTGTGGTGCGGAGCGAACCGAAAGTCCCCACGCAACGGGGGTTCGCCGCTTGCGTGGGGACTTTGGGTGCGGAGCGAACCGCAAGTTCACACACACGAGGGGTTCGCCGCTTGCGTGGGGAGTTCGGGTGCGGGTTGTCAGAAGGGGCTGCGGTAGCGGCGACGGCGGCGGGTGTCCGGGAGGAAGCGGCGGCTGGCGAAGGCCGCGATCCCGAACGCGGCGACCACCACGGCGATCAGGATCGGCGTGCTGACCAGCGCGGACGTCGACTGGCTCGACGACTCGGACGCGGACAGGGCGGCCGGTGCCGCGGCGGCCGAGCTGGTGGCCGCGGCCGGCGGCGGTGCGGTCGGCAGCGCGGCGAAGTCGACGATGCCGCTGCTCTCCAGCAGGGTCAGGTGGGTCATCACGAACTGGTTCGCCCGCTGCGCGAGTTTGCGGATCGTGTCGTTGCGGGTGCTGGTCCGGATCGTCGCGATGGCCGGGAAGATCTTGCCGTGGGCGGCCCGGAGCCGGTCGATGTAGATCTGGTCGAAATCGGTGCCCTCGGCGGCCCGCATCTCGCCCAGCCACTTCTGCTGGTCGGCGTTGGGCTTGTCGGGCAGCGGGATGTCCAGCTTGCGCGACGCGGCCCGGACCATCTTGTCCAGGATCACGTGCTGGGCGGAGATGTCCTTGCCGATCGCCTGGATCCGCGGATCCTTCGACTTCTGCTGGGCCATCTCGCCGGCCGGGATCTCCCACAGCCCGGCGAGCCGCACCTTCGTCGCGAAGTCCTTGTCCGCGTCGGAGAGGTCACCCTCACCGGTGTCGGTGATCAGCTGGTTCGGCGGGTCGGGCACACCCGGCTCGACGGCCGAGGCCGCGTGCGGCTGCAGCAGGATTAATGCCAGGGCGGTGACGGCGACTCCCGTCAGACGACGCCAGCGTGACCCACGTTCGACGGCGTGCACACGAACCCCTTCCACAGCGCTCACACAGCTTCGTTGTGGAACAGAACGGATCCGGACCCCTGATTGGATCAATTAAAGCCAGAGTCTTTGGGCCCTTGCACAAATAGCAAAGCTGGACTATAACCTGCGCTGCAGGTCACGGCCGCCGAGCACGGCCGCCAGCAGGTAGGGCGCCAGGATCCCCCCGCCCCACCAGAGCAGCACCCCGGCGCGCGGCCGGCCCGGCAACGGTAGGTCGGGCGGGTGCACCCCGGCCAGCGGCAGCGCCCACCCGGTCGCCCACCACCCGGCCAGCCCGACCAGCATGCCCACCAGGACCGCGGCGCTGACCAGCACCGGGTACGTCCAGAACGTCGCCTGCCCGGCCACCCCGCGACGCAAACCCTGCACCCGCATGGCGACCAGGTCCTCGGCGCGCCGCCCACGGTCCACCGCCACGGTGAGCACCAGCGCTCCCGTGCCGAGCAGTGTCGCCAGCACCGCCGCCAGCAGGTAGAACCCGAGGGACAGCGCCGGCCCCTGCCGGTCCAGCCGGTCCCGGATCGCCGAAGCCCCGGTGTCGTCGACCACGGTCAGCCCGTACGCGGCGAGCCGGGCCGGCGCGTCCGCGGGGGCGGCGGCGTTCAGCCACACCTGCGGCTGCGGGGCCCGCTTGGTGCCGGCGGTGAGCAGGCCGGCGTAGCTCAGGTCGGCCACGTACGCGTGCCGGCCGAGGGACGGTACGACCGGCAGGGTCGCCACCGCCGCCACCGGGATCGGCTGCTCGGCCAGCCCGGTGATCGCCACGGGTGCTTTCCCGGCGTACGCGATGGGGAGCGGATCCGGCACGCCCGCGGGCCGCAAGCGGACCACCTCCGCGTAGGCCGGGTTGACGTCGGCCCGGACCGTGACGCCTTCCGGTGCCGCGGAGAGGGTGCCGCGCTCGGAGGCGAGCCAGCGGTCGCCGAGGGAGTGGATGATCACGCGGCCGGTGACCCGCTCCCGGCCGGAGCCGCCGATCTCGACACCGTTGATCCGGCAGCCGGCCCGGCAGACCTCCGGGCGCTGCCGGTACGTCTGCCGCCCTTTCCGCAGCTCACCGATGTCGACCGAGGCTTCCCCGGCGGACGAGGAGACCAGCACGCTCAGCCGCAGCCGATCGCTGTCGCTGGTCACGTCGATCGCGAGTTCCGGCCCGGTCACGGTGACCGGCTCGACCACCGACGGCCGAATCTGATCAAGTCGGGGGAACGGCCCGTACGCGACCGTGGCCAGCCGGGTGCTGTCCACCGCGAGCCCGCCGCCGGGCAGCTGGGTGACCGCCATCGCCCACTCACCGGCCGGGTCGGCGGCGCGCACCGCGTCGAGCAGCTGGCGCCCGGAGACCGGCTGGACGGTGAGCACCCGTTCCGCGCCCGCGCCCAGCCGGGTCTGGGCGTCCCGGCCCTGCACCGCGGTGTCCACCGCGCAGCCCGCGTACCCGGCCACCGCCGCGGCCGCCGCCAGCAGCGCGAACAGCCGGGAGGCGCCGGGGCGCCGGGTCAGCTGGAGACCGGCCAGGGCCGGTCCGAGCCGGCCGCGGCGCAGCGCACCGGCGGCGATCCGGCCGATCACCGGGAGCACCGCCCGCGAGGCGAGCAGGGCCAGGATGAGCAGCGTGAACGCGGGGGCGAACAGGCCGACGCCGGTGAGCGAGCCGCCGGAGAGGACCAGCTGGGCGCCGGCCACCACGGCGAGGACCAGCAGCACCGCTTCGGCGTACGGCACCCGCCCGGCGCCCGGGCCGGGAATCCGCCGGAGCAGCCCGGCGACCGGCCGGGTGAGCTGCCGTCGCTGGGCCGCGACCGCGGCGAGCAGCGCGATCAGCGTGGCGATCGGGGCGTACCGCAGCGACGACCAGTCGGCGGCCGGCCCGACGCCGGGGAACCGGAACGCGACCACCGCGGTGATCAGCAACTGCCCGGCGAGGCAGCCGGCGAGCGCACCGGCCAGCACCGCGACCAGGCTCTCCCCGGTCGCCAGCCACCAGCGTGACCACCACCGGGCGCCGCGCAGGGCGACCACGGCCAGCTCGCTCTGCCGGCCCTCGGCGCCGTAGCCGACGGTCAGGTGGATGCTGAAGCAGGCGAGCAGCACCAGCGGCACGGCCAGCACCGGGACCAGCAGCGAGGCCGCGGCCCGGCCCTCGTCGATCCGGTCCAGCAGCCGCGGGATGTCGGTGTCGATCTGCAGGGTCTGGTCCAGCTCGGCGGCCGACGCGTCCAGGCGCCGCAGCTCGGCGCGCAGGCGGTCGAGGCGGTCGACGTCGAGGGCGCCGGGCGCGGCGATCCCGTCGATCGCCATTTCGGTGCGGACCACGTCCATCGCGGGCAGCGTCATCGAGGTGGTCAGCACGGGTTCGCCGGCGAAGCCGAGAGAGGTGACGAAGTAGCCGTGCCGACCCCAGTACGTCTCGCCCGGGCTGCGCGGGGTGTAGATCCCCGCGACGGTCAGGGTCTTGGGCTCGCCGGCCGGCACGAACCGCGGGACGCCGCCCGAGTTGTCCGGCACGGCCGAGGCCAGCGTGATCACGGCGCCCGGTGCCAGGCCGAGCCGTTCCGCGGTCCGCTCGCCGAGCAGCACGTCGCCCTCGCCGAACAGGCAGCGCCCGGCCACGATCCGCACGTGGGAGCAGGCGTCCTGCCGGAAGACCAGCCGGGTCGGGTCGCGGTCGGTCTTCTCCAGCCCGACCGTGGGCGTCTCCGCGGAGTAGTAGTACGTGAAGCCGGGCAGCGCGATCAGGGTCCCGCCCAGGTCGGCGAAGTCGTCGCCGGGCCCGTCGCCGGTCATCGCGTCCTGCACGGCGCGGACGGTCAGGCTCAGCTCCCCGGTCGCGGCGGTGGCGATCTGGCCGGCGGCCACCGCCCGGTCCGCGGCGATCAGGTAGGCCGGCGCGGCCACCGCCGACGCGACCGCCAGCAGGGCGAGCAGCGCGAGGGTGACCGACTGGCCGCGGCGGTGCCAGACCATCGCCAGCACGAGCATGATCACCGGCGGATTCCCCCGATCAGCGGGCGCAGTGCCGACCACGCGGGCAGACCCAGCAGGAGCAGGGCGCCGAGCGCGGCGGCCACCAGCACCCCGGGCGCCAGCGGCGAGGGCGCGGCGAGGACCTGCCAGCCGTCGGTGAACGGCGGCACCGCGCTGCCGGTCAGCGCCACACCCAGCACGGTGGCCAGCACCCCGGTCAGGACGCCGGTCAGGATCAGGACGGCTGGTCCGGTGTACCCCACGGTGACCGCGACCCGGGCCGGCAGCCCCTGATGGCGCAGCGCGCCCAGCTGCTCGGCGAGCGTGCGACGTTCCACGGTCAGCCCGACCGCCACGGTCACCGCGGCCAGCAGCAGCGCCGCCACCCCGGCGAGCAGCGCGAACCGCACCACCGCGGCCGGCCCCTGCCCGCCGAGCTGCTCCTCGCGGGCCGTGGCGGTGGTGTCGGTGCCGACCGTCAGGCCCGCCGCGGCCAGCGCGCCGACGATCCCGGGCGGAGCGCCAGGCGCCAGCCAGACCTGGAACCGGCCGCCCGGCTCGGCCACCGCGGTCAGCCGCCGGGTGGCATCCAGGTCGATCATCACCCCGGACCGTCCGACCACCGGGAGCGCCGCGACGCTCGCGGTCACCGCGACAGGCGTTTTTTCACCGTACGACCCGAGCAGCGCGTCGGTGTACCGCCAGTCGGACGGCGCCGGCCCGGCCAGCACGACCGGCAGCGGCCCGCGGGTCCCGGCCGCCCACGCCTGCGTGCCGACGTGCGGCCGGTCGCCGGTGTTCGGGTCGGCGACCAGGCGCAGGGCCCGGTCCGCGGCGACCAGGTCGAGCGCCGAACCGTCCGTGCCGGGCCGCCACCGCCCGATGTCGGCGAGCGCGGCCCCGTCCAGCACCACCGGGTCCGCCCCGTCCTGGCGCAGCTCGCGCAGGGTCACCGCGGCGCCGGCCGGTGCCGGGTCGGTGCGCCCGCTCGCGGACGGCGCGGTGGTCAGCGCCCAGTTCACGATCCGGCAGCCGGGCGCTGCGGCGCAGCCGCTGACCGTACCGGCCGCGGTCCGCTCCCCCGCGCCGAGCGCGCCGAACGAGACGGTGACCGGTGCGCCGGTGCCCTCGTGCCGCAGGGTCAGGGTGAGGCCGAGCGGGTCCGGGCCGTCCCGCCGGTACCGGACGGTCAGCCGGTCGCCGGTGATCGCCGGCGGCGCGGGGACGGTCGCCGCGGCGGTGGCCTCGGGCAGCGTGGTGACCGGGCCGTACTCCGGGCGCCAGGCCGCGACCGCGGCCAGCCGGGTGCTGTCCACCTCGAGGATCCGCAGCTCACCGTCGCGGGTGACGACCGCGGCCATCGCCTGGCGGCCGCTCGGGTCGGCCCGGCGTACCGCGTCGAGCAGCGCGGTCCGGTTCGTGTCGGGCACCGTGAGGACCCGGACCGCGCCCAGGTCGGCGGTGCTGCGCCCGGCCCGCGCCCGGTTTTCCGCCGACAGCGCGCCGGCCGCCGTGCCGAACAGCGCGACACCGACCACGACCAGCGCGAACACCCGTTCCACGCCGGGCGAGCGGGAGAGTCGCAGGGCGCTCAGGCCGAGCCGCAGCCGACCGGCACGCAGCGCGACCCGGCCGGTCCGGGCGGCGACCCGGCCCAGCAGCCGGGCGGTGATCAGCCCGACGGCGAGCGCGACCAGGGCCGGCGCGGCCACGCCCACCCCGGCCGCCGAGCCGGCCGCGCCTGTCCCGTCCGCCGCACCGGCCGCGTCTGTCCCGTCCGCCGCGCCGGAGCCGGCCTGGAACAGCGCGGCGCCGGCGACGGCCAGCAGCAGCACGTCGACCAGCCAGGACCACAACGGGTTGCCACTGCCGGACGCCGGACGCAGCAGCGCCGCCACCGGCCGGCCGAGCAGCACCGCCTCGACCACGGCCAGCACGGCCAGGCCGCCGAGCAGGACCGCGCCGGCCGCGGCGGCGGACCAGGCCAGCGCCGCCGCCCGGTCACCGGCCGCCGGGTGCGCGCCGGTCAGCGCCCGGGCCAGCAGGTAGCCGATCGGGGCGCCGGCCAGCACGCCGAGCAGCAGCGGCACCAGGTGCTGGCCCCAGGCCAGTCGCAGGGTGCCGGAGCGGCTGACCCCGCGCAGCTTGAGCAGGGCGGCGTCGGCCCGCCGGTCCCCGGACGTGTACCGCCCGGCCAGGCCGATCGCGAACCAGGTGAGGATCACCAGTTGCACCCCGGCGGTGAGCACGCCGCGCAGCACGGTGGCCCGGTCCTTTGCGATCGTGGTGAGCAGGCGGCCGGCGCCGGTGGCGAGCCGGACCTGGTCGGCGCCGAGGCGGGCGTCGGCAGCGGCCAGGTCCGCGGCGAGCGTGCGGTCGCCGCGGATCACCGCGTCGGGCAGCACCGCGTCGTACGCCTGGGCGACGTTCCACAGCGGCGCCGCGCGAAACGCCTCGACCGGCGCGAAGACCGGGTCCAGGCCGGCCGTCCCGCGGAACACCTCGTTGCTCCAGTACGGCCCGTCCGGATCCCGCCGGGTGTACCGGGCGACCACGGTCACCGTCACCGTCGCGGCCGTCAGCGAGCTGTGCAGCCGCAGCGACGCGCCCGGCGCGACCCCGAGGCGCTGCGCGGCCTCCTGGCTGATCGCGACCTCGGCGGGCCGGCCGGGGCACGGCCCGTCCAGCCGTACGTGCGCGCAGAAGCCGTCCCGGTACGCCATCCGGATCGGCGTGGCGGTCGCGCCCACCCGTACGCTGAGCAGCACACTCAGCCCGGTCACCGGCTCGCTCACCGGTATGCCAAGCCCCCGGCCGACCCGGTCGCCGAACGCCCGGAGCGCGGCCACCGGCTCGCCCTGGGTGTTCACGTCCTGCACCGCCGTGACCACCCGCTCGGCGGCGCCCGCCGCGGCCAGGTCGACGACCGCGGCGCGACCGGCCGACGCGTAGGCGAACCACGGCCCGGCCACCGCGACGGCGGCGGCCACCATGGTCAGGACAAGGATCGTCAGCACCTGCGCGGTACGGGCCCGCACCGCGCCGATCACCAGCACGAACACGTGGCGGCTACCGGCCGGTCATGAACGGGTCCAGGACGCGGTTCCGTCGGCCAGGTGCAGCTCCCGGTCGCAGGCCGCGGCGGCCTCCGGGTCGTGCGTGGCCAGCACCACGGTGGCGCCCCGGGCCGCCTCGGCGCGCAACAGCTCGAGGACCTTCTGCCGGTTCGCCGCGTCGAGCTCGCTGGTCACCTCGTCGGCGAGCACCACCCGGCCGCGCAGCGCCAGCCCGCGGGCGATCGCGGCGCGCTGCTGCTGCCCGCCGGAGAGCTCCTCGATCAGCTGGTTCGCCTGCCCGGCCAGCCCGACCGCGGCCAGCGCGTCGGCGGTCCGGCGGCGGGCGTCGGCCGGGGTGCCGCCGGTGGCGATCACCGCGACCGAGACGTTCTCGGCGGCGGTGAGGATCGCGGCAAGCCCGTTCTCCTGCGGGATCAGCACCACGCCCCGGCCGACCGCGGCGTCCCGGTCACCCAGCGGCGAGCCGTCCGCGGTGACCGTGCCGGAACGGGGCGCGAGCAGCCCGGCCAGCGCGCTGAGCAGCGTCGTCTTGCCCGCTCCGGAGGTACCGGTGACGGCCAGGATCTCGCCGGGGCGAGCGGTCACCGTCACGTCGCGCAGCACCGGATCACCGGCGCCGTATCCCAGGTCCGCGGTGGTCAGGTCCATGGTGAGCATGTATTCACTACCCCCGATCACCTGGGGACGCTACTACAGCCAGCCACGCTTCTTGAGGTAGTAGTAGAGCGCGGCGCCGGCGGCCACGATGAGGGCCGTGCTCAGCACGAAACCCCAGGGCTGCTCGTAGCCGGGATACGGCAGGTTCTGCCCGAAATAGCCGGTCAGCGCGGTCGGCACCGCGATGATGGCGGCCCAGGCGGCGAGTTTGCGGGTGGTGTCGTTCAGGATGTTGCTCTGCTCGTTGAGGTCGGCGTCGAGCAGCTCGGTGATCCGGGTGAGCGAGTGCTCGATCGACTCGAGGGCCCGCTCGGCGTGGTCCTGGACGTCCCGGTAGTACGGCCGCAGCTGGTCGTCGACCAGGTCGCTGTCCGCCCGGTTCACCTCGGCCACCACGTCCTGCATCGGCGCGACCGCCCGGCGCAGCATGGCCAGCGCCCGGCGCAGCCCGAACCCGTGCAGCCGGACCGCGCGGGGCGCGCCACCCTCGCCGAGCATCCGGTCCTCGATCGGGTCCATCGCCTCGTCGACCTGCCGGGCGGCGGCGTACTGACTGTCCACGACGACGTCGAACAGGCCGTACAGCAGGAAGTTGACACCGCCGGAGGCGGCCAGATCCGCGTCCTCGTCCCAGCGCTGGACCAGCTTGTCCACGTCGCCCTCGTCCTTGTGCACGGTGATCAGCGCCCGCTCGGTGACGAACGCGCTGATCTCCACCTTGTGCGCCTTCGGTGAGACGTCACCACCGTGGTCGAAGGCGACCGCGTAGACGTTGACGAACAGGTGGTCCGGGTACCGGTCGAGCTTGGGGCGCTCGTGCTCGGCGAGCGCGTCCTCGACGGCGAGCGGGTGCAGGCCGAACTCGGCGGCGACCGCGGCCAGGTCGGCCGCCGACGGCTCCAGCAGGTCGAGCCAGGCGACCGCCTCCGGGTGGTCGCTCAGGTGGCCGGCCAGCTCGCCGAACCCGAAACCCTGCTCGATCACCCGGCCTCCGGAGTAGAGGCGGGTCTGCACGGCACAGGAGATCGCGGTGGTCACCGGCCCACTATGCCCGGGTGGAAACCGGGCGGAAACTCGGCGCGGCCTACCATGAGCCGTGACTTGGCTCGATCACTGGCTGACCGTGTTCTACACCGCGAAGTGGCAGGTGACCCCGGATCAGGCGATCTACTGGCGGGAGATCGTCGGCAACGCCTTCGGGCTCGGCTCGGCGCTGTTCGGCCTGCGCCGCAACGCGCTCGCCTGGCCGATCGGGATCGTCGGCAACATCCTGCTGTTCACGGTGTTCCTCGGGCAGGCGCTCGGCAACGACCAGGGCACTCCCCTGTACGGCCAGGCCGCCCGCCAGGTGTTCTTCCTGATCACCAGCGTGTACGGCTGGTGGGTCTGGCGGCGCAACCGCCGGGTCGGGCACGGCGACGCGGTGGTGCCGCGCTGGGCCGGCCACCGGCAGCGACTGATCTTCATCCCGGGTGCGCTCGTCGCCGTGGTGCTCTGCTTCTTCGTCTTCCGCCAGGTCGGGGCAGGTTTCCCGGTCCCGTGGTGGTATTACCTGGCCGACTCGTGGATCTTCGTGGGGTCGATGCTGGCCACGTACGCGATGGCCCGCGGCTGGGTGGAGTTCTGGCTCTGCTGGATCGCCGTCGACCTGGTCGGGGTGCCCGAGCTGCTGCACTTCGGCTACTACCCGTCCGCGGTGCTGTACGCGGTCTACGCCGGGTTCGTGGTCTGGGGTTTCGTGGTCTGGCTGCGGATCTCCCGGCTCTCCCCGGCCGGCCCGGTCCCGGTGCCCGCCTGACTGTTTCGGCGCGCTGTCAGGATCAGGTGCACCAGCACGCCCGCCACCAGACCCCAGAACGCCGAACCGACGTGCGCCACGGTCATCCCGGACGCGGTCGCGGCGAGCGTGACCAGCGCGCCCTCCCGGGCCGGCCGGTCGTCGAGCGCGCCGGCCAGGCTGCCCAGCAACGCGCCCAGCAGGGCCACCCCGCAGACCGCGGCGACCAGCGGCTTCGGCAGCGCGGTGAAGAACCCGACCAGCCCGGTGCCGAGGAAGCCGCAGATCAGGTAGAAGACGCCGCAGGCCGCCCCGGCCACGTACCGGAGCCTGGGGTTGGGGTGGGCCTGCTCGCCGGTGCAGATCGCCGCGGTGATCGCGGCCAGGTTGATCGCGTGGCTGCCGAACGGCGCGAGCAGCACCGAGGTGAGCCCGGTACCGGTGAGCAGCAGCCGGTCGTCCGGCTGGTACCCGCTGCCGCGCAGCACCGCGAGACCCGGCGCGTTCTGCGAGGCCATCGTCACGATCAGCAGCGGCAGACCGATACTGACCAGCGCGGACGGGTTCAGCGTCGGCACCGTGAGGTGCGGTAGCGCGATCTCCAGCCCGACCCCGCCCAGGTGCAGGTCGTGCCCGGCCGCGGCGACCGCCACCCCGGCGCCGAGGGCGAGCAGCACCGCGTAGTTCGGCAGGAACCGCCGGCCCAGGAAGTACGCCCCGAGCACGGCCAGCACGATCGCCGGCGCCCCGGGCAGCTGCCGGAACGCGTCGAGCGCGAACGGCAGCAGGATCCCGGCCAGCATCGCCGAGATGATGCCCGGCGGGACCTTGGCCAGGATCCGGCCGAACAGTCCGGAGAAGCCCAGGACGGTCATCCCGATCGCGGCGAACAGGAACGCGCCGACCGCGTCCGAGTACCGGTACGCGCCCAGCGAGCCGACCAGCAGCGCCGCGCCGGGCGTGGACCACGCGGTGATCACCGGCATCTTGGTGATCAGGCTCAGCACCAGGCAGGTCAGGCCGCTGCCGACCGCGATCGCCCACACCCAGGAGGTGGTCTGCGCCTCGGTCAGGTGCGCGGCCGAGGCGGCGGTGAGCACCACCACGAACGGGCCGGAGAACGAGACGAGCACCGCGACCAGCCCCGCGACCAGGGCACTCACCGGAATTCTCACTGAAGGAGTCGAACACGGGTGTCCGACTCCCTCAGCACCGAGCGTCAGACCGTCTCAAGGACAGGGACCGGCTCCACCGCGCTGTCGCCGGCCCGCTTGGCGCGGAGCATCCAGAGGCTGAGCGGCACACCGACGGCGACCAGGGCCGCCGCGACGACCAGGGCGAACTGGTAGCCGACCAGGTAGCGGTGCAGTTCGGTGCCGGTGGTGGCACCGGCCCGGTTGTTCAGGATGGCGCCCAGCACGGTCACCCCGAGCAGCCCGAACACCTCGCGGGAGACGTTCAGCATGCTGGAGGCGATACCGGCGCGCTCGACCGGCAGCGCGTCGACGACCACGTTGCTCAGCGGGATGAGCAGGCCGCCGCCGACGCCGTAGAGCGCGAACCAGGGCAGCAGGGCCAGGTAGTGGGTGCCCTCGCCGTACTGCGCGATGCCACCGATCGCCGCGGCCATCACCGCGAGACCGAAAGCGGTCACCCGGGCGACACCGAAGCGGGCCTCGAAGCGCGGCGCGAGCATGGCGCCGACCGCGGTGATCAGAGCCATCGGGATGAAGCCGGCGCCCGCCTCGGTGGGCGAGAAACCGAGCACGTTCTGCAGGTAGATGGCCATGTAGAAGTAGATGCCGAAGACACCGAAGGCCCAGAGCCCCATCGCCAGCAGGCCACCGGTGAACATCCGGTTCCGGAAGAAGTCCAGGTTGACCATCGAGTCGGCGGTACGGCTCTGCTGGACCACGAACGCGACGGCGGCCACGGCGGCGACCGCGAACGACCCCAGGATCAGGCCGGACGTCCAGCCCTCGGAGTCACCCTCGATCAGGGCGTACGTGAGCGCGAACAGCGACAGCGACGACGTCGCCAGCCCGATCGGGTCCAGACGACGCCAGGCGCCGGCGGCCCGGGCCACGGTGGCTCGGCCGGCCGGCATGCTGATCATCGAGATGGCCAGCGTCGCCACGCCGATCGGCAGGTTGATCAGGAAGATCCAGCCCCAGGAGACGTGCTGGCTGAGCACCCCGCCGGTGAACGGGCCGATGGCCAGGGCGAGCGCGCCGACCGCGCCCCACACGCCGATCGCGGTGCCCCGCTCCTTCGGGTCCGGGAACAGCTCCCGGAGCAGCGCGAGCGCCGCCGGGGAGAGCAGCGCCGCACCGATGCCCTGCACGGCGCGGGCGCCGATCAGCAGTTCCTGGCTGCCGGCCAGGCCGGCCGCGACCGAGGCGACGGTGAAGACCGCCAGGCCGGAGAGGAACGCCGTCCGGTGCCCCAGGACGTCCCCGATCCGGCCACCGGCCAGCAGCAGACCGGCGAAGACCAGGATGTACGCGCTGGTGATCCACTCCAGCCCGGAGATGCTGAGGTTCAGCTCGCGCTGGATCGACGGCAACGCCACATTGACGACGTTGTTGTCGAGATACGTCATGAACGTCCCGAGGGCCACCGCGACCAGCGCCCACCACCGACGGTTCTGCTCCATGTTCTCCCCCTATACAAGGTACTTGTACGACGTACATGTACCTCGTACATGAGACCTGTACGTTGTATGGTTGTCAAGTGACCCCAGCGGAACGACTGAGCAAGGCGACCGTCGCCGAGCGCGCCCTGCGCCTCGCCGACGAGGAGGGCCTCGACGCGATCACCATCCGGCGCCTGGCCAAGGAGCTGGGCGTCACGCCGATGGCGCTGTACTGGCACTTCAAGAACAAGGACGAGCTGCTGCAGGGCGTCGTCGACCACGTGCTGAGCGGTCTGCGGGCCGACCGTGGCACCGGCGATCCGTGGCAGGTGCAGCTCCGCGCGATCGTGCAGACTGCGATAAACGTCATGCGCGCCCACCCGGCGCTGCCCGACCTGCTGCACTCGACGGACAAGACCCGCTCGGACAGCTTCGCCCGCGCCACCAACGACACCCTCGCGCTGCTGACCGAGGGCGGCTTCGGCGTCGAAGAGGCGTACTGGATCGCGATGTACCTGCTCAACGGCGCCATGGGCCTCGCCGCCGGCCAGCCCGACTGCCCGGCGACCGTGCCGCGGGAGCAGGCCCCGGAGTGGCGCCGGCAGAAGCGGGCCATGCTGGAATGCCTGCCCGCCGACCAGTTCCCCATGATGATCGAGTTCGCGAAGACCTACCAGCAGCCGCCCGACCTCGAGCACTACTACGCCTTCGGCCTCGACCTGCTGATGTCCGCGGTCGAGACGATGGCCGCCCGTCACCGTTAACCCTTTTCCGGTACGCATACCGAGCACCCGCCGCAGGCTACGAGCCGAGTCCCGCCCGTGAGGCCGCCGCGAGGCCGTGGCCACCCCGGGCCGCAGCGCGCCGCCGGCCCCCGGCTGGCTCTCAGGGGTGCCTCAACACCCGGGAGACACCCCTGAGGACCAGCCGGGTGGTCAGCTGACGGGTTTTCCCTCGGCCAGGCGGGCGGCGTCGCGGCGGTCCTGGAGGGCCTCGAACCAGCGCAGGCCGGCGGGGCCGCACTCGTCGCGGATCTGGCATTTGAGGTCGGCGGTGCGCACGTTCAGGGTCTGCACCAGGTCGCGGTTCCGCGTCCATTCGGAGCGCAGCTCGCCCGCGGTCCCGGCCAGCCCGCCGGTCTCGGTGCGCAACTGGACGAACGCCACCCGCGCCTTGCGGTTCACCGCGCGCCGGACCACCCCGCTCGGCTGCCAGCCGGTGATCCGCACGCTGCGGACCAGCTGCGAGACCAGCCCCAGCGACTCCTCCACCGACCGATAGTGCACATAGACGCTGTCCGCGCAGCCGTACGACTCGTGGTGCATGGTGCGCAGCACGGCGAAGTCCCGGCGGGTGTGCGCGTCGGTGAGCTTGGCCTCCAGCTTCGCGACCATCCGGGTCACCCGCTCGTTGTCGGCACGGATCCGGCGGAGCTCCTTGCGCGCACGCTGGTTGTGCGCGCGGACCTGTTCGACGGTGACCGGCGCGACGTACGGCCGGTCCCAGCCGCGGATCCCGACCAGCACCACGATCAGCGTGCCGCCGACCGCGCCGAGCAGGATCATCGTCTCCACGCCGGCCATCGGCCCGTACATGTCGTGGCCGCTCCACGCCAGGCACAGGGTGACCGCCGAGGTGGAGCCGACCAGCAGGAGCATCCGGTCGAGGTATCCGCGGATCGGGTGCGGGCGGCGGGCGCGCAGACCCGGCCGCCGGGCGCGGGACGCCGGCGGGTGCCGGTCACCGCGGCCGCGCAGCCGTCCGCCGGCCGGGCTCGCCCAGCGGACCAGCACGAACGCGAGCACCGGCACGGCGGCCAGCAGCACCAGCCAGACCGTGCGGTCCTTGGCGAACGAGGACGGGTGGTTCAGGTAGACGTAGGGGGCCAGCACCGGGGTGGCGAAGGCGGCGACGCCGTAGGGGGCGAGGCAGGGGCTGGCGAGCAGGGCGAGGATCGGCAGGCACCCGCTTCTCGCCCCGCTCATCTGCTGCCGCCTCCGCGCACCGGCCCGCGCCCGCGCCCGCCACCGGCCCGGCGGGGCGCCGCACTGCCCGCGAGCCGGGGTGCGGCGTCGCCATTGAGGACCATGTCGATGCCGGTGAGCACCTGGCTCCCCTGCTGGGAGTGATGGCTGAGCAGGTCGGCGCTGAAGCCGTGGATCAACTCGGCGTAGACCCGCGCCTCGTCCGGGGTGGTGCCGCGGCGGCCGAGGGCGCGCTGCATGTTCCGGATGCACTGACGCAGCGCCTCGGCGGTCAGGTCGGTGCGGCCCACCTGGCGGCGCAGTTCCCGCAGCGAGGCCGCGGCGTCGGTGCGCCGGTTGGCCAGCCGGGTGAGCGTCACCTCGGTGTCGGCGTCGATCCGCCGCCCGGCGACGTCGAGTTCCTTCATCGCGACCGTGCAGGCGGTCGACTCGGCGATGATCCGGGCGGCGGCCCCGAGCGGGCTGAGCGATTCCGCGACCCGGGCGACCGCGTCGCCGAACGCGACCCGCCCGTTGGCGACGGTGGCTAACTGGTTCGTCACCCCGGGGAGCCTATGGGCACATTTAGATCTTTTGCACCGTTCATCCGGGTTCGCTGAGCCGCCATACGGCTTCCCCCTGACGGCTGACACCGCCGGTTCACCCGCGGTCCCGGCTGGTTCTCAGGGGTGTCTCCGCGTCGCGGAGACACCCCTGAGAACCAGCCCACCACCTGCAGGCGCGCCACGGCCCTTCACCGCAGCCCCGCCGCGCGCGAGCACCGCGGTCGAGCACCGCGGTCGAGCACCGCGGTCGAGCACCGCGCGAGATCAGCGCGCGATCAGCGCCACCGCGCCCAGGACCATCGCCGCGATCAGCGTGACTCCGAGCGCGCCGAGCCCGAGGACCGACCCGACCCCGGACCGCACCGGCGCCCGATCCCACCGCCGCCCCGGCACCGCGCCAGAAGGCGACGCCGCGCCGGACCGCGCGGCCCCGCCGGGAGGCGGGACCGGGCGGGGAGACGAGGCCGGGCCGGGAGGCGGCGAGGACGGGGAGGACGGGCCGAGGAGTGCGATCACCACCGTTGCGGCGAAGCCCAGGATGCCCGCCACCCAGCTCACCTGCTCCAGGCTGTCCACACCCCACCACACCACCGCGACGAGGAAGGCGACCGCGGTCACGACGACAACACCACCGACAGCCCACCAGCGGCCACGAGTCATGACAGGCAATGTTGCCGCGCGACCGCCGCTGAGCGCAGGACCCCGGACGGGTGACTACTGCCGATACGTCGACAGGAACGTCGCGATCCGCCCGACCGCGTCGTCGAGCACGTCGGTCGGCGCCAGGAACACCAGTCGCAGGTGGTCCGGTGTGTCGATGTTGAAGCCGGTGCCGTGCGAGATCAGCAGGTGCTGCTGCTCGAGCAGGTCGATGACCAGCTTCTCATCGTCGTGGATCTTGTGGACCTCGGGGTCGAGGCGGGCGAAGAGGTAGAGCGCACCGGCCGGCTTCACGCAGTCCACGCCGGGGATGGCGACCAGGGAGCGCCAGGCGTGGTCGCGCTGCTCCAGGAGACGGCCGCCGGGGCGGATCAGCTCCTCGATGCTCTGGTAGCCGCCGAGCGCGGTCTGGATGGCGTGCTGGGCTGGCACGTTCGGGCAGAGCCGCATGTTGGCGAGCAGCTGCAGGCCGTCCAGGTAGTCGTCGGTGCTGGAGAAGCCGCTGGTGGCGAGCCAGCCGGAGCGGAAACCGGCGGCCCGGTGGGTCTTCGACAGGCCGCCCATGCTGACCACCGGCACGTCCGGGGCGAGCGCGGCGAGGGTGTGGTGCACCGCGCCGTCGTACACGATCTTGTCGTAGATCTCGTCGGCGAAGATCACCAAGCCGTGCCGGCGGGCCAGCTCGATCATGCCGAGCAGGACCTCCTCGGAGTAGACCGCGCCGGTCGGGTTGTTCGGGTTGATCACCACGAGGGCGCGGGTGCGCTCGGTGATCTGCGCCGCCATGTGCTCCAGGTCGGGGGCCCAGCCGGCGCTCTCGTCGCAGCGGTAGTGCACGGCGCGGCCACCGCAGAGGCTCACCGCGCCGGTCCACAGCGGATAGTCCGGGCTCGGCACCAGGACCTCGTCGCCGGTGTCCAGCAGCGCCTGCAGCACCATCACGATCAGCTCGGAGACGCCGTTGCCGAGCAGCACGTCGTCCGGCTGGACGCTTGTCACACCGAGGGTCTGGTAGTGCTGGGCGACCGCGACCCGGGCCGAGTAGATGCCGCGGGCATCGCTGTACCCCTGCGCGTCGACGAGGTTCTGCACCATGTCGGCGACGATCGGCGCGGGCGTGGCCAGCCCCCACGGGGCCGGGTTGCCGAGGTTGAGCTTGAGGATCCGGTGCCCGGCGGCCTCCAGCTCCTGTGCCCGGCGCAGCACCGGACCCCGGATGTCGTACCGGACGCTCTTCAGCCGTTGCGCCTGCCGCATCGGACCTCCTCCACTCGGCGTTACCCCCGGGAACGATGCCAGCCCCGGCCGGGATCCACCACCAGGTTGCCCCGGAAGACACCCGTGACCAGGACGAATCCGGTGGTCCCGACCGTCCGCCCGTCCCGGATGCTGAGCATTGGCAAGGCGACTTTTTCGTACGTACGAAAAAGGGGTCAGACCGTGGTCGCAGCGGCCTGGAGCGCGTCGGCGACAGCGGCCTTGATCCGGGCTTCCTCCCGGGCCTTGCGCCGTCGCCGGGCCCGGCGGGCCAGCAGGACCCCGGCGACGACCGCGGCGATCGCGACCAGCAGCAGGATCGTCCACGTCCAGGGCAGCACCCACAGGTGTGCGGTCGCCGAGACGTCGGCCAGCGCCGTCGTCGAGCCGGACTCGTCGGTGACCAGCGGGGTCAGCGTCGCGGTCGCGGTCATCAGCACCGCCGGGGTGAGGTCCTCGACCGGCACGGTGACCGTCCAGCTCTCGCCGGGCAGCAACTCGGGCGGCGCGGCGATGGCCGGCGCCTCGGTGCGGAACCAGCCGAACGGACCGGTGATCGTCACGGCCTGCCGGGCGGACTGCACCGCGTTACCGGTGTTGTGGATCTTGTAGGTGACCGCGGTCCGGCTGACCGACATGTCCTCGATGGCCAGCGCCGGGACCAGGTCACCGCCGACCCGCAGCTTGATCTTGATGCCGAGCCGGCGTTCCACGTTGACCTGGGCGGTCGAGTCGGGCGCGGTCAACGAGGTGACGATGCCGCCGACGTAGTCGCCGGGGGTGGCGTTGGCCGGGACGGTGACCGCGAACGGCACTTCGGCGGCCTTGCCGGCCGGGATGGTCACGGTGCCATTGCCGGCCTTGACCCAGACGCCGACGCCCTTCGACGTCTTGTCCCGGGCGAGCAGGTCGAGCTGCCCGGCCGAGGTGGTCAGGCCGTCGGCGGCGTAGACCGTGAGGGTCAGCGGCGTCGTGCCCTTGTTCGCGACGATCAGGCCGTCCTCGGTGGTGCCGCCCGGGTTCACCGCGTAGCTGAAGCTGGACCGGGCGGAGCCGTAACTGTTCGAGGCGGTGCGGACCGTCCAGGTGACGTCACCGCCCTCGGCCAGGGCGGGTGCGGGGCTGAGGCCGACGACCGCGAAGGCGGCGGCCAGGAACGCGACGGTGCGGCGCATGGCGAAGTCCTTAAAAAGGTGGGCGGGACGCCGGAGCGCCCCGCCCAGGAGAACAACGGTCAGCTGCTCAGCGCAGTGATCGTCAGGGTGGTGCGGTAGTTGCCCTTGTCGACGCTGTCCGGGAACTTCAGACCCAGGTCGGCGCCGAGCACCGCGGAGCCACGGGCGTGGCCCTGCGCGGCCGAGCCGAGCACCGCCGACTCGGAGAGACCCTTGCCGCCGTTGTCGTACCCGGAGGCCACCGCGCTGCCGGCGGTCGCGCCGGCGCCCTTGGTCACCAGGTACGGCGACCAGCCGAGGTACGCGCCGGAGAAGGACTTCGCGGCGTCGGCGAAGTCACCGACGCTGGCCGAGAGCGCCCAGGGCGAGAGCGTCCGGCGGCTGTCCGTCACCTTGATCGGGTTGATCTTGCCGTCCGCGCTGAGGAAGAACGCGTCCTTCTGCTGCGCGGCGGTGCCCAGGTCAACCAGGCCGTTCTGGCCGTCGATGGTCCAGCCGAACTCGCCCGGCGCCAGGGCCGGCACGTTCACCTGGATGTCCTGGTTGTCACCGTGGTACGGGTGCACCGTCACCTTGTCGACGACCGTGCCGACGCCCTTGGTGGCGGCGTCGTTGCTGCACGACAGGCCCAGCTCGACCGACGCGTTCGGCGCGGCGCAGGTGCCGCTCCGGACGTCCTCGACGACCAGCTTGTCGTTGCGCACCTGGACCTTGACGTACGACCGCACGTGCTCCTGGTTCTGCACGGAGTTGTACCAGTAGTCCTCCGGCTTCAGCGGGTCGGCGCCGTTGCCCGCGCCGCTGGTCCCGCTGCTGTCCGGGGTGGTGATGTCGTAGTACTTGGAACCCGAGGCCGAGTTCGCCGTCACGTACAGCACACCGCCGGGACCGGCGAACACCTCGGACTGGCCGGGCTGCTCGTCGGGGTTCGCCTTCGCGCCGTTCTTGATCAGGTAGCTGCGGGTGTAGACGTGGTCGTGGCCCTGCAGCACCAGGTCGACGCCGAGCTTGGAGAACGTGGCCGGGAAGTCGACCCGGCGCACCTTGTTGTCCGCGTCCTTGGCGTGCGACGCGGCCGAGTAGATCGAGTGGTGGTAGACCAGCACGGTCCACTTCGCCTCGGAGCCGTGCTTGTTGATCACGTCGGTGACGTACGCGACGTGTGCCGCGTCCCCGCCGCCGCCCTGCGAGGTGGCGTAGCTGTTGCTGTTCAGGTCGATGAACAGGGTGTCCTTGTAGACGTACCAGTAGTCACCGCCGGAGGTGGCGGTGCCCTTGCCGTCCGCGTAGTACGCGGTCGACCGGTCGGTGTTCGGCGTGTAGAGGTGCTGCTCGTACGCCTTGCCGCCGACGTCGTGGTTGCCGATGGTGGCGGCCCACGGGTACTGACGCAGCTTGTCGGAGGCCAGGAAGGCGTTCCACTGCGACTCCGTGTTGGCGGTCTCCACCTGGTCGCCGCCGGAGACCAGCAGCTCGGCCTTGGGGTTGGCGGTCAGCGACACGTCCAGGGTGTCGGTCCAACCGGCCTGGTCCTTGGCCACGTTGCCGGACGCGCCGATCTGCGGGTCGCCGTAGAACAGGAAGTCGTAGTCGCCTTCGAAGTCCTGCGTGCTGAACGCGTACGCCGTCGACCAGTCACCGGCCGAGCCCACCCGGTACGAGTACGAGGTGTTCTCCTGCAACCCGGTGATCGTCGAGTGCCGGTTGAACCCGCCGCTGGTGGCGATGTTCGCCGCGCCGGTCGCGGCGAAGGTCACCGCGTCCGCCGGGAACTCGCCGTTCGCGCCGAGCTTGGCGGTCGGCGCGACCTGGACCTGCTGCGCCACGTCCACCGTGGAGTACCAGGTGACGATGCGCTGTGCCTCGTTGGCGCCGACGCCGAGGATGACGGCGGAGACCGTGGTGCTGTCCGCGAAGGCGGGGGTGGCGAGACCGCTGCCGAGGGCGACGCTCACGCCGAGGAACACCGTGGTGGCGCTGACGGCCAGACGATGCCGGTGATTCGTTCTCATCGGTGTCCGTTCCTTTTCCTGATGAGAGAAGTGGCTTCCCAGTGGGAAAGTTCGGGGAAGCGAGATCAAGCTGGCCCTGCCCGGTGAACCGCCGGTGAACAAGATCAAGATCACTGTCGACGCACGCCGGAAGGCTCAGCCCTCGAGCAGGCGCTGCCCGAACCAGATCAGTCCCATCACGGACACACCCGCCGAAACGATCCCGGTGGCCCACCGTCCGGCCCGGGGTGACCTGCGTCGCAGCACGATCAGCAGAGGGAAGACCAAGGCGATCACGCTCAATTGAACGGTCTCGATGCCGACGTTGAAGACCAGCAACGACCAGAGCAGGGTCCAGGAGAACGCCTCGTCGATGCCGAGCGCGCCGGCGAACCCGAGCCCGTGCACGAGCCCGAAGAGGAAGACCACCCCGAGCCGGCCGTTGTTGTCCGGCCTGTCGAAGTACGCGGCGATCAGGTTCCACCCGGCCACCACCGCGATCGACAGCGCGATGACCGGCTCCACCACCCGGGCCGGCACGTCGACCAGCCCCAGCGCGGCCAGCATGAACGTCACCGAGTGCGCCACCGTGAACGCGGTCGCCGCCAGCACGATCTCCCGGAGCCGCCGTGACCCGGCGATCAGCGCCAGCAGGAACAGGATGTGATCGGTCCCGGTGAGCAGGTGCTCCGCCCCGAGCAGGAAGAACTCGCCGAACCGGTGCTGCCAGGACTGCCCGGTGGAGAACGTCGGTGCGCTCGCGTCCAGCGCGGCACTGCCGGTCCGGCCGTCCAGCGCGTACGTCACGATGGTCTTGACGCCCTTGACGTACGTCTCGGTGTCCGGGAACAGCGCGCTGCGCACCTCGTGGGCGTCACCGCCCGGCGGGCAGGTCCAGTCCAGGAGCATTGTCGCGTACGGGACACCCTCCCGCGCACCCATGGTGAAGTCACCGGACGGCGCGCCCGTGCAGGTCTCGTCGGAGCTGATCCCGAACCGCTCGGTGACGTACCGGACCGCGGACTCCCGGTGGGCGTTGAGCGCCGCGCCCATGGCGACGGCGTCCTCGGCCTCGAACGCGTCGGTGCCGGCCCGGAACAGCGGATCGTCGGACTCGTAGTCGGCGGCCGACACGATGAACAGGTCGTACTCCAGCTCGACCGTGGTACGCACGCGACCGGCGTCCCCGGCGGTGACGTCGACGTAGACGGTGGAGCTGAAACCGTGCGCGAGCGCCGGCGCGGCACTCAGCAGGACGGTCGCCGCGGCGGCGACCCCCAGGGCGGCGACGGTGAGGAAACGGCGTAACAAGGTGGCTCCTTAGAGGTGGCCTGAGCACCGTGCACGCCCCCGGTTAACAAGATCCAGACGGCGGGCGAACCGCTGACGACAACGTGATCCGGTGATCTCGGAACGCCCCGGATCCGGTGTAGGAAGGGTGTTCCGTCCGCTCGTTCTTAGGCAGAACCCCTTGCGCCACCCGCTCCGCGCCGTCGCCGCCCTCGCCACGGCCGCCACCCTGCTCACCGGCTGCGGCTCCGGCGACGACTGGTCCGAGCCGCACGCCGCACCGGTACCGGCCGGCACCCTCGGCCCGGGTTTCCTGGCCTCCTCGGCCACCCCGGCACCGGAGAGCACGATCACCCCGGCGCCCGGTTCCTGGTCCGGCGTTCACCCGCCCGAGGGGTACCGCGTGGTGCTGCTCGCCACCGGCGACGACGCGCCGACCCGCGCCCTGGTCACCGCTGTGACGTCATGGGCCACAACCGAAAAAGCCGATTTGCGGACGATCACCGCCGACGCCACCGACCCGATCCCGGACATCGCCGAGGCCGTCCGGCTGGCCCCCGACCTGATCGTCAGCGCCGGCGAGACCCTGATCGACCCGCTCGCCGTGGTCACCGCGAACCACCTGGACCAGCAGTTCCTGGTCGTCGGCGCGGAGCTGGCCGAGCCCACCGGCAACGTCACCGCGGCCGACTGGGCCGGCGCGTCCTTCCGCGGCGAGGGTCTCGGCTCGGCCACCACGTACGACCCGGCCTCGTTCACGGCCGCCCGCTGCGGTGACGCCGTCCGGGCCGGGGTCGCCGCCGTGCTGCACGACGTCACCGGTGTCATCGTCTGGCTGAGTTGACCCCGGCAGGATTTACCGCGGTGGACATCGACACTTAGGATCAGGTGGTTCGTACCGCCCCGGACCCCGGCGGCCCGCCAGCATCAGCAGGCTTCCGGGAGCACCATGGGGAATTCCTTGCCGTCAGGACATGCCGAGTTCTCGCAGTCCCGGCAGATGACCGAGGTCCTCTACCGCGCCGCGGCGATGGCCGGTTACGCACCCTCGGTGCAGAACCGGCAGCCCTGGCGGTGGTCCCTCGGTTCCGACCACCTCGACCTGCTGCTGGAGCGTTCGCGCACCCGGGACATCGACGACCTCCACGACCGGCTCACCCTGCTCAGCTGCGGTGCGGCGCTGCACCACGCGCGGGTGGCGTTCGCCGCGTACGGCTGGTCGGTGGACGTCCGGTTCCCGCCGGCCGGCTCGACCGGGCATCTGGCCCGGCTCCGCCTGGACGCGAACGTACCGACCGAGCTGGCCTCGGTCCGGCTGGCCCAGCTGATGCGGTGGCGGCACACCGACCGGCGCCGGGTGCCCGGCGCCGGTCCGTCCGCGGCGCAGATCGACGCCGTCGGCGAGGCCGTTGGCGCACGGCGCCGGGTGGCGCCTGCTCACCGGCGCGGAGACGGCCGCGCTGACCGGCACCGGGCCGGCCGGTGGCGGCCGCCCGGCGGTGTCCCAGTGGAACGACGAGCTGCGCGCCGGGCACCCGGCGACGGCCGCGTTCGCGGTGCTGCACGGCACGGCCGGCGACGTGCCCGGCTGGCTGCGGGCCGGCGAGGCGCTGTCGGGCGGCTGGCTCGCCGCGACCCGCCTCGACGTGGCCGTCCTGCCGCTGAGCGCGCCGGTCGTCGACACCCGGATCGGTGACCGGTTGCGATCGATGGCCGGCGATCTCGGCCA
Organism: Actinoplanes palleronii; assembly: GCF_016862315.1. GTDB lineage: Bacteria > Actinomycetota > Actinomycetes > Mycobacteriales > Micromonosporaceae > Actinoplanes > Actinoplanes palleronii. Next base: position 33,396 of record NZ_BOMS01000098.1, on the reverse strand, counting down.
GGTATACCTGGCGCTACGCCTGACCCGGGACTCCGACGGCGCGCGGAGCGGCACGCCGCGGTTGCCGGCTCGTCAGCTGATCAGCCGCGGCTAGGTAGTGTTTCGGAACCCGGTCGGGTTCCGAAACACGAGCCAGCCGGGTGTCGCCCGATAACGGGCGATATCGAAAGGCGTACACTGCGACCACGGCTTAGGCCGTCGCCGCCCCAGACCCTGGCGGGGAACCGACTCATTCGGCCCCCAGGAGTTGCCGTGCCGGCATCTGCCCATCTCGCTGTCCGCCGCCCTCCGGCCGGTGCCCGATGACCGGGTCACCGCCGCCGGACGAGGTCGGCCGCCTGGTCGTGCGCCTGCGCGCGGCCGGCGGCACCGAGGCGGTCTGCCAGCACTGCCGCGCCGCGATCGGGACACCGACCGGGGTGGGCCTGACCATGTTCGCCGGTCCCGAGGGCCGGTTCCGGGCGTCGCACGCCGGTGAGCTCGCCGACGAGGTCGAGGACCTGCAGATCAGCCTGGCGCAGGGTCCCGGCGTCGAGGCGGCCCGCACCCTGCGACCGGTCCTGGTCGGTGACCTGACCGCGGCGTCGGCGGCCGGGCGCTGGCCGGACTTCGCACCCCGGGCCCGGGACCAGGGCGTCGCGGCGGTGTTCGCCTTCCCGGTCCTCAGCGCCGACCACCCGGTGGCGGTGCTCGACCTGTGCCGGGCCGAGCCGGGCCCGTTGTCCGACGACGATCAGGGCACGGCGTCGCGCTACGCCGCCGCGACCGCGCTGCTGCTGCTCGGCGACCTGCTCCGGGCCGAGCCGCAGAGCGGTGCGGAGCTGCCGGTCGAGGCGGCCCGGACCCAGCAGGCCGTCGGCATGGTGATCGCCCAGATCCACGCGGACGCCCCGGCGGCCATGCGCCGGCTGCGCGGGCACGCCGAGGACCGGCGCCAGTCCCTGTCCGAGGTGGTCGAGGACGTGTTGAGCGGCCGGCTGCGGTTCGAACGGGGCCTGGATCGGTGACCTCCCCAGACGGCTCCGGCCGTGACCTCGCGCCCGCGGACCGGGTCGGCCGCGTGCTCGTCACCCTCGCCGACACTCTCGGCGACGACTTCGACCTCCCCGCCTACCTGCAGCAGCTCACCCAGCACTGCCGGGACCTGCTCGGCGTCGACGGGGCCGGCGTGCTGCTCGCCGACACGGTCGGCACGCTGCGGATAGCGGCCCTCTCCGGCGCCGACGTGCGCCGGCTGGAGCAGGCCGGCCTGACCGGTGGCGACGGGCCGTCGGTGATCGCCTTCCGGACCGGTGAACCCGTCGCGGACGCCCGCCTCGATCCGGTCGAGGCGCGCTGGCAGTCGCTGGCCGACCCGGCCCGCGCGGCCGGGTACCGCCGGGCACACGCCGTCCCGATGCGTCGCGGCGATCAGGTGATCGGGGCGCTGAGCCTGTTCAGCCGGTCCGCCCGGCCGCTGCAGCCGCCCGGTCAGCGGCTCGCGCGGGCGCTGGCCGACCTGGCCACGATCAGCCTGTTGCAGCATCGGGCGCTGACCACCCAGCGGCTGTATGCCGCGCAGCTCCAGCAGGCGTTCACCACCCGGGTGGTGATCGAGCAGGCCAAGGGGGTGCTGGCGGAGCGGCACGACATCCCGATGGACGTGGCCTTCACCCGGCTGCGCCAGCAGGCCCGCAACAGCAACCGGCGGCTGGCCGACCTGGCCCGGGAGATCCTCGGCGCCGCCGCGGACGACCCGCCGGACGGCACCGGACCGGCTCAGGCGTAGAGGTCGGGCGCGTTCTTCTGGTCGTTGACGATGGTGTGCGCCAGCTCGCTCAGCCGCTGGTTGTTGCGCCGGGCGTAGGACCGCAGGAGCTGGAACGCCTGGTCGATCGGTACGCCGTTCCGCTCCGCGATCGCACCCTTGGCCTGCTCGATCACGATCCGGCTGTTCAGGGCGCCCTGCAACTGCCCGGCCAGCCGTTCGCTCCGGCTGATCGCGCGTTCCTTCAGCAGCGCGATGGTCGCCCCGTCGGCCAGCGCCCGCAGGACCAGCACGTCGTGGGTGGCGAGACCGGCGCCGGTGGCCGTCCAGAAGACGCTCATCGCACCGATCACCTGGTCCCGCAGCCGCAGCGGGATCGCGTGCACCGAGCCGAACCCGGCTCTCGCGGCCCGCGCCGCGAAGCGCGGCCACCGGTCACCGGCCGCGCCGAGGTCGATGTTGATCACGGTGGCGCCGGTCCGGAACGCGTCCAGGCCGGGGCCGTCCCGGTACTGCAGCTGGAACGACTGCAGCCGGTGGACGTTCACGTCCGAGCCGGCCGTCAGCTCCGGCCGGCCCTGCGGGTCGGCCAGCATCAGCCCGACCGCTGACGCGTCGGCCAGACCGGCCGCCCGGACAGAGAGCATCTGCAGGAAAGCAGTCAGCTCGAACTCGTCGCCGAGGGTGTCGGCCACCTCGACGAAGATCGCCGCGAGCCGCTCGGCCGAAACGGTAGTCATGATCGCCTCCCGGCGTCCTCGGTCATCGAGGCCATCATGGCGCTTCCCGACGAGAACGGGGTGGCCCCGAGCGGGTTCACCGCGTCAGGGCCACCCCGGAGTCCGTCGTCAGGCGCTCTTCCCCGCCCGTTCCTCGCGCAGCGGCGCCCCGACCTCGTGCAGGAAACGCAGGGCCTGCCGGTACGACTCGATCAGCCCGGTCTGCACGTACGGCACGCCGATCTCGGCGCAGTACTGCCGGACGATCGGTTGCGCCTTGCGCAGATTCGGGCTCGGCATGGCCGGGAAGAGGTGGTGCTCGATCTGGTGGTTCAGGCCGCCCAGCGCGACGTCGACGAACCAGCCGCCGGTCACGTTCCGGGACGTCACCACCTGCTTGCGCAGGAAGTCCTCGTCACCGGTCGGGTGCGGCATGCCCTTGTGGTTCGGCGCGAAGGTCATCCCCAGGTAGAGGCCGAACAGCGCCTGGTGCACGACCGCGAACGCGATCGCCTGCAGCGGGGACAGCACGATGAACAGCGCGCTCAGGTAGACGGCGAAATGCACGACGAGCAGCACGCTCTCCAGGACCGGGCGCTTGACCAGGCCCGCCCGGATCGCCTTGACGCTGGCGAGCTTCAGGTCGAGGCCGAGCAGGGTCAGCAGCGGGAAGAACAGTCCGGCCTGGTGACGTGTGACGAACCCGGCCAGCCCCCGGCGGCCGAGCGCCGACTTGGTCGCCCAGATCAGCACCTCGGGCGCCACGTCCGGGTCGAGGTCGTCGTGGTTCGGGTTGCTGTGGTGGCGCGAGTGCTTCTCCATCCACCAGCCGTAACTCATCCCGATGCCGAGGTTGCCGGCCACCCGGCCGGCGATCTCACTCGGCTGCCGGGTGCGGAACACCTGCCGGTGGGCCAGGTCGTGGGCGACCAGCGCCAGCTGCGCGAACGCCACGGCCAGGAAGACCGCCGTGACCAGGTTCCACCAGGACTCGCCGATCACGGCGAAAGCCGTCCAGCCCGCGATCACCAATAGGCCCACCACGGTCAGACGCACGGCGTAGTAGGCCGGTCGTCGCCGCATCAGACCGAGCGCGTTGATCCTCCGATTCAGCTCTGCGAAGTCACTGCCGGAGTGCGGGGCCCGCCGGGCTGCGGTTGTCGTCATCCTTCCAGTGTCCGGAATCCGGGCCTGGTGGTCAGGAGTATCAGAGCCCAGCCGCTTTGGGGTGCCAGCACCCTTGCGACCGCCGGACGATTTCGCGGAAGCGCCATGATGGTGGCATGACGCCCCGAGCCCGGGTCCGCGCCGGCCTTCTCGCAACCGTGGACGGCCTGTTCGCCACCGTGCTCGGATTACTCAACGTGCCGGTGCTCACACTCTGGCTGATCGGACTGCTGCTCAGCCCGATACCGACTCTCGGCATCGAGCTGCTGAGCGTGACCACCACCGTCGTACGGTGGCGTGCCGACCTCGAACGCCGCCTGGCCGCACGGGCCGGCATCCCGATCCGCCGGCCCTACCCGCCGGCGCCGGACCGCGCCGAGTTCGGCGGCCCGGCGTGGCTGCGCTGGATCGTCCGGGACCCGGCCACCTGGCGGGACGTCGCCTGGCTGCTGCCCGGCGCGCTGGTCGGGGTGCTGCTCGGCCTGATCACCGTCGCGATCCCGGTCTACGGGCTGGCCGGCGTCGGCCTGCTGCCGCTCTGGCTGCACCTGGGTGACGTGTGGTTCGGCTACGGCGTGTTCTGGCCCACCACCGACCTGCGCGAAGCCTGGCTGGCCCTCCCACAGGGGCTGGCGATCCTGGGGGCCGGCCTGCTCCTGGCCCCGCAGCTGCGGCGGGTGGACGTCCTCTTCGCCCGGCTCTTCCTGGCGCCGACCAACTCCGCCGAGCTGCGGCTGCGGGTCGCCTACCTGACCACCACCCGGGCCGACGCCATCGACGCGCAGGCCGCCGAGCTGCGCCGGATCGAGCGTGACCTGCACGACGGCCCGCAGGCCCGGATGGTGTCGGTGGGCATGACGATCGGGCTCGCCGAACGCCTGGTCCGCCACGACCCGGCCGCCGCGCTCAAGCTGCTCGCCGAGGCTCGGATGGCCAGCACCGCCGCGCTCGTCGAGCTGCGTCACCTGGTCCGCGGCATCCACCCGCCGGTGCTGGCCGAGCGGGGTCTGGAGGGCGCGGTGCAGGCCCTGGCCATGAGCCTGCCGGTGAACACCGAGGTCTCCTCGCATCTGCCGGGCCGGCTGGACACACCCGTCGAGTCGGCGGTCTACTTCGCGGTGGCCGAGACGCTGGCGAACATGGTGCGGCACAGCAAGGCCCGTTCCGCCCGGGTCGCCCTCGGCTACACCGCGGGCATCCTGACCGTCGCGATCGGGGACGACGGCCGGGGCGGCGCCGACCCGGACCGCGGCACCGGCCTGCACGGCATCGAACGCCGGCTCAACGCTTTCGACGGCACGCTGGCGATCTTCTCGCCGCCCGGCGGCCCGACCCTCGTGACCATGGAGTTGCCGTGCGCGTTGTCATCGCCGAAGACCTGACCCTGCTGCGGGACGGGCTGACCCGGCTCCTCGAGGCGTTCGACTTCGAGGTGGTGGAGGCCGTCGACAACGGGCCGGCCCTGTTGCCGGCCCTGCTCGGGCACCGGCCGGATGTGGCGATCATCGACGTACGGCTGCCGCCCACGCACACCGACGAGGGGCTGAAGGCGGCCATAGCGGCCCGCACCGCGATCCCCGGCCTCCCGGTGCTGGTGCTGTCCCAGCACGTCGAGCCGCTCTACGCCCGGGAGTTGCTCACCGACCGCACCGGCGGGATCGGCTACCTGCTCAAGGAACGGGTCTCGGACGTCGAGCAGTTCGTCCACGCGGTCCGGCAGGTGGCCGGCGGCGGCACCGCGTTCGATCCGGAGGTGGTCGCGCAGCTGCTGGCCCGCCGGGAGCCCCTGGCCGGGCTGAGCCCGCGCGAGCTCGAGGTGCTCACCCACATCGCCGAGGGCCGGTCGAACGCGGCCATCGCCGGCCGGATGTTCATCACCGAGAAAGTGGTGAGCAAGTACATCAACAACATCTTCACGAAGCTCGGCATGCCGCCGTCCGAGGACGACAACCGGCGGGTGCTGGCCGTGCTCAAGTTCCTCGACGCGTGATCCCGCTCTCCCATGGATCTTGACCGCCGTGTCCGGCCGGACCGGGACGCGTAGAGTGGCCTTGCTCCAGTCCCCCGGTCAGGGCCGTACCCCGGCGGACTCCGGCCCCGTGGGGAGCCCCGGGCCGGCCCGCGCCTGACCATCAACGCGACCCGAGGAGCACCGTGCCTCTGACACCAGCCGAGATCCACAACATCGAGTTCGGTAAAGCCTCCCTCGGCAAGCGGGGCTACGACGAGGAGCAGGTCGACACGCTCCTGGACGAGATCACCCAAGAGATGATCCGGCTGCTGGAGGAGAACAACGCCCTGCAGAACCAGCTGCCCCGCAACGCGCCGCAGCAGCAGCCGTCCGGACCCAGCACCGAGGCCGCCGAGGCCGCGATCGCGGCGGCCGCCGCCGAGCTGGACCGCGCCCGCCGCGCCTGCGACCAGGCCGAGCAGAATGCCCGCCAGGTGCACCGTCAGCTCGAGCAGGCCCGCCCGGCCGCCGCGGCGGCCACCGCCATCATCTCCACCACCAGCGAGAACCAGCTGCAGGACCGTGTCCTGGCCGCGGCGCAGCGCACCGCCGACAACTACCTGCAGGACGCCGGCGAGGAGTCACAGGCGTTGATCGCCGACACCCAGCTGCGCTGCGACCGGCTGATCGACGACGCGCGCCGGGCCGCCGGCGACATCGAGCAGAACGCCCACCGCCAGCACAGCGAGGCGGTGGCCACGCTCACCGCCCGCCGCGCCGACCTGCTGCGCGAGATCAGCGACCTGACCAAGTTCGCCGCGGACTACCACGCCGCGCTGCAGAACCAGATGGCTCGCCAAGGCCGCCTGCTGGACGGCACCGCCGAACCCCTCTGACGATCCGCTGTCCGTTTCCGGTCACCCCTTTTCCGGTACGGACACGGAGCGCCCGCCCGCAGGCCACGAGCCGGGTCCCGCCCGTGAGGCCTCCGCGAGACCGCTGCCACTCCGGGCCGCAGCGCGCCCCCGGGTCCTGGCTGGTTCTCAGGGGTGTCTCGAGGGCGCGGACACACCCCTGGAAGCCAGCCGGGGGCCGGAGGCTTATCGGGGGCCTGGAACGGGCAAGGGATCTTCATGGTGCTTCCCGGACCCGATCCCGAGCTCTACCCGCCGATCGACCCGAACGAGCCGGTCCCGGACGACCCGGGCGAGCTGTCCCCGGACACTCCGGAGACGCTGCCGGCCGCGCCGATCGAACCGATGCCGGGCCCGGACGACCCGGATTCGGTGCCGTTCGGCGAACCCGAACCGGTCTGACCCGACCCTGCGCTCCACCGCGTGCCCGTCCTCCGTCGAGGGCGGGCATTCTGTTTGACCGAGGGACGGCGCAGGTCGCTCATGCATTGACACGTTTCGATTCGAACGTAACCATGTTCACACGAACGTAATGGGAGCGCTCCCGAATCGGAGGCGAGTCATGCGACGATGCATCGTTCTGGCGACGACCGCGCTGCTGAGTCTCGGCGGCTGGCTGATCGCCCCACAGGCCCGGGCCGCCGTCGGGGACGGGTCACCGAGCGACACCAACATCAGCTTCGTGGGCCGCTGGAACACCACGAACACCTCCGCGTACGTGCCGTACTGGGCCGGCGCGTACCTCCGGGTCGGTTTCACCGGCCGGACGGTGAAGCTCAGGCAACGCAACGCCGTCGACCTGTGGGCGAGCGTCGACGGGCGGGCGTTCACCGCGTACGGCAAGGTCTCCGGCACGGTCGACCTGACACCGGCCGGGCTGGCGAGCGGGAACCACACGCTGATCGTCAGCTACCGGCAGGTGGCCGGGTCGTACACCGGTGACGCGGTCTTCCAGGGGCTGGTGCTGGACGCCGGCGCGGCCACGTTCAAGGCGCCGGCCCGGAGCCGGCTGATCGAGTTCGTCGGCGACTCGATCACCGCGGGCACCACGAGCAGCCAGCTCGCCGTGACCGACTACGGCTTCGTGACCGGTGAGCGGCTGGGCGCCGACCACACCCAGATCGCGATCGGCGGCATGTGCCTGTCGGAGACCTCGGACGGCTGCTGGGCGCACGAGACCCGCTACTGGATGTCCAGCGGCGGCCAGGCCGGCACCGACCTGTGGAACTTCAGCCGCTACACCCCCGCCGCCGTGGTGATCAACCTGGGCACCAACGACAAGAGCCACGGCGTGAGCGGCACGGACTTCCAGGCGAAGTACGTCACGTTCCTGACCAGGATCCGGGCCAAGTTCCCGAACGCCAAGCTCTACGCGATGCGCACCTTCATCGGCCGGTACGCGGCCGAGACCAAGGCGGCGGTCCAGGCCCGCAACAGCGCCGGTGACGCCGCGGTGTTCTACGTCGACACCACCGGCTGGCTGCCCGCGGACGGCCTGAGCGACTCGGTCCACCCGAACGACAAGGGCCACCTGGCGATCGCCACCAAGCTCGTACCGATCCTGTCCTGACCATCCCCAGAAAGCGCAGGAGCATCCCCGTGAAAACCCTCCTCGTGGCACTGGCCACCACCCTGCTCACCGCCGGCCTCGGCACCCCCGCCCGAGCCGCCACCACCGACCCCGCCCCGGCCGTCCCCTGCGCCGGCACCGCCGCCGGCACCGGCACCCGGGCCGCCGCCCTCCCGGCGATCAAGGTGTGGATGGCCGGCGACTCGACGATGATGAACGCCAGCACCTGCCCGATCGGCTGGGGCAGCCAGTTCCCGTCGTACCTGACCACCGACGCGACCGTGCAGAACAGCGCGGTCGGCGGCCGCAGCATCCAGACCTGGCTGTACGAGGGCAACGTCACCAGCGTGAAGAACGCGGCCGGCGAGTGCACGCTCAGCTCGACGGCGTACAGCACCCGGTGGTCGGCCATGCTAAACGCGACCACCGGTATGAAGTCCGGCGACTACCTGATCGTCCAGTTCGGCATCAACGACGGCGACTCGGCCTGCCCGCGGCACGTCGGCACGGCCCGGTTCCAGCAGCTGCTCGGCGTGATGGCGGCGGCCGCCAAGGCCCGCGGCGCCAAGCCGATCTTCGTCACCCCGGTCGCGGCGATCACCTGCAGCGGCAGCACCGCGGTCGGCAACCGGGGCTTCGTCACCGAGACGAAGAACGCCGCCACCGCCAACGGGGTGCCGGTCATCGACCTGCACGCCCGCAGCGTCGCGCTCTACAACCAGCTGAAGCTCTGCCCGAACAACGGCGATTACACCCAGGGCGCGGTCGGCGCGTTCTTCTGCAACGACCACACCCATTTCGAGGCGGCCGGCGCCAAGCAGATCGCCGCCCTGATCGCCACCGCCCTCCGCGAGCAGAGCATCCCCCTGGCGGCCTACCTGGCCTGACCCAGGACGTACCCCTCCGCGTCCTGAAGTCGGCCACGACCCTCGAACGGTGCCACCAGACCCGCCTCCTGAGCCGATCCCGCCTCAGGAGGCCGCTGGGTTAGCTATCTGCCAGGCTGCGCGACGGTCTGCAAGCAATCGCTCGGCCGCCGCCTCAGCCACTGTCGGCAACTGGATGCTGTTCAGCCGGTTTACGGCACCTCGCATGCCTGTCAGGAACCGTTCCCCGGCCGACGTCAGCAGATCTGAGCCAGCGAGCGTATCGAGCGCTTCGGATACCTGAGCGCGGGACTCGGCGAACTCCCGCTGCGCCCGTGGGAACCGCTCTGGGACGGCAGACAGCCTGGCCCAGGTATCGGCTACGGCGATAAAGGCATAGACGCCTTGAAGAAGGCCACTGATCGGCCGTGCGTCGGTGCGCCACGGCGCAAAGAACAGACGGTCTGACGGACGGTACAGGTCTAGGACATCCAGTACGCTCGAGAGCTTGGAGTGCTGGAACTCGTGTATCAGTGTGACTGCTAATTCGGCCGGATCCTTCGGCAGGTCCAGGCCAATCACTCCGATGGCATCTCGCGCGGTTGCGCTGTGCGCCGTCCGGTTCTCGGGTTCCGGGAACGGCACTAGTGCGTGCAGGCCCGCCGACAATTCCAACACCCTCTCGGGGCAATACTGCGTCAGAATTTGCCAAGCTGCATCCAATGCACGACGCCAAACGTCAAAGTCCGAGTCACTAAGCCGTTCAGCGGCCCGGATATGGAAGGTGTCACGGCAGGGATCGATGTCCTCCAACTGCACGTCGGTATCGTCGCCAACCGTCACCGTACGTGCGTGCTGCCATCCCGGATCATCAAGGTCCCGATCAAGGCCGTCCACGCTCAGCAGACCCTTCGTCACGACGAGCCGCACCGGCCCGGACTGCTCAGACACCGGCAACCGGCCGATCGTTGGAATGCTCACCCACCCGTTGCGGGACCAGCCGCGGGTCTCGACGTCGGATTCGGCCCACATCGCGGCAGCCACCGCGATCTCATTCAACCGCACGATATCGGCCAGCGGCACCGTCTCCCGGGGTGCGCGACGGACGATGCCCGCGGCCCACAGCGCGACCATCGGATCGACCAAAATGGCGCGGACGAGTTCCGGCTCGCGGTCCTCCGCCTCGAACACTGCCTTGAGCGCCGTACGCCGGTCTGTCGTATCGGCGAGGTGGTCGTGAGCTAGCTTGAACAGAAGGAGCCGACGGCTCTCCTGCCCGCGCCAAAGCTCGGCAACGGCCTCGGCACCGCCATACCCGTCAGCCAGTGCTTGGAGCGTCGTGGCGGAGAGGGCATGCTGCTCCACGACACCCCCTCCCGAATCGGCCATCAGATGCCCCCCTTAGGCAGGGCTGCCAAATCGGCACTCAGACGTCCGCCTATGTGGCCGATGAGGGAAAGCATGTCGGCGCAATAGACGGACGGATGGCGGAAGCCCTCACCCGCACGGTACCGGTGAACATAGTGGCCACCGCCGCAGACCCGGCCGACTGGACAGGCACGACACGCATCGCTCAATGCCTCCACACCGATCTGCCGAGCGACCACACCCGGATGATCTAGTGCTGCGTCAAGCTCATGCTCCCGGACGTTCAAGGCTGTGGAGCATGCTCCCGGATAAGCGCTTTTCAGTGAATCAACGAGCTCGATGTCCCCATCGGTCTCGATCACTACCAGTGCTACTGGACTGGCCCCGACCTGCTCGGACCGGCTGCCCTGACCGAAGAGCAGACTGATGATCTCCTCGAACAACCGAACACTGGTCTCTCGGCGAGGTGCGCTGTACCAGCGATCGAAGATCGCTATAAGCCAGTCGGCGTGCGGCGTAGCGTGCCCAGGCTCACGCCTGGGCGGACTCTCCCAATTCGCGTGCGGGAGCAACAAGTCGATGGCGGGCGGGGAGTACCGCAGCAGCGCCTCGTAGGTTTCCACAGGCGGCGCGTCCGTATCGACGATACTGAGCAGACCTTGGTAGGAGGAACGGAAACGCGAACTTGCGAGAAGGTTCAGGGCACGCTCCACAGCGGCATGACTGCCGCTCCCGTTGCGGCCACGGCGGTGCTGATCGTGGGTTTCCCACAGGCCATCGATACTCACGCCGATCCGAACCTCCGCCTCCGATAGCTGGAGGAGCGCCTCCTCATTCAGGGCAATACCGTTGGTCTGAATGCCAACGGTCACCTCGGCCGGGATCGAGGCCCTCAGTTCGGTGGTGAGGTCGACTAGGCGGTCCACACCAGCCAACAGTGGCTCCCCCCCGTGGAGGACCACGCTCACCCGAAGGAGCCCATGGCGCCGGACGTGCTCAGCGATGCGCTCAACAGCTGCCGCGCAGACGGCCGCCGACATGATGTTCGGACGGTCTCGCCAGCTCTGATCTGGCGATTCATATACAAAACAGTAGTCACACGACAGGTTGCAGCGTTGATGGACCTTGAGCACGAACTCATGGAAAGGAACAGGCTCACAGCCGGCACGGCGGAGTTGATCGACGTCAAGACTGCGATGCGGCCAGTCGGGATGGTCAAAATCAGTCCTTCGCGCTGCAAGGTTAAGCGACACAAAATCTCTCATCGGGATTCCTCCCTAAGCAGCCGACTACAGAATCTGAGAGGTGGCCGGCTCGCGCGGCGGGGAGGGCGGCCCATTGCCCTGCCATTGTGGGCGACACGAGCATGCGTACTGCGTTCGCCACCCCGCCCCGACCGATGGATCGGCTACGACTCGGGTGGTTCAATGTCGACTTCGGCCCGCCCGTGGTCCGATGGGTTGACGGAACCGGTGATCCGTCCCGCCGCCGCCAGGTCAAGGGCAAGGTTCGCCTCGAAGGCCAGGGTGACCGGGTGACCCGGCCCCAGCGCGTCGGTGGCACGAGCCATCACCGAACGGGAAAGCATCAACGCGGCTTCGAATTCCTGCGCCAGCCTCAAGTCAATGGCCAGCCCGTTCATGGCAACCAGTGTGTATGGGTGGTTATCACCCACCGATCTAGTAAGCGCCTGGACGGTGACCTGGTCGATGCCAGCCGCTTCGCTGCGGACCCCCATCGACCGCAGGATCGCCGCGAAGTTGGTGGCGGCAGCCAGTGTCACTGGGTTATACGGACCAAACGCGTTGCGCAGCCGGGCGAGCGACTCGCCGGCCTTCTCCTTGGCGCCGTCCAGATCACCTGCCGATCGCAACGCATTGGAATAGGTGATCATGCTGAGCAGCGTGGTCTCGTGAACTGGCCCGAAGATGCGCTCGGCGTTCAGGAGGTTCGTGCTGGCAACCTGCACCGCCTCAACGGGTTGCCCGGTGCGGCGCAGGCCGATCGCCCGCATCCGCGTTGACCAAAGTACATACTCGTGCCTGCCCCCGTGCAGGGAGATTTGAACAGGTAGAACCCGCTCGATCTCATCCAGGCACTTCTGGTAATGGCCGAGACCATGCAGATCCTTGGTCAAGTTCGCTGCCGCGAGTAATACCCGTGGGTCGTTCTCGCCGAAGCGGCGCCGAGAGGCATCGTGGACCCGGATATCGACTGAGTACGCCTCGTCGAACTTGCCGTTCATGCGTAGGCTCACTGCGAGATTTCCGACGGCCCGCAGCGTCGCCGGATCATCCGTGCCGTTGAGACGTTCGCGGCGCTCCACTACGTCCCGGTCGATGGCCTCCGCCTCGGCGTACGCACCAGTAATACGCAGGTAAATACCAACCGTGCCAGCCAGGTCCAGGGTCAGTGGGTCGTCCTCGCCATGTACTGGACTGCTCCGAAGATGCCTCAGCGCGTCCTCGGTCAGTCGGCGCGCCTCCTCGTACGAGCCGAGTGCACGCATCGCATTCGCGGTCTCCCTGATCGCGCGAAATGTAAGTCGGTCCTCAGTGCCGAGGTCGTGGTCGCCCTGCGCACGCCGCCAGACCGTGATGGCGAGTTCACCCAGCCGCCGGGACTCGTGGTAGTCACCCCGGCGTTCGAGATAGCGGACCTGGTCGACGACGGCCCGCCGAGCCCCGAAATCTTCGGAATAGACGGCGTCACTGGCGATCAAGTGGGGCCCGATGTCAGCGTGCAGCGACCACGTACTCGGATCGTCGGGCCGTCCCGGATTCGCAGCGCCGAGTAGGCGGTGCGTGGTCGCCCGGACTTCGGCGGCACGCTCGGGGTCGAGCTGTTCGCGCAGCACAGATCGGATCAGCCTGTGCACCTGGATACGCTGGCTCCGAGGTTCGATCCGGGCGACACCATAGCGGACCAGCTGACCAACGACCCGCTCGATGAAGTCAAACTGAAACAGTGCGCGGCCGAGCGGTGCCTCGATGCCGGCAGTCCGGCCAATCCGGAAGAGGCTGACCGGAACCGGCTCAGAACCGAGAAACGCAAACAACTCGAACAACTGGGCGGCGGCCGGAGTCCGCTGGCGCAGGCTGTCCATGGCGAGGGTCACGAATGCCACGACACTGGTGGGATGATCCTGCTGTGGTCGCGTCGCCAAGAGGTCGCTAATGTGCTCGGAGTAGAGGCGGAGATACTCAGTCACAGGCATGCCGGTGGCCGACTGCACGGCTGCAACCTGTTCCAGTGCCAGCGGCAGGTCACCGAGCTGCGCAGCAAGTCGGTCGGCGTCGGCCGGCACGATGCCCGCACCCAGCTGGCAGAGTAACTTGACACTTTCCTGCCGCTGAAAGACATCCACCTCAAGAACCTTGCAGGCCCTCGGCCACCCGAGTGCCCGCGTCGTGGCGATTACATCACCACCGCTGGGCAGCATTGGGCCGATGGCCACTGGATCATCGACGTTATCGAAGATTAATAGCCAGCGCAGCCTGCTGTCCTCGAGGGCGCCAAGGGTCTGTTGAGCAGTCTGGGCGAGATCCCAGCTACGGGACAGGCCAATCCGATCAGCGAGAGCCGCGAACGCGGCCCGAGCAGAGGCCAACTCAGCGGCCGGGATCCACCAGACAACCTCGTAGTTGGCGGCATGGAGATGGATGTACTCGGCGACCAACTGAGTCTTCCCCACGCCTCCAATACCTCGCAGCACCAGAGGGCTGCGGGGCGAAGCGCCGAGTAGGTTCTGCATGCGCTCGAGGATCTCGGCTCGCCCGACAAAGGTTGGGTTACGGGCCGGAGCGTTCGACGTGAGGACGGCCACGGACGGCGTCAACTCGTTGGGCAACTGTCGCGGCAACACCGGGTCGACGACGGTAGGCGGCGAATCGGTGACCGCGCGCCGCAAGGCCACAGCAACCGCGGCATCGTCGGCCTCCAGCCACATCGCGTGAAACCGTCGCACCTCGGCATCCGCCTCCGGCTGGGATACCGCCCAGGTCACCAGCACCCGGACCAGGCACTCGAGCTTTCGCCAACGGGGTAGGGCGTCGCCGCGCAGGATCGCGCTGACGGTCTCGTGGCTCACCGTGTCGCGCAGGTCGTTGCGACGCCGGATCTCGGTGCTGATCTGCCGCAGACCTGGCCGTCCCGCATCGTTGTAGAGGTCATGGATAGCCTGGATCAGGCGGCGAAGCGGCCCGTCAGGAAGACTTTCCCGGCCGCGCATCGCCACCGCCATGTAAGGACCCCCCGCTCGTGCCAGCGATAGCTCCGCGTCAGCAAGCGTCAACTTTCGTCAGTGCCCAGAATCGCACAAGAGTCACTTAGATCAACAGCTGTCAGTTTGCGTCGCATTACGACAGGTAACGATCGCTGCCTACTGCGCTCGTCGATGCTGGAGACAGGGCATCGAGAGTCGAGGTGAAGGTGGGATGGAGCGATGGCGGCGATTCGTGAGCTGGCTCTGGCAGGTGGCAGATGTCGCCACCTTGGCAGGGGCCACAGCTATGTGGTGGTTCGTACTGCGGTTCGATCACCGGCTGGTTGACGTTGTCGACAGCGCTTCCTACCTGATCATGGTTTTCTCACTCTGGCGGGCAATCCGCTCGCTGGCCATCCGGTTTGGATCAGATCGGTTCGGGATCCGGCGGAGCGAAGTTGCCGAACCCGGCGAGCAGGGGTGTGTTGGTGTCGCTCCCGAGGTCTGCGGCGAGGCGCCGGAGGGCATAAGCCAGGGCATTTTCGCCGGACGCAAACACGGCGGCGGCACGCACCGAGCCAAGATCGGGCAGGCCTCTCCCGTCGGGTGCCGCCACAATCGGGTGATCCGTCGCCGAATTCTCATCGTCTTTCATCGCGCGCCACGATAGCGGCTCAGCGCCTGGCATGGCGGCGACTCGGCGTTCACCAATCATCTCGTGACGACAGCCGTTTCTTGGGACCGGCCTCAAGGAACGGCTCACCACCCGCAAACCATCATGCTCCGGGGGTGCGAGGGGTGCGCGTATCTACGGACAACGGACCACAAACGCGGTCCACCTCGGTCTACGGATCTGCCGATGCCCGGCGGTCGCCCAACTCGATCCTGATTCAGATGTCAGTGCTGACAGCGTTCGGAGGCAAAGGTGGGGAACAGAAGACCGACCTGGCTCCTCGGCATCACCTCGCTTACTGATCTCCGAGGTGCTGGCCATCGCCGTGCGCGTCCTCCACGTCATCATGCAATTCGACTCCACCTCCGCCTTGCCAGTGCTCTGACCGGAAAAGTTGACCGGGTTGGGGTCAGGCTGCGCGTGTGGCGGGTTGGCCCCATCGGTGTTGGCGTTCGCTGCGGACCCGGGCCCGTGCGCGGCGTTGGTCGGCCAGGACGTCGGGGTGGCGGGCGTTGGCGTTGCGCCAGCGCAAGTATTTGTGCAGGGCTCGGGTCGCGACGGTGTGGTTGGGATGGTTCGAGCCGGCGACCACGAACGTGCGTAGGGCCCGAAGTGCGCTTCGATCGGGTTCGCCCAGGACGCATACGTCGGGATGGAAACATAGCTCGACGTTGTTACGGGCCGCCCAGCTGCGGATCTGGGTGCCTTTGTGGGCGGACAGGTTGTCGAGAATGACATAGATCGGTGCCCCGTCCGGACGTGCCCGGCGGATCGATTTCAGGGCGGCGAGCGGGTTGTCCGCGGATTTGCGGGCGCGGACGATGCCCCACAGGGTGTCGTCGCCGATCGAGCAGCAGGCGTGGAACTGCCGGACACCGTGCAGTTTGTGATAGTTCGCGGGCAGCCGGTCCGGGTGTCCTTGCTCGGTCCAGCAGGAGCCGAGGTGCCGGCGGATCGTCAGCGGCCCGAATTCGTCGAACGCGAACACCCGATCCGGGAAATGGCTGGTCACGTGTTCGATGCGGGCGAGTTTCGCCTCCCATTGCGGGTCGTTGGGTTCTTTCCAGGTCTTGGTCCACTGGAAGCTGATCTTGTGTTGGTGCCGGAACTCCCGCAGCCGTTCGCGGCTGACGCTCACCCGGCGAACGCCGCGGTTGAAGTCCTGGTAGTGGGCGAGTTTACGCAGGCTCCACCGGGTGAACGGCTGGTCGAGGACTTCAAGTCTGGTGCGGGCCGTCGCGACGATGAACGCTTCGTCGTCTTCATTGATCCGGCGGGGACGGCCACCCGCTCACTGAGGGTCCAGACAGGCCAGCCCGATCTCGTTGAACCGGTGGATCAGCTCACGGATCGCATCCTGATCGCCCTGCACCAGCTGGGCGATCGCCGCGACGGTGTTCCCTCTGGCCGAGGCCATGATGACTATCGCCCGGCGCAGCCGGATCGAGGATCCGGTCTGCCGCCGCACGATCTGCTGTAATCGCCGGCCTTCGTCCTCGGTAGGCCGCCGTGCCCCAACAGGATCTGCCATGGCGACAGCCTGAACGCTAACTCCGACCTCGCCGCGAACCCCGACCGGCGTGTCACCCAACCCGGCCAACGTTTCCGGTCAGAGCACTAGCAAGATCTGAACATCGCTTTGCGAGGGTGCCCGTCATGTCATATCGAATGCGCTACGTGGCGGCGACCATCAGCCTCGCCTTCCTGCTCACCGGCTGTTCCAGTGGGAGCGGCGCGAAGGATGCGCCGCCGGTGGCCACGTTGCAGAGCGGGGCGGCGCCGTCCGGTGCGTCCGACAGTGATCAGCGACCGGTGTATCCGATCGATGCCACCGCCGATCAGATCGCAGCGATCGTCAAGCCGTGGACAGACTGCCTGAAGAAGGAGGGCGTAAAGAAGCCCGACGTAGCCGTGTTGCTGGTGGTGCAGAAGGGTGTCACCGGCGAGCATCCGGAGGACATCGGGTCCGAGGCGGATGTGGCCGCCTGGAAGGCCTGCGAGTCGCGGCAGCCGGAGTCGGCCGAGCAGCATCTGTTGCGTACCAACCCGGCCGAATTGAAGGACAACCAGCGCGAGATGTACCGGTGTGCCCAGGCTGCGGGCTACAAGCTGACCGCCCCCGACCCGCAGACCGGCCAGTTCGGTCTCACCGAGATCGGCCCGAACGGCGACTTCAACTCGGAGAAGATGCAGGAGTGCCGCCGCCAGGCGTTCGCGAACTGACCCGCACGGCACGGCAGAGGTGATGTCAGGAACCGATTAGCTTTGCGGGTGGCCGCCCGGCGTCCGGTTATGGTCCTCGCCGTGGGCGGATATCTGCTGGTGGCGGAGGACGACAAGGGTCAGGCGGAGGTGCTCCGGCGCTATCTGACCGCCGAGGGCTACGACACGGTCGTGGTGCACGACGGACTGGCCGCGCTTGATCACGTACGGCGGCGCAGCCCGGATCTTCTGGTCCTGGACGTGATGATGCCCGGGCTGGACGGCCTGACCATAGCCCGCATCCTGCGGGCCGAGTCGGCGGTCCCGATCCTGATGCTGACGGCCCGGGCCGGCGAGGACGATCTGCTCGCCGGACTCGACGGCGGCGCGGACGACTACCTGACGAAGCCCTACAGTCCGCGCGAGCTGACCGCACGGGCACGGGCGTTGCTACGGCGCAGCAACGCCCGGGCCCGTGCGGACGAGACGGTGTTGACGGTCGGAAAGCTCGTCGTCGACAGCGGGCGACATCAGGTGCATGCCGACGGCGAACCGGTGCAGTGCACGCCGGGGGAATTCGCGATCCTGGCAGCGCTGGCCGAACAGCCGGAGCGGGTGTTCACGCGAGCGCAACTGCTGGAGCACACCAACGGTGTGGAGCGGGACTCGGTGGAACGGACCATCGACGTTCATGTTCTCAACCTGCGGCGCAAGATCGAGCCGAACCCGAAACGGCCGGTCCGTCTGGTAACGGTGTACGGGATCGGCTACAAGCTGACCGCGGGTCCGGCGTGACCCGCGTACCCCCGCATCGCAGTCTGGTCCTTCGCCTGCTGGTCACCTCGGCGGCGATCGCGATCGCCGCCGTCCTGGCGACGTCCTGGCTGTCCGCCCGGTCCACGTCGCAGACGATCCGGCAGGAGATCGGCCAGTCGTTGAGCGACGACAAGAGCGTCTACGACGAACTGCTCACCTACGGCGCGACCCACAACGACTGGTCGGGCGTCCAGCCGCTGGTCGCCGACCGGGCCCGCGCCCTGGGTCGTCGGATCACCCTGATGACCGAGAACCGGGAGGTGATCCTCGATTCGGCGGCCGGCCCGTCGCTGGAACTCGCCCGGCCCTCCGCGCTCGTTGATCCGCTGTCGGTGGACCTGTCGCTCACCGGGGGTACCGAACGCATCGATCCTCGGATTGTCGGGCCGTATCGGCTGACACCCGCGGATCAGAAGCGGATCCACCGGCAACTCGACGAGGCACTGGAGTGCGTGCGCAGCTTCGGCAGCGAGGCGATCATCACGCCGGGGCCGCACGGGCGTCCGAGGCTGTCGCTCACCCGGGTGATCAAGCAACCGTACCTGTGCTCCCTCATTCCCGGCGTGACCAGAAGCGAACGCGGCCCGCTGGAGGCGCTGCGGAAGCTCGTCGCCGCATGCGCGGACGACACGGCCGTGACGATCACCCCGGACCTCGTCGTCACCGTCCTCGACCCGGCCAAGAGAGTGCCGATCCCGGACCGGACCGATCGGGCCGCTCAGTGCCTCAACAACGCTCGACACACCCAGCTCCAGTCGTACGTCGCGCCGCCCGCACTACTCTTCGTAACCGGCCCGGGGGACCCGGCCGCCCCGCCGGTCTCCCCGTTCTCCCGGCGCAACCTGGTACGTCTCGGCACCACCACCACCGTGGTGCTGATCCTCGCCGTGCTGCTCACCGTCGTGGTCGGCGGCCGGATGGTCCGGCCGTTGCGGACCCTGACCGAGGCGGCCCGGCGACCCGGCGGGTATCGGCGTGCGCCGGTGACCGGCAAGGACGAGATCGGCCTGCTGGCGGCCGCGCTCAATGAGATGGCCGAGCACCGGGAGCACTCCGAGGATCAGCGCAAGGCCATGGTCAACGATGTCGCCCACGAACTGCGCAACCCGCTGGCCAACATCCGTAGCTGGCTGGAGGCGGCCCAGGACGGCCTGGCCACGATCGACGGCCCGACCCTGACGTTGCTGTACGACGAGACCGTGCACCTGCAACACATCGTCGACGATCTGCGTGACCTGGCCGCCGCCGACGCCGGCAGCCTGCGGATGCATCCCGAACCGATGCACCTCGACGACGCGATCGAGCAGGTGCTCGAGGTGCACCACCCGAGCGCCGCGACCGCCGGCGTGTCGCTGGCCCTGTCCTTCGACGGCGAACCTCTGGTGGTCGCCGACCCGGTGCGGCTGCGTCAGCTCGTCGGCAACCTGCTGTCGAACGCCATCCGGCACAGCAGCCGGGGCGGTACCGTCACCGTTCGGGCATCCGCCGACGCGGGCCGGTTGACGATCGCGGTGGCCGATACCGGCGACGGGATCGCCGAGCCGGACCTGCCGAGGGTTTTCGACCGTTTCTGGCGGGCCGACAGATCGCGCGCCCGCTCCACCGGCGGCAGCGGCCTGGGCCTGTCGATCGCCCGTAAGATCGCCGAGGCGCACGGCGGGAACATCACCGTGGCGAGCACGCTCGGCGCCGGTACGACGTTCACCGCCGTCGTGACCGAACAGCCTTCCCCGGTGAGCTGAGGCCAGGCACGCCGCGGAACGTCTCGCGCGGATCCGATGGCGCTCGGCGGCTCACCGAGGCCAAACAGGATCCTGATGTCGAGGTCTCATGATCTCGGCCATGAGTAGGAGCCGAAGAGCACCGATCGTTCTGGCGGTGGTTCTGATCGTGGGTACGACGGTCGTCGCGGCCTGGTGGGCACGCCACCGTGACGACACGGGTGACCCGGCGACACCGCCGTCGGCCCTGGCCACTGCGGAGCTCGTCCGGCAGGACATGTCAACGAGCATCTCCCTGGCCGGCCGGCTGGGGCACGGGACCGCCCGCCAGGTGAAGGGCGGCCGTCCCGGCATCCTCACCTGGTTACCGCCGCCGGGCAGGACACTGAAACGCGGCGGGACGCTCTACCGCGTCGACGACGACCCGGTTCCGCTCCTCTACGGCAACACCCCGCTCTTCCGTACGCTGGACAAGGTCAACACCGTGGGCCGTGACGTGCGCGTGGTGGCCGAGAACCTCCAAGCCCTCGGCTATGCGGTGGGGCGGCGTCACCAGCCCGGTGACCGCGTACGGCAGACGACCACCGTGACCGCAGAGGAGCAGAGCGCCCCAGCCGTGGCGGGTTCTGCCGGGCCCGGCACCGGACAGCCGGCCACGCCGCCCGCCTCGGTCACGACCTGGGTCACGGTGCGCAAGGGCGAGGACGTGCTCACGCCGACGTTGCTCCGGGCGATCAAGAAGTGGCGCGACCACGCCGGACTCCTCCCCTCGGGCTCCCTGGGGATCGGTGACGTCGCGGTGCTGCCCGGGGCGGTACGCGTGGAGAGCACCATCGCACAGGTGGGCGACAGCGCCGAGACGGCGATCCTGACCGTCACCTCCACGAGCAAGGTCGTCACCGTCGACCTCGAGCCCACCGCGGCCGCGAGCATGCGACGGGGCGACAAGGTCGAGATCCGGCTGCCGGACGAAAAGACGCTGCCCGGAGAGGTGGACACCGTCGCGACCGCGGTGACCGACGACCCCGACGGTGCCCCGAAACTCACCCTGACCATCTCGCTGGACGCCCCGTCGGCGGTCACGAACCTGGACGCCGCCCCGGTCGAGGTGACCTTTCCCGGGGAGACCCACCGTGACGTCCTGGCCGCGCCCGTCGGCGTGCTGGTCGCCCTGGCCGAGGGCGGCTACGCCGTACAGGTGGCCGGCGGGGGACTGGTCGAGGTGCAGACCGGGATCTTCGCCGGCGGGCTGGTCGAGGTCAGCGGCGCCGGGGTGAGCGAGGGCACCCGCGTGGTGACCACCTCATGACCGTCTACGGCACCCACGCCGCTGCGACGCCGGTACTGGGCGTGCGGGACGTCAGCATGGTCTATCCCGGCGGCGTGACCGCTCTCGACGACGTCTCCCTGACGATCCGGAAAGGCGACCTGCTGGCCATCGTCGGCCCGTCCGGATCAGGAAAGTCGACCCTGCTCAACGTCATGGGCACCCTGGACCGCCCGACGGCCGGCACCGTGCTGGTCGGCGAGGACGACGTCGCCGGCCTATCCGACCGGCAGCTGTCGGAGCTGCGCAGCCGGCGGCTGGGCTTCGTGTTCCAACAGTTCCATCTGAGCAGTGGGCTTACCGCTACGGAGAATGTCGCCACCGGCCTGCTCTACGCCGGCGTGCCGCGACGACAGCGACGCCCGATGGCGCGGGAGGCACTCGCCCGTGTCGGACTGGCCCACCGTGTCGACCACCGTCCCCATCAACTCTCGGGGGGCGAGCGGCAACGGGTGGCCATCGCCCGCGCCGTGGTCAACAACCCCGACCTCGTGCTGGCGGACGAACCCACGGGTGCCCTCGACACCCGCAACGGGCAGGCCGTACTCGAACTGCTGCGCCGGTTGAACGCCGAGGGGGCCTCCATCGCCGTCATCACCCACGACCGCGACATCGCCGCCGCACTACCGCGGCGTGTCGAGATCCGGGACGGACGTCTGGTGTCCGACCGATGAGGCTCAAACCGCTTGACCTGCTCGAACTCGGGTTGCTCGGCGTCCGTACACGGCGTGCGCGGGCCGCTCTGTCCGCGCTGGGCATCGCCATCGGCATCGCCACCATGGTCGTGGTGACCGGCATCCCCGCGTCGAGCGGCGCCGCCCTGCAACGCACACTGGCCGCGCTGGGCGCCGACATGCTGCAGATCGTTCCCGCCCAGCAGGATCGGCCGATCCCGCTGCCCGCCGAGTCGGTGGCGATGGTGCAGCGGATCGGCCCCGTGACCGCGGTCAGTGCCGTCGCCGGCACCTCGGCGCTGGTGCGCCGCTCGGACCGCCTCGACCCGGCCGACGGCTCGGGCCTGATCGTCCGCGCCACCCGGTCCGACCTGCTCGACGTGTTGCGCGCACGGGTCCGATCCGGGCACTGGTTCACCGCGGCTGAGCAGCGTTATCCCACCGTGGTCCTCGGCTCGGTAGCGGCCGTCCGGCTCGGCTTCGACACCCCCGGCCAGCAGGTCGTCATCGGCAACCACCCGTTCACGGTGACCGGAATCCTGGACACGATCGCCCTCTCCCCCGAGATCGACCGATCCGTGCTTGTCGGCTGGGAGACCGCGCGAACGACGCTCGGCTACCGGGGTGGGCCCACCATGATCTTCGTAAGGGTCAGGGAGGACGCGGTGGAGGCGGTCCGGGCGGTGCTGCCGGAAACCGTGCATCCGGAACGTCCGGACACGGTCACCGTAACCCGGCCGTCCGACGCCCTGGCCGCGAAACGCGCCGCCGAGTCGACCTTCTCCGTGCTCATGCTCGCCCTCGCGGCGGTGGCCTTGCTGGTCGGCGGGGTCGGTGTGGCCAACACCATGGTCATCTCCGTGCTCGAACGCCGCTCCGAGATCGGACTGCGAAGAGCCCTGGGCAGCAGCCGAGGACAGATACGGGCCCAGTTCCTCACCGAGGCGGTCGTCCTGTCCACCCTCGGCGGCGCGGCGGGCGTTGCGCTGGGACTACTACTCACGGCAGCCTATGCCCTCCACCAGGATTGGCCGCTGGTCATGCCACTACCGGCGTTGCTCGCCGGCTTGGCCGGCTCGATCGTGGTCGGTGGCGTGGCCGGCGTCTACCCGTCCGTCCACGCCGCCCGGCTGACGCCCACTGAGGCGCTCGCCTCGTGACGGCTACACCTGCTGAAGAGTCCCCTCCTGGGAGCAGTCAGGCAGGAAACAGAACAATCCTGATCCCGGAACCATGACAAAAGGTCCACCGCATTGGATCATCGCGGTGGACCTTTTCGCAGCTCAAACTACTTGTGGGCGATACTGGGATCGAACCAGTGACCTCTCCGGTGTGAACGGAGCGCTCTCCCGCTGAGCTAATCGCCCTCAACGAGATAGAACTCTACCGGACGGCTTTCCCGCCGCGCGAATCGGGGTTCCCACCATGTGTCATCGCTGCGCCAGCCAGTCCTGCGCGACCTGGATCAGGTCGATGCCCAGGCTGAGCCGGAGGGCACCCCACACCACCGCGGTCACGAAGATCATCCCGAGGACGCCGATCAGACCACGCATCGGCCAGCTCTGCCGGCCGATCCAGTGGGTCCAACTCAGCACGTGCCGCTTGGTGAACTCGAGCAGACTCTTCGCCCAGGCGAACTCGAGCGCCAGGATCGCCAGGCCGAGGATCACGATGGCCCAGCCCGGCCCGGGGAACGGGATCAGGACGATGCCGACCGCCACCACGAGGGTGCCCAGCACCCCGATGCCGATCTTGAGAGCCAGCCGCCCGCTCGGGTTCGAACGGATACGGTCGAGCAGACGCACGCCCGTAGCCTCGTCGTCCGGTTTTACACCCATTTCATCCCCCAGTGTTCCGGAGCCCCGTCACTACCCGGGAGGAATGGACGTTACCGGAGTAAGTCAACTGCTGGACCACCCGACGCCGGGCGGAACCGAGTACATGGGCATAACAGGACAAGATATCTAATTGCGTCCTGGACGGCGGGCTTTTCGGAACCGTCTTCCCACTACTGGGTGAGATCAGCGTATGGCGGAGCGTAACGACAGGGATCACCTGAGTATGGGAAACGCGGGGTTCACCAGCCTCGCAGCGGTGCCGGGGGGAGTTCGTCCATGAGTACCATTCGTCCAACGACCGTCGAGGTCGAAACCTCGCTGCGGCTCGTAGCACCAGACGCGACGGCACTGCCCGTTCGCGCCAGTCTGCGCTACGACCCGGCGGACCCGTATGCGGTACATGTGTTGTTCCACGCAGAATCAGCCGGTGGGGAAGCCGTGAGCTGGTCCTTTGCGCGGGAACTGCTGGTTACCGGGCTCGATGAGCCGGCGGGTATCGGCGATGTCCGGGTGTGGCCGTGGGCCACACCGCGAGGGGATTTCGTCGCACTGGCGCTGTCGTCACCCGACGGCAACGCGCTGTTCGAAGTGCCGCGCAGCGTCCTCGTCCGATTCCTGCGGCGCACCTACGTGGTGGTGCCGCGCGGACGGGAATCAGACCACCTGGATGTGGACGCGGCGGTCAATCGCCTGCTCGCCGGACGGTGAGGGGCAGCGTCACCTAGAAGTACCGATCGCATGTGAACAGGGCGACCCGCACGGCCTCTGCCGGTCCGTGCGGGTCGCCCTTTATCCGGGAAAGGTCCGGATCTCCGAAAAGAGATCGGAATCGGACGTATAGCGAATACCGAGGCACTAAACGGACATATAACCCGGTCGGTGCAGTAAGGGATGCGTCGACGTCCATCGACGGTTACCGTCAGGCACGATGCCTGTACTCACTCACCGCGCCGAGCGTGCACCTGACTGTGAACCGCCCACCTGGGCGGGGGTCGGTGGCTGCGCCCTGCCGGTGGCGGCGGGAGCCGCCACCGGGTTGCTCGAGTGCCATGCACTCGTGCTGACGACCACGGGGCCGTTGCTGGTCGACGTCGATTTCACCTCCCATCTGGCCGGACCGGGCACCCTCCTCTGGGTACGTCCGGGCCAGGCCATCCACTTCGACATCCCGGGCGAACGCCACGCGGGGGACGACAAGCGGCGCGACGACGCCGTGACGATCGTCTTCCGGGCCGGACTGTTCGCATCCGAGGAACTCCCGGGCCTGACACCGGATGATCCGGACGGTCCGGCCCGTACCCCTCTGGTCCTCCCGGACCCGGAGGTCTTCCGCGCGGCGATGGACCACCTCGCCGCCGACGCGGCCGGCCCACCGGGCCGGATCGCCACCGCCCTGCTGCACCATCAGCTCGCGGCCCTGCTGTTGCGGGTGCGTCTGCTGGACAGCGGCGGGGACGACCCCGGCAACGTGGAGAGCCGCACGTTCGAGCGGTTCCGCCGCCGGCTGG
Source organism: Actinoplanes palleronii (assembly GCF_016862315.1). Lineage (GTDB taxonomy): Bacteria > Actinomycetota > Actinomycetes > Mycobacteriales > Micromonosporaceae > Actinoplanes > Actinoplanes palleronii. The sequence continues at coordinate 8,131 of NZ_BOMS01000098.1, read as the reverse complement.
AGGACGGTTATCCGTCCAGCCGCCGGGTCGAGGACTACGCGGCCGAGCTGAACTGCTCGGTGCGCACCCTGACCCGGGCCAGCCTGTCGGTGACCGGCCGGACCGCCAAACAGGTGGTCGACGACCGGGTGGCCCTGCAGGCCCGCCGGCTGCTGGCCGCCACCGATCTGTCGGTGGCCGAGGTGGGCCGGATCCTGGGGTTCGGCGAACCGACGAACTTCGGCCGGTTCTTCCATCGGGAGACCGCCTTGAGCCCGGGCCAGTTCCGGGCCCGATTCGCCGACCGTCCGGGTGGCATTCCCGGACAGAGACTGCCCGCTGACTGAAAGTTAATTCCCATATCGCCCTGGGGTATGTGCACCGGGGATGCGTGGGCGAGGCAGAATAGCCGAGTGCAGATCTCCGCGCGCGGCGACTACGCGGTCCGGGCAGCGCTCAGCTTGGCGCAGGCCTACCCGTCATTGATGTCCGCCCAAGCCATCGCCCAAGACCAGGAAATGCCTCGCAAGTTCCTCGAGGCAGTGCTCGCCGATCTGCGCCGCGCCGGGGTGGTGCGGGCGCAGCGCGGCGCCGAGGGTGGGTACACGTTGTCCCACCCACCGCGGGACGTGACGATCGGCCAGATCCTGCGGGCCGTCGACGGCCCGCTGGCCGGTGTGCGCGGCCTCCGCCCGGAGGAGACCCAGTACGCGGGGGCCGCCGAGAATCTGCCCAACCTCTGGGTCGCGGTGCGAGCCGCGGTCCGCGAGGTGGTCGACGAGGTCAGCCTGGCCGAATTGATCAGTGGCCGGATGCCGGCGCACGTCCGCAAACTGACCACGCGGCCGGACGCCTGGCAACCTCGGTAAAACCACGTTTGTCGAAACGTCCGATAGGGAATTCAGGGTGCGATCGCACAACTGTTCCCCCTCGAAGGAGACGTTCCGATGGGCCTCATGTTCCGCAGCCGCAAAAAGTTCGGCCCGCTGATCCTGAACTTCACCGAGAACGGTTTCTCGTCCTGGAGCATCAAGATCGGTCGCTGGTCCTGGAACTCCAAGGCCCGTGCCCACCGCGTCGACCTGCCCGGCCCGCTCTCCTGGAAGCAGGACAAGTCCAAGTCCCGCTAGGACGCGGTGATCTGGACGTCACCACCGAGCCGGCCGGTCTCGGGGCTGCGGGTCACCACCCCGGCTTCGAGCATCAGCCGTAACACCCGGGTCGCGTCCGCGGCCCGGTAGACCGTCTCGGTCAGCGTGAAGGTCCGCAGGTCGCTCACCGTTGCCGCACCCACCTCGGCCAGGCGCGCCAGAAGTTCCCGGCGCAACGGGCCGGGGTGCGGCTGCAACGAGATGTCGATCAGGCTCCGTTCCGGATCGCCGAGGTCGCGCAGACGCACCCCGGCGAATTCGTCGACCGCCCACAGTGCCTCCTTGAAACCCTCGAGGCTCTTGCCCGAGCCGGTGGCGAAGACCACCACCTGCCCCGGTTCCTCCCCGGTGGCCAGCTCGGCCGCGGTGAACAGCGGGAATCCGGCCGCCCGATAGGGCTCGACCGACGTACCCGGCGCCAGCACCAGCAGCACTTCGGCCGGACGGCCGACGGCCAGGGCCGCCACGGTGCGCACGGCAGGCGGTTCACTCGCGGTCCCGGCATCCAGAAAACCCAGCAGGGGTACGCCGGTGGCGCCGGCCGCCTTGAGCGCCACCTCGACACGGACGTCGGTGCCGCCGCCGATCCCGAGCACCGAGAGCCCGGCTCCGGCGCCCGCCTCCCGCTGGACCGCGCCGAGTCGATCAGTGATTGTCGTCATGTCGTCACCGACCGCCACCATGGACAGCTCCCGGCCCCGGGCCAGATCGGGCAGGTCGGCGAGCGCCCGGATGGCCGCGGCGGCCGCCGCACCGTCATCGGTGTCGGCGTATCCGTGCAGATAGATGGCCCGGCGGCCGCGATGCACCGCTCCCGCGGCCCACGCTTCCAGGTGGCGGATCAGCAGTTCGTGTTTGACCGTCGTGACAGACATGCGGTTGTTCTACCCGGTCCCCTTCGCACCGGTCGTGACACCCCAAGACTTGTACCTAAGGTAGTCACCCGAGCACTATGAGGTACGTGGCCCCTCCGCTCGCCGTACTCACCGCACAGGCACAGACCTTGACGTCGTCCGGGGATCTCAGCGGCGCCCGAGCCGTGTTGTCCGAGGTCCTGCGCACCGCGGATGCCGACCCCCGCCGCGCCACCGCCGAGCTCGCCGTGGCCGCGGCCCTGTTCGCCCGGGTCCTGATCGCCCTCGGCGACCCGCCGTCGGCCCGGCTCTGGGCCGCGTTCGCGCACGCCGCCGAGGAGCAGCTGCACGGCCCCCGCGACGAGCGCACCATCGCCGCGGCCGCCACCCACGCCGCCGTCCTGCACCGCGTCGGGCAGTACGGCCGGGCCGCCCTGGTCTATCACGACCTGGTCGGCGAGCTGTCCCGGATCGACGAGCAGGACGCGCCTCGGGTGCTGGCCGCCGAGGCCGACCTGGCCACCGCGGAGCACGCGGCCGGCCACTGCGCCGCGGCCCGCGCCCGGCTGACCGGCGCGTGGCGACGCCACCAGCAGAAGTACGGCGAGTCCTCACCGGCCGGGATCAAGATGCTGGCCCGCCTGGGCGCGATGGAACGCGAGTGCGGCCGGGACGCGGCGGCCCGCGAGCACCTGGCGGCCGCCCAGCGCCTCAGCGAGCGGCACCTGCCCGCCGACCATCCGCTCGCCCGGCAGGCCGCCGCCCTGGTCGACGGTGAGCGCTCCGGCCGGCACACCTGTGGCCGGATGACCCGGCCGGGGCGCAACGACGACACCGAGCTGCGCCCGGGCGGGTTCCGGCCGTTCCCGCGCCGGCCCACCGTCCCCGACCCCGGGACGAAGCCGGCCCGCCGGTTCCCGCCGGCGCCGGACGACACGTTCGACGACTCCACCCAGCCGCCACCGGACAACCTGACCACCGACCCGAACGGCACCGTCTATCAGCAGCCGTTCTACCTGAGCGACCTGAGCCTGCCGGGTGACCTGACCGGCCGGCACGCCCGGGCCGACACCCCGCCGCCCCGGCGCGGGAGCCGTGCGCCCGACTACGGGCCGGACGGCCGGGCCGAGCCGGTCGGCACCGCGCCCGCGTCCACCGTCACCGCGCCGCCGAACAGTCCGGAGGTGGTGCCGGTCGGCGCGTTCGGCGAGCGCTCCGGGCACCCGGTGTGGCTGGCCCTGGCGCTGGCCGCGGGGGTCGCGACGGCCGCCGCCGTGGTGATCCTGACCCTGCCGGACGCGGACGGTGCCACCACGCCGCAGGCCGGGTCACCGGCCGCCACCGCGCCGGTCAAGCCGACGGTCGCCACCGCGGGGCCCGGCACGCCGGGCTCGCCGTCCGGGGTGACACTCCGGGACAACGGCGCGAGCGTGAGCCTGACCTGGGCGTACCCCGCAGCGGCGCGGGGGCCGGTGGTGATCGCCGGCGGGCGCGCCGGGCAGACCCCGGCGGAGTTCCAGCGGCTCCCGGCCGGCGCCGTCGACTTCCAGGTCTACAGCCTCAACGACCGGCTGGACTACTGCTTCACGGTCGCCGTCGCGTCGTCCGGCGGGCGCCTCGCCGCCTCCGCGCCGGTCTGCACCGCCCGATGAGCCGGATTCAGTAATCATGCAACCGCTTTGCACCCGTCCGGGAACCACGCTGCCACCGTCACGACAGACTGTTGGTCGTCACGGCGACTACAGGAAGTAGGGACAGTGACGACCGAGACGGCGAACTGTGTCCCCACCGAGTTCGATCGACTCGGAGCACTTGAGGCCGCCGTCGCGGAACTCGAGAGCCGGGCGAATTCTCAGTTCCGGACGGTGCGCGAGCCGGCCACCCGGATACGGCGGGAGGCCGAGGAACTCGGCGCCGAGGAGCTCTACCAGCGCGCCGAATTGCTGATCGCCTCGGTCGACCTGCGCGAGGGCCGGGTCGGTGAGGGTGGGCAGTCCGCGCACCGGGTGCAGGCCTGGGCGGAACGCCACGACTCGTCGTACCTGCTGGCCCGCGCGCACCGCCAGCTGTCGGTCTTCTATCGGTACGTGGGTGACGCCGCCGACGGGCTGAAGCACGCCGTGCAGGGTGTCGCGCTGCTCACCGACGACTGGCCGGTCAGCATCCGGGCCCAGCAGCTGATGGCGCTGTCGGTGGCGCTGGAGGAGACCGGCTCACCGGTCGACGGCGAACGCCGGGCCCGGGAGGCGCTGGCGCTGGCGATGGCCGCCGGTGACCACGAGACCACCCTGCTCGCGCTGAACAACATGGTCTACAGCGCGTACGAGAACAACGACGAGCCGGCCGCCCGGGCGATGGTCGCCGAGATGCACGAGATCCAGGCCCGGACCGGCCACCGGTTCGGCGCCAACGAGCTGGACACGATGGCCCGGGTCGAGCTGATGGGCGCCCACTACGACGCGGTCGAGGACCTGCTCACCCCGGTGATGGCCGACCTGGTCGTGGCGAACGAGGGTGACGCGGTCGCCGAGTGCCTGCTCACCCTGGCCCTGGCGCGCCGGCTGGCCGGGCGCTACCCGGCGGCGCAGGCCGCGCTCGACGCCAACCTGCGGATCTGCGGGCAGCGCGGGCTGGCCGCGATCCGTGCCCGGATCCGCGAGGAGCAGGCCGCGCTCTACGCCGCGACCGGGCGGTACGCCGAGGCGTACGAGGAGCACCGGGCCTTCCACGCGGATTCCGCCGCCCTGCTCTCGGTGCAGCGCGACGCCCGCGCCCGGGCCCTGCAGGCGGTGTTCGACGCCAACGAGGCGCGCCGGGCCAGCGAGCACTTCCGCGAGATGGCCCACCGGGACGCGCTGACCGGTCTGCACAACCGCCGGTACGTCAACGAGCGGCTGCCGGCCCTGCTGCTCGAGGCGGCCGCCGAGCGCCGGCCGATCTCGATCGCCATCGTCGACCTGGACCACTTCAAGCGGGTCAACGACACCCTGTCGCACGCCACCGGCGACACCGTGCTGCAGCACGTGGCCGAGATGCTCGCCGACGCGGTGCCCGGCCCGGCCCTCGCCGCCCGGATGGGCGGCGAGGAGTTCATGCTGGTCTACCCCGGCATCGGCCCGGAGGAGGCGGCGGTCCGCTGCGAGCGGCTGCGGCTGCGGATCCGCGCGCACGCCTGGGGCCCGATCACCGGCGCCCTGCCGGTCACCACCAGCATCGGGATCACCACCTCGATGGACGGGCACGGCACCCTGTCGTCCCTGCTCGCCCAGGCCGACCGCAACCTCTACACGGCCAAGCGGGCCGGCCGCGACCGGGTGGTCGGCGACATCGCCGCCTAGCTAGCCGGTCATTCGCCGACCGCGCCGACCGCCAGCTCCACGACGACGTCCAGGTGCCCGACGTGCCGGGCGTACTCCTGGACCAGGTGGAACAGGATCCGCTCCAGCGTGGGTGGCTGGGCGCCGTCCCAGCGTGGGCCGGGCTGGCCGACCGTGGCCAGGTCGGTCCGGACGACCAGTTCGGTGGTGTGCGCGCCCTGCGCCCGCAGCGCCTCGGCCAGCTCGGCGAAGGTCTCCTCCGGCGCGACGTACCAGCGGTCGACGTTCCGGTCGCCCCACGGGTCGTCGATCGGGACACCCTCGAAGCCCCACTCGATCCAGCGCAGTTCCACGTACCGAAGGTGTTTGACCAGCTCGACCGGCGTCCAGCCGGACGGGAGCCGGCTGGTCCGGCGCTCGGACTCGGGCAGCGCGGAGACCTTGGCGAGCAGCGTCTCGCGGAAGTACGCCAGGTAGCCCGCGAAGACGTCGGCGGCGCCGGCGGCGGGACGGGTCGGCGAGGGGAACTCGATCGTCATTCCGATGAGTATGCGGCCTGCCGGACCGGCATGACGGCTCACCCGCCGCGTGCCGCCGATCCGGAACACGCCTCGGTGATGACGGCTGTAACACGACGGAAACGATCAGGCCCACAGACCGAAACCGACCATGGTGACTCTGGTCCCCGGCAGCGCGGCCATCGGAGATCCGTCACCGGCCCAGGAGGTCGCATGCCCGCTCAACCGGATTCCGGGGACACCGCCTGGCTGTTGGTCAGCGCGGCGATGGTGCTGCTGATGATCCCCGGTCTGGCGCTCTTCTACGGCGGCATGGTCCGGATCAAGAGCACGCTGAACATGCTGATGATGACGTTCGCGGCGCTGGCCGTGGTCAGCGTGGTCTGGGTGCTCTACGGCTACTCGCTGGCGTTCGGCCCGGACACCGGGCACGGCCTGATCGGCGACCTGAGCCTGGCCGGGATGGCCGGGATCGGGCCGGACTCGGTCACCGGCTCGTCGCCCACCCTGATCTTCGCGGCGTTCCAGATGATGTTCGCGATCATCACGGCCGCCCTGCTCAGCGGCGCGATCGCGGACCGGGCCCGGTTCAGCACCTGGGTGATCTTCGTGGCCGCCTGGGTGACGCTGGTCTACGCGCCGATCGCGCACTGGGTGTTCACCCCGGACGGCTGGATCGCGCACCACCTGCGGATCCTCGACCTGGCCGGCGGCACCGTCGTGGAAATCAACTCCGGGGCCTCCGGGCTGGCCCTGGCGATCGTGCTCGGACCGCGGCTCGGCTTCCGCTCCGAGCCGATGCGCCCGCACAGCCTGCCGCTGGTGGTGCTCGGCGCCGGCCTGCTCTGGTTCGGCTGGTTCGGGTTCAACGCCGGCTCGGCCCTCGCCGCGAACGGCTCGGCCGCCTTGGCGTTCTTCAACACCCAGGTGTCCGGCGCGGCCGGGATCGCCGGTTGGCTGCTGATCGAACGCCGTCGCGACGGGCACGCCACCACGCTGGGTGCCGCGTCCGGGGCGGTGGCCGGGCTTGTCGCGATCACCCCGGCGTGCGGGTCGGTGAACCCGCTCGGCGCGCTGCTGATCGGGCTGGCGGCCGGCGCGCTCTGCGGGTACGCGGTCGGCCTCAAGCACCGGCTCGGCCTGGACGACTCGCTCGACGTGGCCGGAGTGCACGGGGTCGGCGGCTTCCTCGGCACCGTGCTGATCGGTCTGCTGGCCACCGCCACGGCCACCGGCGGGCCGCGCGGGCTCTTCTTCGGCGGCGGGTTCTCGCTGGTCGGGCGGCAGACGCTGGCCGCGGTCACGGTCGCGCTCTTCGCGTTCGGGGCGACCTGGGTGATCGCCACGGTGCTGCACCGGACCGTCGGTTTCCGGGTCACCCCCGAGCACGAGCACGGCGGCCTCGACCTGGCGGTGCACGGCGAGTCCGCCTACGACCTGGCCGGCGCCACCTGACGCTCGTGGTTGTCCGGCTGGTGCTCAGGGGTGCCTCGCGTTCCTTGAGGCACCCCTGAGCACCAGCCGGGGACCCGGACCGGGCTGCGGTCAGAGGTCGAGGTCGACGCGGACCGGGTAGTGGTCGGAGGCGTGCTCGGCGGCGCCGCCCCGGATCACCCGCATGTCGTGGGCCTTCCCGGCCACCGCCGGGGTGGCCAGCACGTAGTCGAGCCGCATCCCGCCGAACTCGCGCCCGCCGCCCTGGGTGGTCGGCACCGTCCGCGGGTCGCCGCTGCCCACCGTGCCCCACAGGTCGACCAGGCCCGCCGCGCCGAACGCGGCCAGGGCGCGGCTGTCCACCGTCCCGTCCGGGAAGAGGTGCCGTTTGCGGAACATCGAGTGCTGGCTGGCCAGCGCCTCGGTGTGGTCGCCGACCGGGTCCAGCCCGTTCAGGTCGCCGGCCAGCACCACGTGCTCGCTCCTGACGTAGCGCGCGGCCAGCCACCGGGCCTCGCGCATCCGCCGGTACGGCCAGAACGGGTCCAGGTGCGTGCTGACCACGGTGAGCGGCCCGGAGCCGGTCTCGACCACGACCACCGCCGCGGCGTGGTGCAGCCGCCACGTCACGCTGCCGGTGTGGGTGATCCGCAGCGGTTCCCGGACCAGCACCGCCACCGGCATCCCGAACCCCGACCGGGCCAGGTGCGCGGTCATCCCGAGCGCGCCGGCCAGGTCGGTCATCCGCCGCTCGTCGTCGCGGTGGAAGTCGCGCAGCTCCTGCAGGGTGAGCACGTCCGGCGCCTCGGCCGCGATCACCTCGGCGATGGCCGGCAACCGGATCCGCTGCCCGCGGTCCACTCCCCCGGTCTTGATGT
>NZ_BOMS01000097.1 GCF_016862315.1 Actinoplanes palleronii | reverse complement strand
TCCTGGTCATCATCTTCACGAGCTCGCCACCACCAGTTCCCGGTCGGCCTGGGCCGCCTCGGTGGCCGTGACGGCGTGCGCGTTCGGGCGCACGGTCCACCAGAGCACGCTCACCCACGCCGCGGTGAGCAGAACCGCGCCGAGCACGTCGGTCGGGTGATGCATCCCGCGGTACATCCGGGACAGCGCCACCCCCACCGGCATCAGCACCGCGAGCGCCGGGAAGATCCAGCGCCACGGCTGGCGGACCCGGGCCATCACGACGATCGCGATCGCGGTCCACATGCAGATGGTGGCGGCGATGTGCCCGGACGGGAACGACGAGGTCGGCATCACGCCGTCCAGCTGCTCGGCTTCCGGGCGGGGCCGGCCGACCGCGGCCGCGGTGGTCAGGAACAGGGTGAGCTCGCCGACCATGGTCAGCACCAGGAACAGCACCGGGCGCCACTGCCGCCAGAGAGCCAGCGCGAGCGGGCAGAAGATCAGCGAGATGATCAGGATGGCGTGCGTGTCGCCGGCCTTGCTCCACCCCCAGCTGATCTTGTCGAGCTCCGGGGTGCGGAACGTCTGCAGCCAGCGCGGCACGGCGTCGTCGAAGCCCGGCGACCACCGGGTGACCGAGTAGCCGAGCAGGTAGAGCAGGCCGAAGGTGAGCACCCAGCCGACCAGGATCTCCGCGCCCTTGGCCCACGGGTGCGGCAGGACCGCCTCCTCGTTCGCGGCGATCTTCAGGTCCGCCGCGGCTTCCGGTTCGAGACCCTCGTGGATCGGGTTCTCGTCCGGGTGGCCGGACTCCCGGCGCCAGACCCGGAACGCGTACGCCGACGCGCTGATCCAGGCGATCCCGAGCAGCCAGCCGGCCACCACGTCGGAGAGGAAGTGCACGCCGAGCGCGATCCGGCTGAACCCGATCAGCACCACGATCAGGCCGACCACGCCGAGGAAGAGCGGCCGCCAGCGCTGCCGTACGGCGGGCAGCAGGACCAGCGCGAGCATGCCCCACACGATCATCGAGCCGAGCGCGTGCCCGCTCGGGAAGCTGTTGCCCGGCGCGGTCGCGACCGGCGACTCGACCACCGGGCGAACCCGGCCGACGAGCACCTTCAGCGACGGGTCCAGAATCATCGCGCCGATCCCGGTGACCACCAGGTAGAGCGCCGGGCGGGGCCGGCGGCGGATCAGCAGGATCGTGACGACCAGCGCGACCAGCGGGATCATGAAGCCACGCCCGCCGAACGTGGAGATCTGCTGGAGCACCTTCACCTTGGTCTCCGAGCCGGCCACCTGATGGTTGAGCCCATCGGCGACGGCATGGTCCAGGCTCTGCAGCGGCGACCAGTGGAAACGCACCAGCAGCAGCAGTGCGGCGAACCCCAGCCCGACCGCGATGACCGCGATCAGGCCGAGAACGCTACGTTCGGCGAAGCGCCGGACCGGGGCCCAGCCGGCGCGTTCCACCACTCGGTTGTCTTCGGTCACGGCACTTCTCCCAAGAGGTCGGGGGGTGCCGCGTTCTTACCCCGTGGGGTCGGCCGGTACACCGGTCGTGCGTTGAGCGGGAACGTCCGGCGCCGGTTCCCACTGATCGGGCTGCGCCGGCTTGGCACCGACCCGGCGCGCCTCCAACTGGGCGGCGAACGCCAGACCCAGGAAGAACGCGATCCCGGTCAGGTTCGCCCAGAGCAGCAGCGCCATGATCGCGGTGAGCGGGCCGTAGGTGGCGCCGAAGCTGCCACTGACCCGGATGTACCCGGCGAGCCCCAGACTGGCGATCCACCACAGCACGGTGGCCACCACGGCGCCGAAGAGCAGCCAGGACAGCGCCGGCTGCTTGCGGCGCGGCGAGTGCCGGAACAGCGCGCCGACCGCGAAGACGATCAGGGCCAGGCTGAGTGGCCAGCGCACCACGTCCCAGCCCACCCGTACCCACCCGGGTATGTCGAAATGGTCCTCGGCGGACTCCCCGGCGGCCCGCCCGGCGACCAGCAGCAGGAAGCCGAAGAGCGCGGGCAGGCCGGCGGTGAACGCGAGCACCACGGCCCGGAAGTACTTGTGCAGCGCCGGGCGGTCCCGCTCCACCCCGTAGATCCGGTTGGCGCCGCGCTCCACCTGGGCCATCGCGGTGGTCAGCGCGAACAGGCCGGTGATCATGCCGAGGACCAGGGCCAGCTCGCCGGCGTCCTCGGTGCGCTCGTCGTCCATCAGCAGCTCGCGGACCAGCGGCTCGCTGGCGCCCGGGGTCATGCCGATCACGGTGTCCGCGACCACCTCGCCGCCGGACTCGACACCCAGGTCGGTGGCGAGGCCGGACAGGGCGATCAGGAACGGGACGATGGCCAGGCACAGCTGCAGCGCGAACGCCCGGGAGTGGCTGAAGCCGTCGCCGTACCGGAACCGGATGAAGGCGTCGCGGACCAGCGGCCAGCGGCCGTAGTGGCGCAGCGCCAGGAACGCGTCGTCCGCGGAGAGCTCGTCCCCGGCCATGCTGCGGGTCTCGGGGACCGGTTCGGTGCTGCTCATCGCTGTTTCGCTCGTTTCACGACCGCTGCGGCGTCGTAGGCCAGGTCCGGGTCTGCGTCGGGTTGCGGCACGCACAGGACAAGAGCCTTATGCCGTACGGAAATCTTCATGGACTTGCCCGGAGCGATCAGGTCCCCGTCCAGCTGCCTCGGCTGCGAACGGTTGCTGTAGATCTCCACCCGGGACGCGGTGAACGTCTCCATCTTCGGCACCCGCTCGCGCCGGCTGGCCACCGCCGCGATCAGCCGGGCCCAGGAGAACAGGTTGTTCGGGCTGATGATCGCCACGTTGAACTTGCCGTCGTCGGGCACGGCCCGTTTCAGCAGGCGCATCCCGCCCTGCAGCCGGCCCACGTTGCCGACGATCACGGTACGCGGGCGGCGCGGCATCGGCGGGCCGCCGTCCAGCCGGATCCGCACCCGCATCGGCCGGTCCAGCAGGTGCTTGGCCGCACCGCCGAGATACGCCGGCCAGCCGATGTGCTTCTTCGCCCGCTCCGAGGTGTCCTGCAGCATCATCGCGTCGAAGCCCATCCCGGCCATCACCACGAAGCACTGGTCGCCGATCACACCGACGTCGATCCGGCGGCGGCCACCCTCGAGCGCGACCTGCAGCCCGGCGGCCGGGTCGGTGCCCAGCCCGAGGTTCGCCGCGAGCAGGTTGCCGGTGCCGGCCGGCAGCACCGCGAGCGCCACGCCGGTGCCGCTCAGGGCGGTCACCACGGCCATCACGGTGCCGTCGCCACCGCACGCGAAGACCAGCTCGGCGCCCTCGGCCACGGCGCGCTTGGCCTGGCCCCGGCCCGGGTCCTCGGGGGTGGTCTCGAACCACGCGGGCTCCGGCCAGCCGGCCTTGGCGAGGCTGGTGCGGAGGGTGCGCCGGAGCTGATCGAGATCGGCCACCTTGGCGGGGTTCACCACGACGGCGGAGCGGGGTCCAGTCACCGGCCCAGTTTGCCGGAGTCACGTCACAGCTGCGACTCAGGAATCATTCGACCTCAGGAAGGGCACACTTTCTCGGGTGACCCGCTTGACGTACCCCGAAATCGGCCAGACCCGCACCGGTGCGCTCCCGGACGGCTATCGGCATCTGCGCTATCGGACCCGGCTGGGGTCCGGCGAGGCGGTGTTCGCCGCCGCCGGCGAAGCCGTGGTGACCTTCCGGATGCACCGCGCCACCGGCGCGCGGGTCCGCACCGACGCCGGGCGGGCGACGCCCGGCGGGCAGCTCAGCATCGGTCTCGGCCCGGTCAGCGCCCCGTGCGAGGTGGTCTGGGTCGCCCAGGAGGACGACAAGATCGGATTTGGGTACGGAACGCTCCCGGGCCACCCGGCCACTGGCGAGGAGGCCTTCGTGGTCGAGCGCGACGAGCGGGGCGGGGTGTGGTTCTCGGTCACCGCGTTCAGCCGTCCGGCGAGCACCCTGATGAAGCTGGCCGGGCCGTTCGCGGTGCTCGTGCAGCAGGTTTACGCACGCCGGTGCGGCCAGGTCCTCCGGCGGCTGGGTACCGTGAACCGGTGAGCACGACGACGGTCACCTGGTGGGGACACAGCACGGTCTGGCTCGCCGACTCGGGCGTCACCCTGCTCACCGACCCGGTGCTCACCGACCGGCTGGCCCACCTGCGGCGGATGGCCGGCCCGTCGCCGCGGCTGCCCGGCGCGCCGGACGCGATCCTGCTCTCCCACCTGCACGCCGACCACTTCCACGTGTCCTCGCTGAAGGCGGTGCCCGGCGAGCCGCTGCTGATCGTGCCGCGCGGCGCCGCCGCCTTCACCGCGAAGGCGCTCGGCCCGGCCGCCGCCGCCCGGTGCGTCGAGCTGGCGCCCGGTGACGAGGTCGAGGTCGGCGCGGTCCGGGTGCGCGCCGTGCCGGCCCGCCACGACGGCGGGCGCGGTCCGTGGTCCCGGGAGCGGGCCGCGGCCATCGGGTTCGTGGTCGAGGGCGCTTCGCGGACCTGGTACGCCGGTGACACCGGCCTGTTCGAGCAGATGCACGACTTCGGCCCGCTCGACCTGGCGCTGATCCCGGTCGGCGGCTGGGGCCCGACCCTCGGCGCGCACGGCCACCTGGACCCGGTGGACGCGGCCGAGGCGCTGCGCCGGGTGAAGGCGTCGCTGGCGGTGCCGGTGCACTACGGCACGTTCTGGCCGGTCGGGATGGGCCGGTTGCGGCAGCACATGTTCGACGGGCCCGGCCCGCGCTTCGCCGAGCAGGCCGCCCGGGCAGCGCCGGACACCCGGGTGCGGGTGCTGGCGCACGGCGAGACGCTGACCGTCGGGCCGGCCGCGTGATCGCCACGCTGGGCGCGCTCGGCTGGCTGTTCGCGGTGGTCTGCTTCGGGGCGATCATCCCGATCGTGCCCACCGGCGCGGCGGTGAGCGGCGCCGCCACGCTCGCGTTCCACGAGAGCCACCCGGTGACCATGGTCCTGGTGGTGGCCGCCGGCGCGGCCGGCGCGTACGTCGGCGACCTGGCGATGTACGCGATGTGCCGATTCGGCGGGGAGAAACTCGCCCGGCGGCTGCGCTGGCTGCGCGACGAGGAGCACCTGTCCGCGGTCAAGGACCGGCTCCAGCAGCGCCAGGTGCCGGTGCTGCTGGTGTCCCGGCTGATCCCGGGCGGGCGGGTGCCGGTGCTGCTGACCGCCGCGTTCGCCGGCATCTCCTGGCGGACGTTCGTGGTCGCCAACCTGCCGGCCTGTGCGCTGTGGTCGGTGGTCTACGCCGCGATCGGCCTGGCCGGCGGCTCGATCTTCCCGCAGCCGTGGCAGGGCGTGCTCGCCGCGGTCATCCTGATCCTGATCGTGAACCAGGCGCTGACCTGGTGGAACAAGCGCGGCAAGCTCAGTACTTCAGGTACGTCCTAGTCAGCTTGGCGACCTTCTCCACCACCGCCATGCCGCCGGACATGCTCTGGTGCCCGTGCGACAGCACCGCGATCGAGACGTCCACGTCGTCGCCGGTGATCCGGCCGACCGTGTTGATGATCCAGCGGCCGTTCTCGGTCGACCGGGCCAGCCAGCCGTTCTTCACGGTGGTCTTCTCCCCGGCCTTCGCCGCCGCCGGGACGCCCCAGTCCTGCTCGGCGTTGACCGTGCTCATCAGGCTGTACGCGTACGCCCGGCCCCTGGCCTTGATCGGGCTCGTCGCGCTGACCAGCTGGGAGAGCAGCTTCACCTGGTCGGTGGCGGTGGTCCGGGTCAGGCCCCAGGCGCTGTTCACCGTGGTGCCGGTCAGCCCCAGCCGCTTGTCGCACTTCTGGATCGCGGCCTGCTTGCCCAGTGAGGTGAACAGCGAGGTGGTGGCGTCGTTGTCGCTGTTGCGGATCATCAGCTTGGCCCGGGAGTCCTCGGACGTGGTGAGCTTGCGGCCGGCGTCCTGCGCGGTGAGCAGCAGGCACGCCAGCACCTGCACCTTCACCACGCTGGCGGTCTCGTACGTCTCGGCGCCGCGGTAGGCATACGTCACACCGGTCTTCCGGTCGAGCACGGCGACCGAGAACTCGGGCACGGTGGCCGCGTATTTCTTCAGCGCGGCGTCCAGGGCCTTGGCCCGCTTGGTCTGCTCGATCGCCGCCAGCTCCTCGGGACTCGGCCCGGCCGGCGTCGGGCTCGCCGTGGTCGCGCTGCCGGTGAGATACGTGTCGGCAGCGCCCCCGCCGCCGCTGAACAGGCCCTTGGCCAGCAGACCGACACCGCCCAGGAGCACCACGGCAGCCATCATCACGATCCAGTTCGGGGAACGTCGCACCCCTGCATAGTGCCGTGCCGGCGGCCCGGATGCGTGCCCGGTGTCCTGTGGATCGCCCACGAATATCCGAATTTCGCGGTGAGCCTGCGCACCGGCACGGTCGGTGACCGGCCCCGTTCGCCCGGGCAGAGCAGAATGGGGGGATGGCGTCACTGCTGTCCCGAGCCGTCCAGATGTCCCGCGTCGTGCTTGCCGCGCCGGCCGTCGCCGCTGATCTCACCCGCGCCGCGATCGGTCAGGTGATCGAGACCGCCGGCGCGGTCGCCAGTGTGCCGGTACGCGCCATGAACCTGCTCGGCCAGGCGGAGCTGCTGGTCAACCGGGCCGGGCTGGCGATCGGCCAGGCCGAGGAGCTGATCCAGCGGGTGACCGCGGTGACCACGGCCGCCGAGGACACCGTCGTCGAGGTGCGCACCATCACCGGCACGGCCGACACCCTGGTCGCCGAGGTCCGGGCGATCAGCACGGCGGCCGCGCTGACCGTCACCGAGGCCGGCGCGATCTCCACGGCCGCCGGTGACCTGGTCCGCCGGGCCTCCGCCACGGTCGACGCGGCCGGCGCCATCGTGATCGACGCCGGGTCGCTGACCACCTCGGCGGCCGACATCGTGGCCGAGGCCGGCGCGATCAGCGCGGCGGCGCGCACCCTCGTGACCGACGCGGCCACGGTCGCGGCACAGGCGTCGACGGTGGTCGCGCGGGCCGATCAGGCGTCGATCGTCGCCACCGAGATGCTCGACGAGTATTCCCCGACGCTGCGCAAGGCCGCGCCGCTGGCCGCCCGGTTCATCGACGAGCTGACCCCCGACGAGGTGACCGCCGCGATCCGGATGGTCGACCAGCTCCCGGTGCTGCGCGACCACCTGGTGAACGATGTGATGCCGCTGCTGAGCAAGCTCGACCAGGTCGGGCCGGACCTGCACAAGCTGCTCGAGGTGACCGAGGACCTGCACCTGGCGATCGCCGGCCTGCCGGGGCTGAAGATGCTGCGCCGCCGCGGCGAGGAGCGCACCGAGAACCACCAGGTCAAGCCCTGACCCAGCTGTGCCTCAGGGGTGCCTCCGCGCTGCGGAGACACCCCTGACAGCCAGCCGAAACCGGGAGCGCGGCCGGGCCTTGCGTGCTGCGGTCTCGCGTTCGCCTCACGGGCGGGACTCGGCTCGTAGCCTGCGGACGCGCGCTCCGTATTCGTACCCCATAGGTTTGCGGTGGGATCGCTGGACCGCGACCCCACCGCATTCACCTCGCGCCGCGCCCGGTCCTGCGTCGGAGAGTGCGACCTTGCGACAAAGTCACGTTCCTACCGGGCGGTGCGGCGAAAGCCTCCGACGTCGTGGATCAGAAGACCGAGACGCCGTAGACGCTCAGCGGCTCGACGACCGGCTGGAAGTACGTGACGCCGCCCGAGGAGCAGTTCCCGCTGCCGCCCGAGGTCAGGCCGAGCGCGGTGGTGCCCGAGTAGAGCGAGCCGCCGCTGTCGCCCGGCTCGGCGCAGACGGTGGTCCGGATCAGGCCGGAGACCGAACCCTCGGAGTAGTTGACCGTGCTGTTCAGGGCGGTGACCCGGCCGGAGTGGATGCCGGTGGTGGAGCCGCGGCGGTAGACCGTGGCGCCGACGGCCGGGGTGCCGGCCGACGTGATGTCCTGCGAACCGACGCCACCCGTCTTGGTGATCGTCGTGTTGGTGTAGCGGACGATGCCGTAGTCGTTGCCCGGGAAGCTGGTGCCGGACCGGGTGCCGAGCGTGGCGGAACCGTTGGTCCAGGTCGCACCGGCGTTGGTGCAGTGGCCCGCGGTCAGGAAGTAGTTGACGCCGGCGCTGGTGCGCACGTTGAAGCCGAGCGAGCAGCGCGCGCTGCCGGTGTAGATGGCGTCGCCGCCGGAGATCCGGGTGCTGATCGTGCCCGCGATGGTCTCGATCCGCGCGTTGTCACCGAGCTTGGCGACCGTGGCCTTGACCGCGGCCAGCTTGGCGCCGGTGATGCTCGAGTCGACGCTGACCACGACCTGGTTGGTGACCGGGTCGACGGCGAAGGCGGTGCCCGGGGTCTTCAGGTTGACCTTCAGGCTGGCGTCGGCGGCCGCGAGGGCGGCGCCGCTGCGGGCCACGAAGCGCGGGGTGGCGCCGGACGCCGTGACCTCGGCCGCGGTGGTCGCGTCGGTCACGTTGACCACCAGCTTGCCGGAGGCGTCCAGGTAGGACCCGGCGTCACGGGAGCCGAGCTGGGTGTCCAGCTTGCTGGCAAGTGCGGACGGCGCGAACGACGCGTCGCCCACGGCCGGGGCAGCCGAGGCGGGCGACGTGGCCATGAAGGCGCTGCCGACAAGGATGCCGACTGCCAGGCCGACGATCGGCCGGCGAAGCTTCGGGTTGAGCACGGTTCCTCCCAGGGGGATTGGGTAGGTGGCACGCCGGTCCGGCACGCCAGTGCTCGCAAGTATTCAAATGTTTCAATGCTTTCCGCAAGGACCGGTCAACCTGGCACATTGTTGATCAAGTCAGCGCTGAGCAGCGGAAACCTTAGTCCCATCGTGCGGGGGTATGACCCCTTCGGGATGAATCAGCGTTCCATCACATTGATGGGAGCTTCGTCGGCGAGCCGGTAGCCCAGGCCGTAGACCGTGGTGATCAACTCGGGGTCGTCCAGCTTGGTGCGCAGGCGGCTGACGTGCACGTCGACGGTCCGGTTGGTGGTGTGCCGGTGGCCCCAGACATGGGTGAGCAACTGGGTCCGACTGAACACCTGACGCGGGTGCTGGGCCAGGAACAGCAGCAGGTCGTACTCCAGGCGACTGAGGTCGAGCCGCTGACCGCCGCGCAGCGCGGTGCGCGCCCGCGGGTCCAGCACGATCTCGCCCTCGCCGCTGCTCGGCACGACCGGCGGCTCCAGCTCGATCGCGGCGCCTGGACCGGCCGCGTCGACGAGTTCCCGCAGGGCGGCCAGCACCCGATCACGCCCGCCGACCCCGCCGGCGATGCTGATCGTGACGGTGACCGGGGCCTCCGCCGTCAGGTCCGGCACCGGGCGCAGATCCGGGCGGGTGTGCGTGGCACGCGGATGGGCGATGGCGAGCGCTGACATGTGCGACTCCTTCGACGGCTACGACCACCGGATCCGGCGGCACCCAGCAAGGATATAATTCCTATCTGTTAGATAGGCATACCGCATCGTAGTCACACTCGCCACATCCCACAAACCCCACGTTCTTACTAGGATTTGGGATCGCTGTTGACCCCGGACCCCAGCGGGCCGATGGTGAACATGTTCTCAACCAGTGGACGGTCTCGTTTGTGGACACCAGCCTGGGTTAGAAGTTTGCCGAAACGGGGCAATTCACCCGAACTTGGAGAGGAGGCGCGGCGTGCCGGTCCGGGCGCCGCGAATCGGATGACGGGAATCGTTGTGGTGTCCGGCAACCCGCGCGCCGGATCACGGACCTCGGCCCTGGCCGTCGCGGTCGGGGAGGCCCTGGCCGTCCGGCTCGGTTCGCCGCCGCCGACCGTGATCGAGGTCGGCGAGCTGGGCGCGGGGCTGCTGACCAAGGGCGACGAGGCCACCGCGGCCGCAGTGGACGCGCTGACCGGGGCGAACCTGCTGGTGGTGGCGACACCGACGTACAAGGGGAGCTACACCGGCCTGCTCAAGGTGCTCCTCGACCAGCTGCCGAACCAGGGGCTGGCCGGGAAACTCGCGGTGCCGGTGGTCACCGCCGGAATCGCACCGCAGGCCGCCGCCGCCGAAGGGGTGCTGCGGCAGCTGCTGGTCGAGCTCGGAGCCATCGTGGTGCGCCCGGGACTGCCGGTGGTCGAGGCCGACCTGGCGGAGACGCCGGCGATCGCGCAGAAGTACGCGGCCGCCCTGGATTGGTGAAGGGTTATCCCCGGCGATGCGCCGGGGATAACCCTTTTTCAGGCTGCTACCTCGACCGTGTACTGCCTGGTCGCGGAGTTGCCCCAGCTGTCGGTGAACCGGACCGTGAACGTCGCGGTCTCCCCGTCGGCAGCCGTCGGCACCCCGCTGATCAGGCCCGACGCGTCCAGACCGAGCCCGGCCGGCAGCACGCCCGCGGCCAGCGTCCAGGCGCCGTCGCGCTGATCCGCGGTCGACAGCCGGCCCTCGTAGTCCACACCGGCCTGCGCCGCGGGCAGCTCGGCGTCGATCACCGGGACGTCGGCCACCACCGGGATCACGATCGTGCTGGTGACCGCCTGCGGCACGTAGTCGGTGAAACGCACGGTCACCGTGTAGGTGCCGGGCCGGGTCGGGATGCCGGTGATCGCTCCGGAGTGCGCGAGCGACAGACCGGGCGGCATGCTGCCGCCGGCCACCTGCCAGATTCCGGTCCGCGCGGATTTCAAAGTCAACTTCCCGGTGTACGACATGCCGACCGTCCCGGCACCCGTCCGGGACGTGGCGATCACCGGCTTGGCGGGCGGCGCCGGGACGAAGAGCAGCCGGTTCGGCGAGCCCTTCCGGTCGGTGACCTTGCCGGTGGTGGCGTTCGCGACCAGCTTCGCGCGCACCTGCGAGGGGGTCAGGCCCGGGCTCGCATCCAGGATCAACGCGACCGCGCCGGTCACGTGCGGGGTGGCCATCGACGTACCGCTGTAGACGGCGGTGGCGGAGTTGCTGTTCGCCACGGACGACCGGATGTTCACGCCGGGGGCGAAGATGTCGACGCCACTGCCGTAGTTGGAGAACGACGCCCGGCGGTCCCGGCTGTCGGTGGCCGCCACGGTGACCGCCGCGGGCACGTCGGCCGGGCTGCTCCAGACCGCGTTGTCGTTCTCGTTGCCGGCCGCCACCACGTAGGTGACACCGGACGCGATCGACTGCTCGACCGCGTAGTCCAGCGACGGGCTGGACGAGCCGCCGACGCTCATGTTCGCCACGGCCGGCTTGACCGCGTTCGCGGTGACCCAGTCGACGCCGTCGATCACATCGGACAGGTCACCCTCACCCTCGCAGTCGAGCACCCGTACCGCGACCAGCTGCACCTTCTTGGCCACGCCGTAGTGGGCGCCACCGATCGTGCCGGCCACGTGGGTGCCGTGCCCGTCGCAGTCCGCCGCGGTGGCGTCGTCGTCGGTGAAGTCCCAGCCGTACGACGCCCGGCCACCGAACTCGGCGTGCGTGATCCGGATACCGGTGTCGATCACGTAGGCGTGCACCGACGACCCGTCATCGGTCGGGGTGTACGCCTTGGACGGCTTGACCCCGCGCTGGTCGATCCGGTCCAGGCCCCAGGCCGGGTTCTTCTGCGTAGTGGCCACCCGGACCCGGCGGTCCTGCTCGACCGAACGGACCGCCGGGTCGGCGGCCATCTTGCGGGCCTGCGCGGCGGTCATCTCGGCCGCGAACCCGGGGATCGTCCGGAACGCGTGCAGCAGCTTCCCGGCGCCGAGGCTGTGCACGCGCGGACCCTTGGCGGCGCTCTTCAACGTGACGATGTACCGGCCGGCCACGGCGCCGGGCGCGCCGGCACCGATCACCGAGCCGGCCGCGAGGGCCGGGGAGGGAGCAGCCAGGGCAGCCGAAACGACGACTGCCGAGGTGAGGAAGGTGCCGAGAGTCCACTTACGCATGCCCAGCGGATCGGTCACCGCGGCGACCGGCTGAGCTCTGCACCGACCTGCCCCCGAACGACTCGCCTCCCGCAACCTTGGGGGGTCGGGGGGCTGGCGCGAGGGGGGGCGGTTT
>NZ_BOMS01000096.1 GCF_016862315.1 Actinoplanes palleronii | reverse complement strand
AAACCTTGCCTACCCACCATTCCAGCCGCGGGTCCCGATCCGATGATCGCTTCGGTCAGAGCTCCGGCCTCAGCAAACAGAAACCTTTGCCACGAGGCCGCTTCAGCCGACGGTCCAGCCTTGTCCGACGGCGGTCTCGGCGACGCCGGGCGGATGGGGACAAGGATTTCGGCCGCGAGGAGCGGGAGAGTCAGCCACGCGAGGTGGGCGGTACAACAACTCCAGCCGGCGGTCGCGGCAGCCTCGGTGGTGCCGGGCGGATGGTGACAAAGGCGTCAGTCGCGGGGAACGGGATTCTCAGCTACGCCAGGTAGGCGCGACGACAACTCCGGGCGGCGGTCGCGGGGGCTTGGCGATGGCGGGTGGATGGGGACGGAGGCGTTAGCTGTGGGTGGCGGGCAGTCGTTTCAGGGCCTGCTGCACTCTGTTTTGCACCGGTTTGCTCTGCGTTGACAGGGCCAGCCGTGTCAGCACGTCGGCTGGCACGGCGCCCGGCCGATCGACAAGGGTCTCCACGGCGGCAGCGGCTGCGCGGCCTGCCTTTGGCTCGTTCGCCCCTGGGCGCCTGGGGGCACCGGCCACCTCGGCCACCCGGCCGAGCAGCACGGTGGCCTCCGGCGACCCGTCCAGGGCGTGAATCCAGCACAGCCCGCGGACCAGCACGTCGTGTTCTTCCCGGAGCCAGATGTCAGGCTCTTCCCGGGGCCAGGGGTCGGGCTCTTCCCGGGGCCAGGGGTCGGGCTCTTCCCGGGGACGGGGGTCGGGCTCTTCTCGGGGCCAGGAGTCGTGGTCGAGGAAGGCCGCCAGCACATCCCGGACCGCGCTGGCGGCCATTGGCGACGCCGCCCGCAGGGCGGCGGCGCGCCGCAGCCATGCCTTCGACGGAACCGGCCGGGTCAACGTCACGGCGTGCTCCAGCACCTCGCTCGTCGCCGGGTCGGTGCCCCGATCACCGAGCAGCCGCCGCGCGGCCGGCCCGAACCCCTCCCGGCCGAACAGCAGCGGAGTGACCAGGTCACCGCTGAGCCGACGGATCGCCGTCCGGAGTCGGCCGACCAGCTCGCGGCGTTTGGCCCCGAACACCTCCCTGTCGTCCAGGATCGCGTCGTGCACCGCCCACAGGACCGGCTCGAACCCGCCCAGCTGCTCCACCGGCAACTGACTGGCGATCACCCCGGGCAGCTCACAGCCCGCGCCGTAGACCCCGATCCGCTGCCGGGCGAGCACCTGCAGCGCCCACACCAGATCGTCGCGGTGCCACGGAACCGACTCCGCGGTGAGCGCGTAGAGCTCGGCGGTGCCGTGATAGGCCGGGCGTTGATCGGTCAGCAGGCCGGCGTGCCAGTACAGCGCGGTGAGCCGCTGATGCTGAGGGCCCTGCGGCGGCCAGGACTCCACCGGCACCGGGTCGACGGCACCGGAACTCATCTCCGGAACGAGGTGAAGCCAGCCACTCATGCGGCCCATCATCCCCAACCGGTACGACAACTTTTTTGTCATACCCCGTGGGCAGGATGACCGGCATGAGTGGCTGGCTTCATTTGCTTCCTGAAACGGGCTCCCTGGTCGGTGACGTCGCGGCCTTCGATGCTGACGCGCGGCAGCGGGTTGCCGCCATGCGGTGGCATCTGGAGGCTGCGGAGCGGGACTGCCCGAGTTATGACCCGGGTGCCGAGCTGTATGAGATCACTGCTTCGCCTCTGGCATGGCAGCGTGCGGAGCTGGCGTGGGCGCTGCGGCAGATCCCGCAGGCCGGCGTCGGTTATGACGGCGGGGTCTATCGACTGCCCGCGGTGATCGCCAACCAGCTGCCGCTCGAGGAGCTGGCCGGTTTCGGCCCGGCGCTCCGAGCCGTGCTCGAGGAGCTCCGGGCCGAGTGGGACATGCCGGCAGATGTCCGCAGGCTGCTCTCCGGGCACTATGGGGCAGCCATCGGGCGGCTCCACAACGACTTCGTCGCGCACCTGTTCTTCGACGACGACGGGTTCGGGCCGGTGGCGCGGCAGCAGCTCGGCGCCGCGACCGAGGATCGGGCCGTGGTCGAGGTGCTGGACTTCGCCTTCACTCTGGCCAAGCCGGTGCCAGCGAAGGTCTGGCTGCGCAGAGCCGCCGAGCTCCTGTCCGCCGGGGCCGGTGCTGGGGCTGGTGCTGGGGCTGGGGTCGGTGCTGGGGTCAGTCCTGGTGCCGGTGCCGGTGCCGGTGCCGATGCTGGGGCCGGTGCTGGGGCTGGGGCTGGAGCCGTTCGGGCCGTGCTCGTGGCGTTCGCCGAGCGGGGCGCCTGGGTGGGCGACGAGCACGACGTGCTGTTGCGGGGGCTCTGCTGGCTGCAGGGCCTGGACGGCTCGGCCGAGTCGACGGCGCTGCTGGGCCGGGTGGCCAAAGTGGCCTGTGCGTCGCGGTCGGCGCGATCGGCCGATCCGAAGGCGCCGAAGGCCGCGGCGGCCGTGGTGGAAGTCCTGGTTG
Organism: Actinoplanes palleronii; assembly: GCF_016862315.1. GTDB lineage: Bacteria > Actinomycetota > Actinomycetes > Mycobacteriales > Micromonosporaceae > Actinoplanes > Actinoplanes palleronii. Next base: position 2,839 of record NZ_BOMS01000096.1, on the reverse strand, counting down.
ATCGTTCGGGGGACGTGCCGGCCGCGGTGCTGAGCCGGCTCTCGATGTCGGCGCGGAGCAGGCCGGTGCAGAAACGGGTGCAGGCGGCGCTGAAGCGGATCGCCGACGCCCGCGGGTGGGCGCCCGGCGAGGCACAGGAGCTCACCGTCGACGACCACGGGTTGAAGAGCTGCGGCTGCCTGCGCCTCCGGCTGCGCGACAGCACCGACCTCGTCGGTGTCGAGATCCTCGACGACAAGGCAGCCGTCCGGGTCTGGCGGGACGGCACACCGCTGAAGACCGTCCCCACCGCGATGCGGGCGGGCCTCGCGTCGTTGCGGACCCTGGCCACCCAGGTCACCAAGACCCTGGCCAGCGAGCGAGGCCGCCTCGAAGCCCTGCTCGCGCAGGACCGCACGTGGGCCTGGCCCACCTGGGAGCAGCGATACCTACGCCACCCGGTGACCGGTTCCCTGGCCCGGCGGCTGATCTGGCAGGTCTCTCCGGACAACGGCCAGACCTGGCACTCAGGCTTCCCGGCACCGACCGAGGACGGCCCCGGCTGGACCGTCGACGGCCACTCCGGAGCACAGTGCACGGTCCGGCTCTGGCATCCGGTGGAGGCGCCCCCGGCCGAGGTGGCCGCCTGGCGAGACCACGTCACCACGGCCGCCACGAAGCAGCCGTTCAAGCAGGCGTTCCGCGAGGTCTACCGGCTGACCCCCGCCGAGGTGCAGACCGGCTCCTACTCGAACCGGTTCGCCGGCCACATCCTGCGCTATCGCCAGGCCAACGCCCTGATGCGGGTGCGCGGCTGGTCGGCGAACTATCTCGGCTCCTGGGGCGACGGCCGGCACGGTGAAGCGACAAAGGACCTGGCCGCCGGCACGTGGCAGGCGACGTTCCACCACGAGATCGCCACCGAAGGAACTGGACGACGCGACCGGGTCGAGTTCTGCTCAACCGACCAGGTCCGTTTCGCCCGCCGCGACGGCCGGCTCTGGACCCCGACCCGCCTCGACGAGGTCCCCCCACGCCTCCTCAGCGAGGCAATGCGCGACGTCGACCTGTTCGTCGGGGTGACCTCGATCGCCGCCGACGAGACCTGGAGCGACAGCGGCGCGCAGGATTTCCGCCGCTACTGGCGAGAAACCGCCTTCGGCGCCCTGCCCGAAACCGCCAAAGTCCGCCGAGACGCCCTGGCCCGCCTGCTCCCCGCCCTGACCATCGCCCCACAGTGCGAACTCACCGACCGCTACCTCCAGGTCCGCGGCACCCGCACCACCTACAAGATCCACCTGGGCTCGGCAAACATCCTGATGGCACCGGACGACACCTACCTCTGCATCGTCCCCGCCGGCCGAGGCCCAAGGGTCGCCCTGCCCTTCAACGACGATCCCCGCCTGTCTCTGATCCTGTCCAAAGCCTTCCTGCTGGCCGCCGACCACAAAATCACCGACGAAACCATCCTGAACCAACTGCCAGCCTGATCCCCCTGTTCTCCTCGCTAGCGGATCTGCGCGATGGGGGACGGTTTGGGCGGGGAGGGCCATGCGAAAACCGTCAGGCTTGATATTTCCGAATGGCCCTCCCCACCCAAACCTTGCCCACCCACCATTCCAGCCGCGCCCCAGCTCCGATAACCGCTTAGCGAGAGCTCCGGCCTGAGCCACCAGAAATCTCTGCCACGAGGCCACTTCAGCCCGAGGTCCAGCCTTATCCAACGGCAGCCTCAACAACGCCAAGCAGGCGGTAGCAAAGGCCTCGGCCGCGAGAAACGAAAGTCTCAGCCACGCCAGGTCCTCGGCAACTCCATCCCCAGCCGGCCGAAACGGAAGCCTCACTAACGCCGGGCAGCTGATGGCAAGGGCTCCGGCCGCAAGGAAGGGAAGTCTCAGCCACGCCAGGTCGTCGGTGGCTCCATCCCCAGCCGGCCGAAACGGAAGCCTCAGCGACACCAGGCAGATAGCGGCAAGGGCTCCGGCCGTGAGGAGGGAAGTCTCAGCCACGCGAGGTCCTCGACGACTCCAACCCCAGCCGGCCGAAACGGGAATCTCGGCGACGCCGGGTGGTTAGCGGCTGGGCCTCGGCCGCGAGGAACGGAAGACCTAGTTCGCGGAGTCCCGGCCTCGGAATGCATGGCCATTGACGCTGATGGTTCAGACCGCTTGCCACTGCGATCGTTGACCAGCTGGTCTCTAGAGGTGTCTCGCAAAGCTCGAGGCACCCCTGCAAGCCAGCCGGTGCCACAACCCGCGGCCGCAGCCTTACGTCGAGGCGGATCTCGCGCAGCCGGGGCAGGTGCCGCAACCCGCGGCCGCAGCCTTGTGCCGGGGCGGATCTTGCGCAGCCGGGCAGGTGCCGCAGCGTGCGGCCGCAGCCTGTGCCGAGGCGGTGGCCGGCTGGCTTGTAGAGGTGTCTCGCAGTGCGTGAGGCACCCCTGGAAGCCAGCCGGTTGCCGCAAGCCGCGGCCGCAGCCTTGTGCCGGAGCGGACCTCGCGCAGCCAGGCAGGTGCCGCAGCGTGCGGCCGCAGCCTTTGCCGAAGCGGTGGCCGGCTGGCTTGTAGAGATGTGTCGCAGTGCTTGAGGCACCCCTGAGAGCCAGCCGGTTGCCGCAACCCGCGGCCGCAGCCCTTTGTGCCGGGGCGGATCTTGCGCAGCCGTGGTCGGTGCCGCAGCGTGCGGCCGCACCTTTGCGCCGCAGCGGTGGCCGGCTGGCTTGTAGAGGTGTCTCGCGGTGCGTGAGGCACCCCTGGAAGCCAGCTGGTTGCCGCGAGCCGCGGCCGCAGCCTTGTGCCGAAGCGGATCTTGCGCAGCCGCGGCCGGTGCCGCGACTCGCGGCCGCGGCCCTGTGCCGAGG
>NZ_BOMS01000095.1 GCF_016862315.1 Actinoplanes palleronii | reverse complement strand
TCACCTCTGGAAGCCAGCCGGGTGCGCGCGGCTGGTCTTCAGGGGTGTGTCGGGGGTGCGGAAGCACCTCTGAGAGCCAGCCGGGTGGGCAGTGAGCAGCTGGTTCCCGGGGTTGTGTCGGCAGGGGAGGGCGCCTTGGGGGGATCGGCGCGGGGGAGGGGTGCGCGGCTGGGTTTCAGGGGTGTGTCGGGGATGCGGAGACACCTCTGGGAACCAGCCGACGGGCAGTGAGTGGCAGCGGGGCGGGTTCGGCTGGTGCTGGCGGTTCCTCGGGTTCGCTGAGGCGGTCGTCAGCGCCAGCCGAGCGGGGCTCAATGCCGCTTAGCCTATTTGATCTCGGTGGGCTCTGCGGCCTTGGAGTGGTGTCCGATGTGTTCGGATGCAGGTGGGCGGGGTTGTCGTTGTGGGCCGGGATGGTCGGTCGCTCGGTGTTGCTGTGACGGTCGGCGTGGGGGTCGATGCCGGTCGGGCGGTAGAGGTTCGCGTTCGGTGTTGGAGGGGCGGTAGAGGTGCGCGTTCGGTGTTGGAGGGGCGGCAGGGGTCCGCGTTCGGCGTTGAGGGGGCGGTAGAGGTCCGCGCTCGCGCCGGTGGGCGGTGGAAGACCGCGTTGGGCCGGGGTTCGGGGGCGGTGGAGGTCCGCGCTCGCGTCGGTGGGGCGGTGGAAGACCGCGTTGGGCTGGGTTTGGGGGCGGTGG
>NZ_BOMS01000094.1 GCF_016862315.1 Actinoplanes palleronii | reverse complement strand
TAGACGCACGCGATCTGGCTTTGCGGACTCTTACCGCCCTGCCCAGGAGCTACCGGCACGTCAACTCAAGCTAAGTGCCATTGGAGCGGGGGTGGCTGGTGCTCAGGGTTGCCTCGGGCCCGTGGAGGCAGTCGTCAGCGGCAGCTGGGCGGGGGTGGCTGGTGCTCACGGTTGTTTCGGGGCGGTTGAGGCAGCCGCAGGCACCAGCTGGGGGCAGCGAGTGGGGCAGAGCGGTGGGGACGGGGTCGGGCTGGTGCTGGTGGTTGTTTCGGGGCGGTTGGGGTGGTCGTCAGGCGCTGGCCGGGGGCAGTGAGCGGGGAGGGGCTCGTGGGGGTGGTGGTGGGGGTGGTGGGGAGCGGGTAGAACTGGCGGGGTGAAGGTTTCTGGGCGGGTGGTGGTGGCGGGGAGTCTGGCGTTCATGCTGGCGGGGTGCTCGTCGGGGGATGAGGCTCCGGCGGCGGCTGGTGAGGGGGCTACGGCTTCCAGCGAGGCGGCGGCTGCTGGGGACAGGGCGGCGCTTGTCGACACCACCGTGCGGCTGGGGGACGGGCAGCGGATGCGGGTGCCGGTCGGGTGGGAGGTCAGCGTGTGGGCGAAGGTGCCCGGCGCTCGGCTGCTGGCTTGGACGCCTGATCGGAAGCTGCTGGTGTCGCGGCCCAAGGTCGGTGACGTGCTGGTGCTCGACTCCGGTGGGCTCGGCGCGGCCGGCTCCACGGGCAGCGCCGGCAGTGACGGTGGTGCGGCGAGCGGTGGCGGTGGGGTGGCTGTGGGGAAGACGCTGGTCAGTGGGCTCAACCAGCCGCACGGGCTGGCGTTTGACGGGGACACGCTCTATGTGGCGGAGAGCGATCAGGTGGATGCGTTCACCTACAAGGACGGTGCGGTCTCCGGGAAGCGGGTGGTTGTCGGTGGGCTGCCCGACGCTAAGAGTCCGGAGCTGGGCGGGGCGTATGCGCACGCGCTGAAGAGCGTCGCGATCGGTGAGGACGGGACGATCTATGTCTCGGTCGGATCGACCGGGAACGTGTCGGCTGACGATCGGGACGCCAGCCCGGAGCGGGCGACCATTCTGAAGGCGCCGGCCGGGGGTGGGGCGCCGACGACGTTCGCTCGCGGGGTGCGGAACGGGACCGGGCTGGCGGTCGCGCCGGACGGTGCCGTGTGGACCGCGGTCAACAACCGGGACAACATCGCCTACCCGGACGACGCGGACTACGACGGTGACGGGGACTCCGACCGGGGCAAGGTCATGCAGAAGTACGTGAACGACCACCCGCTGGAGCCGCTCGCCAAGCTGACGCAGGGGCGGGATCTGGGGTGGCCCTACTGCAACCCGGACACCGACCGGTCCTATGACCGGGACTACCAGCTGAATCGGGACGGCAAGAAGCTGGACTGCGCGAAGCTGACGCCGATCGAGCAAGGGATGGGCGCGCACTCGGCGCCGCTCGGGTTGAGCTTCGCGACCGAGCCCGGGCTGCCCGCGCCCTACGGTGCCGGGGCGCTGGTCGGGATCCACGGGTCGTGGAACCGGAATCCGCCGCGGGAGCCCGAGGTGTCGTTCTTCCCGTGGAAGGACGGGGCGCTCGGGGCGCAGCAGACGTTGCTGGCCGGGTTCCAGGACTCCGACGGGAAGCGCTGGGGCCGGCCGGTCATGGCTGTTCAGGGCCCCGACCAGGCGATCTATGTCAGCGATGACCTGGCCGGCGCCATCTATCGGGTGTCGTGGCCCGCTAAATAGCCGAGGACCGATAAATCGGATATGTCCGGCGCAATGCGGCGGGTTGCCACGCTGAGGGCATGGCCTGGCTGCGCGGCCCGGTGCGCTGCGGGCCCGAGATGTGGGGCCGAGGTGCGGCACACGGGGTGCGCTGTGGGGCCGAGGTGTGGCGCGGGGTGTGCTGCGGGTTCGAGGTGCGGCGCGGGGTGTGCTGCGGGCTCGAGGTGCGGGCGCGGTGCGCTGCGGTTCGAGGTGTGGCGCGGGGTGTGCTGCGGGTTCGAGGTGCGGGGCGGGGCCGGGGTGTGGCTCGGGGGCTGGGCTGGTGCGGCTGTGGGGCTGGTGGGTTGGGGGCTTACGGGTTCTTCTGGGTCAGGAGGTAGCCGGCGGGGACGGGGTTGAAGGGGCGGTGGCCCAGGAAGACCGTGGTGAGGCCGGCGGTGGTGAAGCGGGCCTGCATCTCGGCGGCCGAGAGCCAGTACGTGTCGAACTCGACGCCCAGGTTGGCGCTGCGGCCGCCGCGGCGGGGGGAGCCGTCGCCGTTCTTGAACGCGGTGACCAGGAAACCGCCGGGGCGGATGACCCGGGCCAGCTCGGCGAACGCGGCCGCGCGGGTGTCCGGTGCCAGGAAGATCAGTGAGTACCAGCAGACCACCCCGGCCAGCTCGCCGTCGGTGAACGGCAGGTTCCACAGGTCGCCGACCTGGACGTCGAAGCCGGGGTGGTCGCGGCGGGCCACCTCGACCATGCCGGGGGAGAGGTCGATGCCGCGCGGGGTGAGGCCCTTGGCGGCCAGGTAGGGCAGCAGGCGCCCGGTGCCGCAGCCGACATCCGCGACGTCGAGCCGGCCCGAGGAGCGGACCTGCTCGGCGAACAGGTCGAGCATCGAGCGCTCGATCGGGTCGCCGTCCAACTGCCCGTCCAGGTAGGTCACGTAGAAGTCGGCGAGCACGTCGTGGGCGTCGCGGAGTTCCTCGGTCTTGGCATCCACGGCAGCGACCATAGTGGATTCTGCTCTGACCGCGCCCACCCGCGGACGTCGCCCCGGAGGGCTTCGCGTTCTGGACGCGCCAGCGGCCAGCGAAGCCCGCAGGGGTCCCGGCGGGAGCGGCGATCTGTACCCCGGCGGACGCACGACATCCTGAATTTGATCTTGATCTTCGCCGATCACGACGCTGACCGAAAGTGGATCAAGACGCGATCGAAACCGGTCAGGAGATCGCTACGTCGTCGAAATAGACGACTCCGGTGTTGTCGGCGGACTTGAGGTGGAGCTGGACGCTGGCCGCGCCCGCCGGTGCCGCGGTCTCGACCACCAGCTTGGTCCAGGTGGTGTTGCCGGCCGGGAGGCGGTTCGACGTGCTCTCGCTGAGCCACTTGCCGTTGGCGTCGAACCAGCTCAGCGAGATCTCGGTGATCCCGGTCGCGCTGAAGCCGCGGGCGAACGCCTCGGCCCGCCACTTGTAGCCGCCCTGCACCGGGGTGATCGGCGCGGTGCGCAGCGACGGCAGGCCGGCGCTGGTCCGGGTGGTGCCGGCGAACCGGAGCGAATACCTGCCGTTGCGCGGCATGTCGGTGGTGACCGTGCCGGCGCCGGCCTCGGGCAGGTTCTGCCGCCACGGTGACTCGTTCGCGGGGGCCTCGAAGCCGAGGTTCAGCACGCTGTTCGGGGTGGTGCCGGTGGTCCACGCGGTGCGGACCACGGTCGCGGCGAGCTTGGCGCTGCCGTCGGCGCGGTAGAGGCCGAACGTGTACTGCGCGGGCACCGTCGAGACGTTGGAGTTGGCCGGGATCGCGCCGGCCGTGAAGTCGTTCAGGGTCCACGGCGCGACCGAGCCGACCCCGGCCTCGGCGGCGGCGCGGAACACCCGGGCCAGGTACGCGGCCTGCTCGCCCTCGGTGGTGATGCCGCTGCTCAGCCCGGTCTCGCCGATCACGATCGGGGCCGGCGCGACAGCGGCCTGCGCCTTGCGGATCTCGGCGAGCGAGCGCTCCGAGTTGCCGTAGAAGTGGAAGTCGTAGTAGTCCAGCGGGGTGCCGGCCAGCGACGACTTGATCTTCGCCATGCCGGCCGCGCCGGTGCCGCCGTCGACCGAGAGGGTCAGCGGCATGGTGGGCGCGGCGGCCCGGATCGCCGGGATGACCTGGCGGGCCCAGGTGATCGCGGCCGCGTCGTCCGGCTGGAACTCGTTCTTCAGCTCGACGGTGACCACCCGCGGGTCGTCCTTGTAGGGCGTCAGGATGGTCTTCGCCCAGGTGATGCTGCGGGTGACGTCGCTGTAGCCCTCCCACCAGTCGAAGAGGGTGAGCTTGACGGTCATGCCGTAGAAGTCCGCGATGCTGATGAACTTGCGCAGCCGCTCGACGTAGTCGGCCTTCGGCGTCGGGAAACCGAACGCGTCCGGGAAGACGATCACGCGGACGTTGTCGGCGCCGAGCGCGGCGGCCTTGGCCAGGTCGGTGTCGATCGCGGTCACGTCGAAGCCGGTCCACATCGCCGACCAGCCGGCGTTCGACGGGTAGTAGTTCATCGTCTTGGCGGCCTTCACGTCGGCCATCCGGCCGGCCAGTGTGGGTGCCGGGACGGTCGCTGCCTGCGCTGGGGACACCGGAAGCACCATACCCAGCAGGAGCGAGGACGCCAGGGCGGCGGCGCGGGTGCGGAAGCGGGAGGTGGTCATCAGTGTCCTTCTGGCAAGTTTCTTTTCGGGATGTGCCTCCTTGGATCGGCGGGTTAGATCGGGGTTGCAGGGGTTGGACGAGCGCAATCGGGGTGCAGGTCAGGGCACTACGGTTACCGGCCAGCGGCCGCAACGGACCAGCTTGACCGCGAGTGATCCGGCGATCCGGTGCAGCAGCCCGGCCGACCGGCCGACGATGACCGCGTCGGCGCGCGCCTCGCCGGCGGCCGCGATCAGCTCGGCGAAGGCGTCCCCGGTGCGGATCACCAGCTCCGCCTCGACACCGAGCGCCGGAAGGTACTCCTGGAACGCCTCGCGCAGCTCGCGCTCGATGGCGTCCTGCGCGTCGATGGTGGTGACCGTGGCGGTGCCACCGGTGTCGGCCAAGGGGAGCAGCGACGAGGGCAGGCTCCGCACGTAGACCGCGATCAGCCGGCAGTGCTGTCGCCGGGCCATGCCCACGGCGTACGCCGCCGCGCGCATCGACGGCGTGGACCCGTCGATGCCCACCAGGATCGCGCCCGGTCCGTCCATGCCCATGGTCATCACCTATTACTGAACGTTTGCCGTTCGCTTAAGGCGACTGTATCCCGACGGAAACCGTTCAGCAATGAACGCGGAAAGCCCGGCAGCACACGCTGCCGGGCTTTCCGCAAAAACGACAGATCAGTCCTCGGCGGGGAGGCTGTCCATGAACGAGCTCACCGAGAAGACCGCGCGGCCGGCGCCGGGCTGGCCGTACCCGGGCGGGCTGGTCAGGCCGTTGGACTCCATGGTCGCGCGGTACGCCTCGAGCAGCCGGATGTGGTACTCCAGCGGCGCGCCGTCCGGGTTGGTCTTGCCCAGCGGCGTGGTCGGCTCCGGGCACCACGTGGTGAACCGGGGCGTGATGCCGCGGGACATGAAGTACTCCAGGCCCTCGGTCGTCGAGTCGATCGCCTCGTTGACGGTCGTGAAGCCGAACGGCTCGGCCATCTCGATCCCGGCCACGAAGTTCGGGATCACGTTGCGCGGGCCGAACACCTCGGCGGACTCCAGGATCCGGCGGTGCCAGTTCTCCCGGCCGACGTAGCGCTCCTTGCCGGGGCAGTAGAACTCGAACAGCCGCTTGTCCCACACCTCGTAGTTCGGGTGGTAGATCCGGATGCCGTAGTCGTAGAACCGCTGCACGTCCTCGCGGGGCAGCGCCTGGGCGACCACCTTGCCGATCCACCGGCCGGGGAAGCGCTCCTCGATGGCCTGCGCGTACTGGCCGTAGAAGTCCGCCTCGGTCTTGCCGCCGACCTGCGAGGTCACGCTGCCGCCGGTCAGGGTGTACGCCGTCGAGGTCTTCGCGGTGTCGTACTTGTCGATGATCTCGAGCGCCTCGAGGACCTCGTCGATCGGCTTCACCCCGGTGTACGGCCGGCCGGCCGCCTTGTGCTGGCGCCAGTTGTGGTTGATGTCGCAGTACCCGCACTCCTCCTTGGCGCCGAAGTACTGGCACACGCGGAAGACCGTCAGGTAGACGAGGTAGCCCCACTGGATGGTCGGGGCGACCTCCATCACCTGCTTGCCGTTGCTCAGGGTGTGCCGGTAGTAGTCCGGCATCGGCGGCAGGCCCACCTCGGCGATCGTCCGGCCGTCCAGGGTCAGCACCAGCCGGCCGTCGGCGTCCGGGGTGACCTTGTACGGCGAGGACGGGTTGATCCGCACCGACACCACGGTGCGGCGCAGGTCGTACGGCCCGCCGGTGAGCACGATCTCCTCCGGCGGACGGCGCAGCGCCGCCTCGCCGAGCTCCGGCAGGGTCCGGTGATCGAAGGAGAAGATGAAGTACGACTTCGGCTTGACGTCACCGTTCTCGTTGTCGGTCAGCGCCGCGTCGTCGAACGCCAGGCCGCCGCGCAGCAGATCCTCCTTGATCACCGCTTCCCGGGGAACGTGCGGGAAACGGCTCATCAAGTCCTCGATGAGGTCGGTGCGCGTCTGCATGGATCCTCCTGAGATTCGTCTCGACACCAGGCTACTTATCGGGTCGGGTAGTCGGTGTAACCGCGGGCGCCGCCGTAGTAGAACGTGCTCGGGTCCGGGGCGCTCTCCGGGTGCTCGCCGGCCCACCGCTCGGCCAGGTCCGGGTTCGCGATCGCGGCCCGGCCGACGGCCACGGCGTCGCCGAGGTCCTCGCCGACCAGCCGGATCGCCTCGTCCCGGGTGGTGACCACACCGAAGCCGGTGTTCACGACGACCGGAGCGCCGGCGGACGCCCGGATGCTCTGGACCAGCTTGCCGGCCGGGTCGGCGTGCAAGATGTCGACGAAGGCCAGGCCGAGCGGGGCGAGCCCCTCGGCCAGCGCCACGTAGGTGGCGAGCGCGTCGTCCGGGTCGGTCTCCAGGGCGCCCTGGATGTTGTGCTCGGGGGAGAGCCGGATGCCGGTGCGGTCCGCGCCGATCGCCGCGGCCACCGCGGTGACCACCTCGATCGCCAGCCGGGCCCGGTTCTCCGGCGAGCCGCCGTAGGCGTCGGTGCGCACGTTCGAGGCCGGCGAGGTGAACTCGTGGATCAGGTAACCGTTCGCGCCGTGCACCTCCACGCCGTCCAGCCCGGCCGCGATCGCGTTGCGGGCCGCGGCGACGAAGCCCGCGACGACCACCGGGATCTCGTTGATGTCCAGCGCGTCCGGCACCGGCAGCGGCGCCTTGCCCTCGATCACCCGGATCTCGCCGGGGGCGGCCAGGGCGCTCGGGGCGACCGTCCGGCCGGAGCCGGTGATCTCCGGGTGCGAGATCCGGCCGCCGTGCATGATCTGCATGACGATCGTGCCGCCCTCGGCGTGCACCGCGTCGGCCACCCGGCGCCAGCCGGCCACCTGCTCGGCGGTCTCGATGCCGGGCTGCCCGATCCAGGTGCGGCCCTCACGGACCGGCCAGGTGCCCTCGGTGACGATCAAGCCCATCGACGCACGCTGGCGGTAGTACTCGACGAGCAGGTCGCCGGGCACGCCGTTCTCGTCAGCGCGGATGCGGGTCAGCGGGGCCATCACCAGGCGGTTCTTCAGCTCGAGCGAGCCGAACTGGACGGGCGTGAACAGCTTCAAGTCGAATCCTCACGATCTTGGCGGACCTGGCCATCCTGACCCCTTACCCGCCCTGAGCGCGCTATTCCGCGAGGTCCGTCACAGCCGGCGGGTGACCGACAAGATGTCCGACCCTTCCTCCGGCGCCCGGGGGAGAATGGGGTGTATGAGCGCGACCACCCAGAACGTCCGCTCCGACGACACTCCGCTTCCCAGCCAGCCCACCGTCCCGGCGGTCCTCCCCGAGCTGCGACCCAGCTGGTGGGAGACCGGAGTCCGGGCCCGGGCCGACGCCGGCATGCTCGGCGTCTTCACCGAACTTCCCGGGCTGATCCGCAAGGCCGTCCGGGTTGCCTGGCGCGCCGACCGGGTGCGCACCAGCATGGTCGCCGTCGCCACCCTGGGCAGCGGCGTGCTCGCCGCGTTCGGGCTGCTCGCCACCCAGCGGGTACTGATCGAGCTGTTCGCCGGCGGGCCGACCCCGGACCGGGTCCGCGCGGCGCTGCCCGCCCTGATCCTGCTGGCCGCGGCCGCCGCGATCCGGGGCACGCTCGGGATGGCGGTCGGCTACGCCCTCAACGGCCTCACCCCGCGGGTGCACGTGGCGGTCGAACGGGAGCTGTTCGAGCACACCACCGCGGTCGACCTGAAAGCGTTCGACGACGACGGGTTCGCCGAGGGGATGGAACGGGCCACCCGCGGCACCGAGGCCGCCGTCGAGCTGGTGCAGAACACCATGAACCTGTTCGCCGGCGTGGTCAGCCTGCTCGCCGTGATCATCGCGGTGATCACCATTCATCCGCTGCTGCTGCTCGCCCTGCTGGTCGCGACCGTCCCCACCGGGTACGCCGCGCTGCGGGCCGGCCACGTCCGGTTCCAGAGCTACCTGGCCAGCTCGACCCGCCGCCGCCGTCAGTGGGTGCTGCAGACCCTGATGGCCGACCGGGTCTCCGCGGCCGAGCTGCGATCGTACGGCCTGCGCCGCTTCCTGCTCGGCCTCTACGACCGGGTGATGGGCGCCCAGATCGCGGTCGAGCTGGCCGTCGCCCAGCGGGTCACCACCACGACCAGCGTCGGCGCGTCGATCGGCGGCATCGCGCTGACCGGCGTCTACGCCCTGCTCGGTTTCCTGCTGCTGGACGGCCAGATCCCCCTCGCGGCCGCGGCGACCTGCGTGATCGCGGTGCAGGCCGCCCAGCGCGCCCTGGCCCTGCTGACGTTCCAGGTCGACCGGGTCTACGCCAGCGGCCAGTTCTTCAACGAGTACATCCGGTTCCTCGCCGCGGCCGCCGAGCACCTGCCCCCGCCCGCCGACGAACGCCCGGTGCCGGAGCCGCTGCGCGAACTCGCCGTGCACGCGGTCACCCTGCAGTACCCGGACCGGGACCGCCCGGCCGTCGACCAGGTCACCCTGACCGTCCGGGCCGGCGAGACGATCGCGCTGGTCGGCGAGAACGGCTCCGGCAAGTCCACGCTCGCCGCGATGATCTCCGGGCTGCGCGAGCCGGGCAGCGGCACGATCGAGTGGAACGGCCGGCCGTACCCGGAATGGGACACCGCCGGGCTGCGCGCCCACATCGGCGTGGCGTTGCAGGAGCACCACAAGTGGCCGTTCAGCGCGGCGACCAACATCGCGATGGGCGACGTGGACGCCACCGCCGACCCGGAGCGGATCGAGGCGGCCGCCCGGCGCGCCGCCGCCCACGAGATGATCGAGGAGCTGCCGCACGGGTACGACACGCTGCTCGACCGTACGTTCAAAGAGGGTCAGGACCTCTCCGGCGGACAGTGGCAACGGATCACCGCGGCCCGCGCCTTCCTCCGCGACGCACCCCTGCTGATCATGGATGAGCCGTCCTCGGCCCTCGACCCGCGCGCCGAGGACGCCCTGTTCCAGGCGTTGCGCGACCGCCAGGGCCGGCACACCACGATCCTGATCACGCACCGGCTCGCCAACATCACCCACGCCAACCGGATCTTCGTGATGGACCACGGCGCGCTGATCGAATCCGGTACGCACCGCGAGCTGATGGCGGTGGACGGCGTCTACGCGCAGCTGTTCACCCTGCAGGCCGCCGGCTATCGGGCAGCGTAGGTTCTTCTCCCATGAAGGTGCACCAGGAACTGGCCGCTCTCCCGTACGCGAAGCATCTGGAGCCGTTCGCCGGCGAGTTCGACCGCGACGAGGACTACACCGGCGCCCACCTGGACGGCGGTGAGTTCGAGGGCATCCAGGCGGGCAGCGCCCGGTTCGACGAGAGTGCCTTCACCGGCACCTCGTTCACCGGCGGCGACCTGGGCCGGGCCCGGTTCAGCGAGGTGTGGATGGCCCGCACCCGCTGGATCGGCGCCAGCTGGGCCGAGGCCGACCTGCTCGACGTGACGATCCTGGACAGCGTGCTGGCCGGCGTCCAGGCACACGGCGGCACCTGGCGCCGCGTCGTCCTGCAGGGCTGCAAGATCGACAGCCTGAACCTGCGCGCCACCCGGCTGCACGACGTCGAGTTCCGCGACTGCGACCTGACCGAGGTCGACTTCGGCTCGGCCACCCTGACCGGGGTGACGTTCCCGGGCTCGACGCTCCGCCGCGCCCGGTTCACCAAGGTCACCGTGAAGAAGCTGGACCTGCGCCGGACCAAGGCCCTGGACATCGCGGACGGCTGGGACTCGCTGCGCGGCGCGGTCATCGACCACGATCAGCTCGCCGAGGCCGCACCGTCCCTGGCGCAGACCCTCGGCCTCACGGTCCGCTGACCGCTTCCGGTCACCCCTTTTCCGGTACGAATACGGAGCGCCCGTCCGCAGGCTACGAGCCGAGTCCCGTGGTGGCCTCGCGCGACGCAGCCCCCACCCCGGACCGCCGCGCGCCTGCGGGTCCCCGGCTGGTCCTCAGGGGTGTCTCAGTGGCTTTGAGGCACCCCTGAGCACCAGCTGATCACCGACGCGCCCTGCGTGCGCTGATCGGCCGCCGTCCCTAGCTCCGCTGAGCGCCGACCCGGCATCGGTGCGATGATCGTCGATATGGGGGAGTGGCGAGCGCCGTATCCGCGGACCGTCCAGCAGTACGTCGGCGTGTTCCTGGTCGTGTTCGGCATCCTGTTCACGGTCGTCGCGGGCACCACGGCCGTGATCGCCCGGGCTCCGGTCCTGGCCATGCTGGCCGGTGCCGCGTTCATCGCACTGTGGCTGACCATGGTCTTCCGGATCGGCTGGGCCGGTCTCTACCTCGGCGACGACGGCGTGCTCGTCCGTGGCCCGCTGCGCACCCACCGTTTCACCCGGACCGAGATCGCCGCCGTCGCCGTCGCGCCGGCCGAGGTGTTCGGCCTGGTCACCGCGCGCCCGGCGATCTGGCTGGTGCTGCGGGACGGCCGCCGGGTCGAGGTGCCGGTGCAGCGTCGTCCGGACCGCGTCGGGTTCGGGTCCGTCACCAAGAACGCCGGCCCGGTCCTGCGACCGGACATCTTCGACGCCGCCGTCACCGCCGTCCGCGACCATCTGGCCCGCGGACCCGGCTGAGGCTCAGGGCAGGGCATCCAGGTGTGCCCGCAGGAGATCCCGCAGCGGTCCCGGGGACCCGGTGACCGCGCGCAGGCTCAGGCCGTCGAGCAGGGCGCAGAGGCGGGCCGATTCCCGCTCCAGGTCCAGGTCGGCGGCGAGGCCGCCGGCACTCCGGGCCGTTTCGAGCACTTTGTGTACGACGGTAGCCATCGACCTGCGCAGCTGACGAGCGTGCGGCAACAGCTCGGGCCGGGTCCGCGCCGCGACGGTGAACGTGTGCCGCAGCACGGCCTCCCGCTCGCGCGCCTCGTCGAGCGGCAACCACTCGGCGAGCAGCTCCTCGCTGAGCCGGCGTCGTTCGGCCCGATCCCCGGCAGTGGCCAGCGACGCCAGGATCCGCTCGGTGTGCGCCCACACCCGCAGCGTGATCCGCCGGTCGAGCTCCTGCGCCGCAAAGATGATCAGTTCGGAGTGCCCGTCGAAGTAGTGCCGCACCGACCCGATCGCCAGCCCGGCCTCGTCGGCCACGGCGCGCAGGGTGGCGGCTTCCAGGCCGGCTCGGGCCACCACGGCCAGCACGGCGTCCGCGATCGCCGCCCGGCGCTGCTGAGGATCCACGACCTTGGGCATGTGGACTTTTTAGCACGCCCATGCCACATTGTTTTAGCAGAGTGATGCTAAAACGGGGGAGCCGTGGTGAACGGATGGGTGCTGGGTGCGATCGCGGTCGTAGTGCTGGTCGTCGTGGTGGTTCGGCGGGTGCGGGGCGAGCCGCTCAACGCCCGCGACCTGTGGGCGCCACCGGTGGTGCTGACCGGAATCGGTCTGTGGACCCTGGCGCACACCTCCGGTCTGCGCCCCGCCGACCACACCTGGCTGCTCGCCGGCGCACTGCTCGGGGTGACCCTCGGCTACCTGCGCGGCCGTTTCGTGGTCGTCTTCGCGCGGTCCGGCTTCCTGTGGCAGCGCTACACCGGCCGGACCTTCGCCGTGGTGGCCGGCACACTGCTGCTGATGGCCGCGTTCGGCCTGCTGGCCACGAGGCTCGGCATGCGCCCGGAAGCCCGCCCGATCCCGCTGAGCATCGGGCTGAGCTTCCTCGGCGAGTCCCTGGCCGTCACGCTGCGCGGCCGGTCCCTGGGAGTGCCGTTCGCCCCGGAACAGGGCTGATCACACCGGGACCGAGGGGGTGCGGTCGAGCACGTCGTCCCGGCGATGGTCACCGGGACGACCGGGATGGTGCCGAGGAGCCGGGGCTCGCCCCTGGTGACGGCGCCTGCGGGGGTGAGCAGGTCCTTGACGACGGTCCCGTCGAAGATCCCGCCGCGGACCCGGAACGTCTGTCCCCTGTCGATCTTGAGCGGGGTGACGACAGCGGGTTCAGGACGACGACGGGGGGCAACTCCGGGTCGTACCCGATGAGGTTTTCGGTGGGGGACTGCCGGCGGAAATCCTGCGGGCTCAGCCCGCGCTCGCGTTTGAAGGCCGTGCTCAGCGCGAAAGCGCTGCCGTAACCCACCTGCCGCGCCACCGCCTCGATCGTCGCCGACGGCTCGCGCAGCAGGTCGGCGGCGAGCGTGAGGCGCCAGCCGGTCAGGTACGCCATCGGCGGCTCACCGACCAGCGCGGTGAACCGCCGGGCCAGCAGCGACCGGGACACCCCGGCCCGCGCGGCCAGCCCGGCGACCGTCCACGGCGCGCGGTGATCGTCGTGCAGCAGCCGCAGCGCCGGGCCGACGACCGGGTCCCGGTGCGCGTGGTGCCAGCCGCCCGCGGCCGGGCTGGCCAGCCAGGCCCGCAGCACCGAGATCAGCAGCAGGTCGAGCAGCCGGTCCAGGACCAGCTCCTGACCCGGGTCGGTGCGGGCCATCTCGTCGGTGAGCAGCGCGACCAGCGTCCGGTCGGTGGCCGCGGCCGGTTGCACCAGCAGCGCCGGCAGCGCGCCGAGCAGCCGGCGGCTGACCTCGCCGGTCAGCTGGTACGTGCCGGTGAGCAGGACCGTCCCGCCGTCCGCCCGGTCACCCCAGCTGCGCACGCCGAGCTGCTCGCGCGGCACCCCGTCCACGGTGGTGCACACCTGGCCGGGCCCGATGACCGTCTGCCACGGCGTCCCCGGGTCGTCGGCGATCGTGTACGGCTCCGGCCCCCGGATCACCGCCACGTCCCCGACCTCCAGCGTGATCACCTGCTCGCCGCGCAGCAGCAGCGCGGCACCCCGCAGCAGCGTCACCAGGGTCAGCGGCGCCTCGTCCTGGATGCGCAGCGCGAACGGCGGCTCCAGCACGCTCCGCAGCAGGAACGCGTCACGAGCGCGCGGCCCGTCGAGCAACCCGGTCAGCGTGTCCACCCGGCTACCCTGCCATCCACGCGGCCCCGCGGACCAGGGCCGGCGCCAGGCAGCCCAGCGCGAGGGTGGTCAGCACGGTACGCAGGTGGTTGATCCGCACCCAGACCCCCGCGAACGCCTGCCGCGCCTGGGCCGGATCGGTCAGCCCGGCAGCCGCGAGCCGGTTGTTGAGCGGCACCGAGACGGTGACCGTCAGGAGCAGCACGACCAGGTAGAGCCCGGCCGCTGCGGCCGTCCACCCGGCGGCCGACCGGTGCCCGGCGCGGGCCAGCAGCACCGCGGCGAGCACCGGGAAGGCCAGGGCGCCGATGAAGACCAGCCCGAACACGCCGTTCTGGATGGCCACGTTGACCTGCTGCATGGTCGCGACGAACGTGCGGTCGTCACCGGCCTGCAGCCCCGGCAGGACCGCGACGCTGAACGCGAAGAACAGCCCGGCCATCAGCCCCAGGCACAGCAGCGAGCCGCCGAGCGCGCCCGCGGTCAGGCCCCGGGTCGTCATCGTCTCTGTCATACCTCAAGTCCAGCGGACATCCCGTGGACGAACCATGGCCCGGAGTCCCCACTCCATACGCGAGCGTCCACACCCCGGCCTTCGAGGCACCCCTGGGCAGCCCGGCGATGACGACGTTGCGGCGGCCGCGGGCGTCGCCGTACCGGCCGGCCGGGACCAGCAGCAGGCCGCAGGTGAGCGCGTAGCCGGACAACCCCCGTTGCAGCCGGCCGGAGCCCGATCGAGGTTTCCGTTAGGTACCTGACACTCCGGTTTGGAGCGCGGAAGGCCGGGTAATCCGGTCGCCCCCAGGGGCGCGGCAACTCCGCGCCGGGGCCGCAAGGAGGCGTATCGATGGACCAGGATGACCTGCTGGGCCGCATTCAGACCACCGCCCGCCTGCACGGGCGCAACGAGAGTCGCCGGGTCACCGCCACGGTGCTCGGCGTGATGAGAGACCTGCTCCCGGCGTCGGCGTACCGCCGGCTGACCGGACCTTTGCCCGCCGACCTGCGACTACCTCCGCCCGAACCGGGCCGGATCGTCGAGATCATCGATTGCCGGCGCTTCCTGACCCGGGTCGCGGACCGCCTCTACGCCGACGACGCGGCCTTCCTGACCCGGGTGGTCCTGGCCGAGCTGAACGCCGGCGCCCGTGGCACCACCCCGTCCGATCTGGCCCACCTGGTCCCGAGCGACCTGCGCCCGCTGTTCCGCTCCCGCCCGGAGCAGCCCTGGCAGGCGCTCCCCGCGCCGTCGGCGCAAACCTTCCGCCGCTCCGGCACCGAAGGCCCGTCCAGCTGACGACCGTTTCCGCTCACGGTCACCCCGCGTCTCGCGGTGGCCGGCTGGTCCTCAGGGGTGCCTCCGGCACGGTGAGGCACCCCTGAGCACCAGCCGAGTTCGGGTGGCGCTTCGCGGTCCGGGCCGTGTTCGGTCTTGCGCGAGGCCGTGCCCACCCGCGGTCCGCAGCACGCCGGCCGGGGTCGTCCCGGCCGTCGCGCCTCGCGTGACCAGCGCCGCCGAGCGGGTCAGTCGGCGGAGAGGCGGCCGAACGACGAGCGGTGGAAGACCAACGGGCCGAGGCCGCCCACCTGTTCCACCGGATGGTCCACCGCGTGCAGCTGGAGCAGGATGATCGTGTGGTCGCCGGCTTCCACCTCGCGGTAGATCGTGCAGTCGAAGCGGGCCAGGCCGTCGTCGATGGTCACCGCGCCGTTCGCACTGACCGACACCGGCACCCCGTCGAAGCGGTGCTCCACCCGCCCGGCCAGCTGGCGGCAGATCGCGCCGTGGTGCGCGGCCAGCACGGTCACCCCGAGGTGGTCGGCGCGGCGCAGGTCCGGCCAGGTCTTGGACGTGTTGGCTATCGAGAACGAGACCAGCGGCGGATCCAGGCTCACCGAGGTGAACGAGCTGGCCGCGAGCCCGGTGAGCTGCCCGTCGACGGAGGCCGCGACGGCGACCACGCCGCTGGGGAACACACCGAACGCGTGGCGCAGGGCGACCGGGTCGAGGTCCTGGTTGGTGATGAAGGCCGCCGGGGTCTGCGAGATGGTCATGCGAGGGTCCTTACCGTCGGGCGACCGGGTCGTGGCGACGACAAGGAGTAGCGTGACATCGCTGGCTTCCTTTTCGGCGACCGACCCTAATCTATATCCCTCCTATAGGTTTTCGGAAGTATTGGCGACGTCACACTACGCAGCGATGATCAGGCGGACTGCCGGACCACCAGCGTCGGCTCGTAGATCACCGAGCTGACCCGGGCGTCCGGATCCTCGACCCGGACCAGCAGCAGCTTGGCCGCCTCGGCCGCCATGTCCTCGAGCGGGTGCCGCACCGTGGTCAGCGCCGGCCGGGCCGCGAGCGCCGCGCTGCTGTCGTCGAACCCGACCACCGCGACGTCCTCGGGCACCCGTCGCCCGGCGTCCCGCAGCACCAGCAGCGCGCCGAGCGCCATCAGGTCGTTCGCCACGAACACGCCGTCCAGCTGGGGATGCCCGGCCAGCAGCGACCGCATCGCCCGCTCGCCGCTCTCCTGGGTGAAGTTGCCGCTCGCGGTCGGCACCCAGGCGTGCCCGTGCCGGGCGGTCGCGCGCCGGAAGCCGGTGATCCGGTCCTGGCTGGCCGGCACGTCGGCGGGCCCGGAGATCATGCCGATCTGCCGGCAGCCGCGCGCCGCGAGCCGGTCGGCGGCCAGTGCCGCGCCGGTCTCGTTGGCCAGGTCGACGTAGCTGATCGGGACCGGGTCGGCGGGCCGGCCGATCAGCACGGCCGGGATCCGGGCGTCGGCGAGCAGCCCGGGCAGCGGGTCACGGGCCGGCAGTGAGAGCACCACGGCGCCGTCGGCCTGGCCGTTGCGCAGGTCACCGACCAGGCGTTTGTGCCCGTCGGCGCCGACCATCTGCAGGGCCAGCTGGACCGAGGCGGGGCGCAGCACGCTCATCAGCCCGCCGACGACGCGGCCGAAGTACGGGTCGGCGAAGAACCGGCTCATGAACGGGTCGTCGTCGTGTGTCTCGGAGTCGGAGACCACGAGGGCCACCGTGCCGGTGCGCCGGGTGACCAGCGAGCGGGCCATCTTGTTCGGCACGTACCCGGTCTGCTCGACGGCGGTCCAGACCAGCTCGTGCAGCTGCGGGTCGACATTGCGGATGCCGTTGACGACCCGCGAGACGGTGGCTCGTGAGACGCCCGCCACGCGGGCCACGTCCTCGAGTGTGGGCAGCCGGTGGCTCTGCATGCCGAAGTTATAGCACGGAGCGGAGAGCGCTTTCCGCCCGCGAGGCCGCGCGGTGGTCACGACCGCGGCGCGAGCGCGGTTCGTGACGTTCCGGAACCCCAAACCATTGACGTACGTCGTAACAAACTCGCAATCTGGAAAGCGCTCTCCAAGCGTACGCACCGTCCTGATGAACCTTGGGAGATCCCCCATGCACCGACGAACGCTCCGAAGGCTGCTGGCGCCGTTGAGCGCCATCGCCCTGACCAGTGCCCTGCTGGTCGCCGTCAACCAGCCCGCCCACGCCGCCGACTCGCTGCTCTCACAGGGCCGCCCGGCACTCGCCTCCACCACCGAGAACGGTGAGTCGCCGGCCATCGCCGCCGTCGACGGCCGCTCCGACACCCGCTGGGGCAGCCTCTGGACCGACCCGCAGTGGCTGCGCGTCGACCTCGGCGCCACCGCCACGATCACGCAGGTCAAGCTGCAGTGGGAGGCCGCGTACGCGAAGGCCTTCCAGATCCAGACGTCGCCCGACGGCAACACCTGGACCAGCATCTACAGCACCACCACCGCGACCGGCGGTAACCAGACCCTGGCCGTCAACGGCTCCGGGCGGTACGTCCGCGTCTACGGCACCCAGCGCGGCACCACCTACGGCTACTCGCTGTACGAGTTCCAGGTCTACGGCACGTCACAGTCCACCCCGCCGCCCACCGACGGCCCCGGCTACGTGTACGCGAACCCGCCGGTCACCGGCGTGATCCCGTCCACCGCCACCCCGCCGGCGCAGAACCCGCCGGTCACCCACCGCGAGTTCCAGGCGAACTGCTCGGTCAGCCGGACGAACCTCGGTGACGACCCGATCGTCTTCCCGAACCTGCCCGGTGCCTCGCACTCGCACACGTTCATGGGCAACCGCACCACGAACGCCGCCACCACCCTGTCCTCCCTGCAGGGTGGCGGCACGTCCTGCATCACGCCCGGTGACAAGACCGGGTACTGGATGCCGACGCTGCTCAACGGCACCACCGCCGTGCAGCCGGAGGGCGCGCAGGTCATCTACTACAAGAGCGGCGTGCTCGACTACACCAGCGTCCGGCCGTTCCCGCCGGGCCTGCGCTACGTGGTCGGCAGCCCGACCTCGACCCTCGACGAGTTCCGCAACCACCCGGGCGCGGTCGAGGGCTTCGAGTGCGGCGAGCTCACCCGCAACTGGGACATCCCGGCCAACTGTGCGGCCGGTTCGCAGCTCAACGTCCGCTTCCAGGCGCCGAGCTGCTGGGACGGGATCCACCTGGACACCCCGGACCACAAGAGCCACATGGCGTACCCGATCGTCGGGGTCTGCCCGGCCGATCACCCGGTCGCCGTGCCGATGATCGAGTTCAAGATGGCCTGGCCGGTCAGCGGCAACCTGTCGCAGGTGAAGTTCGCCAGCGGGCGTGGTTACTCGTTCCACTACGACGTCTACAACGCCTGGGACCCGGCCGTACTGGCCGCCCTGACCCGCCACTGCATCAACGGCGGGCTGCAGTGCAACCCGCGCGGCTTCGACCAGTACAAGCCGGAGCGCGGCGCCGCCCTCAACGAGAACTACCAACTCCCGTAACACCCGCGCGGCCCGGGAACTGCCTTCACCGACGGTTTCCGGGCCGTTCGATAACACCTTTTCATCGTACGATTTGAGAAATCTTTTCCAACGTCGCTGCCCGGCTCCGCACAATGTCGTCGGCGAGCTTCTTGGTACGCGTTTCCGCCCCGGCGGTCTGCTCGCTCCCGGCCAGCTTCCGGCCTTGTTCCAGGTGCTCGCGCAGCGCCTTGACGAGCAGGGTGTCGAACGCCGCGCCGCGCTGTGCGGCGGCCGAGGTGACCAGCTCCGGGGTCACCATGCCCGGCATCGGCATCCCCTCGTGCTGGTTCACGGCGGGCAGCCCGGCCTCGCCACCCAGCTGCCGCAGCGTGCCCAGCTCAGCCTCGGTCACTGCCTTGAACTGGGCGGACAGGTCCTTGAGGGCCGGTTCGCCGGTGTTCGTGGCGGCCAGGTCGAGCAGCGGCAGCAGCTGCTCGTCCATCGCGATGTTGATCTCCACCCAGGCGCGGTCGGTGCCGCCGAAGGAGGCCGCGACCGCGGGGGAGGGTGTGGCCGGGACGCTCGGCGCGGCCGGGGCGCCGCACGCGGTCAGGCCGAGCGCGAGGGCGGCGACGAGGAGCCGGTGATTTCCATTCACGGGCGGAGTTTCCAGTTCCGGAACCGGTCATGTCAATCCCGAGTATTGACCGCAGGCAACATGAGCGAAACAATCGCCATCGCTTGGAGAGCGCTTTCCCTATTCGGATTACCCTCCCCCTTGGGTGTGATCATGAGTGAACTACCGGGTCCGGATCGGCGTCCTCGCCGCAGACCGGCTGTTCTTGCAGCGACGCTCACGGCGCTGCTCGCCATCGCCGGCGCGGCTGCCGTCGGCGCCACCACCGCCAGTGCCGCCGTTCCCGCCGACTGCACCGAGAACGCCGCACTGGGCCGCCCGGCCACCGCGTCCTCCGTCGAGGGTGACGCCTGGACCGCGGCGATGGCCGTCGACGGCAACGCCACCACGCGCTGGGCCAGCCAGTGGGCCGACCCGCAGTGGCTGCGCGTCGACCTCGGCGCCGCGACCACGATCTGCGGCGTCGTGCTGCAGTGGGAGGGCGCGTACGCCAAGGCGTACAAAATCCAGACCTCGCCGGACGGGACCACCTGGACCGACGTCTATGCGACGACGACCGGGGCCGGAGGCACCGAGAGCCTGACCGTGACCGGCTCCGGGCGCTACGTCCGGATGAACGGCACCGCGCGGCCCGGCGGCTACGGCTACTCGCTCTGGGAGTTCAAGGTCCTGACCGGGGGCGGCGGCACCACGCCGACCACCTCGCCCACCACCAACCCGCCGACCCAGGAGCCGGGCAACTTCACCACGGTCTGGCAGGACACCTTCGACGGCGCGGCCGGCACCACGCCGTCCGGCGCGAACTGGCTCAAGCGCACCGGCACGCAGTACCCGGGCGGCGCCGCGAACTGGGGCACCGGCTCGGTCGAGACGGCCAGCGACTCCACCGCCAACGTCTCGCTGGACGGCGCGGGCAAGCTCGCCATCAAGGCGAACCGGGACGGCGCCGGCAAGTGGACGTCCGGCCGGATCGAGACGCAGCGCACCGACTTCGCGCCGCAGCCCGGCGAGATGCTCAAGTTCAGCGCGGTGCTCAAGCAGCCCGGCGTCACCAACGGCCTCGGCTACTGGCCCGGGTTCCGGGCCACCGGCGCGGCCTACCGCGGCAACTACACCAACTGGCCGTCGGTCGGCGAGACCGACATCATGACCGACGTCAACGGCCGCGACCAGCTGGCGCAGACGCTGCACTGCGGCACCGCGCCGGACGGGCCGTGCGCCGAGTACACCGGGCGTTCCTCCGGGTTCGCGTCCTGCACCGGCTGCCAGGCCGGGTACCACGAGTACTCGCAGGTCATCGACCGGACCAAGACCGACGAGGAGATCCGCTTCTACCTCGACGGGCGGCAGACCTGGATCGTGCGCGAGTCCCAGGTCGGCGTCACCGCGTGGCAGGCGGCCGTGCACCACGGCTTCTACCTGCGCCTCGACCTGGCGATCGGCGGCTCGCTGCCGAACGCGATCGCCGGGGTCACCACGCCGACCGCCGAGACCACGTCCGGCGGCGTGCTCAGCGTCGACTCGGTCACCGTGGCCAAGGCGACCGGCACGACCGCGGCCGCGATGACCGATCCGGCCGTGCCTGCCGGTCCCAGCGTCGTCAAGGTCACCGGCAGCCAGGGCAACTGGCAGCTCACCGTGAACGGCACGCCGTGGCAGGTCAAGGGCATGACGTACGGGCCGCCGCAGGGCGCCGCGGACGGGTACATGCGGGACCTGAAGAACATGGGTGTCAACACCATCCGGATCTGGGGACCGGACGCGAACACCCCGCTGCTGCTCGACACGGCGGCCCGGTTCGGGATCAAGGTGGTGGTCGGGCTGTGGCTCAACCACGGCGCGGACTACGTGAACGACACCGCGTACAAGACGGCGGCCAAGGCCGACGTGCTGAACTGGGTGAACCAGCTCAAGGGCCGGCAGGGCGTGCTGCTCTGGGACGTCGGCAACGAGGTCATCCTGGAGATGCAGAACTACGGGCTGACGGCGGCCGAGGTCGAGGCGCGGCGGATCGGGTACGCGAAGTTCGTCGGTGAGCTGGCCGACGCGATTCACGGCGTGGACCCGAACCACCCGGTGACCTCGACGGACGCGTACACCCACGCGTGGACGTACTACAAGCCGTACGCGCCGTCGCTGGACCTGCTGGCGGTCAACTCGTACGGGGCGATCGACACCGTGAAGCGGGACTGGATCTCGGGCGGGTACACCAAGCCGTACATCCTGACCGAGGGCGGGCCGTCCGGCGAGTGGGAGGTGCCCGGTGACGTGAACGGGGTGCCGAACGAGCCGACCGACCTGCAGAAGAAGGCCGGGTACACGTACAGCTGGAACGCGATCAAGGGGCATCCGGGTGTCGCGCTCGGCGCCACCGAGTTCCACTACGGCCTGGAGAACGACTTCGGCGGGGTGTGGCTGAACACCACGACCGGCGGGTGGCGCCGGCTCGGGTACCAGGCGCTGCGCGAGGCGTACACCGGGCAGCCGGTGCCGAACTCGCCGCCGGAGATCACCGCGATGACGGTGGGCAGCCAGACCGCGGTGCCGGCCGGCGGGACGTTCACGGTCAACGTGACCGCGACGGATCCGCAGAACGACCTGATCCGCTACACCATCATGACCAGTGACAAGCACATCAACGGCAACAAGGGCCTGCGCCAGCCGGCGTTCACCCAGACCGGGAACGGCCAGTTCAGCGTCCGGGCGCCGGAGACGCTCGGGGTCTGGAAGGTCTACGTGTACGCCTACGACGGGCAGGGCAACGTCGGCATCGAACAGCGCTCGTTCAAGGTGGTGCCGCCGACCGTGCCCGGGACGAACCTGGCCCGCGGCAAGACGGTCACCGCGTCCACGTACCAGCCGACCGGCACGAACGGGCCGCAGCTGCCCGGGTACGCGGTGGACGGCGACTACGGCACCCGCTGGGCCAGCGAGTGGGTCGACACGTCGTGGCTGCAGGTGGACCTGGGCTCGGTGCAGTCCTTCGACCACGTAAACCTGGCGTGGGAGGCGGCATACGCCACGGCGTACCAGATCCAGACCTCGGCCGACGGCACCACCTGGACCACGGTCTACTCGACCGCGGCCGGTGACGGCGGCTTCGACAACCTGGCGATCAACGGCTCCGGCCGCTACGTCCGGGTCAACAACACCGCGCGGGCCACCGCGTACGGATATTCGCTCTACGAGTTCGGCGTCTACCGCTCCTGACCGGTCATGAGCTTGTCGGGGGTAGTGCTGCTACCCCCGACAAGCTCGATCTGTTTGGCCGCCCGCGCGGCAGGTTGTCTGGTGGGCATGCGAGCAACCCTTCTTTACGGCGCCGGCGACGTCCGCGTCGAGAACGTCCCCGACGCCACCCTGAAGCTCCCCACCGACGCCCTGGTCCGGGTCACCGCCGCCTGCATCTGCGGCTCCGACCTGTGGCCGTACGCCGGCAAGGCGCACGACAGCGGCCCGGCCCGGATGGGCCACGAGTTCATCGGCGTGGTCGAGGCGGTCGGCGCCGAGGTCACCTCGGTCAGGCCCGGTGACCTGGTCATCGCCCCGTGGATCATCTCGGACGGCACCTGCGAGTTCTGCCTCGAGGGCAAGCAGAACGCCTGCGTACACCTGAGCATGTGGGACATGGAGCCGGACGAGGGCGGCCAGGCCGAGGCGGTGCGGGTCCCGTTCGCCGACGGCACGCTGGTCAAGGTCCCGGCCGGCGTCGACGCGGCGCTGATGTCGTCGCTGCTCACCCTCTCCGACGTGTTCGGCACCGGCTACCACGCCGCGGTCGCCGGCGGCGTCACCCCGGGCAGCACGGTCACGGTGGTCGGTGACGGTGCGGTGGGGCTGCTCGCGGTGCTGTCCGCGAAGCTGCTCGGCGCGGAGCGGATCGTGCTGATGGGCCGCCATCGGGTCCGCACCGATCTGGGCCGGGAGTTCGGCGCGACCCACGTCGTGGCCACCCGCGGCGCGGAGGGCATCTAGGCGGTCCGCGAGCTCACCGGCGGGCACGGCGCGCCGGTCGTGATCGAGGCGGTCGGCACCCGGGACGCCTACGACCAGGCGGTCGGCGTGGTCCGGCCGGGCGGCACGATCAGCCGGGTCGGCGTCCCGCAGTACGACGAAGCCCCGATCGGTGTCGGCAGCCTGTTCCTGCGCAACGTCCGGCTGGCCGGCGGGGCCGCGCCCACCCGCGCCTACATCGAGCAGCTGATGCCCACGATCCTCGACGGCACCGTCAACCCCGGCAAGGTCTTCGACGTCACCACGACCCTCGACGGCACCCCGGACGGCTATCGGGACATGGCCTCCCGCAAGAGCCTCAAGGTCCTGATCACGCCGTGACGGTCATTATCTCAACCCCTTTATCGTACGAACGTAGTCGTACCGTAGGTGCGTGACCAGCAAGGACAACCGCGCCGACGTCCGTGACTTCCTGGCCAGCCGCCGGGGGAGGATCAGCCCTGAGCAGGCCGGTCTCCCGCCCGGCGGCCGGCGACGAGTGCCGGGGCTGCGCCGGGAGGAGGTCGCGGTGCTGGCCGGGGTGAGCACCGAGTGGTACACCCGCCTCGAGAAGGGCCACATCGCCGGCGTCTCCGAGGACGTGCTGGTCGCGGTGGCCCGGGCGCTGCGGCTCGACGACGAGGAGCGGACGTACCTGTTCGACCTGGCCCGGGCCGCACGCCCGTCCGGCCGTCTGCGCGGCTGCCGCGGACCGGTGCCGGTGCCGCCGCAGGTGCAGTGGATGCTCGACGCCATGACGATGAGCGCCGCCGTCGTCACCAACGGGCGCTGGGACGTGCTGGCCGACAACGCGCTGGCCCGGGCGCTCTACGCGCCGATGCTGGCCAACGGGACCAACGTCGCCCGGTATCACTTCCTCGACCCGGGTGCGCGGCACTTCTACGCCGACTGGGAGGCCGCCGCGACCACCGTGGTGGCGTTGCTGCGCGCCGAGGCCAGCCGGTATCCGTGTGACGAGGGGACCCGGGAGCTCGTCGCCGAGATGGGTGCGGCGAGCCCGGAGTTCCGGAGCCGTTGGGCCGCCCACGACATCCTGCTGCGCAACCACGGGACCAAGACGTTCCGGCACCCGGTGGCCGGGCCGATTGAGCTGGCCTACCACTCGATGGAGCTGCCCACCTCGGCGGACGCGCCTCATCTGCTCACCACGTATACCGCCGCGCCGGGTTCGGCGGCCGAGGACCAGCTGCGTTTCCTGGCCAGCTGGGCGACCGAAATGTCGGATACCATGACCCCGTCATGAGCGCTGATCTGTTGGACGTCCGCCGCATCTACTACGAACCGGCCGCTGCCGCCCTGCCCCGCGGCAAGGAGATCCTGGCGCGGTTCCCGGCCGCGCACCTGGTCGAGGTGGAGAGTCACCAGCGGATCCCGGAGCTGTACGGCGACGAGACCAATGTCGACCGCTGGGTGCGGATCAAGCGGGAAGCGCTCGTGCTCGGCGTGAAGAAGACCCTGACCGCCCGCCCGAACGGCCGCTCGGCCGACTTCATCGCCCCGTCCACCGCGAACGGGTGCGCGATGGCCTGCGCGTACTGCTACGTCCCGCGCCACAAGGGATACAGCAACCCGATCACGGTCTTCGCCAACATCGACAAGATCTCCGGGTACGTCACCCGGCACGCCGCGCGGCAGGGCGTCAAGCCGCAGCCGAACGAGTGCGACCCGTCCGCCTGGGTCTACGACATCGGCGAGAACTCCGACTGCAGCGTCGACGCGCGGATCAGCGACAACGTCCGTGACCTGGTCGAGGTGTTCCGCTGGCTGCCGCACGCGAAGGCCTCGTTCGCCACCAAGCACGTCAACCGCGACCTGCTCGGCTGGGATCCCCTCGGCCGCACCCGGATCCGCTTCTCCCTGATGCCGCACCCCGACGCGAAGCTCCTCGACATCCGCACGTCCCCGATCGCCGACCGGATCGCCGCCATCGACGACTTCGTAGCGGCCGGCTACGAGGTCCACGTCAACTTCAGCCCGGTCGTGGTCCGCCCCGGCTGGCTCGCCGACTGGGCTGAGCTGCTGGACCAGTTGGACGCCGGCATCGGCCCGGCGGCGAAGTCCCAGCTGGCCGCCGAGGTCATCTTCCTGACCCACAACAAGGACCTGCACGAGGTCAACCTGGGCTGGCACCCGAAGGCCGAGGACCTGATCTGGCGCCCCGAGCTGCAACAGCCGAAACTCTCCCAGAACGGCTCCTGGAACGTCCGCTACCGCACCGGCGCCAAAGGCCAGTACGTCTCCGCCCTGCGAGACCTGATCGCCTCCCGGACCCCGTATTGCCGAGTCCGCTACGCGTTCTGACATGCACACCGTCGAACTCCTCCTGGACCCGGAGTCAGAGCAGACCATTCGCCGCTGCTGGTCCCGCCTGCACAGCGCGGGCCTGCCAAGCCTGGCCACCCACCCCCACCCCACCAACCGCCCCCACCTGACCCTCCTGAAAACCTCGTCCCTGGCTTTCCTCCTCCAGCCCTTGCCCGCGCCCCCGGATTTCTCCCGGTCCGCACCCGCACCCGCACCCGCACCCGCACCCGCACCCGCCCTTTCCTCTCCGCCCACCCTTTCCTCTGCACCCGCCCTTTCCTCTCCGCCCGCCTTTTCCTCTCCGCCCGCAGCTGAGACCTTGCCTCCGCTGGCGCCCGCGCCTTCGTCAGCGGCCTCGCCCGCGTCTCCACCATCGTCTCCGGCAGCGAGGCCGCTTTCGGCCTCGCTCGTGTTGTCGCTGCCGTTGACGGCGACCCTCGGGGCAGCGCGGATGCTCGGCCGGGCCCTGGTCCTTCCCGTGGAGCCAACCGCCGAACTGCGGGACCTCCATCGCCAGGCGTGGTCGACCCTCCCGGACCCGTGGCCACCTCCGGAGGACTGGATCCCACACCTCAGCCTCGCCCTGAACGTCCCCACCCCGGCCCGCGCCGCCGCGGTAGCGCTCTTCACCACCGACGCCCCGATCCACGGCCACTTCGTGTCAGCCCGCAGCTACAACACCGAGACCCGCACCCTGACCAACCTCACCAACCTCCCTCCGGCCTGAAGCCCAAGCCCGCGCCCCACCGAGCACCCCCGAAACCAGCAGGCACCGCGCAAGCCAGCAGCACCGCGCAAACCAGCAGGTGCCCTGCGAGCCAGCAGGCACCGCGCGAATCGGCAGCGACCATAAGCGACATCGCCCGACCTCGTGCCTCCCGATGACCGCACACCAGCACCCGTGCGAATGCGACTTCAGCCGGCGTGAACCCTCACATTATTTTGCGTCAAGAAGTGCGAGTCTGGATTGATGGCGTATTTAAGGGCAGAAAAGGCATGGTGGCCCTCGCGTTGAACCTGTCTTGTCTCTGACGGCAGTAATCTGGTCAGGTCTTGACGGCTGGTACAACAATGTTCGGCTCTCGCTCAACGTCATCAGAATGTCGCGCGCATCAATTCGGGAAAGTCGATGTGGCCTCGCCGCGCCGCCGCCCACGGCTTTCCCGCCTTCGGAGTGCGGCGGGCGTGCAACCAGCCGCGGCGGCCGTAGCCCGGTTGAGGCCAGCCGGATCGCGTTCCGGCCGGCCGGCACCACACCAGCGATGCGAACCGGGCCGCTCCGGGGAGCCGAAAGCAGCCCTCCGGGCAGGGGCCGCGTCACGACCGGCCGCATGGCCGCGGCCGCAAGCAGTCGCCCACCTTCATCAGCGTTCATCTGCGGCAGGCCCTCCGGGGTCGGATCTTCCCTGGTAGCGGGAGTTACCTGCGGCACCGAGCCCGCTGGTCGCCCTTGCCGGGCAGCCCGGGTGGACTCAGCTCGTGCGGCCGGGCAGGCGAGTCGGTCCTGCGCGGCGTGCCGCATCGGCCCGACCTGAGTAGCCGGTCCGACCTGCGCGGCCGATCGTGCCTGTTGGGCTTGGGCGGTCGGCCGTGCCGGATCGGCCTGGGTGGCCGGCCACCCAGGTCCGGCATGAGCAGACGGCCGGACCTGAGCGCCCGATGGGGCGGCCTGTGGTCGGCTGTTGCTGGCGACGGATGCGAGATGCGGCTCCGCGCGGGCCCGCTCGATGCGCTGCAACTTCTCGGCGTGACGTCGGCATAGTCCGAAAGC
The DNA here is from genome assembly GCF_016862315.1 of Actinoplanes palleronii. Taxonomy (GTDB): domain Bacteria; phylum Actinomycetota; class Actinomycetes; order Mycobacteriales; family Micromonosporaceae; genus Actinoplanes; species Actinoplanes palleronii. Next base: position 110,864 of record NZ_BOMS01000094.1, on the reverse strand, counting down.
GCGACGACGTTCATGCGCGCGGCGGAATGCGTCGCGGTCAGGGGAATAATGGCGAGCCGCGGTCCGGTCCCGCATTCCCGCTATCTCGGCCCTGCCGAATAATGATAACTGCCGCATGAGTCCATTGTTCCCGACCCGTGCGCCGTCATGTCAGTATTCGATCATGCCAAACGCAAATTTCCGCAATAACCGACCCATGAATCGCACCCTGACCTCAGAAAACAATGCGATCCAGACGGCCTGCACCCCGCGCGGCAATTAACATAATCGCGGCCGCAGGGCCGCAGGGCCGCAGGGCGGCCCTATTGTGCCGGACCCGCCCCATCGCTCCCGGCCCCAGGATCCCTCGGTCTTCCTTGCGCCGGAGGCTGCGCGGAGGGTTTGAGGGAAGACCGCTTCGAGGGTTCGGCGGCGGGCCGCGCGATGGGAATAACGGGAGGCTGCGCCGACGGCGAGGCGGCAGGCCGCGCGGAACGCCTACCGGCAGACCCCGCGGACGACGTGACCGCAGGTGGCCGCACCGGAAACCGTCCCTGCCCCAGCGCCGCCCGCATCACCGCCACGCAATGATCCCTGGCCACATCCACCCGCACCCGCGTGTAGTGCTCTTCCAGGTTCATCTCCGGATCGGTCGTCCGCACCGGCTTCTGCCAGGCCACCTTCATCTGCTCGCCCACTTCGGCCTTGGCCTCGTTGGCCAGCAGCCGATAGGCCGCCGCCACCGCCGGCGCCTCGATGTCGAGCAGCGCCTGATGGAAGGCGAGCCGCGAATAGATCCGGCTCACCTCCTCGGTGAGCTGCTGCCGCCCGTCCAACGTCCCCGACCGCCGCCGGATCCGATAAGGCATCTCCGCGTAGTCCTCGATCACGCTGAGCGCCTCGCCGAACGCCAGCGCCCGCCGGTCCCGCCGCGCCACCCGCCGGTTCAGGGCGTAGGTCAGCAGCGCCACCAGTGCCGCCCCGAAGATCGCAATGACCGGCGAGAGCACCACCGCCGTCTGCGCGGCCGTCCACGTCACGCCGCTCACGTCAGCTGCAAACGTCATGCCGCGGCTACCGCCCGAGGTTCAGATCTGGTGAAGGACGTCGATGATCCTGCCAGCCGCACCGGCATCCCATTGATCCGGCCCCGGCCCGAACAGCCGGTTGATGCCGTTCTGGCACGGCAGCGCCCCGAACCCCACCGGATCCTCCCGCCAGCACCGCCCCAGCCACTCCCACGCCTCCTGATAGGAGCCGCGGAGATAGACCTCGTCGGGCACGTTGTACAGCAGGCACTCGATCAGATAGGACGGCGCGATCCCCTCGGCGAAGAAGTCGGCCCCCCGCCGGGCCCGCTTGGCTGTCCGGACCGCCTCCTTGAACCGCCCGCCGGTCCGCAGGTCCTTGGCGTCACCGTTGCGCCGATGCTGCTTGGGGAAGTTGACGATCGGCCGGCCTTCCCGGTCGAGGAAGTAGACCCCCTGCTCGTAACGGTCGCCGGTATACCGCCGGAAATCCGTCGCGACGAGGATGTCGACCATCTCGCCGAAGAGCGAGTCCGGGTTGTCGACATTCAAACAACGACGACCCATGCGTACGACAAAAGACTCGCCCAGCGCCGCCATCACCTCGTCGCGGAACCCGGTCCAGCCGCCGGGTGAGGCGACCGGGGAGCGCAGCATCAGCACCAGGTCGATGTCGCTGGCCTCGTCGATGAACGTGTTGTTGACTCGTGACCCCTGGCCGAAGATCTCGTACGTCCGCGGGTCGATCAGCCCCGACCGCCGCAGCGCCCCGTCCAGCACACTCTCGGCCCAGGGCAGCAGAAAAGCGCCGGACGCCGGAAGCACCCTCGCGGGAGCCATCAACCGTCCCTGCTGGTCATGCCGCCAATTATGCATCTCCGGCCGTTCTGGGCCACGAGTCACGTGACACCGCATGCCCCGCCTCCGTTTCGATGCCGTCGAGCAGCAGGCACAACCCGTACTCATAAGGGTCTTGTTCCTGCGCCTCGAAACCGCCGCCGTTCCACACCGTGGTCATCGTCGGGTGTGCCGCGGCGTCGAACCAGGTCTCCCACAGCTCGCCGCGCTGCTGCCACCACGTGGCGGTGGTGAGCCCGGTGGCCCGGCTGATCAGCGTGTTCTCGGCCTCCAGGCGGGCGGCGGCGGTGATGTGGCCGGCGAGGGTGAGCGCCGCCGCGTCGAGCCGGCCGATCGGCAGGCCCAGGGCGGCGACCGTGGCCAGCATGTACTCGCGTTCGGCGAGCATGCCGGGCCCGATCGGTGGCCGGACCGGTGACACCCGGGCGAGCCAGGGATGTGCCCGGTACATCGCGAACGTCCGATCGGCGTAGAACCGCACCCGCTCGCGGAACTCCACCGGCGCCGCACCGGCCAGCCCCCGGTCGCCGAACACCTCGTCCACCATCAGGTCGACCAGGTCGTCCCGGGACGGCACGTACGTGTACAGCGTCATCGTGGCCACGGACAGCTCGGCGGCGATGCCGGCCATCGACGCGGCGTCCAGGCCGGACGCGTCGGCGAGGCGGATGGCGGTCGCCACCACCAGGTCGACGCTGAGCCGCGGCGGCCGCCCGGCCGCCTTGCGCGCCGGGATCGAGCGTCGCCAGAGCAGCGGCAGAATCCGCCCGGTGAAGTCGGCCATGATTCCGTATATGCTACGGGAACCATTACCGTAGGGGGTACGAGAATGAAGATCCTGGTCACCGGCGCCACCGGCAACGTGGGCCGGATGGTGGTCGACGAGCTGCTCGCCCTCGGCGCGGAGGACATCCGCGCGCTCACCGTCGACCCGGCGCGAGCCGGTCTGCCGCCCGGGGTGGAGGTGGTCCGCGGCTTCCTGGGCAGGGTCGAGACGATGTCGGCCGCGCTGGCGGGCGTCGACGTGATGTACCTGGCTCCGCACCCGCCGACCGTGGCCGAGGTGTGCCGGCTGGCCGCCGAGGCCGGTGTCGGCCGGATCGTCGACCTCGCGGGCGCCAAGGGCGATCACTGGCAGGTGGTCGAGGACGGTGTCGAGGCGTCCGGCGTGCCGTTCACCCATCTCGAGCCGGGCGAGTTCATGGCCAACGCGACGCTCTGGTCCGCGCAGATCCGGGCCGGCGACGTGGTCCGGGACACCTGCGGCGACGCGGCCAACGCGCCGATCGCGCAGGAGGACATCGCCGCGGTCGCCGCCCGGGTGATCGTCGAGCCCGGGCACGCCGGCCGATCGTATGAGATGACCGGCCCGGAGTCGCTCACCCGCCGGGAGAAGGTCGAGCGGATCGGCCGGGCGCTGGGCCGCCGGCTGACCTACGTCGACCTGCCCCGCACCGAGGCCATCGCCCAGTTCGAGCAGGCCATGGGGGAGTATGCCGAGTGGTATGTCGACGGGTTGGCGGTCCTGGCCGAGCACCCGCAGGCGGCCGTTCCCACGGTCGCTGAGCTGCTGGGGCGCCCGGCCACGACGTTCCAGGAATGGGCCCGGCACAACGCCGACCTGTTCCGCTGAAACGAGGTGAATCAGTGAGCGACGACCACCACGTGATCAAGCCGCTCGACCGGCAGGCGGTGCGGCTGGACCACCAGGAAGCAGACGAGCGTCGCGGCCAGCATGCCGCCGAAGACGACCACGGCCATCGCGACCGCGCCGACCCCGAGCACCCCGACCAGCGGTGCGGCCAGCGCGCCCACACCGAACTGCACCGCGCCGAGCAGGGCCGCCGCGGTGCCGGCCGCCTCGCCGTGCCGGGACAACGCCAGGGCGGGCGCGTTCGGCATGGCCAGCCCGACCATGGCCAGCACCAGCCAGAGCGGGATCAGGATGCCGACCAGGCCACCGATCCCGGTCGCGGCCAGCACCAGCATCGCCAGGCCGAAGCCGAGCCCGGCCACCAGCGAGCCCGCCATGATCTGCTGCGGTGTCCACCAGCGCAGCAGCCGCACGTTGGCCTGGGTGGCACCGATCAGGCCGACCGCGCCACCCGCGAAGATCAGCGCGAACTGCTGCTCGCTCATGCCGTACTCATCCTGAAAAACGTAGGAAGAACCACTGACGTAGGCGAAGAGCGCCGCCATCGCGAGTCCCGCCACCAGGATCAGCCCTACGTAGACCCGGTCGGTGAACAGCCGGCCGTAGTCGCGGACGGTGCCGAGCACCCCGCCGTTGCGGCGCCGGCTGACCGGCAGAGTCTCCGGCAGCACCACCGCGGCCGCCGTCATGATCCCGGCGCCGGCGACGGTCAGCACCACGAAAACGCCGCGCCAGGACGTCCAGGTCAGCACGAGCCCGCCGATGGTCGGCGCGAGGATCGGTGCCACCCCGACCACGAGCATCAGCCGGGAGAAGAGCCGGGCCGCGGAGTTCCCGTCGAAGAGATCCCGCACGATCGCCATCGCCACCACGGCCGCCGCGGCGGCGCCCAATCCCTGCAGCACCCGCAGCGTGCCGAGCAGCGCCAGGTTCGGGGCGAAGACGCAGAGGATCGAGGCGAGCACGTGCACCGCGATGCCGGTGAGCAGCGGCACCCGCCGCCCGATCGCGTCGGAGAGCGGGCCGACGAGCAGCTGGCCGAACGCCAGGCCGACGAGCGTGCCGGTCAGCGTGAGCTGCACGGCCGCCGCGGTACTGTGCATGTCGTCGGTGATCGTCGGCAGCGACGGCAGGTACATGTCGATGGTGAGCGGCCCGAGTGCGGTGAGCAGGCCGAGCACGAGAACGATCCGGAAGCGGCGTCCGAGCGGGAGCCGTTCGCCAGGGGACAGGTCGTCGTCGGGCGGGGTCAGGGTGCGAGGTTGGGCCACGACTCTCGACAAGGTGTTCCGTGCCCGGGTTCTTCCGCCCGGAGGGCATTTGGTAACGGTGGTCACTTGTTCTTCGTTAGCCGTTTCCCCAGCACCGGGGCGTGCCATCGCGTCGCGACCGGGTCAGATCGCCGACGGCAACCTTGCCCGCGGCGCGTGCCGGAGGAGCGTTCGGGTGCAGAGGAGGCATCCCGATGATCGGATTCACCAGCACCGCCACCTGCCTGGACCGCGACAGCCGCCGCCACCTGTTTGCGACCGCCGACGCCGGCGAACCCCTCCCGGCCGTGTGGCACTCCGCGGAGACCCGCCCCGGCGAGTGGTCCGACTGGGCGCCGCTGGGCCGGCTCCGAGGCAGCTACCTGCAGGTTTGTGCCGACCAGGCCGGGGACGGCCGGATCGCCGTGCTGGCCCTCCCGGCGAGTCCCGGCGAGAAGTTCGGCTACCTCAGTCAGCGGCCCGACGGATCCTTCGGCGGCTGGGAACGCCTCGACGCGCCGCCCTCGACCAGCCACGCCCACTCCCTGGCTCTCGTGCACGGCCCCGAGGGCCGGGCCGAGGTGTTCCTCGGCACCTACGACGACGGCCCCTGGCACTGCCGGCAGGACCCGGCCGGCCGGTGGGGCGCCTGGACGCCGTTGCGCCGGCCACCCGGCGGGGCCGACCTGGCGATCGAGGGGCTGACCGTCGCCCGGACCGCGGCCGGCGGCTTCGCGGTGTTCGTGGCGACCGCGTCGGGCACCGGCCGCGTGCTGTGGTCGACCGGGCAGGACCGGCCGGGTGGGACGTGGTCCGAGTGGCTGTCGCTCGGCCGCTACCCGAGCGATCTCACACCGTCGACCATCGTCGTGCACCACCACGTGAGCGGCCGGCTCCAGGTGCTGGTCACGGCCGGCCGCGAGGTGCGCTACCGGGCCCAGGCCGACCGCGACGACCTGCGGTCCTGGCTGCCGTGGCAGTTCTGGCCGATCCCGTCGGACGAGCTTCGCGAGCTGGTCGCGGCGTTCGACGAGATCGGCGACACCGTCGTGGTGGCCACCACGGTCGACGGCGAACCGCTCTGGCAGAAGCAGGAGACGCCGCTGGGCTCGGGCTGGCAGCGCTGGGCGCGGTACCCGAACCCGGCCGGTGAGCCGATCCACGCGCTGCACGCCGGGCTCACCACCGATCGGCGACTCCGGCTTTTCGCCATCGGACGAAAAACCTCGACAGTGTACGAACTGAGCAAGGCCGGCGCGGCCCCGTGGCACCTGCAGCACCAGTGGCCGGCCCCGAAACCCGCAGGCTGAGAACCGGCAGGTGAGATAGCCTCCCGGCCATGTCGATCACGGCTCGTCTCCTCGGCTCAGCGGTCTCCCACTGGGGCGACGACCCGTGGGCGGGTGGCTCGTGGAGCCTGATCGGCCGGCACGGCACCCCGCAGGACCGGATCACTCTGGGCACCCCGGTCGGTGACCGGCTGCGCATCGCCGGGGAGGCCACCCATCCGACGCGCGCCGGGATGACTCACGGTGCGTACGAACAAGGTCTTGCGGCCGCGACCTGGGCGATCAACCTCGGTCATCGCCGGGTCGCCGTGATCGGCGCCGGGATGGCCGGCCTCGCCGCGTCACGCGCCCTGACCGACAGCGGTCTCGCGGCCCCGATCTGGGAGGCCCGCGACCGGATCGGCGGCCGCACCGCCGGCGCCGACGTGGCCGGCGGCGCCTTCGACCTGGGCGCCAACTGGCTCCAGCAGTACGACGCCAACATCCTGGCCCGCCTCGCCGAACACCTCGGCCTGACCACGATCCCCACCGACTTCACCGACCCGCTCGTCCTCCCGTCCCGCCCCGGCCTCTCGCTGGGCGACGACTCCTCGCCGGGCGGCGGCCCCGCATCCGGCGGTGATCTCTCGGCTGGCGGTGATCTTGACGGGGAGCTGCGGAAACGGCTTGCCGGGGCGGCTGAGGGCGCGAGTGTCGCCGACGTGCTCGACACGTGGCTGCGGGATCCGGGGCCGTGGACCGCGGCTGAGGTCCGCCGGTTCGTCGACGCCGAGATCGTCATGGACACCGGTGTGCCGCTGTCCTGGCTCAGCGCCCGGCACGGCTTCGAACCCGGTGTCGGCGAGGGCGACCGCTGGATCGTCGGTGGCTACCGCCTGCTCACCACCCACCTCGCCGCCGGCCTCGACATCCGCCTGCAGAGCCCGGTCCAGCACGTCCGCGTCAATCCCGGCGGCGTCGTGCTGACCTGCGGCGTTGTCACCGGCCACGCCGACGCCGTGATCGTCACCGCCCCGGTGCCGGTCCTGGCCGCGGACACGATCACGTTCGAGCCGCCGCTGCCGGACTCCCACCGCCTCGCCCTGTCCCACCTCTGCGCGGGCCGCGTGGAGAAGGTGATCCTGCGCTTCGACGAGCGCTTCTGGCCGGAACACGGCTACTACCGCGTCCACGGCCCGTCCGACACCTGCATCAGCGAATGGCTCGACGCCACCGCCGCCGACGGCCTACCCACCCTGGTCGGCCTGTTCGCCGGCCCCTGGCTCGACACCCTCTGGACCGGCCCGGACCCCGACATCGCCGCCCGAGCCACCGCCATCATCCGCGCCGCGACCACCTGACCCTGCCGCCGGAGGAGCTGCGCGTCGAGGCGGTGGCGCCGGGCGGGCTCACCGTCGTACGAGAAAAGTCTGTTGGTCTGACCGGAACTGAGCAGGCTGCGGCGTCGCGGCCGCCGACCTCGACCCCGGATCCGCGTCGCGTTGAGCGATCCGGACCGCTTCCTGTCGCCTTGGCGTCGCCGCGGCCCGGGTGGTCAGTCGGTGGATTCGAGGACCAGGACGACCATGTCCAGCAGGCGTTGGAAGTAGAACCGGGACGGGCCGGTGAGCTGTGGGATCGCGTGGATGAGCTGCTGCTCCTGCTCCGCGAGGCTGGTCCAGCGGGCGTCGTCGAGGGCGCCGTCGTTGGTCAGCCAGATGTGTACGGAGCCGGCCGCGAGCGAGTCGACAAGCGCCAGGTCCTCCCGGCCGCGGGGGTACTGGGCGGACGCGTGGATCCGGTAGATCTCGGCGAGGCGACGGTTCATCGGGAGTCAGTATGGGCCGAAACCTGGTCGCGCGTGGGTGGGGCGGCTGGATAGGGTCGCGGCGTGACCGGGACACTGCTGCTGATCGTCGGGCCGTCCGCCGTGGGGAAGATGACCGTGGGCCAGGAGGTCGCGGCCCGGACCGGGTTGCGGCTGTTCCACAACCACATGGCGATCGAGCCGGTGATGACGTTCTTCCCGTTCGGCACGCCGGCGTTCGGGCGGCTGGTGGACGGGTTCCGGCGCAACATCATCGAAGAGGTGGCCGCCAGCGACCTGCCCGGGTTGATCTTCACGTTCGTGTGGGCGTTCGACCACGAGGAGGACCACGCGACGGTTCAGGAGTACATCGAGCCGTTCCGCAGCCGGGGTGGCCGGGTCGTCTTCGTGGAGTTGCAGGCCGACCAGGAGGAGCGGCTGCTGCGCAACGTCGGGGAGTCCCGGCTGGCCGCCAAGCCGTCCAAACGGGACGTGGAATGGTCGCGGAACAACCTGCTCGAGATGGACGCGAACTACCAGCTCGCCTCGCAGGGCCGCTTCGACGGCCGCGACGACTACCTGCTCCTGGACACCACCGGTTCGACGGCGGCCGAGGTGGCCGACACGGTGATCGCCCACTTCGACCTGCCGAAACTCGACCCGGTCACGGCCTGATCCCCGCAGGCCGGCCATGGTCAGATCTGGTCACAGCCTGATCGATCAGCGCGGGGCCGTGGTCGGATCTGGTCACGGCCTGATCGATCAGCGCGGGGCCGTGGTCGGATTCGGTCACGGCCTGGACGACCAGCGGCCGCCGGTCGTCGCGGCCGGGTCCGGCTGGCGGCGGCCGGCCGCCGCGACGAACGGGATCACCGCGAGGGCCAGCAGACCGCCGACGATGGACAGGGCGGCATAGCTGGTCGCGGCCATCAGCACGCCGCTGCCCAGCCCGGCCGCCGCGCCGGACAGGGCGATGCCCAGGTCGGCCGCGCCCTGGGTCTTCGCCCGGGATCGCTGCGGCACCGCATCGGTGATCATGGCGGTGCCGGACACCAGGCCGAGGTTCCAGCCCAGGCCGAGCAGGGCCAGGGCGACGGTGAGCAGGGCGACCGAGCCCTCCGGTGCGGTCGCCGAGACCAGTCCGGCGGCGAGCAGGGTGACACCGGCCGCGATCGCGACCGGGGTGCGCCCGACCCGGTCGACCAGATAGCCGGTGAGCGGCGACGGCAGGAACATCGCGGCGATGTGCACCGCGATCACCAGCCCGGTCGCGCTCAGCCCGTGCCCGTGGGCCTGCATGTGCACCGGCGTCATGGTCATCACGGCGACCATCACGATCTGGGTGAGCACCATGGTCGCCACGCCCGCGACCACCCCGGGCCCGCCGGTCGGCGGCTCGTCGGCGGGTGCCGACGCCTCCGCGGCTGCCAGGGCGGACGTGAGCGGATCGGGCCGCAGCAGCGCGAAGATGACCACGGCGGCCAGCGCGTACGCGACCGCGGCCAGGGCGAACGGGCCGGCCAGCGCCGGGATGCCCCAGCCGCTGGCGATCCGGCCGGTGACCGCGACCAGGTTCGGCCCGGCGACCGCGCCGAACGTCGTCGCGACCAGCACCGAACTCACCGCCGACCCGCGCCGCCGGGGCTCGGCCAGGTCGGCGCCGGCGTAGCGGGCCTGCAGGTTGGTGGCGCTCCCCGCGCCGTAGATCAGCAGGGCCGGCAGCAGCAGCGACACGCTGCCGAGCACCGCCGCGAGCACCACGCCGGCGCTGCCGAGCGCGCCCGCGACGTACCCCGCGGTCAGCCCGGCGCGCCGGCCGAGCCGCTGGGAGAGCCGGCCGACGCCGAGCGCGGCGCCGGCCGACCCGACCGTGAACAGCACCGACGGCAACCCGGAGAGGCTGGTGGTGCCGAGCATCTCGGCGGCCAGCAACGATCCGACGGTGACACCGGCGGCCAGCCCGGCGCCGCTGAACACCTGCGAGAACATCACCACGGCGATCGTGCGCCGATACGGGCTCATCGATCGATCACTATGCCACGGTGGCACACCGGGTCAGGTCGCCTCGCCCGGCCGGGTTCCGAACCACGATCTAGTCGAGGCCGAGCCCCCGGCGGCCGATCTCGTTGAGCGCGGACGCCGGGAAACGGTCCGGCCACTCCCGCTCGTAGTGCTCGGCCGGGAAGTCGCTCGGGCTCTCGCCGGTGAGGAACGCCTTTCGTACGGATGCCGCGTAGTCCTCGTTGCGCGGGCACCACGGCGCGGCCGGGATGTACATGACGTTGCCCCAGCCCTGTTGCGCCTCGACCGGTGCGACGCTGTGGATCATGTCGCAGTGCCACCAGACCGAGTCGCCGGCGCGCACGTCCGGGATGCCGGTGAGCGCCTCCATCAGCGGGGCGTGCCACTTGTGCCCGGCCGGGAAGACCTGGTTGACGGTCACGCCGCACATGTCGTCGTCGGGCACGTCGGGCAGCAGCGGGCGCAACATCAGGTACGCCATCGCCTCCGGGATCGGCACGGTGTGCAGCACACCCTGGTCGTGGTCCATGTCGGACAGCGCCGTCCAGCCCTGGAACGTGCGGAAGGCGGAGCACATGGTGGTGCCCGGGTACTGCGGGCCGGCGGTGCGGTGCGCGGCGTCCCACGGGTCGTACTCTTCGACGCTGCCGTCGAACAGGTGCCGGAACGCCTGCTGGTAGGCGCTGGTCATCCACAGGTCGAGGGTGCCCGGGTCGAGGTGGGTGCCGAGACCGGCCGAGTCGGCGCCCTCGGGGCGGCGGCGGATCCGGTCCGGGTAGAGCGAGTCGCGGGCCGGGTCGAACCACTGCACGCCGTCCGACTCGTGCTTCCACTGAGCGTTGAGGAACGCCTGGACCGCGGCCATCCGCTCGCTCTGCCGGGCCTGCATCTGCGCGGGTGACCAGTAGATCGGGTAGATCTCCGGCTTCGAGCCGACACTGCCGAAGAAGTCGTCGCCGGGTCCGCGGTAGTTCTCGAAGAAGTGGTTGCCCTCGACGTACTCGACGATGTCCCGATCCCAGCCCAGCGCCTGGTCACGCTCGAAGTGGCCGCGGACCACCAGGCAGCCGCGCCGCCGCAGCAAGGCGAGCTGCTCGGCGGTGACCGTGCCGGCGGCGATGTCGGAGTATTCGATGACCGGCCAGACCGACTCGCCCCGCCGGCGTGCCGCGGCGATGTCGTCGACCGCCTCCTGAACGCGCTGCTCAACGACCGAGAAAACCTCTTCGACGGTACGACCGGAAGCGCCGATCCGCTCCCGCAGCGCGGCCTTGATCTCGCGGGTGGCGGCCCCGAGGTCGTCGGGGGTCTGTTCCCAGTGCGGCAGGACGGTGGTCATCGGCTGTTCCTTTCCAGTGAGGTCTCCTTACTTGAATGACTGTAGGGCGCCGTTCCCGTTCCAGGCAAGGCTCCTGACTAGAATCGGCTCGTGGATTCCGCCAAGCCGTCGCTGGAGCTGGTGCGCTCGGTCACCGACGAGCACGTCCTGCGCACGTTGATGCGCCACCGCCGGCTGACCCGCGCCGAGCTGGCCAGCGAGATCGGCATCTCCAAGCCGACCGCGGGGGAGAGCGTGCGGCGTCTCACCGAGCGGGGACTGCTGGCCGACACCGGGGAGCGCACCCCGGGCGGGCGCGGCCGCGGGCGGGTGGGCTCGTATTACGCGCTCGATCCGGGGGTGGGCGCCGCGCTAGCGGTCACCATCGCCGCCGAGGGAGTGGTGGCCGAACGCCTCGACGTCTACGGCGACACGGTGGCGCGCGCGGCCCGGCAGATCGACCGCCCGGCCCGCCCGGACCAGATCGCCGCTGCCCTGCTCGCGGTAGCCACCGAGCTGCGCGATGCCGCCGGACCGCGCGATGCCGCCGGACCGCGTGACGCTACCGGGCCGCGCGGCGCCACGAACTCGCGCGACGGCGGCCCACGCGACGCCGAGCCGCGTGGTGACGACGGCCAGACGGTGCGGGTGGCGGTGGTGAGCGCCGCTGACCCGGTCGATCGGGCCAGTGGGCGGCTGGTGCATCTGCCGGACTCGCCCTTCCTGGTCGGTGACCTCGATCCGGTCGCGGTCCTGGCGCCGTTCGTCGACGGCGCGGTCGTGGTGGACAACGACGTCAACTGGGCGGCCCTCGCCGAGCGGGACAGCGTCGGCGCGGACGGGCTGCGCGACTTCGCCTACCTGTATCTGGGGGAGGGCCTGGGCTGCGCGATCGTCAACGACGGCGAGATCCGGCGCGGCCGCACCGGGCTGACCGGTGAGATCGCCCATCTGATCACGATCGGTCCCGGCGGCCGGGCGACCCGGTTCATCGAGCTGTTCGGCGAGCTGGGCCTGCGGCACGCGGGCACCACGGCGATCGACGTCGAGCGGTTGCTGACCACCGCGGACCGGGCAGTGCTCGGCGCAGCCGTAGGCGGCGTGATCGCCGCGCTGATCGCCCTGGCTGATCCCCAGGAGGTGGTGATCGGCGGCTCCTGGGGACCGGCCCTGCTCGACGACATCCGATCTGCCGCAACGTGGGCCCCGCGCGACGTCACCGTCCGAGCCGCCGGGCTGACGGAGACGCCGGTGCTGGCCGGGGTGCGAGCCGCCGCCCTCAACAGCCTGCGGCGAGCCATCGTCGGACGGTGAACCGGGCAACACCACGCGGGCCGGAGGGGAGCGCCGCCGCAGGACCGGCGCACGGCATCGTTCGCGTTTTGGGGCCAGATGCTCGCGACTTCGGCGCCGCCCTGCGGCCACCGCGCCGTTATGTCCGTGAGAACTGTCCCCACCCGCGGATATTGCCCGCACAGTGACGTCGGGAGTCGCACCCGAGCCCGTTGACACTGCATGCAATCGATCATGAAGCCAGCCGGGACCCGAATGTGCGGATCTGTCGAGAAGAGCGTGCCGAGTAGACCGTCCGACCTGCACCGACCTCGACCAACGGCCGCCGATGGCTGCGTTCCGATCCGACCCACGAGTCATGCCTGCGCGATTGTTGTCTGATATCGGATTGAAGGTTTCGCCGACGGTGGTATCCCCGATCGGCGACACGCCGCTAAGGTGACCGTCGAACTATCGGGCGCGCCGACGGAGTGAGCGAATGGCTAACTGGATTGCGCTGGCTTCCAGCATCGCGGCGGCAATCGGGTTGCTGTTCACGGGTTATCAGGTATTGCTTCTCAACCGACAGGCCCGTCATGACCGTCGCGTCGTCCTTGACGGTGTGGCCGTCTCGTGGCGACCGGCGGAAGCCCCCAGCCGTCGAGAGCGTGAGGACGGCAAGTCCAAGTGGGTATACGAAATAGTCCTGGTTAATCCAGGCCGGTTGCCCATCGACGACGTACGGATCCGGTGGCGGTTCCCGTGCGAGGTTATACGCGTTCGTCACGATGGGATCACTGATTCGCCGACGGACACACTGACCCTGCTATCGCCGGTCATCATCGGTGGTGGCGAGCGGACGTGGCGCCGTCACCTGCTGATCGACTACGCTCAGAAGAGACAACTTGTCAATATCTACGCCGAGGTGACGTTCAACGACATTGACGGCCACGAGCGAAAAAACCGCTGGCCCCGCGCCATGCGTAAGCCGGCTTGACCAATAGCCATCCATCGCGAACGCTCGACGTCAACGGGTCAGGTCACCGCTTCCGTACCGCTGGCGCGTCTTGATTTACCGCGATCCGGGCGCCGCGGAGAGCCACGGTCCTACTGCGCCTGGCAACGCACGGTCCTGCCGATGAGAGTGTGCCTCACCACAGCGTCAACGAGCCCGTCAGTAAATTCTTGATTGAATGAGCCGCTTCCGCTCCGCTCAGCGCCGAAGCGGTGAGCGGCCTGCCGATGTTATTAGCCATTACACTCGCTGGACGTCAATGTGGTCGAGTTCTTCCTTCGTTTTTGGCAGTTCTTTCATGCCTAGACGCTTGCCATCTTTAAGTATGTCATTATTGTATTCAGCGAACGCGTACCGAGTGGCGTCATCCGCAAGAATGGCAATTATTCGAAAATGTTTCACCGTGCCTGCCGGGTGGTTCTTGTCACCAATCCAATATGGACACCTAAAGTTGCCATCTTGAGCCGGAATGCAGGGCCGGTCGCTAGGGTGATATACGTTACCGTCGTCAAAATCTAGCGTGACAAACCACAGGATCTTGTCATCTGGCTGGTTGCGAAGCTTCCCTGTCAGCGTAATCTCGTGAGGGACGGGGCCAGGCTCCGGACTGCTAAATTCGATGCCGGGCTCGTTGCCGGTCAACCTATCCCGCAGGTCCCCCCAGAGTGGCTGCGATGCCATCGTGCTGACAAGAGTAATAATGGCGGTAATTAGAGCTACGAATGCCGTGGATTTATGGAATGGGGGGTGCGGAGTCTGCGCTACCATGATCCACCTTTGCAAGGGTCGGACGCTATGGCCAGTAAAGCATGGAGGCGCAACTTCAGCGCAAGTCCCGTACGTTGCAGGAGAAGGGAACATTCGTGCGGGATAAGTGAAAAATATTCCATTCTTGGGATGAATTCATGATCAATTAAGTGCGCTCTTCTGGGTGAATCTTTCCTGCTCGGAACGGGGCCGCTTGGCCCGCAACCTGGGCACCCTTCTCGTGCCGCTTTCATTGCGCGGCAACGCGGCTGCATCCGCTACTGACAGCCGCAGGGGGCTGGCAGCGTTACGGCGCCGATCGCTCGCAACGAAGCGTCCGTTGCCGTGTCAAGGTAGAGACGCACGACTTGGTGGCCGTCAGGGCGTACCGGATTTGCGGCGATCCTCCGGGGGATTCGACTTGGAAGAGGCTCTGCACAACAGCCGGATGCTTGGACTGTTGGACCAGATACTGCATGACCCCCGAACGACACTGCGGGTGATCGAGATCGCTGGGCGTGGCATTGCCGCTGAAGCCCGCTGTCATCTATCCATGCCCGCGGACGACAAGCGGCCGAACAACGAACCGCAAGATGTGGTTGTCCGACGAGCGCAAGCCCTCGCTGACCGCGTCGAAGAGGTGTGCGCGATCGAAGACGACTTGGCGGCAGCGTGGCATCGACGTCGTGCCGAAACCATCGACGAAGCATCCTTCGGGAAGGCCCTGCTCGCCGCTGTCGAGCGCTTGGAGGCGTGGCAAGCGGGGAGCTGACCACCGGCGACATCACGCACTTGGTCAGGCATCCGGATCTGCCGCACAAGACATGGCTGTCTCTTGCATCCATGGTGACAGAGCGTGCGGTCCTGGCCGCGTGCGGTGATCGATGTGAACAGTGGGTGCCAGGCGGGGGTAGGTCGGAATGCCCGTGCTTCCCGCCTCGGAGGTCGTCGTGACACAGCCTGGACATCGCTCCCCGCCTCGGCCCGCCCTGCTGGCCGGGGTGTTTCTGCTGGTCCTGAGTTCCACGGTCACCGTCTGGTGGACGAGCCGCGCGGATGCCGGCCGCCCGGAAGCCGCCCGGGCCGGGCTGCTTGCCGCGATCTCCGCGCTGAGCGGCGCCGAGGCGATCCACTACCGGAGCGCGTCGGCTGACCTCACCGTCGACGCTCAGGGCAACGCTGCCGGCGTGCTCACGGTCGGTGGCAAGCGAGTGAAACTGCGCGGGAAGACGAACGCCCGGGTCCCGGTGGACCTGGTCACCCCGCGAACCCTCGCCGACCGCCTCCGGGTCGCCGCTCGCGGCGCGACCACCGCCGGACCGAAAACCTCGATCGCCGGGGTCGACGCCTGGCCGATCGCCCTCCCGTCCGGAACCGTCTACATCAGCGCTGCCGCCCCGCACCATGTCCTGCGCCTGGAGCAGGCCGGCCCGAGAGCCAGCCTGAAAACCGACCCGAAAACCGACCCGAAAACCGGCGGGAACACCGGGGCGAACACCGGCTTGAGCCCCCTGCGGGCCGTGCCCACCGCCGCGCCGATCGTCGATCTCGGTGGCACCGGGCCGATCGACATCGCCGAGCCCACTGCCGCCCAGCTCAAGGAATTCCAAAGCCTGATCAATCGATGAGCGGCTATCGTCGGACGATGCCGTTGACCGGTGTGGTGCCGTTCCCGGAAGAGTTCGCGCGACGTTACCGCGCGACCGGCTACTGGCAGGATCGGACACTCGGCGAGACCCTCGACGAGGTGTGCGACCGGTTCGCCGGCCGGATCGCGGTGCATGCCGGCGGCGCCGACATCTCGTACGAAAAACTCGGCGGTCGCGCCCACCGACTCGCCCGCAGCCTGCTCGATATCGGGTTGCGGCCCGGGGACCGGGTCGTCGTCCAACTGCCGAACGTGGCCGCATTCGCCTACCTGCACCTGGCGTGTCAGAGGATCGGGGTGATCCCGGTGATGGCCCTGCCGGTGCACCGGTTCCGGGAGATCTCCCAGTTCGTGGCGCTCTCCGGCGCGGTCGCCTGCTTCATCCCGGACCGGTACCGCGACTTCGACTTCCGCGAGATGGCGGCCCGGATCGAGGGTCTGCGCTGGACGATCGTGCACGGCGAACCCGGGCCGGGCAACGTCAGCCTGAGTGAATTGCTGGACCGGGAGCCGGCTTCAGAATTACCGGAAACCTGGCCGGATCCGATGGACCCGGCGCTGTTCCTGCTCTCCGGCGGCACCACCGGCGTACCGAAATTGATCCCCCGCCTGCACAACGACTACGTCTACAACACCCGGATGGCGGCCTCGGTCTGCGACATCCGCCCCGGCGACTGCCTGCTCGACGTGCTGCCGATCGGGCACAACCTGCCGCTCGGCTGCCCCGGCCTGCAGGGTTTCCTGTTCGCCGGCGCGCGCACGGTGCTGCACCCGAGCACCCGCGCCGCCGAGGTGTTCGCCCTGATCGAAAAGTACCGGGTGACCCACATCCACCTGGTGCCCGCGCTGCTGATCCGCTGGCTGCACGACCCGGCGCTGACCGGTTTCGACCTCTCCTCGGTGCGGGTGATCCAGAGCGGCGGGCAGCGGCTGCAACCGGAGACCCGGCTGCTCGCCGAGCGGCTGCTGCCGGGCTGCACCGTGCAGGAGAACTTCGGGATGGCCGAGGGGCTGCTGATGTTCGTCCGTCTCAACGACCCGGCCGAGGTGCGACTGGAAACGGTCGGTCGGCCGGTCTGCCCGGACGACGAGGTACGCCTGGTCGACGAGGACGGCCACGACGTTGCGGACGGCGAGGTGGGTGAGCTGCTCGCGCGGGGGCCGTACACGCTGCGCGGATACTTCCGGTCGCCGGAGCACAACGCGCGGGCGTTCACCCCGGACGGCTTCTACCGCTCCGGTGACCTGATGCGCCGGCACCCGTCCGGCAACTACGTCGTCGAGGGCCGGGTCAAGGACCTGATCAACCGGGGCGGCGAAAAGATCAGCGCCGAGGAGGTGGAGAACCTGCTGCTCGGGCACCCCGCGGTGCAGAACGTGGCGTGCGTGCCGCTGCCCGACGAGGTGCTCGGCGAGCGGATGTGCGCCTGTGTCCAGCTGCGCCAGGGCGTGCCGGCGCCGAGCCTGGCCGATCTCACCGGGTTCCTGCGGGCCACCGAGATCGCGTCGTACAAGCTGCCCGAGCGACTGGTGTTCTTCGATGAGCTGCCGCTCTCGGCGATCGGTAAGGTGTCCAAAAAAGATCTGGTGTCTCAGCTGGTCGCGGTGTAACCACCGTCGATGGTCACGGTCTCGCCGGTGACGAACGGGTGTGCGGTGGCCAGCGCGAAGATGCTCTCCGCGACGTCCGCTTCGCTGACGTTGCGACCCATCGGGGTCCGGGCCGCGCGGCGTTCCATCATTTTTTCGTACGACTGAGCCAGCGTCCGCCGCATCCACTCGCCGTCCACCCAGCCGGGTGCGACCGCGTTCACCCGCACCTCCGGCGCCAGCACCCGGGACAGTGTGCGGGTCAGGCTCACCACCGCGGCCTTGGTCGCCGCGTACGCCAGCGGCTGGGGGCCGGGTCGCAGCCCGACGATGCTCGCCACGTTCACCACGCTGCCGTGTGCCGCCCGCAGCAGCGGCGCGCAGGCCCGGGTCACCTGGAACAGGCCGCGTACGTTCACCGCGAACACCCGGTCCCAGTCGGCCAGGTCGACACCGTCCAGGTCGTCCGGTGGGGTCGGCGACGTGGTGCCGGCGTTGTTGACCAGCACGTCCAGCCGCCCGTACGCCGCGGTGATCGTACCTGTCATGTGGTTGACCGCGACCTCGTCGCTCACGTCTCCACGGAGTGCGCGGTGCCGGCCCGCACCGCCCAGCGTGCCCACGACGGACGCCGCGCGATCCGCGGAGCGGCTGAAATTGATCACCACGTCGTAGTCGGCGGCGGCGAACCGCTGTGCCGTCGCGCGGCCGATCCCGCTCGACGACCCGGTGACGAACGCGACCGGCACGGAGTACCTCCTCACAGGCCGAGCACCCGCTCGGCGTTGGCGTGGAAGACGGCGGCCCGGACGGCGTCGTCGAAGCCCAGCTCGTCCCACTCGCGCAGCAGCCGGTCGAACGGGATGCTGGGATGGTCGGTGCCGAACATGATCTTGTCGCGGAGCCGGCCGCGGATGTCCGAGCGCAGCTGCGGCGGGAAGTACTTGGGCGCCCAGCCGGACAGCTCCCAGAAGACGTTGCCCTTGTGCAGCGCCACCGCGGTCATCTCGTCGATCCACGGCCAGCCCGGGTGCGAGGCGACGATGGTGAGCTGCGGAAACGTCGCAGCCAGTACGTCGATGGCGAGCGGGTGGGCGTGCCCGAGCTGGGTGCCGAGCCCGCCCGGCAGCCCGGCGCCCATCCCGGTGGTCCCCACGTCGATCATCACCGGCACGCCGAGCCCGCTGATCGTGTCGAACAGCGGCCACAGCTCCGGATCGTCGACCCGGAACCTGCCCATGATCGGGTGGAAGTGGAAGCCGAGCACCCGGTGCACGCGGACCGCTTCCTCCGCCTCGGCGATCGCACCCGGGCCCTTCAGCGGGTCGACCGCGCCCCACGCGCCGAGGAAGATCTCCGGGTGCCGGTCGCGCATCGCCGCCACGTAGGCGTTGCCGCAGGCCGGCGCGCCGGTGCTGGTCTCGATGTCGAACGCGACGAGCAGCGCCTGCAGGCCGGCCGCACTGATGTCGGCGACGATGTCCGTTTCCGGTCGTCCGACCCAGGGCTTTTTCCAGTACGCCGCGAGGGCCTCGGCGAACGGGCCCTGCGAGGCGACCCACTCCGGGGTGCCGGGGTAGCAGTGCAGATCGATCCGGCGCACCCGGCAAATCTATCGACATGCGCCGATCTTGCAAGTTCTGTTAGATCTACGCTGATCTATTGAAACGTTGCTTGTCGCCGGGGTAGGCAGAGACGCATGAGCTTTCCGCGCTTGTTCCTGGCGCTGGTGGTGACGGTGGCGCTGTCCGTGACCGGCTGCTCCGGTGACGACTCCGGGACCGCGAGCGGGCCGCCGAAGGTGCGGGTGGCGACGATCGGCGTCTCCGGTGCGGCCGCCATGGTGCTCGGCGTCAACCGGGGCATCTTCCGCGAGGCCGGACTCGACGTGCAGGTGGTGCCGGCCGAGGCGCCCGCGGTCATCCCGTCGGTGGTCGGCGGGCAGGCCGAGATCGGCTTCCTGAACGCGCCCGCGGTGCTGCTGGCCCGCTCCAACGGCGTGCCGATCACCGCGGTCAGCAGCACGTCCACCAACCCGGCCGACCCGGCGCAGAACTTCATCCAGCTGCAGGTCGCCGCGGACGGCCCGATCAGGACGCCGCAGGACCTGGCCGGCAAGACCGTCGCGGTCGACACCCTCTACCAGCTGCCGCACGTGTCGATCCGCAACGCGCTGCGCGCCGAGGGGGTCGACGTGTCCACGGTGAAGTTCACCGAGCTGCCGTTCGCCGCGATGGCCGACGCGCTGAAGAAGGGCACCGTCGACGCGGTCAACCCGGCCGAGCCGTTCGTCGCCGTCGGGCTCGCCGCGGGCGCGCGCAACCTGCTCTCCGACAGTGTCGGGCAGACCCCGGCCATGCCCCAGTCGGTCTTCCTGGCCTCGGAACGGTACGTGAAGTCGGACCGGGCCACCGTCGACAAGTTCCGCACCGCGCTCGCCCGCGCCTGCGAATACGCCCAGGCCCACCCGGACGAGCTGCGGGCGACGCTGCCCACCTACACCAAGGTGCCGGCCGCGCTGGCCGGCACGATCAAGCTGCCGGTCTACACCACCACGGCGGAACCGTCCGGCTGGCAGCAGTGGGCCGACATCCTCACCCAGCAGCAGATCGCCAAGAAGCCGATCGCGCTGGAGGGGGCGTACCTGCAGTGAGAGGTCTCGCGGGGTTCGCCGTGCTGGTCGGGCTCTGGGACCTGCTGCGCCTCGCGCACGTCCTGCCGCCCACCGCGGCCCCGGCGAGCTGGGACATCGCCCGCGCCCTGGCCGACCCGTCGCTGGCCGTCGCGGCCGGGGACACGCTGCTCGCCTGGGCCGGTGGCCTGCTGCTGGCCGGCGTGCTCGGGATCGCCGCCGGGATCCTGCTCGGCGTGTCCCGCTGGGCGGACGCGGCCACCCGGGTGGTGATCGACTTCCTCCGGCCGATCCCGGCGGTCGCGCTGATCCCGGTCGCGGTTGTGGTGATCGGGCTCGGCGCCGGGATGCAGGCGGTGCTCGTGGCGTTCGCCTGCCTGTGGCCGCTGCTGATCTCGACCCGGTTCGGGGTCCGGGACGTCGACCCGCTGCTCGTCGAGACGGGCCGGGTGTTCGGGGCAAGCGGGCTGCGGCTGGCCGCGACGGTGACCGGCCCGGCCGCGGTGCCGGCGATCCGGACCGGCCTGCGGACCGCGGCGTCGCTGGGGTTGGTGGTGGCGGTGGCGACGGAGCTGGTGGCCGGGAGTCCCGGGCTCGGGTGGTACATCGCGCAGCAGCAACAGGCCGGCCAGATCCCGGCCGCGTATGCCGGGATCGTGGTGGCCGGCTCGCTCGGCTACGTGATCCACCTGGTCTTCGACCTTTCCGCAGGCCGCGCGGTCTCGGGTCGCGCGGTTTCGCGTCGATCGGTCTCGGGTCGCGCGTTTTCGGGGCGTCGGTGAAGAAGGCGCTCGGCTACCTCGTCGCCCTGCTCCTCCTCGTGGTCTGGGAGATCGCCGGCCGCGCCAGTGACACCGGCCTGTTCCCGCCGGTCAGCGACGCCGTCACCGAGCTGGCATCCCTACTCGGCACCGGCTCGCTGCGCACCGACGTGCTGCCCTCGGCCGGCCGCGCCCTGGCCGGTTTTGCCCTCGGCACCACGCTCGGCGCCTTGCTCGGCATCACCATCGGCTGGTTCCACCACCTCGAACCCTGGGTACGCCCCAGCCTGGAGTTCCTCCGCGCGATCCCACCCCCAGCCGTGCTCCCGGTCGCCGTCCTCGCCCTCGGCGCGACCAGCGGCATGCGGATCACGGTGATCGCGGCCGCCGCCATGTGGCCGGTCCTGATCGCCGGCGTCGACGCCACCCGAGCGGTCGAACCCGGCTACGTCGACGTAGCCCGGATCAGCGGCCTCAGCCCCCTGACGACATTGCGCCGGGTGATCCTGCCCGCGGTCCTGCCGGCCCTGCTCGCCGCCGCCCGGATCGCCCTCGGCCTGGCCCTGATCATGATGGTGATCAGCGAGATGATCGGCGCCACCGCCGGCCTCGGCTACCTCATCCTGCAGGCCCAGCGCACCTACGCGATCGCCCAGATGTATGCCGGAATCATCGTGCTGGGTCTGCTCGGCTGGCTGGCCACCGCTCTGTTCGCGCTGCTGGAGCGCCGGGTGCTCGGCTGGTACCAGGACCAGAAGGGTATCGCCGATGGCTGAGATCCCGCTGATCCGCGCCACCGCCCTGACCAAGTCGTTCACCAGCCGCGGCCGCACCACCCGAGCCATCGCCGACATCACGTTCGCTCAGGCCGAAGGCGAGTTCCTCGGTGTCGTCGGCCCGTCCGGCTGCGGCAAGACGACGTTGTTGCGCTGCCTGGCCGGCCTGGACCACCCGGACACCGGCACCATCGAGTTCGACGGCCACCCGATCACCGGCATCCCACCGGCCCTGTCCGTCGTCTTCCAGGAATACAACCGCAGCCTCTTCCCGTGGCTGACCACCTTGGAAAACGTCCGCTTCCCCCTCCGCCGGCCCAGCTCACTCGGCCGGCGGGCCCGCGCCGCCACCCGCGAGCAGGCCCGCGAGGCGTTGTCCCGGGTCGGCCTGGCCGACTTCGCCGACCACCACCCGTGGCAACTCTCCGGCGGCATGCAGCAGCGGGTCGCCCTGGCCCGAGCGATCGTCTCCCGCCCCCGCCTGCTGCTGATGGACGAACCCTTCGCCTCAGTGGACGCCCAAACCCGCGCCACCCTCGAACAACTCACCATCACGCTCACCGTCGAACTCGGCCTCACCGTCCTCTTGATCACCCACGACATCGACGAAGCAATCTTCATGTCCGACCGTGTCCTGGTCCTCGCAGCACGCCCCACCCACATCCTCCGCGAGCTCCCGATCGACCTGCCCCGCCCCCGAGACGACGTGGAAACCCGAGCCCTGCCGCTCTTCCAGAACCACCGCCGCGACATCCACCACCTGCTCAGCCCCACCCCCGACAGCTGACCCCCACACCGCTGCTCACCTCAAGGCCCGCCCGCCGCCAGATCGCCTATTTGGTACGAATACCGAGAACCCGCCGCAGGCTACAAGCCACGCACCATCCCGGTCTCACGCGACAGCCTGCCCACCCCGGACCGCCCGGCGCGTCCCGCCCCGCGGCTGGCGCTCACGGTTGTCTCGCGCGCTGCGGCCGTTCCGGGGTGCGGATGTTGCGTGCTCTCCTTCGTACCGTGTGGGTGTGTGGCTGATGGGCGGCCTGCACCGGACCGCCTGCCGGGACCGGCCGACCACCTCCTGGGACGCTGAGGGTGAGTGGCGGGGACGGCCCGGACCACCGCCTGCGCCGCCTGGCGAGCCACCTTGACCAGCGGCTGCCCGCAGCCGGACGCGGGTCAGGGCAGGCCGGTGCGGAGCTGGGTGAAGGCGCGATCGGCTGCCTCGATCGCGGTCGGCGCGAGCGTCTCCGCGGATTCCCCGGCGGCCAGGCGGCGCCAGTTCTCCCGGGCCAGCACCCGCTGCACGGCCAGGATCTGAGCGGCGGCCAGCCGTGCGGCAAGCGGATCCGGCTCCAGTGGTGCCGCGGCCGGCGACGTGGGGGTGGTGGGGAGCAGGGCGGTGGCCAGGGATTGCTCGTCGCGGGACTGGTATTCGTGGACCCGGGTGGCCAGGGACGGCGTGGAGAAGACCAGGTCGTGGAAGGCGAGGACCTCCGGGGTGTCGTTCAAGCCGGTCACCGGGTCGCGCCGGAGCAGGCCCGCGATGAAGTGCTGCTGCAGCGCGTCGAGCGGTGACTGGCCGGCGGCACGTGCGGCGACCACCCGGGCGGGCTCGCCGGCGTGGTCGGCGAAGCGGTGCAGGACCAGGTCTTCCTTGGCGGCGAAGTAGCGGAACAGGGTCGGCTTGGAGATCTCCGCGGCGGCCGCGATGTCGCTGACCGACACCTGGTCGAAGCCGCGGTCCAGGAACATCGCGATCGCGATCGAGGACACCGCGTCGAACGTGCGCTGCTTCTTGAGCTCCCGGAGCCCCATCTCACTCACCCCGCGACCGTATCACTCGGTTAAATTAGTTACCTGGTAACGTTTTTGACTGGGTAACGAAAGGGGGCGCGATGGATCTGGCGGCTGAGCGAGAGTTTCTGGACCGGGTGAAGCGGGCGCGTGCCTGGATGCTCGATCACGCGCGGATGCGGGTGGTGACCGGTGATCAGGTCGCCGGGGACCGCTACACCGCGGAGACCCTCGGGCGGATGTTGAAGAGCTACGTCAAGGAGCTGGCCGACGAGCCGGACGGCGCGGTGTTCTTCGGGCGGCTGTGGTTCGGCGACACCGAGGACGCGGGTGATCATCGCGGTCAGCGGTACTACATCGGCCGCCGGCGGATCACCGAGGAGCAGGGACCGCCCCTGGTGATCGACTGGCGGGCGCCGGTGTCGTCGCTGTTCTACCAGGCCAGCGCGAGTGACCGGCGGGGCGTGGCGGTGCGCCGGCGGTACGGCTGGACCAACCGGACACCGGTGCGGCTGACCGGTTTCGAGGACGAGCGGCTGGATCACGGCGAGGAGCTGGGCACCGCCAGCCGGCTGCTGACCGAGGAGATCGAGCGGCCCCGGGTCGGCCCGATGCGGGACATCGTGGCGACCATCCAGCCCGAGCAGGACGACCTGGTCCGGGCCGATCTCGATCAGTCACTGTGCGTGCAGGGCGGGCCGGGGACCGGGAAGACCGCGGTCGGGCTGCACCGCGCGGCGTACCTGCTCTACGCCCACCGGCGGCAGCTCAAGCGCACCGGGGTGCTGGTGGTCGGCCCGAACCCGGCGTTCCTCGCCTACATCTCCGCGGTGCTGCCGGCGCTCGGCGAGGTGGACGTGCAGCAGCGCACTCTCGAGGGGTTGCTGTCCGAGAAGGAGCCGGCCCGGGTGGACGACGACGCGGCGGCGCTGGTCAAGCACGACGCCCGGATGGCCGAGGTGGTGCGGCGCGCGCTCGCCGGCCTGATCAGCGCGCCGACTGACGGGATCGTCCTGCCGGACGGCTCCTACCGGCTGCGGGTCACGGCCGCCACCTTGGTCCGGGAGATCACGATGGTACGGCGGGAGGAACTCCCGTGCGGGGTGGGCCGCGAGCGCTTCCGCACCCGCGTCGTCGCCCACCTGCAGCGCGAACTGGAATACCACGGCGAGTCCCCGATCCGGAAGTGGCTCGACAAGACCGGCCGCTCCCGCCCCGTGGTGGCCGTGCTCGACGCCTGCTGGCCGAAGGTGCGCCCCGACCAACTGCTCCACGACCTGTACGTGGACGAGAAGTTCCTGGCCCGCGCCGCCGACGGCATCCTGACCGAGAAGGAACAGTCCGCGCTGCTCTGGACCCGGCCACCGCGCAGCGTCAGGAGCGCGAAGTGGACCGCCGCCGACCTGGTACTGCTCGACGAGATCGCCGGCGCGGTCGAGCACCCCGACGGGTTCGGGCACATCGTCGTCGACGAGGCACAGGACCTGTCCCCGATGCAGTGCCGGGCGCTCGCCCGGCGCAGCCGGCACGGTGCGCTGACCGTGCTCGGTGACCTGGCGCAGGGGACCAGCCCGTGGGCCGCCGCCGACTGGCGCGCCCAGCTCGGGCACCTGGGCAAGCCGGACGCGCCGATCACCGCGCTGACGCTCGGGTTCCGGGTGCCGGCGGTCGTCCTGTCGTACGCGAACAGGCTCTTGCCCTTGATGCGGACCACGGTGCCGATCGCGCGGTCGGTGCGTGGCGACGGCGAGCTCGACGTGCGCCGGGTCGCGGATCCGGTGGCCGCGGCGGTCGACCGGGTGCGCGCCGCCCTGACCCGGGAGGGATCGATCGCTGTCATCGCGGCGGACGCGCGGATCGCGGAACTCGGCGCGGCGGTGCTCGACGAGCGGGTGACGCTGCTGTCGGCCACCCTGACGAAGGGTCTCGAGTTCGATCACGTGGTGGTGGTCGAACCGGCCGAGATCGTCGCCGCCGAGCCGCGCGGCGCGCACCGCCTCCACGTCGTGCTGACCCGCGCGGTCACCCGCCTCGACGTGCTGCACAGCGGTGCCGAGCATTGATCAGAGGCGCGGATCGACGTGGAATTTCGGGCCGGGACCGGCGCCGTCCGGGCGCTTCCCGGCCAGCACACCGACGATCTGTTCGAGGGAAACGGTCGCGGCCACCAGCGGGCGCGGGTCCGCTTCGCCTTTCCCGTACGACGTGATCGCCCCGGCCAGCCCCGCCGACGCACCGAGAATCCCGACCGTGGTGACGTCCTTGAACACCACGTCCCGGGTGTCGATCACGCTGGGCGCCCCGGACAGTCCGATATAGACCACCGTGCGCCCCGGCTCGACCAGCTCCACCGCCAGCCCCGGCATGACCGCGGCGTTTGTCGCGTCGATGACACCGTCCCAGGCCAGCTCGGGCAGCGTCTCCCGGGTCCAGACCTGGCCCTGCGCGAGCGGTTCCGCACGGAGACCGAGCAGGTGCACCTCGGCACCCTGCGCACGCCCGAACATCGCGGCCAGCAGCCCGATCGTGCCGGTGCCGAGGATCAGCAGCCGCTCGCCCGGCCCGGCCGCCGCGGCCCGGACCGCCCGCAGCGCATTCCCGCCCGGCTCGACCAGCGCGCCGAGCGTGGCGTCCACGGTGTCCGGCAGCACGTGCAGGTACGCCGCCGGGAACTCCAGCCGCTCGGTCAGCGCGCCGGGCAGCCCGTCCCGGCAGCCCAGCTCGTGGCGCCGCGCGCAGACGTGGTGCCGCCCGGACCGGCAGCGCACGCAGTCGCCGCAGCCGATCATCGTGTCCCCGGTGACCCGCCGGCCCACCCAGTCGTCGTCGACCCCGGCACCGGCCGCCACCACCGTGCCGGCCCACTCGTGCCCGGGCCGCAGCGGGTACGACGCCGCGCCGGTGTGCAGATAGCTCATCGCCCCGGTGAACAGCTCCACGTCGGTGCCGCACACCCCGACCCGCTCCACCTGGACGATTACGTGCCCGGGACCGGCCTGCGGCTCCAGCACGTCCTGCACCTCGGCCCGGCCGGGAGCGGTGAACACCAGCGCGCGCATGAGGGGCCCTCCGTCGTCAGTGATTCCCCGCCAGCGTAGAACGGAGATCATGACGAGTATCGACAGCACTCCGTTCGGCGCACTGGCCGACGGCACCGTGATCGAGAAGTGGACGCTGACCGGCGCGGGCGGGGCGTCGGTGTCGATCCTCACCTGGGGCGCGACCCTGCAGTCCGTGCGGGTCCCGGACCGGGACGGCCGGCTCGGCGAGGTGACCCTCGGCTTCGCCGACCTGGCCGGCTATCTCGACCCGGCCAACCCGTACTTCGGCTCGACCGTGGGGCGCTACGCGAACCGGATCGGCGGGGGCGCGTTCACGCTGGACGGTACGGCGTTCACGGTGACGCCGAACGAGGGGCGCAACACCCTGCACGGCGGGGTGCAGGGCTTCGACAAGCGGGTCTGGTCCGCCGAGCGGGTCGAGGACGGCGTACGGATGAGTTATTCCTCGCCGGACGGTGAGGAGGGGTTCCCCGGCGCGGTCGAGGTGGCGGTGACGTTCACTTTCTCCTCTTCGGGCGATCGGGACGAATTCCGGATCGAATACCACGCGACCACGGACCGGCCGACCGTGGTGAGCCTGACCAACCACGCGTACTGGAACCTGGCCGGGGAGGGCAGCGGCACGATCAACGAGCACCTGCTGCGGATCGGGGCGGCGCACTACACCCCGGTCGACGACCAGCTGATCCCGACCGGGGAGCTGGCGCCGGTGGCCGGCACCCCGTTCGACTTCCAGGAGTTCCACGCGATCGGCGCCCGGCTGCGCGACGATCACCCCCAGCTGGCCGCCGGGCTCGGGTACGACCACAACTACGTCCTGGCCGGCGCCGAGGCGGCCGTGGTGCGGGACCCGGCCAGCGGGCGGCAGCTGCTCATCGAGACCACCGAGCCGGGGCTGCAGTTCTACTCCGGGAACTTCCTCGACGGGAAGCTGCGCGGGGTCTCCGGCCGGCAGTACCGGCAGGGGGACGCGTTCGCGCTGGAGACCCAGCACTTCCCGGACAGCCCCAACCAGCCGGAGTTCCCGTCGACCGTGCTGCGGCCGGGCGAGAACTACACGTCGGTGACCACGCACGTGTTCTCGACGTTCGCCTAGGTGGGGCGGGGCCCGGCGGTCACGCCGTACGCCGGGCCTGGAACCCGGACCACAAGCGACGTCCGCTCTCGATGAAATCCGGTAGCGGGATCTCCGCGCCACCGGCGCGGGTGATCCGCAGGGTGTCGAACCACACCCGCAGGTCCAGGTGCCGCGGCGGATCGGTGTCGTCGCCCTCCTGGAACAGGTCGAGCACGTGCCGGCCCGGCTCGCGGCGCAGCGAGACGTCCAGGCTGAGCCGCTCCTTCCAGGTCAGCCAGTCGCGCTCCGGCGGGTCGATGAACTCCCAGCCGTGCACCGGCCCGCCGCCGAACCCGCGGACCACGCCGCCGAGATCGTCCAGCGCGAACGTCTCCACCGGCGCCGACGCGTCACCCCACCGGCCGTGCCGCAGCGACGCGACCACCCGGCTGACCCCGTCCAGCACCAGCCCGACCGGGGTGCACCCGGACGGCAACGACAGCACGTCGAACGCGACCTCGACCCGTCGTGCCGCCGGTTCGACGGCTATCCCGACCCAGTCCGACTCGTTCAGTGCCACACCGATACCGCGACGCTGTTCCTCACTCAACCCCACCACGCCGACCAAGCTACGACCCGGTTACCAGCGGTGAAGCTCACATCCGGCTTTTCCCATGGTTTTCCGAGGTGACGCTCCCTGGGAGCGACAGGGCCAGGCACCTCGCCGCCGGCCGGATTACCGTCGGGGGATGACCGACGCGCCGAACGCGCTGGGCGCCTACCTGCGGGCACGGCGCGAGCTGATCACCCCGGAGTCCGCCGGCCTGACCGCTTCCGGGCAACGGCGGGTCGCCGGCCTGCGCCGCGAGGAGGTCGCGCTGCTCGCCGGGATCAGCGCGGACTACTACCTGCGCCTCGAGCAGGGCCGTGACCGGCACCCGTCGGTGCAGGTCCTCGAGTCGCTGGCCCGGGTGCTGCGGCTCGACGAGGCCGCCGCCGACTACCTGCTGAGCCTCGCCGCCGAACGCCCCGGCCGGGCCCGCCGCCGCCCGCGCCGCGAGACCGTCCCGGCGGGCATCCGCAAACTGCTCGCCACGCTGCCGCTGCCGGCCTTCGCCGAGGGCCGCTACTTCGACGTCCTCGCGGTGAACCCGCTGGCCACCGCGCTGTCGCCGCTGCTGGTGCCGGGGCGCAACCGGCTGCGGGACGTGTTCCTCGACCCGGCCGAGCAGGCGCTCTACCCGGGGTGGGAGACCGCCAGCCGCCGCCTGGTCGCCGGCTTCCGGCAGTCGGTCGGCGCCGACACCGGCGACCCCCGGCTGATCGAGCTGGTCGGCGAACTCTCCCTGGCCAGTGACCGATTCCGGCAGCTGTGGGCCCGTCACGACGTGCAGACCCGCGAAGGCGCCGCGGTCACGTTGCAGCACCCGCAGGTCGGCGCGCTCACCCTGAACCGGGAAAAACTCGCGATCGGCGGCACCCAGGGTCAGCTCCTGGTGATCTATCACCCGGACGCCGGCACCGACGCCGCCGAGAAACTCCAGCTCCTGGCGTCCCTTTCAAAAACCACTTTTTCGTACGATGCAGCCGGGCTGACAATGACGTGACCGTCGGGGGAGGAGTCACGTGGCCGTGTTCGACCAGCGTGCCGCCAGCTATGACAAGCAGGCGTGGCACGTGCGGTATGCCGAGCGCCTCGTCGAGCTGGCCGCACCGGCGGCCGGCATGCGGGTCCTGGACGCGGCGACCGGCACCGGGCTGGCCGCGATCGCCGCCGCCCGCGCGGTCGGCCCGTCCGGCCACGTGACCGGCGTCGACATCTCGTCCGGCATGCTCGCCCGAGCCCAGCAGTCGATCACGGCCCCGAATGTCGACCTGCTCCTGGCGGACGCCAGTGATCTGCCGCGGTTCGGCGACGGCTCGTTCGACCTGGTGCTCTGCTCGGCGGGGCTGCTCTACATGCCGGTCCGCACCGCGCTGGAGGAGTGGCTGCGCCTGCTCGTCCCGAACGGCCTCGTCGCCTTCTCCACGATGCGCGCCGGGTTCCCGGTCGCGGCACGGCTCTTCCGCGAGCTGGCGGCCCGCTACGGCCTCACCCTGACCGATCCGGCCCTGCCACTGGGCAGCCCCGCGCGGTGCCGGTCGGCGCTGACCGCGGCCGGCTTCACCCCGGTCGAGGAGGTGGTCGAGACGATCCGCTTCTCCCCGGCCGACCTGGACCAGGCCTGGGAGGCACACACCCGCGGCCCGCACCACGCCGCCATGACCCTGCTGACCCCGGACCAGGTCGACGAGTTCCGCACCACCTACACCACCGCCCTGGCCGCCCTGGTCCGCTCCGACCCGGACACCACCCTCGCCCCCGAGGTGATCTATGCCCTCGCCCGCCGCCCGATCACCCGCTGAGCTTGCCCTGCACTGGATGGAGCGCGGATGACGCCGGCTGAGCGGTTCGGCACGGCTCGGGTGGCGCGGCTCGCGACGGTGGGCGCGGACGGTGCGCCGCACCTGGTGCCGATCGTGTTCGCCCTGGTGGGCGACGTGATCCACACTGCGGTGGACGGGAAGCCGAAGCGCCATCGCCGGCTGCAGCGACTCGCCAACATCGCCCGTGAGCCACGGGTGAGCGTCCTCGCCGATCAGTATGCCGACGACTGGTCCCAGCTCTGGTGGGTGCGCGCCGACGGCCACGCCGAGATCACCGACACCGCCGAGCCGGCCCTGCTGGCCCGCTACCCGCAGTACACGACCGAGCCCCCACCGGGCCCGTTCCTCCGCATCCACGTCACCGCCTGGACCGCCTGGCACGCCTGACGACCTGAAGCACGCCGTCACTCGGTGGCGTGATTTGTCAGGCGCGACCGTGACCGGTTGGCGACCTCGATCGTTACTGCGGACGGAAGTAGCCGAAACCGCTTCGGGTCTGCCGCCGGGAAAGGCCGCCAAAGTCAAAATCCCGGCGGCAGACCCGCAGAAGGGGCAGAGGCGGACCGGGGTCTTCACGGTGACTTCAGCATGTTCAGCAGCGCCAGAGATGGCAGGTGAGGTGCGGTGCAGCCGGCTCAACGGGAACTCGTGGAACGCGCCCTGTCACCAGAACGACTGGGGCCCTACCGGCGGACCTGTGACGACGACCTGGCTGCCGCCGTGGCGTTGTACCAGTGGAACGCCGAAATCTCCGCAGCCCTGGTCACCACGATCGGCCACGTCGAGGTGCTGCTCGCTGCCCGCCCCTGAACGCGCCGCCCCCCCCGCGGCGTACGAAATGGGGTTTTGGGGGTTTGGTGGGGGGACGCTCCTGGGTCTGGTGGCACGGTTCGGGCCTCGCGTGTCGGGGGGTGGCGGGGCTTGGATGGCCGGATGGTTCAGGTGCGGGTGGGTGCGGATGACTATCGGGAGTTCCGGGCGGCGGCGGGGCGGGCCGGGGTCGATGTGGAGCAGTGGCTGGCAGGGGCGGGGCGGGAGAAGGCTCGGGCCACCGCGACTGATCTGGACGGGATCTGGCAGGACGTGTGCGCGGAGCTGGACAACCCGGTGCTGCTGGAGGCGCGGGTGCTGAGCAGTCTCCGGGCGACCCGGCCGCTGGCGATCGTGGAGGGGGTGCTGCTGCTGGAGGCGCCGGATCGGCACGCGCGGGACCTGGTGGAGATCCGGTTGCGGGTGGCGGTCGAGAAGGTGCTGAGCCGGCGGCTGCGGTGCCCGGTGCAGGTCGCGATCACGGTGGCCGGGGCGGTGGAGGGCTTCTCCCGGGCCGCGACATCCGCGGCGGTGACGTCTGCGGCCGCGACGTCGGCGCCGGTGGATGCGGCGGTGACGCCGGTAACGGCTACATCGGCGGCGATGGATGCGATCGTGGCGGCGACGTCGGCGGCCGTGGATGCGGCTACAGCGGCGGCGGCGCGGCAGCGGCCGGATCTGACCGCGGCGTATGCGGAGCTCATCGCGCAGCCGGACGTGGCCCGGCGGCTCGCCGAGGTGCTGGTCGCGGCGGGTCAGCTCCGGCCGAGCTGACCTGGCGGCGGGGCCGGGCGCGGGAGCGGTGGGGTGCTCAGGGGTGCGTCCGCGTAGCGGAGGCACCCCTGAGGGCCAGCCGGGGCCGGGAGGCGCGTCGCGGTCCGGAGTGGTGGCGGTGTCGCGCGAGACCACCGCGGGACGCGGCTTGTCGCCTGCGGACGGGCGCTCCGTATTCGTACCGTAAAAAATGCGGTCAGGAGTCGAACGAATAGCCCATGAGGTTGGCGGTTTTGAGGATGAATCCGTCGCGGCCGCCGTTGCGGTCGGAACGGGCGATGGCGCGGCGGATGAATTGCACCGCGGGGTAGGCGATGGGTTCCGGCGGAATCGGCAGCGGGCGTTTCGTGGCCATGCGCAGACGGGTCAGCGGGGTGTCGGCGCCGGCCAGCAGGTCGAGCATCACCGCGCCGGCGAAGCGGGTGGCCGCGACGCCCAGACCGGTGAAGCCGCTGCTGTAGGCGACCTTGCCGCCCATCGCGGCGCCCTGAAAAGCGGCCAGCTGCGTGGACATGTCGATCATGCCGCCCCAGGCGTGGGTGAAGCGGATGTCGCCGAGCTGCGGGAACGTGCGCAGGAAGTGGTCGGCCAGGCGGGCGAACGTCTCCGGGCGCTGATCGAATTCGGGCCGGATGCCGCCGCCGCGGTGGTAGACGGCGTCGTATCCGCCCCAGAGGATCCGGTTGTCGGCGGTCTTGCGGTAGTAGTGGAACTGCCGCGAGCAGTCGCCGATGCCGAACCGGCCGTGCCAGCCGATCTCGTCCAGCTGCGCCGGGGTGAGCGGCTCGGTCATCAGCACGTAGTCGTAGATCGGGATGGTCAGCATCCGGTTGCGGCGCAGCAGCGACGGGAAACCGTTCGTGGCCAGCACGACCTGCCGGGCGCGGACGGTGCCCATGCCGGTGGTGGCGCGGACCGTGCGGCCGCGGTCGGCGAGCCGGGTCACCGGGGTGTGCTCGAAGATCCGGACGCCCAGCTTGCGGCAGGCGTCCTTGAGGCCCCAGGCCAGCTTCGCCGGGTGGACCAGGGCGGCACCGGTCTCCCGGAGACTCCCGGCGCGGTAGAGCGGCGAGCGGACCAGGGCGGTCAGCTCGTCCCGGTCGTAGAAGCGGCCGCCGTCGGCGTGCAGCTCCTCGATCTGGTGCAGCTCGGTGGCGACCGAGAGTGATCCGTGCTCTTCGAACTCGGCGTCGATGCCGTGCCTGGTCAGCGAGTCGCGGAACGCGGCGAAGTTCTCCTCGGCGAGCCCGGAGAGCACTTTCAGATCGTCGGCGAAGTAGCGTGCGCCGTTCTCCGGCCCGTGCGTCAGGCTCGCCTCGACGAACCCGCCGTTGCGACCGCTGGCCGCCCAGCCGATCTCCTCGCCCTCGACCAGGACGACGTCGCGGCTCGGATCCTGCTCCTTGGCCTGCAACGCGGTCCACAACCCGCAGTAACCGCCGCCAATGATCAGCAGGTCGGTTTCGATGGCGCCGATGAGTGCGGGCAGCGGGGCGGGGCGACCGGGATCCTCGAGCCAGAACGGGGTCCGGGCCGCATCAGCGAGCGACGCACGGATGCGCTTCTCGTCGGTCCGGATGTCTAGGTCGTAGGCCGGTGTGTCCGCCTGCATGCTGATCCTCCCTGGTCAGAGCCATAGGAAACAGCAGGGTTATGCTTAGGTCAATGCGTTGACATAAGGAGTTTTCATGGCACGGGTGGGTTCCGAGCGGGTCCGGCGACGGCCGACCCGGGCCGGCGTGGTGCTGGATCCAGAGATGATCATCGATACGGCGCTGCGGCTGATCGAGGCGCCGGGCGGCAACGCGCTCACTGTCCGCCGTCTCGGCGTCGAGCTGGGCGCGGACCCGTCGGCGATCTACCGGTACTTCCGGGACCTCGACGCGCTGCTGCTCGCGATCGCGGATCGGCTGATCGGCGACTCGCTGGCCGGTTTCGAGGCGGGGCCGGACTGGCTGGTCTCGCTGCGGGAGCTGGGTGAGCGAGTTCACCGTTCGATGCTGAAGCACCCGCGGCTGGTGCAACTGCGGTCGACGCGGTTCACGGCCGGGCCCAATGAATTGCGGGCGGACGATATCGGCATCGGTTTGCTGCTCAGTGCGGGATTTGCCGGATCGGATGCCGTGCGGCATTTCCGAGACTTCATCGATACCGCTTTGGCATTGGCGACGATGGATGCGGCGGAATTGACGCCGAGTCAGCAGCAGACGGAGGACCGGGCGCTGGCGGCCGCTTATGCGTCGCTGCCGGCGGAGGAGTATCCGCATTTGGCGGCGGTGCGCGGAGATCTGCCGCAGGTGACGGCGTCGGCGTTCCCCGGGGTGCTGGACAAGCTGATCGACGCGCTGTCGCGGGCGGCTCCCGGTGCGGGGCCGCGGCCGGCGGATGGAGATGCCGAACGCGGCCCGGCGCCCGCTATCGGAAGCTGAACAGCGGCGGCAGGATCAGCACGACCGCCCACAGCCACACCGCATAGACCGGCAGGTAGGCCGTCTGCCACCGCTCCACCGCCGGGAAACCGCCCCGCCGCTGGGTGAATCGCAGCAACAGCCACGCCGCCCAGGCCAGGTTCGCCAGCAGCACGATGTTCTCGCCGAGCGCCGCTACGTTGTTCGGCGTCGTCCCGTACTCCGCGATGCGGCCGGTCATCGTGATCAGGACCACCGCGTCGATGGCGAGCGCGCTCACCACCAGCACCAATTGCAGCACGTCGAACATCCCGCGGGGCGCCTGCGGATCCCGGGCCGAGATCGAGTAGAGCAGCAGCGCCAGCACCACCGCGAGCAGCAGGTCGAACAGCACCAGCGTCTCCCGGTTGACGTCGATGCCGTGGCCGTTCACGCCGATGGTGACCAGGAAGGCCAGCAACGCCACCGCGAACAGCGGCGTGAACAGCCGGGTGAGCACCGGCGCGATGTTCTCGATGACACCCTGTTTCGCCTCGACCAGCCAGCCGGCGACGACCATCGCGGCCACCCCGCCGCACGGGGTCAGCCAGGCCCAGATGAACTGGTCGGGTTCGACGCCGATGGCCTCGAACGTGCCGTACAGGAACGTGATCAGCACCCCGCCGCCGAGACCGATCAGGACCAGGTAGACGAACCACTCGCCGCTGAAGCGGATGAAGTCCATCCGCCGCCGGGACGAGCGCAGGTTGTCGGAGGCGTAGGCGA
Organism: Actinoplanes palleronii; assembly: GCF_016862315.1. Taxonomy (GTDB): domain Bacteria; phylum Actinomycetota; class Actinomycetes; order Mycobacteriales; family Micromonosporaceae; genus Actinoplanes; species Actinoplanes palleronii. Next base: position 76,142 of record NZ_BOMS01000094.1, on the reverse strand, counting down.
GGCCGACCACGAGCCACAGGGCGAGCGGCAGGTGGCTGGCGGTGAGGGCGACCGACTGGGAGTCGTCGTCGACCGGGTAGGCGTTCGCCGCTACCGCGCCGAGGACGAACAACCCCAGGAGTACGGCGTACACGCGGATACCGGGCCGGCGCTTCCAGGCCAGGAAGGCCGCCAGCCAGGGGAGTGCGAACAGGGCGAAGTTGGTGGCGTAGAACATGCCGTCGCCGTCGTACCGTTGGCCGAACAGCTCGGGGATCTTGATGGAGACCGCGGCGCCGGCCGCGCAGATCAGCATGGCGATCAGGTCCCGCCCGGATCGGGCCTTGCGCGGATCGTCGCCGGTGAACATCAACTGTTTCCACAGCCGCTCGGAGTGTTCCCGGGCGAATTCGCGGGACAGCTCGTCCAGCCCGCCCATCCGTTTCACCGCGATCAGGAACGCCTCGTCGGAGCGCAGGCCCAGGGCGATCAGCCCGTCGACCGAGTCGCGCAGGTGGTCCTCGAGTTCGTCGGCGTCGGAGGCGACCAGTTCCGGGCGGCGGTGGACGTACTCGCGCCACTGGGTGAACTGGGCTTCCAGGGCAACCTCGGTCATGCGGTGCCTCCCAGCGGGATGAAGCCGACGTGCGGCCAGACCTGTTTGAGCGCGTCGACGACCGTCTCCCACTGGCGGCGGTGCTCGGTCAGCTCGGCCAGACCCTGCTTGGTGATCCGGTAGTACTTGCGCCGGCGCTCACCGGGGACGGTCTGCCAGCTCGACTCGACGTGGCCGAGGTTCTCCAGGCGGTGCAGCAGCGGGTAGAGGAATCCCTCGGTCCAGTCCAGCTCGCCGCCGGACAACTCGCTGATCCGCCGCAGGATGGCGTAGCCGTAACTCTCACTTTCGGCGAGGATGCCGAGCACGATGGGGGTGGCCGACGCGGCCACGAGATCCTTGGTCACCCGCACGGGCGCCTCCCTTCTATACCTAGAACTGCGAGGCATAGTAGATCTAGGTGTCGAGCGACCGCAACGGCACTCTTGAGCACAGGAGCTTTCGCATGACCCAGTTCGTCGTCACGCAGCAGGTCCGGGCGCCCGCCGCCACGGTCTGGGCCGTCCTGGTGGACTGGCCCCGTCACGGTGACTGGGCGCCGCTGACCAGCGTGCGGGTCACCTCCGCGGATGCCACGGGCGTGGGTGCCGCGTTCGTGGCCAGGACCGGCATCGGCCCGCTGGCCTTCGACGACCCGATGACGGTGACCCGGTGGCATCCGCCGAGCGGGGACGAGCCGGGTCGCTGCGAGATCGTCAAACGGGGCCGGGTGGTTCTCGGCACCGCCTGGTTCTCGGTCGTCCCGCTGCCCGGCGACCGGTGCCGGGTCGACTGGGGTGAGGACGTGACCGTGACGCCGCACCGGCTCACCCGGTTCGCCGGGCCGCTGTTGTCGCTGGCCGGCCGGATCGGCTTCGGCGCGACGCTGCGGGCGATGGCCCGGGAGGCCGAGAAGCAGGCCGGGCGGGCATGACGAGCGGCAGGCGCCGGCGGAACTCCGCCGACGCCTGCCGGGTGCCCGGGGTCAGGGCCAGAGGTACGGCGTCTTCACCGGCTTGGGCTCGCGCGGCTGCTTCACCGGGTGTGCCCGGAACTGCTCGGTGTGCAGGCCGAACGACCGGTCCAGCTTCGGCATCCAGTACGCGTCGTCGTGCCGCCCGGCGCCGAGCTGGTAGTCGTGCCGGACCCCCTTCGCCGCGAGGGCCGTGCTCATCTGCTGCGCGGCCACCCCGAACCGGTAGTCGTCGGAGTCCCCGCCGTCGAGGTAGTACCGGTGCTCGTTCAGCTGGGCCGCGGTCATCCCGGCGACCAGGGTGAGCGGGCGCAACCCGGCGTTGGCGGCCTGCTCGGTGGCCGTGCCGACCAGCGGCGGCAGGCTCAGCGCGCCCATGTGGCTGGCGATCGAGCTGAACACCGCCGGGTTCTTCAGCCCGAGGGTGAACGCGCCCTGCCCGCCCATCGAGACGCCGCTGATCCCACGGTGGTCGCGGTCGGCGATCGTCCGGTACGACCGGTCGACCAGCGGCACGATCTCGTCGACGATCATCGTGCGGTAGTTGCCGGCCGACGTGTCGACGTACCAGCCGCTGCCACCGTCCGGGAACACCACGATCGACTCTTCCAGGCCGTTCGCCGTGACCAGCTTGTCGAGCACGGTGCCGATGTCGCGGGCCTCCCACTCGATGTTGCTGCCGTTGAAGCCGTTGAGCATGTAGACCACCGGGAACCGCTTGGCGCTGGTGCGGGTGTAGCCCTTCGGCAGGTACACGTTGAACTGGGTCCGGCGGCCCATCGCCGCGGAGACGTAGTCGTCGCGGAAGAAGCGCGCGTGGTCACCCAGCTCCAGGTCCTTGCGCGGGTCGAGGTAGAGCAGCTCCCGGGTCGCCGGTGAGCCGGTCCAGGTGCGGATAGTGTCCACCACGAGCCGGCCCTGCGCGTCGACGAACACCTCGGCCTGCGTGTCGGTCAGCGTCACCTTGCCGGCCTTCCGCAGCTCCCGCAGGTCGGCGAGACGCCGGTCGGCGGTGTCGCCCTGGTGGAAGAACCCGGGTGCCAGGGTCGCGGCGTACCCGCGGAGATCGCCGGTGGCGACCGCGCGGTGCTGCTGGTTCAGCACGGCGCACGCGTGTGCCAGCTGGGCGCGGGTCGCCGCGGTGCCGGTGGCGCCGGACAGCGCGCGCAGCCGGGCCTTGGAGAACAACCCGATCGGACCCTGGTAGAAGCCGCCGCCACCGGTGCCGTCGTAGACCCGGACGGCGAGCACGTTGGTGGCGCCCCAGCGGAGCAGGCCGTCGGCCGGGTAGTACTCGCGCGGCACCTCCCAGGTGGAGTCGAAGTTCGGCGGGAACCCGCCGGTGTGCCCGATCTCCTGACCGTTGAGGAAGGCCTGGTCGGCGTCGTCGATCTTGCCGAGCGCGGCGACCACTGCCGCGTCGGTGATCCCGGCGGGCCGCTCCGGCAGGGTGAACGTCTTGCGGTACCAGGCGAACCCGTCGTACGAGGACAGGTCGGCCTGGGCGCCCCAGTTGTCCGGGACGCTCCAGTCCCGCCAGGTGGTGTCGGCGAAGGACGGGTCGGACCAGGCGGGGTCGTCGCCGGTGCTGAACTTCCAGCCGGCGCCGGCCAGATCAACGCCGAAATCGACCGAGCCGGTGGTGGCGCAGGAGGTGTCGGCGCGCGGTGAAGTCCCTGCTGAAGCCGATGTGGGAACGTTCACAGACGCCAGCGTCAAGAGTAGGGTGCCGAGCAGAGCGGTGCCCGCGTGGCGGAAGCGGCGAGTAGTCGGTGACATCGAGCCTCTCCTAGAGGTCAAGTTCACAAGTTCACACAAGAAACATGCTGGACGCACATTCGCAACATTGACGAACGATGTCAATGGGGATGGTCAACATCGATAGTGGTGTTGGAAAGTGTTCGATATCCGGACGGGTGTACGAGACATTGATGGACGGTCGTACACTGCCAACCGCGACGCCGGGGGAGTGTCGCGTTGCCCCGAACGGAGATCTGTGCGCATGAAGCGCCTCCTGGCCGGCGTATTCGCCGGTGTCACCGCCCTGACCCTGACCGTCGGGTGCGCCAAGCAGCTCCAGCAGCTCGAACCGAAGCTGGAGATCAAGAAAGCAGCCGAGGCCCTGGGTGCGACCGGTACGTCCGGTTTCACGCTCAAGGCGGGCGGCAGCGTCGACGACGTGATCGCGCTGGCGAAGAAGGACTCCGGCACCGGTGAGGACGCCTTCACCGACGAGGACGCCGACATGCTGCGCAAGCTGTTCAACTCGTCGATCACCATCGCCTGGGACAAGGCGGGTGACGGCACCGCCGACGACAAGGCCCTGATCAACGCGACCGTCGACGGGGTCACCGGCCTCGAGATCCGGGTGGTCGACGGGGTCACCTACGTGAAGGCGCCGATCACCGAGCTGGCCGCGAAGTTCGGCGCGCCGCAGGCCGAGATCGAATCGATGCGCAAGGACGTCGGCTCCGAGATCCCGGGTGTGGTCACCCTGATCGACGGCGGCTGGGTCTCGGTCGCCGCGGACGACCTGAAGAAGCTCACCGAGGGCACCGTCGGCGTCGCGCCGAGTATCGCGCCGAGCACCGACCCGGCGCAGAGCGAGAAGCTCGCCGCCGAGCTGAAGACCAGCGCGGAGGCCCTGATCGAGGGCGCCGAGGTGGTCCGTGACGACAAGGACAAGACCCACCTGACCGTCACCACCACCACGGTCAAGGCGTTCGAGCAGGGCAAGCGCCTGATCGAGTCGCTGAAGACGATCGCCGGCGCACCGGCCGGCGAGACGTTGGACAAGGCGCTCGGCGACGAGCTGGACAAGCCGCCGGCGGACAAGCCGATCGTCATGGACCTGTGGGTCGACAACGGCGTGTTCAAGGCTTTCGAGATCAACCTGCTGCAGTTCGTCGACGGCAACACCGGCCGGGCGAGCCTGCGGGTCGAGCTGGCCGGCGGCGCGGCGATCGCCGCGCCCACCGACGCCAAGAAGCTCGACGTCAGCAAGATCTTCGAGTCGTTCGCCGGTGACGCCGCAGTCGGAAGCGACCTGGGCGGCTCCGACGACCTGGGCGGCCTCGGTGGCGGCGACGCCAAGACCTGGGCCGAGCTGGTCGGCACGCAGTCGGTGCTGATGGCGCTGAGCGACGGCGGCAAGCCGGCCTCGCACCTCAAGGAGGCCGCCAAGAACATGGCGATGCCCGGCATCACCGTCAAGGTGGTCCGCTCCGGCGTCGCCGAGGTCACCTCGGGCCGCAGCGTGGCCTGTGTGACCGTGCCGTCCAGCACCTCGGGCAAGTCCAAGGTCGTCGCGCACGCCTGCTGACGTCCGTTCCACCACGAGAAGCCCGGCCCGCTGAGAAGCGGACCGGGCTTCTTGCTACCCGAAAGGGGACCCCTCGGCGCCCCCGAAAAGAGGCTTCTTGCTGCCGGGAAGGCGTCAGTCGCCGCTGAGGTCGCGGCGCAGGGCGACGGCCGCGACGGCGAGCGCCGCCACCGCCCAGACCAGGAAGATCTCGATGCCGAACGCGTCGCCGCGCGAGGCGTCCAGGTAGGACGTCATCGGCAGCGGGTACTTGAACTGCCCGGCGACACCCTCGACGATCACGAACCAGACGCCGAATCCGCTCAGCAACCAGACCGACCGGCGCACCACGGCCGCCAGGGCGGCACCGAAAACCGCCATGATCGGTACGGCGACGAGCGCGTGGTAATACGTCCAGGTGCCCCACTTGGACACCACGGTGACCCCGCTGACCGCGGCCACCAGCCAGGAGATCACCACGGTCGTGACGACCTGGGCCAGCAGCACGGTGAACCGCTGCGGGCGGGCCAGGTACAGCAGCGCGGCGGTGCGGTGCTGGAAGTGCTGGGTGACCGTCATGACCGAGATGCCGAACGCGCCGATCCCGGCGAACAGCGCCCACCAGTCGGCGTCGACCACCCCGGCCGCCGCCGTCACCGCCCCGAACAGGGCGATCGACACCCAGCTGGAGCGGATCGTCGCCATCCGGTAGAGCTCACTACGGACCAGGGTGAGCATCAGGCGGCCGCCAGTTCCAGGAAGATCTGTTCGAGGCTCGGGGCGTCGGTGCTCAATTCGTACACCGGAACTCCCGCGTGGAAAGCGGCCTCGCCGGCCTCCTCGGCGGTGAGACCGGCGACCTCCAGCGTCGGGGTGTGCTCGTCGGCGGTGACCTTGCCGCCGGCGTCCTCGAACGCCCGCCACAGCCGCACCGGGTCGCGGCCGCGCACCCGCAGCCGCACGCCGTCCGCGCCGGCCAGGTCGGTCAGCGGTGTCGCGCGCCGGACCTGCCCGTTCGCGACGATCACCACGTCGTCGATGAGCTGGGCCAGCTCGGCCAGCAGGTGACTGGAGATCAGCACGGTGCCGCCCGCGTCGGCGTGCCCGCGCAGCAGCCACCGCAGCCAGGCGATGCCCTCCGGGTCGAGCCCGTTGGCCGGTTCGTCGAGGACCAGCACCTGCGGTTCGCCGAGCAGCGCCGTGGCGACCGCGAGCCGCTGCCGCATGCCGAGTGAGTAGTCGCCGGTGCGCCGGTGCCCGGCATCGGCCAGGCCGACCGCGTCGAGCAGCTGATCGACCCGGGCCCGGCTCGCGCCGGCCAGCATCGCCTGGCCGATCAGGTGTGCCCGCCCGCTCTGCCCGGGATGGCTGATGCCCTGCTCGAGGACCGCGCCGACCTGCCGCAACGGGGTGCTGAGCTCGGCGTACGGTTTTCCGTTGATCAGCGCGGCGCCGGAGGTCGGCCGGCTCAGCCCGAGCAGCATCCGCAGCGTGGTGGTCTTGCCGGACCCGTTCAGGCCGAGGAAGCCGGTGACCCGGCCCGGCCGCGCGGTGAAGGAGAGCCCGTCCACCGCCCGCACCGACCGGTACGTCTTGGTCAGCTCGATGGTCTCGATCATGACCGGGGACTATCCCACAACGCGGGTGTGCTCGATGCCCCGCGCGATCAGCCCACGGTCGTCAGCAGGGAGGCGTCGATGTCGGCGGCCGGCATCGGGCGGGCGAAGTGGAAGCCCTGCGCGTAGCGGTAGCCCAGCACGTAGAGGCGGTCGGCCTGGTTCTGGGTCTCGACACCCTCGGCCACCGCGCGCAGCCCGAGCGTGGCGGCGATCCCGCTCAGCGACGCCGCGATGGCCTCCTGCTGCGGGCTGCCGTTCAGCTCGTCGATGAACGACTTGTCGACCTTGAGGGTGGTGACCGGGCAGGTGCGCAGCAGGGTGAGCGACGAGTGCCCGGTGCCGAAGTCGTCCAGGGCGATGCCGACGCCGAGGTCGCGCAGCGCGTGCACGGTGTTCAGAGCGGTGCCGCCGGCGAACACCGCGGTCTCGGTGATCTCCAGGGTGACCTGGTCCGGGTCCAGGCCGTGCCGCACCAGGGTGGCCGCGACCAGGTCGGGCAGGTCCGGGTCGAGCAGCTGGCGGGCCGAGACGTTGACGCTGATCAGCGGCGCGGACGCACCATGACGGCGCTGCCACTCGGCCGCGTCGGCGCAGGCGGTGTCCAGGATCCAGGCGCCCAGGTCGACGATCAGGCCGTTCTGCTCGGCGACCGGGATGAACTCGGCCGGCGAGACCGGCTTCCCGCCGTCCGGATGCCAGCGGACCAGGGCCTCGACCGCGCGCATGGTGCCCAGCGGCAGCTCCACGATCGGCTGGTAGAGCAGCCGGAACTCGCCGCGCTCCAGGCCGTGGCGCAGGGCCGCGGCGACGTCGGCGTGATGCTGCGCGGACGCGTCCAGGTCCGGCGTGTGCGCCTGATGGCGGTTGGTCCCGACCCGCTGCGCGGCTTGCAGTGCCAGTTCGGCCCGGCGCAACAGATCGGGTACGACGTCGTCCCGCCCGGCCGCCGCCCCCACCGTGACGGTGACCAGCAGGTCGTGCTCGTCCACCGGCAGCGGCTCCTGGAACGCCAGCAACAGCGCCACCGCGAGCCGGTCACCGTCGGCGAGCGGATGCCCGGCCGGCAGCAGCACGCCGAACTCGTCGCCGAGCAGCCTGGCGACCAGCGCCGCGTCGCCGACCGTGCCGGCGATCCGCTCGGCGGCCTGGCGCAGGATCTCGTCGCCGGTGTCGTCGCCGAGCCGGTCGTTGAGCGCGGTGAAGTCGTCCAGGTCGCAGACCGCGACCGTGGCGGCCGCGGTGCGCTGGTGCAGGGCGTCGGTGAAGTGCCGCCGGTTCGGGCAGCCGGTCAGGTCGTCGTAGCGGGCCTGGTCGGCGAGCCGGTCGGCGAGCATGCTGTTGTCGCTGAGCGCGGCGTGCTGGCGGATCAGCACCAGCACGATCAGGCAGACCGCGCCGGCGGCGAGACCGGCCGGCAGATGGCCGTGCTGCAGCGTGACGACCAGCATCATGATCGCGGTCCCGGCGACCGACACGTACGGGATACGGCTGATTCCCCGGCCGCGCACGTCCCCGCGCCGGCCCACCCGGGCGACCGGCCCGGACACCGCGCCGGACAGGTTCGCGCCGGTCTGCGCCCACGCGGCCAGGGCCATCAGCAACGCGAACGGGGGGAGCACGGTCACGGTGCCGCCGAGGTGCGGCCACCGCTGGAACGCCGACACGAGCAGGATCGACAGCGGGCCGAGCAGACCGACCGGGCTCAGGAACCACAGCGCCCGCGCGAGCACCGGGCCGGTGCCGCTGATCCCCACCTTGACCACGGCGACCACCGCGGCGCACGCGGTGGCCAGCACGATGACCCGCAGCGCGGTGGCCGCCGGGCCGTCCTTCATCGGGACCGGGATCGTCATCACCACCTGCAGCATCACCAGGCCGGAGGCGACACCGACGATGGCGATGTCCAGCCACATCGCCACGGTCGCCCGCCTGGTGCGCTGGTGCCCGGGCAGGCGCAGCAGAGCAAGCACGGCACAACCGATCGCCGCGAAGTACAGCAGGCCGGTGAGCGGGCTCATGGCCAGCGCCTCGCCCGGCTGCCGCAGCGTGTCGAAGCACTGGCTGGTGCACCCGGTGGCGAGCAGCGCGACCGCGGCTGCCAGCCGGAGCCAGTACGTGCGGCTGGCGCCGCTCCCGGTGCCCGCGGCCAGGAGGCATCCCACACCCGAGGTGACGATCGCGCCGACCGTGATCGGCCAGAGCACCCAGGCCGGCAGCGGCACCAGGACACCGAGGATGCCGACCAGCACCGCGACCAGCAGCCACCCGCCGGTCACGGCGACGAGCAAACCGGCCACACGGGCGGGTCGGGGCGGAAGTCGCATCAGGCGGGCTGGTCCTCTCGGCGGCGGTCCTCACCGACACCATCGGCAGGTCCGGCCGCGGGAAAAGGGGAAACCGACCGGTGCCGGGCTCAATCCGTACGGCGTCCTGCCGATGGGAGGGTCCGTGCGAACAGCGGCGTGGAAACGAACCCTGGTGGCCGGTGCGGTCACCACGGCCGGCTACGCCGTGCTGCCCGCGAGCGGGCCCTGGCGGGCGATCCTGTACGGGATCAGCGCGTTCACCTGTGTGGCCCTGGTCGTGGTGGCCACCCGCCGGTACCGGCCGCAGCACCCGTCGACCTGGTACGCGATCGCGGCCGGCTCCGCGCTGTGGGTGCTCAGCTCGCTGATCCTGCGGGTGACCGGCGCCGACCCGTGGTCGCTGGTGGCCGGCCTGCTCTCGGCGGCCGGCTATCCGCTGCTGGGCTGGACCCTGGTCGGCATGATCCGCGGGCGGGCCCGGGCCGACGGCCGTACCGTGCTGATCGACGCCGGGATCCTCGGCGCCGGCCTGGCGCTGCTCTACTGGACGTTCGTGATCGGTGACACGCTCACCGACGGCACCGTCGACGGCGGCGACCAGCTGCTGGCCTCGCTCTTCGCGGTCGGTGACATCAGCGTCATCGTGCTGGTGTCGCTGCTGGTGACCACGCCGGGCGCGCGGACGAGCAGCTACCGGCTGATCCTCGGCGCGCTGACCCTGACCGGTGTCTCGGACATCCTGGTGATGGCCGCGCCCAGCGGCGAGCTGTACCAGGGCGGGCCGGCCGACCTGGCCCTGGTGCTGTCCAGCTTCGTGATCGCCGCGGCCGCGCTGCACCCGTCGATGCGGCGGCTCACCGTGCCGCTGGACCGGCCGCCGGCGTTCGTCCGGCCGCGGCTGGCGTTGCTCGCCGTCGCCATCCTGCTGGCGCCGACGGTGAGCCTCTACCAGGGCGCGACCGGCACGATCAGCCGCGACTGGCTGGCCACCGGGCTGTGCTCGATCGTGCTGTTCGTGCTGGTCACGCTGCGGATGGTCGGGCTGGTCGCGCGGGTGGAGAGCCAGGCCCGCACGCTGTCGGTGCTGGTCAACAAGGATCCGCTGACCGGGCTGGCGAACCGGCGCCGCTGGGACGAACGGCTGGACGCGGCGCTCGCGCACGGCACGCTGACCGGCGACCCGCTGATCGTCGCGCTGTTCGACCTCGACCACTTCAAGCGGTACAACGACACGTACGGCCACCCGGCCGGCGACGAGCTGCTCAAGGACGCGGCGGTCGCCTGGCGGACCGGGCTGCGCCGCGACGACGTGCTGGCCCGCTACGGCGGCGAGGAGTTCTGCCTGCTGCTCACCGGCTACTCCGAGCCGGAGGCGCGGGTGGTGGTGGAGCGGCTGCTGGCGGTCACGCCGTACGGGCAGACGTTCTCGGCCGGGCTGGCCCGCTGGGACGGCACACAGAGCGCCGCCGAGCTGCTGGAGAAGGCCGACCAGCTGATGTACGCCAGCAAGAGCGCCGGCCGGGCCCGGGTCACCAGCGACTTCGTCCCCGCTGTGTCCGGCACCCATACTGCTCTCGCTCGGCATGGCTGACGCGCACATGTGACGGCGGCCACCCCGGCTCGTAGGGTGTCGGCCATGAACACGCCGGCCGGTGAACTCGCCTACCTGGACCTGCTCGCCCGCGAGGCCGCCCTGGTGGAGTTCGAACGGCCGGTGATTGCCGCCCGGGCGGCCGGCCTCCCGGCCACCGGGCTCGACGAGGTGGAGCGGGCGAAACTGCTCGCCCTGCGGGTGCGCGCGCTGCTGGAACGCCGTCGCCGGCGCGAGGAGGAGCTGTCGGCCCTCTACGACACGGCCGGTGACCTGGCCGGGCTGCGCGACGTCGACGCGGTGCTGCGGGCCATCGTGCACCGGGTGCGGACCCTGCTCAACGTGGACGTCTCGTACATGACGCTCAACGATGCCGAGCGCGGCGACACGTACATGCGGATCACCGACGGGTCGGTGGCGGCCAGCTTCCAGCGGCTGCGGCTGGCACCCGGCGCCGGGCTGGGCGGGCTGGTCGCGCAGACCGGCACGCCGTACGCGACCGCGAACTACCCGACCGACGCGCGGTTCGCGCACACCACCGACATCGACATGGGTGTCGGCGACGAGGGCCTGGTGGCGATCCTCGGCGTACCGATGCGGCTGGGCTCCACGGTGATCGGCGTGCTGTTCGCGGCGAACCGTGCCGAGCGGCCGTTCGCCCGGGAGGAGGTGGCCCTGCTGCTGTCGCTGGCCGCGCACGCCGCGGTCGCGCTGGACACCGCCCGGCTGCTCAGCGAGACGCAGACCGCGCTGGCCGAGCTGTCCGCCGCGAACGCGACGATCCAGGCGCACAGCGCGTCGGTGGAGCGCGCCGCGGCGGCCCACGACCGGATGACCGCGGTGGTGCTGCGCGGCGGCGGGGTCGACGACGTCGCGGCGGACCTGGTCGACGTGCTGCCCGGTGCGCTGCTGGTGATCGACGCGCAGGGCCGGGTGCTGGCCACCGCCCGGACGCCGGGCTGCGACGTGCCGCTGCCGGAGACCGGGGAGACCGCGGTGGACGAGGCGGTGGCGGCGTCGCGCGGGGAGGGGCGCAGCGTCCGCCGGAACGACCTGATCATCGCGGCGGTCGTCGCCGGCGCGGACAACCTGGGCGCGGTGCTGTTCCGGCCGGCCCGGCCCCTGGCCGCCGCCGACCAGCGGATCCTGGAACGGGCTGCCCAGGTCACCGCGTTGCTGCTGCTGTTCCGCCGCACGGTCGCGGCGGCCGAGGCGCAGGTCCGCGGCGAGCTGCTGGACGACCTGATCAGCCGCCCGGTCCGGGACCCGGAGGCGGTCCGGGACCGCGCCGCCCGGCTCGGCCTGGACCTGGACGCGCCCTACGTGATCGTGGCAGCCGGCGACGAGACCGGCGACGGCCTGCGGCAACGCGCCGTCTCCTGGGCACGCACGTTCGTCGCCAACCGGCGCGGGCTGGCGATGAGCCGGGACGGCCGGGTCACGCTGCTGCTGCCCGGCGAGGATCCGGCCGGCACCGCGCGGCTGGTCGCCCGGGAGCTCAGCCGCGCGCTGGCCCGGCCGGTCACCGCGGGCGGCGCCGGTCCGGGCCGGGGCGCCGCCGGGGTCGCGACCGCGCACCGCGAGGCCGAGCAGTGCCTGAGCGCGCTGGTCACGCTGGGCCGGGCCGGGTCCGGCGCGGGCACGGCCGAGCTGGGGTACGTCGGCCTGCTGCTCGGCGAGCGCCGCGACGTGACCGGTTTCGTGCACGGCGTGCTGGGTCCGGTCCTCGACTACGACGAGCGCCGGGGCACCGCCCTGATCACCACACTGGACGCCTACTTCGATCAGGGCGGTGGCCTGGCCAGGGCGGCCGAGGCGCTGCACGTGCACGTCAACACGGTGACCCAGCGCCTGGACCGGGTGGCCCAGCTGCTCGGCGACGACTGGCAGCACCCCCGCCGGGTGCTGGACCTGCAGCTGGCCCTGCGCCTGCACCGGCTGCGCGCCACCGTGGCCGCCGACCACACCTAGAACCAGTTCGATGTGTCGATCCGATCCATGGGTTTCCCGGGGTGCCCGGACGTAGCGTCCCGTTACCTACGTCACACCTTTTGAGAAAGGACGCACATGTCGACCACCGCACGTGCCCCGATCGTCAAGGTCGTCTTCGCCTCCCTGGTCGGCACCGCCGTGGAGTGGTACGACTTCTTCCTCTACGGCTCCGCCGCCGCCCTGGTCTTCGGCACCCTGTTCTTCCCCAAGTCCGACCCGGTCACCGGCACCCTGCTGGCGTTCGGCACGTACGCGCTGGGTTTTGTGGCCCGGCCGCTCGGCGGGGTGATCTTCGGGCACTTCGGTGACCGGGTCGGCCGCAAGAAGATGCTGGTCGTCTCGCTGATGCTGATGGGCGCCGCGACCGTCGCCATCGGACTGCTGCCCACCTACGCCTCGGTCGGCGTCGCCGCCCCGATCCTGCTGCTGCTCTGCCGGCTGCTGCAGGGTTTCGCGGTCGGCGGCGAGTGGGGCGGCGCGGTGCTGATGGCCGCCGAGCACGGCGACGACGCGCGCCGCGGGTTCTGGTCGTCGTGGCCGCAGGCCGGGGTCGCGCTCGGCAACCTGCTGGCCACCGGGGTGCTCTGGCTGCTCGCCCTGGTCCAGCCGGACGAGGCGTTCAACGCCTGGGGCTGGCGGATCCCGTTCCTGCTCAGCGCGGTGCTGGTGCTGGTCGGGCTGTGGGTGCGGCTGAGCATCGAGGAGTCCCCGCTGTTCCAGCAGGCGCGCGCCGCGCTGACCACCCGGGACCACCAGCCGCTGCTCGAGGTGATCCGCCGCTATCCGCGGGAGATCCTGCTCGCGATGGGCATGCGGCTGGCCGAGAACATCGCGTACTACCTGGTCACCGTCATCTCGATCACGTATCTGACGACGTTCGCGGGCACCGCCGCGGACAAGGGGAAGATCCTCACGGCGTTGCTGATCGGCTCGGCCGTGCAGTTCGTGCTGATCCCGGTCTTCGGGGCGGTCTCCGACCGGGTCGGGCGGCGGCCGTTGTATCTCGCGGGCGCGATCGGGATCGCGCTCTGGTCGTACGTCTTCTTCGGTCTTGTGGGTAGTCGGTCCGAACCGAAGATCATCCTTGCGGTGGTCGTCGGCCTGATGTTGCACGCTCTGATGTACGCGCCGCAGGCGGCGTTCTTCGCGGAGCTCTTCGGCACGTCGGTGCGCTACACCGGCGCGTCGGTCGGCTACCAGCTGGCCTCGATCCTGGCCGGCGCGCTCGCCCCGATCATCGCGCTGACCCTGCTCGGCGACGTGACGAACCCGAACACGACAGCGGTGGCCATCTACATGACGGTCGCCTCGGTGCTGACCGTGATCGCGGTCCTGGCCTCGAAGGAGACGGCCCGCACGTCGCTCGAGCACGACCGGGTGCTCGAGGCGCACGACGAGGTCCTGCAGAAATAGCACGCTGCCCGGCGCCGGGTGGTCCCGGCGCCGGGCATCTTTACGGTACGAGGTCAGCTCGACAGCGAGCCGGTGTAGAGCAGACGGTTCGGCGAGCCGGAGCCGGGGCTGGTGACCACCCCGGTGGTGGCGGCGTTGACGATCGCGGTGTTGACCGTCGCCACCGTGGCGCCCGGGTGGGCGGTCAGGTAGAGCGCGGCCGCGCCCGCCACGTGCGGCGACGAGAACGAGGTGCCGCTGCCGGTGTACGTCGCGGAGTCGCTGGTGCGCCACGCCGAGGTGATCGAGACGCCGGGGGCGAACAGGTCCAGCACCGCGCCGTAGTTGGACCAGGACGCCTTCGCGTCGGTGTTGCTGGTCGCGCCGACGGTCAGCGCCTCGGTGACCCGCGCCGGTGAGCTGGTGCTCGCGTTGACGCCGGAGTTGCCGGCCGCGATGGCGTACGGGATCCCGGCCGTGATCGAGCGGCGGACCGCGGCGTCGAGTGTGGTGCTGGTGCCGCCGCCCAGGCTCAGGTTCGCCACCGAACGTCCGACGGTGGCGTGCGCGGTCACCCAGTCGATGCCGGCGATCACCCCGGCCGTGGTGCCCGATCCGTTGTTGTCCAGCACCCGGACGCCGACCACGTTCGCGCTCTTGGCCACGCCGTACGTGCTGCCGGCCGCGACCCCCGAGACGAACGTGCCGTGCCCGTTGCCGTCCTGCGCGACGCTGTCGCCGTCTACCGCGTCGTAGCCGTAGCTGGCCCGGCCGCCGAAGTCCTGGTGGGTGATCCGGATCCCGGTGTCGATCACGTAGACCGTGGTGCCGGTGCTCGGCCCGTACGTGTACGTCCCGCTCAGCGGCAGCGCCCGCTGGTCGATCCGGTCCAGGCCCCACGGCGCGGCGCTCTGGGTGTCCGCGATCCGTACCGTCTGGTCGGCCTCCACACGGGCCACCGACGGGTCGGCGGCGAGCCGGGCGGCCTGCCGGGCGGTCAGGTGCGCGCTGTAACCCTCGACGGCGTGGCCGAAGACCCGGGCGACCGAGCCGCCGTAGCGGGCCGACAGCCGGTCGGCGCGGGACTTGTCGGCCTGCACCCCGTCTGTGAAGGTGACCAGGTACGTGCCGTCGACCGCGGTGGCGCTGCCGGCGTGCAGGACGGTGCCGGTCGCCTCGGCGGCGTAGGCGGGCGCCGTCGCGACGATGGCGAGTGCGGTGCCGACGAGGACGGCGGCGGCGCGGGGGTGGCGTACGGAGCGCATGGGTTCCTCCCGATCTGCGGCGTCTGATTGGCGCCTGTGGATGAGGCTAGGAGGGAACCTTTGATTGACGATCAACGATTTATTAGCAGGTGTTCAGGACATTGATGCCGACTTGCGAACACCCGGTGCTGTGCAACCAGGTGCATAGCCCCGGGCGCCGATCGTGATCACCTCGCTCGGCGCGCGGCCCGTCAGTCGCTGAGCTCGTCGAGCACCGCGCGCTGATCCGGGGTCAGCGGCAGCCCGGCCGCGCGCTGCAGGGCGAGCCGCGCGGCGTCCGGATCGGACAGCGTCACGGCGAGTTCGGCCCGGTAGAGCAGCGCCTCGCCCAGCGCCGGATCGTCGCCGGCGGCCGGCCTGCCGAGCGCGCCGTCCAGGATCCGGGCCGCCTGCCGGTGATCACCCTTGGAGTCGGCGAGGACCACGGCGTTGGCCATCGTGGTGGCCAGCGGCGAGGTGACGGTGGCCGGCGGCGGAGTGTTCGACGTGATCCGGATCCAGTTGCCACCCGGGTCGACGACGCTGAACCCGGAGGTCCCGCCGGCGTTCTTGCGCGCCCGGGGCCGGGTCATCCGCGGGATGCCGGCCAGCGGCACCCGGCCGTACCTGGCGCGCAGGCCGGCCGCGAACTCCCGGTGCAGTGCCGCGATGTCCGGGACCAGGACCAGGCAGGTGCTGTACGAGTCGGCCGGGAGGTAGTCCGGCATCCCGAAGAAGTGCAGGTGCAGGTCCTCGCGCTGCATCGCGACGTACGGATTCGGGCGGGTCTGGTGGTGGGTGGTCCGGAAGCCGAGCGCCTGGTAGAAGTCCGCCATCTCGTCGATGGACGCGCAGGGCAGCAGGGGTACGGCGATCTCGTTGGCCATGCCCTATTCCTAGCGATCCCGCTCGATCTTCGCCCATGTGTTGGCACAGAGCCGCGCTGACCTGCGGCTTTATGTCAGCCGAAATAACGCAGCGTCGTGGCGGTCTTGGTGACCTGCAGCTCGGCGGGTTCGACGCCGTGCGCGGCGAGCACCTCGGTCAGCCGGGCCGCCACCGCCGGGGCCTCGCCGACCGGGCAGCGGGTGGACAGCTCCAGGATCGTCGAGCCGTCCGGGAACGCCCAGCGTTCCGCGCTGAGCTGCCCGTCGAAGCCGGTCGGCTGCAGCTTGTACTTCTGGACCTCCACCGGTCCGAAAACGATCAGGTCGGTGAGTGACACGCCGGTCGGCCCGCAGGCGGCGAGCAACCGGCGCTGCGGAGGCGCGACCAGCTTCGCCAGCGGGCGGCCCTTGGTCAGCGCGCGATCGACGACGCCGCGGCCCAGGCGGACCTTGAGCGAGCCGGAACAGACCCGGTGCCCGGGCATCGCGTCGATCTCCACCTCGAGGCGGCTGGTGCGGCGCAGCCATTTCGGCACGGTGTGCGAGGCCATCGGGCGCAGCTTGACCACCGCGTCGTCCGGGCGGTCACCCATGTCCCGGATCCGGATGATCAGGCCGTGCCGGTCCAGCGCGCGATCCGGCGTGTCCAGGAAGAACACCCGGCGGGTCTGCACCGCGTACCGCTCCAGGTCCAGCGCGCGGCACTGCCGCTCGGACGAGACCACCTTCAGCTCGACCCGCTCGGCCTCGCCGGACAACGTCACCGTACGACCGGAGCGGTCCACCGGCGGCGTCCAGAAACCCCACTTGCCGGTGTGCCGGGCGCGCTGCCGGCCGGGCGGGCGCTGCAGCTCGTGATGGCCGTCGTTCTCGGGGCGGCGGAGGCGCCGGGCGTGCGTCACCGCGATCTGATCGGTCTTTCCCACCCCGCGTGACACCCCATCCTGACCGTCGTAGTCCTCTGCGGAACCGTACCCGACGAAGGTTTCGGGATTGACACGGAGCGTTACTGATCGGGAGTAATCCGCCGTCGTACGTCGGCGACGGTGGCCGGTCCGGGCTGCCAAGGGGCCACCCAAGCTGCGTCGGAAGTCGGATGCACCACACCCTCCTCCAGGAACGCGTACCGCCCGGCCATCACTCGCTGTGCAGCCTTGGTGTCGAGGCGGTCGGTGTTGTCCCACAGCGCGGCAAACAGCGCGTCGGCGCGGAGCCGGGACTGCCGGCAGAACAGGTCGGCCAGTTCCCGTTCGGGTGCGTTCGAGGAGGCGTTGGCGCGCACGCACGCCGCGGACATCGCGAACAGCTCCGCGCCGATGTCCACGATCCGGCCCAGGAAGCCCTGTTTGCGTTCGAGTTTGCCCTGCCAGCGCGACATCGCGTAGAACGTGGAGCGGGCCAGCCGGCGCGACGCGCGTTCGACGTACCGCAGGTGGGACGCGAGCGGGCCGTACTCGCCGTACTCGACGGGGTTCTGCCCGCGGCCGACCGCGAGCGTCGGCAGCCACCGTGCGTAGAACTTGCCGGCTCGCACCCCGGCGCGGGCCTTGCGGGCGAGCGCGGCGTCCGGGTCGATGATGTCGCCGGCCACCGCGAGGTGCGCGTCGACCGCCTCCCGGGCGATCAACAGGTGCATGATCTCGGTCGAGCCCTCGAAGATCCGGTTGATCCGCAGGTCCCGCAGGATCTGCTCGGACTCGGTCGCGCGCTCGCCGCGCGCCCGCAAGGACTCCGCGGTCTCGTAGCCGCGCCCGCCCCGGATCTGGATCAGCTCGTCGGCGATCTGCCAGGCCATCTCACTGGCGAACAGCTTGACCAGCGCCGCCTCGATCCGGATGTCGTTGCGCGCGTCGTCGGCGATCAGGCAGCACAGGTCGAGCATCGACTCCATCGCGTAGGTGGTCGCGGCGATGAACGCGATCTTCTTGGCCACCGCCTCGTGCGTGCCGACCTGGCGGCCCCACTGCACCCGTTCCGCGGACCACTCGCGGGCGATGGCGAGTGAGCGCTTGCCGGCGCCGACACACATCGCCGGCAGTGACAACCGGCCGGTGTTCAGCGTGGTCAGCGCGATCCGCAGGCCCTTGCCGAGCCCGCCGATCACGTTCCCCTCGGGCACGAACACGTCGTGGAAGCGGGTCACGCTGTTCTCCAGCCCGCGCAGCCCGAGGAACGCGTTGCGCCGCTCGACCGTGATCCCTTCCGAGTCGCCCTCGACGACGAACGCGGTGATCCCCTTCTCCGGGACCCGCGCCATCACCACGAGCAGCGTGGCCAGGGTGCCGTTGGTGGCCCACAACTTCACCCCGTTGAGCCGGAACCCGCCGTCGACCGGCTCGGCGACCGTGCCCAGCCGCGCCGGGTCCGACCCGACGTCCGGCTCGGTGAGCAGGAAGGCCGACACCTCGCCGGCGGCGAGCCGCGGCAGAAAAGCCTTTTTCTGTACGGCGGAGCCGAACAGTTTCAGCGGCTGCGGAACCCCGATCGACTGGTGCGCGGAGAGCAGCGCGGCCGTCGCGGCGTTGACCGAGCCGAGCAGGGTCAGCGCCTTGCAGTAGTGCAGGTTCGACAGGCCGAGCCCGCCGTACTCCTTGTCGATCTTCATGCCGAACGCGCCGAGCCGGGCCAGCTCGTGGAAGACCTCGTCGGGGATCCGGGCGTCCCGCTCGATCCGGTCACCGTCGAGCCCGTCGCGCGCGTAGATCTGCAGCTTGGCCAGGAAGTCGTCGGCGTCCGGGCTGTCCGGCGCCGAGGGCCAGGGGTCGATCAGGTCGAGCCGGAACTTGCCCAGGAACAGCTCCTTGCCGAAGCTGGGCTTGCGCCACTCGGCCTCCCGGGCGGCCTCGGCGACCTGCCGGGCCTGCTTCTCCGAGACGCCGGCTGCTTGCGGATCGGTCGTGGTCATCGGTCATCCCCTTCGATGCCATTGATGAGCCTGGCCGCCACGCTACGCCGCACGGTTACCGCGTGGTAGCCCTCCGCAGCTGCTTTAGCCGCCTAATCTGCTCACCATGATCGATAAGGTGCGGGTCGTGGTGGTGGGCGTCGGGAACAACACGTCGGCGCTGGTGCAGGGGATCGCGTTCTATCGGGAGACCGGCAGCCTGGTGGGCCTGCACCGGCCGGAGATCGACGGGCTCGGTGTCGGTGACGTCGACGTGGTGTCGGCGTTCGCGCTCTCCGCGGGCAAGGTCGGCGCGGACCTGCACGAGGCGATCTTCGCGGCGCCGAACAACTTCCCGCGGGTCGGTTCGCCGCTGCCGCCCAGCGGGGTGACGGTGCAGCGTGGACTGACCGACGTGACCGAGATTGATCGGGTGGCGGGGGTGCTGAAGGGTGCCGAGGTGGTGCTCTACTCGGCGCCGAGCGGCCGCCCGGAGGTCGCCCGCGCCTATGCCGAGGCGGCGCTGCTCGCGGGCGCGGCGTTCGTCAACACCACGTCGGACCCGGTCGCCCGGGACGCCGCGCTGCTGCGACGGTTCACCGACGCCGGGCTGCCGCTGATCGGTGACGATCTGGCCAGCCAGTTCGGCACGTCGGTGCTGCACCGCGCGCTGCTGGAACTGCTGGCGTCGCGGGGGATCACGCTGACCAGCTCGTACCAGGTCAATCTCGGCGGCACCGAGGACTTCCGCAACCTGGTCGAGCACCCGAACACCAAGCACCGGTCGAAGCTGAACGCGCTCGGCTCGGAGCAGGTGGCGATCGCCCCGCTCGGGTACCTGCCGCACCTCGGCTCACAGAAGATCGTCCACCTGAACGTCGAGGCGCAGGGCTGGGCCGGCACCGCGGTGAGCCTCGACGTACACCTGAAGGTCCACGACCCGAGCGGCGCCGCCGGCGTCAACATCGACCTGGTCCGCCTGGCCGCCCTGGCCCTGCGCACGGGCCGAGGCGGCCACCTCCCCGAGGCCACCCCGATGCTGAAGTCCCCACCCGGCACCGCGATCTAGCCCCAGCTGGTCCTGAGGGCCGCCATCAATGACGGATAAGGGCCGTCACAGCCAGCCGGTGTCGCTCCAATGCCGCTCAGCCCATTTTGATCGCGGTGGGGCCCTGCGGTCTCGGGGTGGTTCCCGATGTGTTCGGGTGCAGGTGGGAGGCGTGTCGTCGTGGGCCGTCGCTCGGTGTTGCTGTAACGGTCAGCGTGGGCGATCGGCACCGGTGGGACGGCGGAAGTCCGCGCTCAGCGCCGGCGGGGCGGCCGGAGTCCGCGTTCGGCGCCGGTGGGGCGG
This sequence comes from Actinoplanes palleronii, assembly GCF_016862315.1. GTDB lineage: Bacteria > Actinomycetota > Actinomycetes > Mycobacteriales > Micromonosporaceae > Actinoplanes > Actinoplanes palleronii. The sequence goes on along the minus strand of NZ_BOMS01000094.1, from coordinate 56,028 downwards.
CCGGGGTCCGCGTTCGGCGTCGGTGGGGCGGCCGGAGTCCGCGCTTGGCGTTGAAGGGGCGGCCGGGGTCCGCGGTGGGTCGGGTTCGGGGCGGTGGCGGCCCGCGGTCGGGTTGTGCGTGAGGCTACCGCCCCCAGGTGGGCGGTAGCCGCACGCGATCTGGCTTTGCGGACTTTCACCGCCCTGCCCCGCCCCGCAGTGGCAGGCGCAGCCGATCGGGCATCGTGCACCCCTGCGCCGCAGGCAGGGCGACCGGGGACCAGGTAGCCGGCGATCATCGTGCCCGGCAACCACCCCGGCAGACACCGTGTTCACCCGGCCGGAATCGTTGCACCCCGGCCAGGGTCGGTCACACCCCGGCCGCGAGCGCACGGCCGTGTACTCGCCGGCAGCCGGTCACCCGTGCCACCGCCCGGACCGGGATGCCCTCGCGAGCCGAGCGGTTCCGGCCGCCACCGGCCCATCAAGGTCAACTTAAGCCGAGCGGCATTGGGCGGTCTCGGCTGGTGCTGGGGGCCGTTATGGAGGGTGGATAAGGGCTGTCACGGCCGGCCGGGGTTCCTCGGCTGGGGCTGGGGGCCGTTATGGAGGGTGGATAAGGGCTGTCATGGCCAGCCGGGCCTGGACCGGACCGCACTCCGGGACGGGGCACTCACCTCTTGGGACGGCCGCGCCCCGCTGCGGGCAGTAGGCGGCGCAGCGAATGGTGACCCACCGGCCGCCCGGCCTGGCAGCCAACCCCGCGCCCAGCGGGCGGCGACGGGCCTGGTGGTCTGGAGTTGGGCGGCGCCGGGCCCCGGCGGTCTGAAGCTGGGCGGCGCAGGGCCTATGCCGCGGCCAGGCGGGTGGCTACGGCGTCGAGCAGCAGCTCCAGGGCGGACGGATACGCGCTCAGGACCATCTCGGTGGCCAGCAGCGGGGCGGCCTCCGCCAGGTGGGGGTGAGTGGTGGCGGGCAGGCGGGCATACGTCGACCACACCTCGTCCTCCGCCCGCAGGGCCGCGTTCGGCAGCGCCAGCGACGCGGCGTCCAGGGCCGCGAAGGCCAGCGTCTGGTCGATGAACGCGTGGTAGACCCGGACCGCCGCCGCGACCGGCAGGCCCGCCGCGCGCAGCACCCCGAGGACCGCCTCGTCGGCGGCCAGTTCGTTGGCGCGGCCGGTGACCCGGCTGGTGGTCAGGACCGCGGCCTGCGGGTGCGCGACGTACGCCTGGTGGATCCGCCGGCCGAGGGCGCGAAGGTCGTCGCGCCAGTCGCCGGTCGGTGACCAGCCGGACAGGGCCTGGCCGATCAGGGTGTCGCCGATCGCCAGGGTGAGCTCGTCCATGCCGCGGAAGTAGCGGTACAGCGTGCTCGGGTCGCAGTCGAGCGCGAGGCCGAGCCGGCGGGCGCTCAGGCCGCTGCTGCCGTGCTCGCGCAGCAGCCGCAGCGCGGTGTCGACGATGAGACGTTCGGACAGCACCCGGCCGCCGCGGGTGGGGCGTCTGCGGCGGCGTTTCTCCTCGCTGACCACGGCCTTCGGCATCGGAACCTCCCTGAACTCTTATGCCAACACAGTTGACCTTACGTCGGGGCACCCCGTTTGATCAGTGGCGGGGCCCCCGTCAGTTGAAGTGAAGGGTTATGCGAGAGGAGCAGGACATGCGTGTCCTGTTGGTGGGTGCGGGCGGCGTCGGCACGGCGATCACACGGATCGCGGCGCGGCGGCCGTTCTTCGACGAGATGGTGGTGGCGGACTACGACCTGGGCCGTGCCCAGGCGGCGGTGGACTCGGTCGGTGACCCGCGGTTCCGGGCCGAGCGGGTGGACGCCTCCGACCCGGCGGCGGTCGTCGCGCTGCTCGGGCGGACCGGCTGTGACGTGCTGCTGAACGCGACCGATCCGCGCTTCGTGATGCCGCTGTTCACCGCGGCGGGTGAGGCCGGCGCCACCTATCTGGACATGGCGATGTCGCTGTCCAAGCCGCACCCCGACCGTCCGTACGAGCAGACCGGCGTGAAGCTCGGCGACGCCCAGTTCGCGCAGAGCGACGCGTGGGCCGCCAAGGGCGCGCTGGCGCTGGTCGGGATGGGTGTCGAGCCGGGGCTGTCCGACGTGTTCGCCCGGCACGCCGCCGACGAGCTGTTCGACGAGATCGAGGAGATCGGCATCCGGGACGGGTCGAACCTGACCGTCGACGGCTACGACTTCGCGCCGTCGTTCAACATCTGGACGACCATCGAGGAGTGCCTGAACCCGCCGGTGGTGTGGGAGGCCGCCCGCGGCTGGTTCACCACGGCGCCGTTCAGCGAGCCCGAGGTGTTCGACTTCCCGGAGGGCATCGGGCCGGTCCAGTGCGTGAACGTGGAACACGAGGAGGTGCTGCTCATCCCGAGATGGGTGGGCGCGCGCCGGGTGACGTTCAAGTACGGGCTGGGCGAGGACTTCATCCGTACGCTGCGGACCCTGCATCAGATCGGGCTCGATCGTACGGAAGGGGTGATCGTCCCCGGGCCGGACGGACCGGTGACCGTGTCGCCGCGTGACGTGGTCGCGGCCAGCCTGCCCGACCCGGCGACGCTGGGTGCCCGGATGCGCGGCAAGACCTGCGCCGGCACCTGGGTGCGCGGCACCAAGGACGGCGAGCCCCGCGAGGTGTACCTCTACCACGTGGTCGACAACGAGTGGTCGATGGCCGAGTACGGCTGTCAGGCGGTGGTCTGGCAGACCGCGATCAACCCGGTCGTCGCGCTGGAGCTGGTGGCCACCGGCGCCTGGACCGGTGCTGGGGTGCTCGGCCCGGAGGCGTTCCCGGCGCGGTCCTTCCTGGACCTGCTCACCGCGTACGGATCGCCCTGGGGTCTGCGCGAGCAGGCCGCGACCCGGACGGCGGCGGTCGGATCCTGAGTCGGTAGATGTCGATGTGATGGGTGCGCGGTCGCGGACTTTGGTGGGATCATCACGGCATGAGGCGGCGAACCGTTGCCGACGTCTTCCGCCGGCGTTACGACGACTATTTCCGTGACCGCACCCCGATTCCCTTCGAGATCCAGACCCGCGACGGCGCCACCTTCTCCTTCGGCGTCAGCGAGTCCACCCCGGCCCGGTTCTGCCTGGTGGCCCGGGACGACGCGGGCCAGGACGCCATGCTCTCCCTCGACCAGCTGCAGATCGCAGTGGCCTACCTGCGCGGCCACCTCGACGTCGAGGGTGACATCGCGGCCGTGCTGAGCATGCGCAGGTTCTTCTCCGACCTGCATCCGGTCGCGTTCCTCGGCCGCTGGGCGCCGTCGCTGGTGCACGGGCACGCCGATCACGACCGGCGGGCGATCGCCCGGCACTACGACGAGGACTCCGAGTTCTTCCTCACCTTTCTGGACACCCGGCACCGCTGTTACACCCAGGGGGTGTTCGCCGGTGACGACGAGCCCCTCGAGGACGCGATCACCCGGAAACTCGACATCGCCCTGGACGACATCCGGGTGAAGCCGGGGGACCGGGTGCTCGAGGTGGGCGGCGGCTGGGGCGCGTTCGCCGAGCACGCCGCGCGGCGGGGCATCGAGGTCACCACGGTCACCCTGGCCGCCGAGTCGGAGCGGTTCCTCAAGGACCTCTTCGACCGCGAGGCGCTGCCGGTCACCGTGGTCCGCGAACACATTCTCCGGTACGCGTCGGAGCGCAAGTTCGACGCGATCGTGAACATGGGTGTCACCGAGCACCTGCCGGACTACCGGGCGACCCTGCAGACCTACGCCAGGCTGCTGAAACCCGGCGGCCGGGTCTATCTGGACGCGCTCGCGATGCGGCGCAAGCACACCGCCTCGACGTTCTTCAAGCAGTACGTCTACCCGGGCCGGTCGGCGCCGTTGCTGCTGCACTCCTACCTGCGGCAGGTGGCGCGCTCGCCGTTCGAACTGCTCAACGTGGAGGACGACCGGCACAACTACTACCTCACCTGCCGGGCCTGGGCGCAGCGCCTCGACGCCCGCCGGGAGGAAATCACCGCGCGGTGGGGCGAGGAGCTGTATCGGCGCTTCCGGATCTTCCTGTGGGGGTCGGCGTCCGGTTTCGACACCCGCCTCGTTCAGGCCTACCGATGGACGTTGCAACTCGACCCAGCGGAGTGACCGAGCGTACTCGCTGCTGGTGGGAGAGGTCTGTTCGCGTACTGTCGAGCGGGCCTGTCCCACTTTGCGCACAGGCGTCAACCGTCGGCACTGCCTGATCGGAGCACGCCATGTCCAGAACCACGGGAACCATGCTCGAGCCGTTCCTCGCCTCCCGCGCCGACGGTTACGACGGTTTACGGCTCGTCCGGCCACCGTTCCTGCCGGAGCTGCTGCTGCACCTGGCGGACGACGCGATCGTCATGCACGCGCGCCTCGAGTCGCAGGTCGGGCCGGGTTTCCACCCGTTCTGGACGAATGCCTGGGCGGGTGGTCAGGCGCTCGCCCGCTACGTGCTCGACCATCCGTACGAGGTGGCCGGCCGGCGGGTGCTCGACGTGGCCTGCGGTGGCGGGGTGGTGGCGATCGCGGCGGCCCAGTCCGGCGCGATGACGGTGGCCGCGAACGACATCGACCCGTACGCGCTGGCGGCCGCCGCGATGAACGCCGACGTGAACCGGGTGAACCTGCGGATGGTCGAGGGTGACCTGCTCGACGGTGACGGCGGTGACGCCGAGGTCATCCTGGTGGGTGACGCCTTCTACGACACCGACATGGCCAACCGGATGCACGGCTTCCTGCGCCGGGCGACCGGCCGGGGTGCGCGGGTGCTGGTCGGCGACCCGGGCCGGGGTCACGTCCCGGACCGCTGGCTGGCCGTGCTGACCAGCTATCGGATCTCCATGCTGGGCGCCGCGGAGGACTCCGGGATCACCGAGGTTTCGGTCCTCGGGTCGGTGCGCTGACCCGGGTCCGTGCTACCGTTGGCGGCGTTGCAGCATTGATTTCCTAAGACGTTTTCCCACGCCTGATGGGCATCTCGGCCCGCCAGGCGTTTTGTGTTTTTAGTTGATTCTTCAAGCCTTTGGTTGGCTGCGGGATCCAGGGAATCGGCGCTGCGACGCGAGGTTCCGCACGGTGCGGTCCCTCACCAGTCGTCAAGGAGTAGAACATGGCCACCGGTACCGTCAAGTGGTTCAACAGCGACAAGGGCTTCGGATTCATCACCCAGGATGATGGCGGCCCCGACGTGTTCGCGCACTTCTCCGCCATTGCCACCTCGGGCTTCCGCAGCCTCGAGGAGAACCAGCGGGTGGAGTTCTCGGTGACCCAGGGCCAGAAGGGCCTTCAGGCGGAGAACATCCGCCCGCTGTGATGTAACTGCCCGGCGGCCCGGTTCGGGCCTGCTGGGACAGGTGGCGGCCGATCGCCCAAGGTTGAGATCCGCGGTTTCCGCGTGATCTCCCGGGGAGGTCGGCCGCTTTCTATTCCGGAGTAGAGGGTATTGAACGAAAATGGGGGCCCGGTCGGGCCCCCATTTCTCGTCGGTGGATCAGTGCTTGCTGATGCCGGTCATCTCGTCGCGCGCGACGACCTTGACCCGCTTGCGGCCGTGCGGCTCACCCAGCGCGATCTCGTGGGCGTCCAGCTTCTGCCAGCCCTCCCACGTGGTGTACGGCAGCTCGCGCTGCTCCAGGTACGCGATGACCTCGGCCGGGTCGTGCGCCGGTGCCTTCGCGAGCTGGTCGGCGTCGGCCAGCAGGCTGGCCACCGTCTCGCCGGAGCAGCCCTTGGTGTGGCCGATCAGGCCGACCGGGCCGCGCTTGATCCAGCCGGCCACGTACATGCCGGGGATCGGTTCGCCGTCGAGGTCCAGGACCCGGCCGGCGGCGTGCGGGATGGTACCGGTCTTGGTGTCGAACGGCAGGTCCGGCAGCGCGCTGCTGAGGTAGCCGACGGCGCGGTAGACCGCCTGCACGTTCCAGTCGGTGAACTCGCCGGTGCCGCGGACCCAGCCGTCACCGGTCAGCTCCTGGGTCTCGGTGCGCAGGCCGACGACCTTGCCGTCCTCGCCGAGCACCTCGACCGGGGCCTGCAGGAAGTACAGGTGCAGCCGGCGCGGCCGGTCCCGCGGGTCGCGGACCGCCCAGTTCTGCAGGATGTCGACGCACATCTTCACGTGCCGGGTCTGCCGCATCGCCTCGAGGCTGCCCTCGTCGAACTCGATGCCCTCGGGGTGGACGATCACCTCGACGTTCGGCGAGTGGTCGAGTTCGCGCAGCTCCTGCGGGGTGAACTTGACCTGCGCCGGGCCGCGCCGGGAGAACAGGTGCACGTCGGTGACCGGGCTCGACTTCAGTGCCTGGTAGACGTTGTCCGGGATCTCGGTGACCAGCAGCTCGTCGGCGGTCTTGGCGAGGATCCGGGCCACGTCGACGGCGACGTTGCCGGCGCCGATCACGGCGACCTCGGTGGCCTCCAGAGGCCAGTCCCGGGAGACGTCCGGGTGTCCGTTGTACCAGGACGCGAAGTCCGCGCCGCCGAAGCTGCCCTGCAGGTCGATGCCCGGGATGTCCAGGGCCCGGTCCTTCTCGGCGCCGGTCGAGACGATCGTCGCGTCGTAGAAGCGGCTCAGCTCCTCCGGCTTGACGTCCACGCCGTACGCGACGTTGCCGATGAAGCGGATCCGCGGGTTGTCCAGGATCCGGAAGAGCGCGTTGATGATCTCTTTGATCCGCGGGTGGTCCGGTGCGACGCCGTACCGGATCAGGCCGTACGGGGTCGGCAGCTTGTCGAGGATGTCGACGGTGACGTCCGGGTCGGCTTTGATGAGGTGGTCGGCGGCATAGATGCCGGCCGGGCCGGCGCCGATGACGGCAACCCTCAGGGGGCGGTCCATAGTCGCGTTCCCTCGCTCACTCGTGCGTGCACTCCAGCCCAGCCAAGATCGACGTCCGGGCGAACACGAACTGTAAAACTTCAACCTAGGTTCAGATCAAGTTTCGTCTCGCCGGTCGGTCGGCGGCCGGAGCCGCCCGCCGAGGTCGTTGCGGGGTTGTTTGCGCTGGTAGGAGCCTCGCCAGCGGGCTGGTAAGGCTCGCCTAACTTTCACGCAGGGTGAGGTGTCTCACGCTTTGCCGCCCCCGAACGCGCGTCGGGGCCGGCGTAGGGGCCGGGTCAGTCCGGCAGGATCGCGACATCGTTGTAGAAGTTCTTGATCTTCTGTACGGCTTCCTCGAACCCGTCCAGGTCCATCGGCTTGGTCACGAACGCGTTCGCGTGCCGGGTGTAGCTCGCGGTGATGTCCGGCAGCGCGGTCGACGTGGTCAGCACCACCACCGGGATCCGCTTCAACGCGTCGTTGCTCTTCACCGCGGCGAGCACCTCGTGCCCGCTCATCCGGGGCATGTTCAGGTCCAGCAGGATCAGGTCCGGCCGGGTCGCGTCGGTGTAGGCGCCCCGCTGCAGCAGGTAGTCCATCGCCTCGCTGCCGTCGGCGACCCGGTGCACCGCGGGCGGAGGTGCCGCCGCGAGCAGCGCTTCCTCGATCATCAGCGTGTCGGCGTCGTCGTCGTCGACGATCAGCACATCGAGTACGCGATCGGAGGTCGCATTGGTTGCCATGCCGCAAATATAGGCCCCGCGTCACTTCCGGCGGCAAGCACCACCTCGTGGCGCAGGGTGAACCTGTCCTCGGCTCAGTCGGTCCAGACGATCGCGTCGAAGGTGGCCGTCCCGGGCAGGCCGCCGGCGACCTTCTTCAGGGTGAGCCGGGCGAACCTGCCCTCGGTCGTCCGCACGCAGAGCACCGCGCCGGTGGTGAGCTTGTCGACCTCGGTCTCGGTGATCGCCGCCTGCCGGCAGTCCTCGAGCTGCGGCGTGCCGGAGCCCTCCCACCTCGCGAACGCCGAGTTGCCGAACGCCGTCTTGGTCACGGCGATCCGGCCGCTGCTGCCGAACCGGACGTTGACGTCACCGCCGAAGTCGGCGTTGTCGACCACCCGGGGCGGGGTCAGATCCAGCTCGACGGCGGAGTTCTGCACCGCGATCTTGCCGGACCAGCCTTCCGCGGCTTTTGTCGTCGCCGCTGCCGTCGGGGCCTTCGTGCCGGTCGTCGCCGGTTGCTGCGGTTGTTGCGGGTCCTGGGCCTTCGGCTCCGGGTCGCTGGAGCGCGTGGCCAGCAGGGTGAAGAGGCCCGCGATCAGTGCGGCGACGACCGTGCCGGCGAAGGTCAGCCAGATGTTGAGCTTCGTGTGATCGGTGCGCCTGCCACCGTGTGGGTCGTCGACCATAATCGCCCCCGTCGCATCCATGGATCGACATGCCATTGGAGTGTATGAAGATGTCGGCCCGCAGGGAGACCCGCCGGGCTCGTTATGCTGGCGCGGGCCGGTGACGAGGGTGGGGGAATCCACGTGGTGCGCACGACCGTGCAGGACGTCGCACGGGCGGCCGGTGTCTCGGTGTCGACCGTGTCCCGGGCGCTGACCGGCGGCATCGTCAGCCCGGCCACTCGCGAGGCGGTGCTCGAGGTCGCCACCCGGCTCGGGTACCAGCCGAACCGGGCCGCCCGGGGGCTGATCACCGGTCGTACCGGAAATCTGGGTTTGATCGTGCCGGACCTGCGCAATCCGTTCTTCGCTGATGTGGCGAAGGGGGTGACGGCGCGGGCGCGGGCGGTCGACCACGGGGTGTTCATCACCGACACCGACGAGGACCCGGTCGCCGAGCTGGAGGCGCTGGCCACCCTGGGGCGCAACACCGACGGGGTGCTGCTCTGCTCGCCGCGGGCGTCCGACGCGGACCTGCTGGCGGCGGCCGACCCGGAGAGCACCGTGCTGCTGCACCGGCGGGTGCCCGGTCTGCCGTCGGTGGTCGCCGACATCGCCGGCGGGATCCGGCAGGCGGTGCGGCACCTGCGGGCGCTGGGTCACCGGCGGATCGCGTACGTGTCCGGACCCGAGGACTCCTGGGCCGCGCAGCAGCGGCTCGCCGCGCTGTCCGCCGCCGGTGACCTCGAGTTGCTGCCGCTGGGTGGGCTGGCGCCGACCTTCGACGGCGGGCTGCTCGCCGGTGACCTGGTGCTGGACAGCCCGGCCACGGCGGTGCTCGCGTACAACGACCTGGTCGCGCTCGGGGTGCTGCACCGGCTCGCGGCGCGGGGAGTGGTGGTGCCGGAACGGATGAGCGTGGTCGGGTTCGACGACGTGAGCCTGGCCGCGATGAGTCACCCGCCGTTGACGAGCGTGGCCGTACCGAAGGATCGGGCCGGCGCGGTCGGGCTGGACCTGTTGCTCGGGCGGACCGGTGCGACCACCGAGCGGGAGGCGGTGCTGCCGACCGGCCTGGTGGTGCGGGCGTCGTCCGGGGTGGCGCGGCCGTAGTTTTTCGAGGTGGCAGGCCGTAGCATCGCCCGGTGCGAATTCGACGGGGACTGCGGGCCGGGGCGTTTCGGCAGGGCTTGGTGGCCGGGGCGCTGGGTTTGCTCATGATGGGTTCGGTGGCCGCCTGCGGTGCCGACGACCCGCCGGTCGTCTCGGCTGAGCCCGCGGTGGTGCCCGGTGTCTCCGCTTCCGCGGTCCCGGCGGCGCCCACGTCACCCGCGGCGTCCGTGCCGCCCTCGGCCGTCCCGTCGGTCTCCGTGTCCCCGTCGAAGAAACCCGTCAAATCGACCACCCTGCCGAAACCCGGCAATCCGGGCGGCGGGGCCTCGATCCCGGCCGCGGCCCGGGCGGTCGACACCGGGAACCCCGACCGCACGGTCGGCAAGGGCACCCCGGCGAGCTGCACCTCGGCCGCGGTCGTCAAGGCGGTCGGGGCCGGTGGCGTGATCACCTTCGACTGCGGGCCCGCGCCGGTCACCATCACGATGGCCGCGACCGCGAAGGTCCGCAACGCGAACTCCCCGATCGTCCTGGACGGCGGCGGCAAGATCACGCTGAGCGGGGCCGGTAAGCGCCGGATCCTCTACATGAACACGTGCGACGAGGCGCAGGGCTGGACCACCTCGCACTGCGACGACCAGGACTCGCCCCGCCTGACGATCCAGAACATGGCGTTCACCGGCGGCAACAACAGCGGCGAGGAGGGCGGCGGCGCGGTCTTCGTCCGCGGCGGGCACCTGAAGGTGGTCAACTCGCGGTTCACCGGCAACCGGTGCGACCGGAGCGGCCCGGACCTCGGCGGCGCCGCGCTGCGCGTGCTCGACCAGGGCGGCGACGACCCGGTCTACGTTGTCGGCAGCACGTTCACCGGCGGCACCTGCTCGAACGGGTCCGCGCTGAGCAGCATCGGCGTGTCCTGGACCGTGCTGAACAGCTACTTCAGCGGCAACGCGGCGGTCGGCAAGGGCGCGAACCCGGCCCGCTCCGGCACACCGGGCGGCGGCAGCGGCGGCGCGATCTACCTCGACGGCGACACGTTCACGCTCACCCTGGACGGCACGGTGATCGAGAACAACAAGGCGGCCGAGGGCGGCGGCGCGATCTTCTTCGTCAGCAACGACCGCTCCGGCCACCTGATCATCCGGAACTCGAAGCTGCGCCGGAACCCGAGCGCCGGCTTCGAGACCGACGGCCTGCCCGGCATCTTCTACCTCGGTGCCGGCTCCCCGAAGGTGACGGGCTCCAAGCTCTCCTGACCCGGCAGCGACGCGAGACCGCTGCTACTCCGGACCGCGCCGCGCCGCGGCGGTCCCGGCTGGCTGTCAGGGGTGTCTCGGGGGCGGCGTGACACCCCTGAGAACCAGCCGGGGACCGTGGGCGCGCCGCGGCCGGGAGTGGCCGCGGTCTCGCGCGGTGAGCGACGCGGTCTGGGGGCGCGGCTGGGCCCGGAGTGGCAGCGGCCGGGCGCGGGACCGGCCCTGAGCGTGGCTTGTCGCCTGCGGCGGGCCGCTCGGTATCCGTACCCAAAAAAAGCGGTCAGATCCAGCGGTCGCCCAGCCACATGCGGGCGTGCCAGTCCTCGTAGGGCAGCGGGTGGCCTACGAAGATCGGGTAGAAGTAGGCGAAGCAGACGGCGATCAGCGTGACGTAGACGGCTACCACGACCGTGCCGATCAGCTGGCGGTCGGTGCGGGCCGGGCCGATGGCCATGCCGGTGGGCGGGGTCATGATCGCGCCGAGGACGTAGACGACGGCGAGGATCAGGAACGGCAGGGCGGGCAGGGCGTAGAACGAGAACATCGTCCGGCCGTCCGCGACCGCGTAGTAGAACCAGGGGAGCAGGCCGGCCGCGGCCGGTGCCAGGATCGCGGTGGCGCGCCAGTCGCGGCGGGCGATGCCGAGCCAGAGCAGGGCGGCCAGGGCCGGCAGGAACGACCACCACAGCAACGGGGTGCCGAGCAGCAGGATCTCGCTGGCGCAGCTCGGGGCGCCGCAGCCGGTGGGGGTGGCCCAGTCGAACGCGACCGGGCGGCCGAGCAGCAGCCACTGCCACGGCCAGGACTGGTAGCGGTGCGGGGTGGTCAGTCCGCTGTGGAAGCCGTAGGCCGAGTCGTGGTAGTGCCACAGGTTGAGCAGCGCGCCCAGGATCGGCGGTTCGCTCAGGCCGTTGTCGGCGCGGAAGTGCCGGTAGTAGCCGGTGTCGGTGAGCAGCCAGCCGGTCCAGGTGGCCAGGTAGAACACGCCGGCCAGGGCGAAACTCGTCAGGCCCCAGCCCAGGTCGCCGACGATGCCTGCACGCAGCGGGCGGGTCAGGCCGGCCGAGCGGCGGGCCTGCACCCGCCAGAGGACGATCAGCGCGGCGAAGGCCGGCAGGAAGAACAGGGCGCTCCACTTCACGCCGCAGGCGAGACCGAAACTGATCCCGGTGGCCAGCAGCCACCACGGCACGCGGGTCGCCCGGCGCGGATCCCGGCCGTCGGTCAGGGCGCGCAGCAGGCGTCGCCGGTAGTGGTCGCGGTCGAGCACCGCGCAGGCGAAGGCCAGCAGGATGAACAGGCCGAGGAAGATGTCCAGCAGCGAGGTGCGGGACAGCACCAGCTGGAAGCCGTCCAGCGTCATCAGCAGGCCGGCGATCCCGGCCAGGACGATCGAGTGGAACATCCGGTAGGCGACCCGGATCAGGATCAGGATCATCAGGGTGCCGGCGATCGCGGTGGGGAAGCGCCAGCCCAGCTCGGTGTTGCCGAAGATTTTCTCGCCGATGGCGATCATCCACTTGCCGAGCGGCGGGTGCACGACGTAGCCGGGGCCGTTGTTCGCCTCGTCCCACTCGACGCCGCGGTGCAGCATGTCCCAGGCGTCGTTCGGGTAGTAGACCTCGTCGAAGACCAGCTTCTGCGGGTTGCTGACCCCGCTCAGCCGCAGGATCGCGGCGGCCGCCACGATCACCGCGGTGACCAGCCAGGAGTACGGATCGAGCCGGGTGTCCAGCGTCGACAGCCGTCGCCGGACGAGCTCGGGCACTACGGACTTTTGCTCCGTCACCGCCGTGGTCATCCGGCGATCTTAGGGCGTCAGGTGACCGCGCCCAACTGCCAGGGCACGAACTCGTCGCGGCCCAGGTCGAGGTCCTCGCTGGCGGTGAGCCGGCCGGACGCGGCGGCCAGGACGGCCTCGAAGATCTCCTCGCCGACCGCCCGGATGGTGGTGGTCCCGGCCACGATGCCGCCGGTGTCCAGGTCCATGTCGTCCCGCATCCGCTGGTAGATCTCCGAGTTGGTGGCGATCTTGAGGACCGGGGCGGGTTTGCCGCCGAGCACCGAGCCGCGCCCGGTGGTGAAGCAGACGACGGTGGCCCCGCCGGCGACCAGCCCGGTCACCGACACCGGGTCGTACCCGGGGGTGTCCATGAAGGTGAAGCCGGGCTCGGTGACCCGCTCGGCGTACTCGTAGACCGCGGTCAACGGTGCCGAGCCGCCCTTGGCGACCGCGCCCAGGGACTTCTCCAGGATGGTGGTGAGCCCGCCGGCCTTGTTGCCCGGCGACGGGTTGTTGTCCAGGGTGCCGCCGCCGGCCTCGACGTACGTGTGCCACCAGGCGATCCGGTCCAGCAGCCGCTGCCCGACGTCACGGCTGACCGCCCGCCGGGTGAGCAGGTGCTCGGCGCCGAACACCTCGGGCGTCTCGGCCAGCACCGTCGTCGCGCCCTGCGCCACCAGCAGGTCGGAGGCGTGGCCGAGGGCCGGGTTCGCGGTGATCCCGGAGTAGCCGTCCGAGCCGCCGCAGTTGAGCCCGAGCACGAGCGCCGAGGCCGGCACCGTCTCGCGGCGGCGTTCGTCCAGCCGGACCAGCATGGTGCGGACCACCTCGGTGCCGGCCCGTACGGTGGCGCGCACCCCGCCGGTCTCCTGGATGGTCATCCGCTCGATCAGCGTGTCGGCGGGCGCGTCCAGGTCGGCGAGCAGGGTCTGCACGGCGATCATCTCGCAGCCGAGGCCGAGCACGAGCAGGCCGCCGATGTTCGGGTGGGTGGCGTACCCGCGCAGGGTGCGCTGCAGGATCTGCCCGCCCTCGCTGGCCGGGACCAGGCCGCAGCCGGAGTCGTGGGCGAGCGCGACCACGCCGTCGACGTGCGGGTACGCGTCCATCAGCGGGCCGCGGAACTGGTCGGCGATCATCCGGGCGGTCGACGCGGAGCAGTTGACCGAGGTGACGATGCCGACGTAGTTGCGGGTGCCGACCCGGCCGTCGGCGCGGCGGTAGCCCTGGAACGTCCGGACCTCGGCGGCCGGGGTGATCACCACGCCGGCGGTGCCGAACTCGTAGTCGTGCTCGACGGCGTCCATCCCGAGGTTGTGCGCGTGCACGTGGTCGCCGGCCCGGATCGGGGCGGTGGCCCGGCCGATGACCTGGCCGTACTTGTGGATCCGGGCGCCGGTGGGCAGGTCCCGCAGCGCGACCTTGTGGCCGCGGGGGACCGGCGTGCCGATCGTGCGGTCGCCGTCAGGGAAGCGCAGCGTGCGGCCCTCGTCGAGGTCTTGGGTGGCGACCGCGACGTCGTCGCCGTCGCGCAGGATCAACGCCACTTCGCGCAGCGCGGCGGGGTCCGGCATGGTGCCCTCCCACGTTCCGTTGAAGGTTTGTGGAAACGTTTGCATCGACATCCTGGCATAGTTCCGGGCAACGCGAAACGGCCGCCGGCGTGAGCCGGCGGCCGTGCGGAACGCGGAGAGTCAGGCGGAGAGCATGGTGGTCGGGGAGACCCGGGCCCACTCGGTGGTGGCCCGCTGCGCGACCCGGAAGACGTCGGTCTCGGTGACCGTGTGGCCGAACGCGTGCTCGTGTGCGTGCTGCTCGGCGGCCAGGACCAGGCGGATCAGGTCGGCGATCGAACCCGGGTGCTCGCGGCACAACCGGACCGCGACCGACAACTCCCGGTCGGTGACCCGGGCCAGGAGCTCGGTCAGACCGGCCTTCCACGCCGGGGCGTAGACCAGGTAGCCGGCCGGCAGGTTGCCCGGGCCGCCCAGCACGTCGAGGACGCGCATCGGGTCGGCCGGGGGCGACGGCGTGCTGACCCCGGCGTAGAACAGGCCGCCACCGGCCAGCACCACCACCACGATCATCGCCAGCAGCGGACTGCCGGTGCCGACCGCCAGGATCACGCCGAGGATCATCAGAACGATGCCGCCGCCGAAGAACGCGGTCATGCTGCCGGTTTCCGAGTTGCGGCGCTGCGCGTCCTCGATGCACTTGTGGATCAGGTTGTTGAGCACCGGATCCTGCGGTCGCCAGCCGTCGGCGCGCGCCGGAACGTCACGTGCTGAGCTCTGCGGCATGTCTCTTCCCTCCCTCGGACGCCGCGAAGATCGGCGCCCGGCGGGCCGGGTTGAGGAATGCGGCGCGGCTTGCGGAAAGCGGCGCGGCTCGCGGTAGCGCTGCGGCTCACCGAAGGGCCCGGATCAGGCCAGCAGGCACTCGCGCATCTGCTTGCCCGGGTTCCACTGGCCGACGATCCGGCTGACCGCGGGGTCGAGCACGTTCACACTGTTGTTGCGGCGCATCTGCGCGCGGGTGGCGGCCGGCAGCGGCGGCGGGTCGGACATCTCGCCCCGGATCGCGGTGGCCGCGGTGATCAGGTTGACCGCCAGGGTCGCGCCGTTCACGTCGACGAGCACCCGGCCGAACTCCCAGCCGGCGATGGTCAGGTCGAGCACCTCGAACAGGTGGGTGAGCACCGGCAGGGGGTCGACCGCGCGTACCGTCTGGGCGGCCTGTCCACCCACGACCGTGACCGCCGCGGCGACGTGGACGTACGGATGCATGCCGGACGGCGACGCGAACAGCGGCGAATTCATCCGCTTCCCGGCGGTCTCCCACAACGCCCGGTAGTTGCGCCGGTCCGGGGTCAGGCCGAGCGCCCGGCACTGCGCGGCGATGTTCGTGGCCGCGCCGTCGGCGAACTCACGCAGCACGGCAGCCGCCACGACCACCCCGTCGATCCCCTCCAGCAGCGCGGTCGCCTGCGCGACCTGGGCGGCGAACTTGCCCGGCGCGTGCGGCCCGAATCGATGCTGCAGCTCGCGCAGGATCTCCTGTTGCCGGGCAGGATCCTGCGGATCCCGCCGTTTACCGATCCCTCGGAGCCACCGCATGTCGCCTCGCTTCCACCGCGTGCCGAACCGCCGCAAATGCTAGAGGGCGGCGAGGCAGGCGTCTCTGTCACCCTTCTTATTACGTACGGCATGTGCCCACCGTCTTGTAGCCGCCACGCGGCGTAGGGTTTTGGCGGTGCCTGACCGGGGCACTTCTGCCGGCCACAGCGTCAAGGGGGTTGCCAAGATGAGTTTCCTGGACAAGGCGAAGGACTTCATCGACAAGCACGACGAGCACGTCGACAAGGCACTGGACAAGGTCGGTGAGCAGGTCGACAAGCGCACGGACGGCAAGTACACCGCGCACATCGACAAGGGTGTGGACGAGGCGCAGCGCCGCACCGGCGCCGGCGACACCCAGCCGTAGTCGTCGTCCGAGGCTCTCCCCGGGTCGTTGCCGGGGAGAGCCCGGGACATGACCAGGGTGTCGCACGGGCTCGATCGGGTGTCACTCCCCGGGAGGCTGATCACTGTCAGCCGAAAGCATTAACGCCCGGGAGCCGGTCATGTCCACGATCCATTTCACCGAGACCACCACCGCCACGCCGGAGCAGTTCCTGGCCGGGCTGATCGATTTCGGTCCCGGCCGCGCGGAGCTGTTCAGCGCCAGCGCCGACGACCAGCTGACCGTGCACGCGTCCGGGCCCGGCTGGGCCGACGTCACCGAGGGCTCCGGCGGGATCTGGGAGCGGCTGCACTACGACTGGTCCGACCCGCGCCGGATCGTCATGACCACCACCGACTCGAATCTGTGGGGCGGCGAGTCCGGCCACACCTACACGCTCACCCCGCAGCCGGACGGCACCACCCGTCTGGACGCCGTGGTGATCCGCGACGGCAAGAACCTGAAAGGCAAGATCGCCGGGCTCCTGCTGGGCAGCATCGCCAAGGGTGCGCTGGCCAAGGCGTTGCACCGCACGGTCAAGGCCATCGAAGCCCGGCGTTAACCCTTGTTCGGTACGAACTATGACTCCTAGTCCGCAGGCTACGAGCCACGTCCCGTGCTGGTCTCGCGCCACACCGCAGCCACTCCCGGCCCAGCCGCGGCCCCAGGCCCCGGCTGGTTGTCAGGTGTGTCTCACTCCGTTCGACACACCCCTGAGAGCCAGCCGGGGACCGTGCGGCGCGCTGCGGTCCGGGGTGGCTCAGGGGGTGGGCGGGGTGGTGCGGGCCTTGCAGCGGCGGGTGAGGACCCGGGTGCGGGACCGGTGGGGTGGGCGGCGACTCGTGAGGTCGGCGTGGCAGAGGTGGCCGCGCGGGGCCGGGAGCGGGCCGGCCAGGGCGTCACGGCCGAGACCGGCCAGGGTGGGCGCGTGGTGGCCGGGCGGGGCGATCAGCACGGCGTACCGGAAGGCGGCCGTGCGGTCGGCGCCCAGGCTGACCCCCTCCAGCGGCGCCGGGCCGAGACCGGCCGACCAGCGCGGCGGGTGCTGCAGGTTGGCGTTGTCGTCGACGACCACCACGGTGGCGGTGGCCGAGTGCGCGGCCCGCCACTCGGCCCGGCCGGCCGGCGGCGCGGTGAGCGCGGGCAGCGACAGGGCCGGGCCGTCCAGGGCGAGCGGCCGGCCGGTGGCGTTCGTGACGGTGTTCTCGAGCAGCAGCAGCCACGTGTCGTGGCCGGCGCCGGACGCGGTGAGCGACCGCCACTCGTCGACGGCGGGCCACTGCAGGTGGTGCGCGATGGTGGCGGTGGTCGCGGTGGCGGACAGCTCGGTCAGGGTCACGTGCCGCGCGGTGCCGGGGCTCTTGTGCGGCGGGGACCAGGTGACCGGCGAGGGCAGCAGGCCGCCGGTGAGGTGCGGGTGCGGGGCTCCGTAGGCGTACCGGAAAAGGGTGATGTCCCCGGCCGCGACGGTGACCGAGCGGTCGGCGGTGAGGTCCACCCGCATCCGGCTCATGCGGCCGCGGAAGCGGCGGCCCGGACCGCGCGCCGCCGGGAGGTCAAGGGGTGCATGCGTCTCCTCCTCGCAGATGTCGACTGGGTGTGGAGCGCACAAATTCCGACGCGATCACTCACGAACAGCCAGAGTCAACCCGGGATGCGGAGGGGCAGTCAAGGGCTACCCGGCTAACGGCTACGTAACGGCAGCAGTTGTTACCGAGCGGGCGTTAAGCGGCAGAACCGTCAGTGTCCGAACATGAACGAACAGTCAGCGGCGGTGCACGGTCGTCAGATCGGCCAGACCGGACACGGCCAGCAGCGGGGCCAGCAGCGGACCGGTCAGCACCTCGATCCGGTCCGCGTGCCGGAACAGGGCGGCCAGGCCGGCGCTGTCCAGGTATTCCACCGCGGTCAGGTCGACGAGCAGCGCCCGCCCCGCCGGGGTGACCGCGCCGTGCAGCGCGGCCGCGAAGGTCTCCGCGTTGCTCATGTCGATCTCACCGACCGCGGTGAGCACCGGGGCCCCCGCGGAGTCGTTGCCCGTGGTCAGCGTGAGCGCGGTGGTCATGACGCGATCCTCGTCTGCATGTCGATGATGGTCCCGGTCGTGCCGGTGGTGATGGTGACCTCGCCCATGAAGGCCCGCATCAGCATGATGCCGCGGCCCCGGTGCGGATTCTCGGCGGGCCGCGGGACCCGCCACGTGCCGTTGTCGATGACGAGCAGCCGCACGTTGTCCGCGGTGACCGCCGCGCGCAGCTTGATCAGGCCGCCCTTGACGTCCCGGTGACCGTGTTCGATCGCGTTGGCGCAGGCCTCGCCGGCCGCGACCAGGACGTTCTGCACGGTGCCCTGGTCCACCCCGCAGCGCTCCAGCCAGCCGCGCAGGGCGGAACGGATCGGGGCCAGCCGGGTCGACTCCGGCGGGAACTCCAGCTCGAGCGGGCCGGGCTGGCGGTACAGCAGCAGGGCCACGTCGTCGTCGTAGCCGCCGGCCGGGGCGAGGCGCTCCATCACCTCGGTGGCCAGGTCGTCGATCGGGGTACGCCGGCCCAGTTGCACCGCCGTGGTGGCCTGTTCGATCCCGGTGGTCAGCGGCTGCCGGCGCCGTTCCACCAGGCCGTCGGTGTAGAGCAGCAGGGTGGTGCGCGGCGCCATCGCGTACTCGGCCTCGTGCCGGTCGGCGTCCGGGCGGACCGCGATCGGCCGGGACCGGCCCTGGTCGAGCAGGTGCGTGCCGCCGTCGGCGAGCGCGACGATCGGCGGCGGGTGCCCGGCGGCCGAGTAGCGCAGGAGACCGGTGGCCGGGTCGAGGACCCCGCAGAACACCGTGGCGCAGTGCGCGCCGGGCAGCAGGGCGGCGAACCGGTCCAGGGCCATCAGGGTCCGGGCCGGGCTGGAGTCCTGCAGCAGCAGGGCCCGGCAGGCGCTGCGCAGCTGACCCATCACGGTGGCCGCCTGCAGCCCGTGGCCGACGCAGTCGCCGACCACGATGCCGATCCGGCCGTCCGGGAGCGGGATGGTGTCGTACCAGTCGCCGCCGACCTTGAGCGGGCGGGTGGCCGGTTCGTAGCGGACCGCGAAGCCGGCCGGCAGCTGCGCCGGGCCGAGGATGGCGCGCTGCAGGGCCAGGGCGGTCTCGCGCTGCTGGTCGATCTGGTGGACCCGGCGCAGCCCCTGGCCTAGGTGCCCGGCGAGCAGCGCCAGCAGGGTCTGGTCCTGCTCGGTGAACGGGCGCCGGTGACCCAGGTCGACCCAGAGGACCATGGTGCCCTGCGGGTGCTCCAGGGTGATCCCGGCGCCGGCGGTGTGCTCGGTGACCGGGGTGAGCAGCGGGCGGTCCCGCAGTGCGAGCAGCCGCTGCTGCGGGAGGTCGTCCCAGCGCAGATCCGGGTCGGTCGCGGTCAGGGTGGGCGGGTCGTCGCCGTCGAAGACGGCCGCCAGCACGTACCGGGCCTGCCACAGCTCGCGCAGCTCGTCGAGGGTCCCGGCGACCGCCTCGCTGACGTGGTCGGCCGCGGACAGCCGGACGCTGAGCGAGGCGAGCGCGGTCTCCCGCTGGATCGCGTAGTGCTCGTCGGTGACGTCGCGGAACGTGCCGACCACCACCCGGCGGCCGGTCTCCGGGTCCTGCACCTGGTTGAACGCGGCCGCCACCCACAGCCGGTGCCCGTCGCGGTGGGTGACCGGGATGCGGTACCCGCCCTGCCGGTCCTGCAGCAGCATGTCGAAGGCCGCGACCACCTCGGCGTACGCCTCCGGGTCGGTCACCCGGTCCGGCCACCACGGGTGGGTCGGCGCGTACGGCAGCCCCTCCGGCCCGAACCCGATGATCTCGGTGAACGCGGCGTTGATCTCGATGACCGCACCGTTCTCGTCACAGACGAAGAACGCCTCCTGCAGCGAGTCGACGAGCGCGGCCCGCCAGCGGGCGTGATGGTTGCGCAGCCGGGCCAGCTCCACGTTGGCCCGCACCCGGGCCAGCAGCTCGGCCGCCGAGAACGGTTTGAACAGGTAGTCGTCGGCGCCGGCCTCCAGGCCCTCGATGGACGCCTCCTCGCCGGCCCGGGCGGAGAGCATCAGCACCGGGATACCGGCCGTCCGGACGTCCCCGCGCAGCGCGGCGAGCAGTTCGAGGCCGTCCATCCGGGGCATCATCACGTCGCTGACCACCAGGTCCGGCGGGTCGGCGCGGATCGTGTCGAGCGCGTACCGGCCGTCGCTGACCGCGGTGACCCGGTGCCCGGCCGCGCGCAGCAGCCGGGTCAGGTAGTCGCGCATGTCGGCGTTGTCGTCGGCGACCACGACGGTGGCGGCGTCCGGGCCGGCCGGGCCCGCGACCGGAGCCACCAGCGGGGTGTCACCGGGCAGCCAGCGGCTCGCCTCCTGCAGGAACGGCTCGGCGGTGGCGGCGGCCGCCGGCCCGGCCGACCCTGCCGCACCGGGGGCGACCACCGCGTCCGCGGGCAGGTGCCCGGCGCCGAACGGCAGTCGTACGGTGAAGGTGGTGCCCTTGTCCGGGGCGCTCTCCGCGGTGACCGTGCCGCGGTGCAGTTCGACCAGCTCCTTGACCAGGGCCAGGCCGATGCCGCTGCCCTCGTTGGAGCGGGACCGGGCGGTGTCGATCCGGTGGAAGCGCTCGAACAGCCGCGGCATCTCGTCGGCCGCGACGCCGATCCCGGAGTCGGCCACGGTGATCACCGCGAAGCCCGGCTCGGCGTCGGTGGTGACCCGGATGGTGCCGTCGAAGGTGAACTTGAGCGCGTTGCTGAGCAGGTTGAGCACCACCTTCTCCCACATGCTGCGGTCGACGAGCACCGGCTCGGGCAGCGGCGGGCAGTCCACCTCGAACGTCAGCCCGGCGCGTTCGACCGCCGAGCGGAAGACGCTGGCCAGCTCGGCGGTGGTGGCGGCGAGGTCGACGGGTTCGTACCGGGCCTGCATCCGGCCGGCTTCCAGGCGGGAGAAGTCCAGCAGCGCGTTGACCAGCTTGCCGAGCCGCAGGCCGTTGCGGTGGATCACGTCCAGCTCGTCGCGGACCGCCGGGCCGGCGTCGTCCAGGTGGGTGCGCAGCTCGTCCAGCGGTCCCATGATCAGGGTGAGCGGGGTGCGGAACTCGTGACTGATGTTGGAGAAGAAGGTGGTCTTGGCGCGGTCCAGCTCGGCGAGTTCCTCGGCCCGGCGCTGCTGTGCCTGGTAACCGCGGGCGCCGGCGATCCCGGCGGCCAGGTGACCGGCGGTCAGCTCGACGAAACCCCGGTACGCCTCGTCCACCGGCCGGTACCGGTTCAGGGCGGCGACCAGGAACCCGTACGGGGCGTCGCCCTGGCGCAGCAACGGCACCAGCAGCGCCTGCCGTGGCGGGTCGGCCCAGTCGCCGGTGGGCAGGCCGGGCTCGTCCAGCTCGATCAGCTTCGACGTGAGCCCGTCCGGCCCGGCCTGGCCCGGTTCGGTGACCGCGGGTGCGGCGGGGTGCCCGGCCGGGATGCCGGAGGTGGCGCGCAGCCGGGCCCGGCCGTCGTCGTCGTACAGGTAGGTCAGGGTGAACGGCAGGTCGCGCAGGTTCCGTTCGAGCTGCAGGTTCGCGAAGGCCAGGGTCTCCTGCTCGGTACGGATCACGTTCGGGTCGGAGCCGAGGTCGCGCAGGGTGGCCATCCGGCGCTCGGCGATCACCCGGTCGGTGTCCTCGCTGACCACGCAGAGGAACCCGACCAGGGCGCCGTCGTCGTCGCGCAGCGGGCTGTAGGAGAACGTGTGGTAGCTCTCCTCCGGGTACCCGGAGCGCTCCAGGAACAGCAGCAGCGCCTCGTCCCAGGTGGCCTCGGCGGTGTCCAGCACGTTCTGGATGCGCGGGCCGATGTCGCCCCAGATCTCCGCCCACACCTCGCGGGCCGGCCGGCCCAGCGCCCACGGGTACTTGCTGGCCAGGGTGTCCCGGCGGTACGCGTCGTTGCAGAAGAAGGTGAGCTCCGGGCCCCAGCCCATCCACATCGGGAACCGCGACGACAGCAGGATGCTGACCGCGGTGCGCAGACTCTGCGGCCATCCGCCGGGCGGGCCGAGCGGGGTCGCCGCCCAGTCGACCGCGGCGAGGTCACGCCCGATCTCGGCGTCCGCTGCGAAGACGTCGCTCACCGTAGGATTGTCCCCTCACCCCGAACCGACCGCTGTCAAAAGTATCGGTCGGTCCTACCCGGTCGGCAGCGGGTCACTCCCCGGAGCGCCCGGTGGGGCTGCTGTCGTGCCGCGGATCACCAGGTGCGGGGCGACGATCGTCTCGCGGTCGCCGCCCGGGGTGTCCTCGATCCGGTGCACCGCCCGGGCGACCGCGTGGCCGGCCATCGCCGCGATGTCCTGCGCGACCGTGGTCAGGTCGATGTGGGCGAGGCGGCTGAAGCTGCTGTCGTCGTACCCGACCACGCTGAGGTCGCCGGGCACGTCGACACGGTGCCGGCGCAGCACGTCGAGCAGGCCGGTGGCGCTCAGGTCGTTGAAGACGGTCACCGCGGTCGGCGGGTCGCCGAACAGGACCGCTGCGGCGCGGGCGCCGTCTTCTTCACCGGGTCCGCCGCTGACGATTTTTTCGTACGAGGTGAGCCCGTGTTGCGCCATCGCCTGCTGATAACCGAGCCGGCGCTCGGCGGCGCCGGGCAGCGCGCCGCCGTCGACGTGCGCGATCCGGGTGTGCCCGAGCCCGGCCAGGTGATCGACGGCCTGGTGCGAGCCGAGCGCGTCGTCGGTGCGCACCACGTCCACGTCGCGCCGGCGCACCGCGCGCATCATCGTCACCACCGGCCGCTGCTCGGCGAGCGCGGCCAGGGCGGCGGACGGCATCCGCGGGCTGAACAGCACCAGGGCCTCGCACCGGTCCTGCATCAGCTCGGTGACCGCGGTCTGCTCGTCGCGGCGGGGCGTCACCGCGCTCAACGTGAGCTGATAACCGGCCTGGCCGGCCGCGTCGTAGAGCCCGGTGAGCACGTCGACGTGGAACGGGTGCCGGACGTCGAACATCACCCCGAGCAGCTGACTACGGCCGCTGCGCAGCAGACGGGCCCGGGTGTCCGGCCGGTAGTCGAGGCGGCGGGCGACCTCGAGGACCCGCTCGCGGGTGGCCGCGCCGGCACCGGGCGCACCCCGCATCACGATCGAGACCAGCGCGACGGAGACGCCGGCCTCGTCGGCCACGTCGGCGAGGGTCGTCCTGCGCATGGGCCGATCGTAGCCCTGTGATCCCTAGAACGTTCTATCGCGGCGTCTACTAGAACGTTCTAGGATTCGGAGCCGTGGACACGCTTACCTCCGGTCGCCGCTGGGCGGCCCTGCTGGCCCTCGCCCTGGGCGGATTCGGGCTCGGCCTGACCGAGTTCGTCGCCATGGGCCTGCTGCCGGAGATCGCCCGGGACCTGCTGCCGGACGTCTACGCGCGCTCCGCTCCGGACGGGGTCGCCCGCGCCGGTTGGATGATCACGACGTACGCGTTGGGGGTCGTCGCCGGAGCACCGACCATCGCCGCGCTGACCGCCCGCGTCCCCCGCCGCCGCCTGGTCCTGGGTCTGCTCGGCCTGATGGTCGCCGGCACCACGGCGTCCGCGCTCGCACCCACCTTCGAACTCGTGCTCGCCGGACGGTTCATCGCCGCCCTGGCGCACGGCGCGTACTTCGGCGCGGCCGGCATCCTGGCCGCCGGCATCCTCGGCCCCGGCAACCACGGCAAGGGCCTGTCGATCGTGATCGGCGGACTGACCGCGGCGAACCTGCTCGGCGTCCCGCTGATCACCGGCCTCGGGCAGGCGCACGGCTGGCGGGCCGCCTACCTCGCGGTCGCCGCGGTCTTCGCCGTCACCCTGCTGACCGCCGCGCTCGTCGTGCCCCCGGTCGCGGTCGCACCCGGCGGCTCGCCCCGAGCCGAGCTGCGGGCCTTCCGCAGTCCGCAGGTCTGGCTGGTGATCCTGGTGGTCGCGATCGGCCCGGCCGGGTTCTTCGCGGTGAACAGCTACGTCGCCCCGGTGACCACCCACGTGACCGGGCTGTCCGCCGGCGTCGTGCCGTGGGTCCTGGCCACCATGGGCCTCGGCATGACCGCGGGCATCGCGGCCGGTGGCATCGCCGCCGACCGGGACCTGCGCCGCAGCGTGCTGTGGGGGCTGTCCGGGCTGGCCGTGTCGGTGGCCTTCTTCGGCCTGACCGCGTCGCACCCGGTCGGCCTGTTCGCCGGCGCGTTCCTGGTCGGCGCGGCCAGCCTGTTCATCGTCCCGGCCCTGCAGGCGCAGCTGATGGTCGCGGCGCCCGGCACGCAGCTGATGGGCGCCGCGCTGAACCAGGCTGCCATCAACGTCTCGAACGGCCTCGGCGCGGCCCTCGGCGGCCTGGTCATCGCCGCCGGCTGGGGTTACCTGTCGTCGGCGTGGCTCGGCATCGCCCTCGCCCTCATCGGCCTGCTTCTGGCAGTCCTCAGCTTCCGCCTCGACCGCCACCCGACCGTCCCCACCCACCAGGAGGAACCCGCTCTGGTCTGACCGCGCCGGTCCCGGCTGGCGCTGACGGCCGTCTCGCGCCCGGCGAGGCAACCCTCAGCACCAGCCGGGGTCCGTGCCGGGCCGGTGCCCGTGCGCGTGCCCGGTTCCGGCTGGTCGTCAGGGGTGTGTCGCGTCTGTTGAGGCACCCCTGAGCACCAGCCGGGGTCCGTGCCGGGCCGGTGGTCGTGGGCACGTGCTGGTCTTGGCTGGTTGTCAGGGGTGTCTCACTCCGTTCGACACACCCCTGACAACCAGCCGGGGGGCGGTGACCGCGCTGCGGCCCGGGGGTGCACCGTGGGTCCGCTGGACCTGATCTGGGGCCAGACTGGCGCGGCCCCCAACCATTTGCGCGCCGGGGGGGCGTTCTTGGTGGTGAAGGGGGTGGGTAAGTGGCTGAGGCTGACGGGTTCCGGGAGTTCGTCCGGGGGCGTTCCGCGGCGTTGTCACGTCATGCGTACCTGCTCACCGGGGATCACCATCTGGGCGAGGATCTCCTGCAGAGCGCGCTGGCCAGCACGTATCGGCATTGGCGGCGGGTGCGTGACAGCGACCCGGAGGCGTATGTGCGCCGGGCCATGTATCACCAGCACGTCAGCTGGTGGCGGCGCCGCCGGGTGCCGGAACAGCTCACCGGTGGGCACCGGGAGGTGGCGCAGGCCGACCCGGCCGACGCGACCGCGCTGCGGCTGACCATGGCGCAGGCGCTGAGCCGGCTGAGCCCGAAACAGCGGGCGGTGATCGTGCTGCGGTTCTACGACGACCTCACCGAGGCCCAGGCCGCGCAGCTGCTGGGGTGCCGGGTCGGCACCGTGAAACGGCACGCGCACGACGCGCTGCGCCGGCTGCGGGACATCGCTCCCGAGCTGCTGCACGAGACCGAGAGGAGCACGCGATGACCGAGGGACTCCGGCAGGAGCTGCGGCGCACGGCCGATTCGGCTCCGGTTTATCCGGTGTACGAGCGGGCCATGGCGACGGCGCGGCGCACCCGGCGGCGTACCGCGGCCGCCTGGGCGGCGGTCGCGGCCGTGCTGGCGGTGGCCGTGCCGGTCGCGACCCGTCCGGCGGTGATCCCGGTCGCCGCCGGCCAGGCGCCGAGCCTGCCGGACCGGATCGGGCTGCCCGCCTACGGGTCGCTCGACGTCGACGACCGGCCGCGCCTGGGCGCCGCCGCGGTCTCGTTCATCGGGGACAGCCGGCGACTGGGCCTGCTCTCCGGCGAGTCGGAACTGGGCGGGCTGGTCGGCGCGTACGAGGAGCGGTACCGGACGATCGACGTCGGCATCGCGAGCCGGCGTGCGCCGCTGCTGTCCCCGGACGGGCGGTTCGCGGCGGACGAGGGCGGGCTCGTCGACCTGTCCACCGGGCGGAGCACGCCGTTGGCGCTCACCCCGCTGGCCTGGTCGCCGGACGGCCGGCAGATCGTCGGCAGCACGCTCGGCACCGCGCCGGGCAGCGTGGACCTGGTGATCAAAGAGGTGGCCGGCGGAGAGTTCCGGACGCTGGCGACCGCGGGCGAGGCCGGGTTCAGCGTCGCGTTCTCGGCCGATGGTGACCGGCTCGCGTATCTGGCCGATGGCCGGGTGCACGTGCTGGACAGCGCGGGCCGGGAACTGGTGGCGTTCACGGCGCCGAGCGGGTATCGGCTGGCGGGCAAGGGCGCCTGGACGCCGGACGGGAGCGCGCTGGCACTTGTCGCGTCGGCGGCGTGGGCGCCGCGCTGGTTCGACCCGGGTACCGGCCAGCCGGTCGCCGGACCGGAGCTGCCCGCGGTCTCCGGTGGTGTGGTGGCGGCCGGCCTGCTCGGCTGGCGGCCGGACGGGTCCGCGCTGCTCTACCTGCGGCGCGAGGCGGGCCAGGCCGGCCAGGTGCTGGCGCTGTCACCCCGCGCGGGGGCCCCGGCGCAGGTCACCGCGGTCGACCCGGCGATCACCGATGTGGATCTGGCCGCCCGGGCGATCAGCAGCGGCGGTACCCGCGCGGGTGATCCGCCGTTCCTGATCGGCCCGGCCGTCTGGTGGTGGCTGGCCGGGATCGTGCTCGCCCTCGGAGCACTGGTCGCCGGGGTGCGCTGGAAACGCCGCGCCGGACAGCGGCGGGGGTGAGCCGGCCAGGTAGCGCTGTGGGTGCGGCGGTCAGCGGCGGCGGGGGGAGCCGGCCAGGTAGCCGTAGGGGTAGGGGAGGGGCTGGTCGCCGGCCGTGGTGAGGCGGTCCATCTGCTTGTCGTCGAGGGACCAGCCGAGGGCGCCGAGGTTGTCGTCGAGCTGGGTGAGGCTGCGGGCGCCGACGATCGGGGACGTCACGCCGGGGCGCTGCAGCAGCCAGCGCAGCGCCACCTGGGCCGGGGTGCGGTCCAGCTCGCCGGCGACGGCCAGCAGGGTGTCGGTCACCGACCAGGTGCGTTCGTCGACGCTGCGGTCCCAGCGGCCGAGCCAGGACTGCTTGTCACCCTCCCAGCGGGTGTCGGCCGGGGCCTCGGTCATGCCGCGGCGGTACTTGCCGGTCAGCCAGCCGCCGCGCAGCGGCGCCCACGGGATGATGCCGACGCCCTCGTTCAGCGAGACCGGGATCAGCTCGTGTTCGACCTCGCGGTCGAGCAGGTTGTAGAGCGGCTGCAGCGCCACGAACGGTTCGAGGCCGCGGAACTTCGCGACGTCCAGGGACTTCTGCAGCTGCCAGGCCGCGTAGTTGCTGACCCCGAGGTGGCGGACGGTGCCCGCCTTGACCAGGCCGTCCAGGGTGGACAGGGTCTCCTCGAGGGAGGTGGCCTCGTCGAACGCGTGGACCTGGTAGAGGTCGAGGTAGTCGGTGCCGAGCCGGCGCAGGCTGTCGCGGACCGCGGCGAGGATGTGCTTGCGGCCGGCGCCGTGGTCGTTCGGCCCGGAGCCGGTCCGCCAGAAGAACTTCGTCGCCACCACCAGGTCGTCGCGGTTCTGCCCGGCCAGCCAACGCCCGATGATCTCCTCGGAGGCGCCGTCGTTGTAGACGTCCGCGGTGTCGACGAAGTTGCCGCCGGCCTCGACGTACCGGTTCAGCAGGGCGTGCGAGACGTCCTCGTCGGCCTCGTTGCCGAACGTCATCGTGCCCAGGCACAACTCACTGACCCGCAGGCCGCTGCCACCGACGTATCGAAAATCCATGTGATCGATCCTGCCATGCCGGGTAAGGTCCGCGCGGCATCGGCGAGGACGGAACCGGGGAGGAGACATCGATGGGCGCGGACGCGGAGATCTTTGTCTTCGACTACGACCGGTACCGGCGGACCGCGGTGCCCGGCCTGGTCGAGGTGATCGGGGGTGCCGGGGTCACGCCGTGGCTGGACGGGGTGTGCCGGCGGCTCGGGGAGCATTTCGCGGAGGAGTGGCTCGAGCTGGCCGACGCGTCACGGGCCGCGCCGGGGCGGCGGGGAGCGGGCACGGGCTGCTCTTCGGCCATGACGTCAGCACCGGGGCGCGCAGCGGTCCGGACTGACAGCGGTCATGCGCGAGACCATCACGGGACGCGGCTCGTAGCCTACGGACGTGCGCTCGTTGATCGTACAAAATGGGGGTTGTCTTGAATGTCTTAGGCGAACTTGTGGAACTGCGGGCGATGCGGGCGGGGGACGCCGAGTCGCTGTGGCGGTGGAACCATGATCCGGAGGTGATGCGGTTCATGGTGGAGGGGTATCCGCAGACGCCGGAGACCGTCACGAAGTTTCTCACCGAGCGGCCGCGCAACACCTACGGTGACACGCTGTTCGGGGTGGAGAGCCGCAAGGACGGTGTGCTGATCGGGCTGATCAGCCTGCACGGCGCGGAGCCGGAGACCGGGATCGCCGAGCTGGACATCTACCTCGGTGAGAAGGACTACTGGGGGCAGGGGTATGCCACCGACGCGATGCGGACGGCGTGCCGGTACGGCTTCGACCGGATGCGGCTGCACCGGATCTGGCTGACCGTGGTGGTCGGGAACGAGGCGGCGCACCACATCTACCAGAAGATCGGCTTCGTGGACGAGGGGCGCCTGCGCCAGGTGTCGCGCCGGGACGGGCAGTGGCGCGACGTGCACATCATGGGCCTGCTGGACGGCGAACTGCGCTGAGCGTCAGCCGATGCTGATCCGGGCGTTGTTCAGGGTGATGTACCAGTCGGAGTCGGTGAAGTTCTCGCCGGTTTCCGGGCCGATGTAGGCGTCGATGTGCTGGGAGCCGCCGAGCCCCGGGGTGAACTCGTCGGTGATCTCCCAGGACGCGTCCTTGAGGGCGGCGCAGACCGCGGACGGCGGGGTGGAGCCGTCGTCCTCGGTGCCGCAGCCGGCGATGGTGAAGCGGGTGCCGTGCGGGAGGACGTCCGGGTCGGCGGCGGCGGAGACGAACGGGGACAGGGACTGACCGTCGCTGGTGCGGGGGATGGAGTCGAGCCAGTAGCCGATGTCGTAGGACCAGTTCAGATATCGGCCTGAGCTGGTCCGGCCGGTTCCTTCGTCCTGGACCGCCTCGACGAAGTCGGCGGGGTAGGAGCCGAGGTCGTCGGTGCCGTTCTTGCAGTTCAGGGTGGGGCAGCCGGTCACCGGGGTGGGTGTCCCGTCGTGGTAGTCCTCGACGGCGGTGTAGTAGACGGTGATCTCCCAGCCGGGGCTGAGGCTGCTCTGTTGTTGCGGGCTTTTTGTATCTTGTGGGCTTTTTGTTCCTCCCGTGCTCGCGGTCGGTGACGTCGGCAGGGTCGGTGAGGGCGGCGCGGTCGGTGATGCCGGCGTGCTCTTTGAGGCCGCCGGCGGCTCTGCCTTCGTGCCGCAGCCGGCTGCCGTTGCCGTTGCCGTTGCCGCGACCATGATCACGGCAACGGCGGCTTTCCGGCGGAGGCGCACCCTTCGAGCATGCCAATTTTCCGCAGGTCACATCGGTTGATGGGTCATTTCGGCCGGTAGTGGGAATGCACCGCTGGTTGGCCGGTGTAGTTGGGCCCGGCGCGGTCGTCGGCTCCGAGATATTCGTACGGCAGGGAGAGCTTCCTGGCCCCCGCACAACTGATCCTTTTCCGCCGCCCGTCGTAGTCGATCCCGGCCGCCCGCAGGTGTGAGGCCAGCCGTCGCCCGGCAACGCGCCCCTCCCCGACCCGGACACTGTCCAGATCCAGGTCGGCCACGAACCGCCCGCCCGGCGTCAGCCAACTCACCACCCGGCCGAGCACCCCGAGCTTGTCCCCGACGTAGTGCAGCCCGTGCACACACGTGATCAGGTCGAACAGCCGCTCGGGTGTCCAGCTCTCGATCGGCGCGGCGACGAGCACCGGCCCGCCGGTCCGGGGCGCGGCTTTGTGAGGCAGGAACGCGTCCACCAGGTCCACCCCGACCAGCTCGGCGTCCGCCCGCACCCGCTCGGCGGCCTGGAGCAGCGCCCGCCCGCTCCCGCAGCACAGATCCAGCCACCCGACGCCCTCACCGGGCAGCGCGGCCAGCCAGGCGACCGGGTCGAAGCCCAGCTCCCGCGCGTAGCTGTTGACCCCGGCCAGCTGGCGCTCGCGGTTCATCGCGCAGTTCGCCACCACCGACGACGCGTGCAGCGCCCGATCGTCCAGCAGCCCGGTCACGATCCCTCCACCGCCCGGAACGCCGCCTGCGCCCCGCTCAGGAAACGGATCACCGTCTCCCGCTCATCCGGCGTCATCCGCTGATCGAGTTCGGTCAGAGCGTGCAGCATGGGGGTGAGGTGGCGCAGCAGTTCGGCGCGGCCGTCGTCGGTGACGTGGATCTCGAGGCGCCGCCGGTCGGTGGGGTGCTTGCGGCGTTCCACGTGGCCCCGGCGTTCGAGACGGTCCACCACGCCGGTCGAGGCCGCGGTGCTGACGTCGAGGAGCCGGGCCAGCTCGCTGGGCGTCGACGGCGACTCCACCAGGTGATCGAGGGCGTCCAGCTCGGTCTCGGTCAGCCCGGATCGCCGGGACAGCGTCCGCCGCAACGCGACGGCCTCGGTGACCAGGGCACGTACGGCGATCATGGTGGGCGACGGGTTGTCGAACCCGTCCGTCGGGGCAGAGATGGTCTTTCACCTACTTAGTAGCTAAGCTGCTTAGCGATTAGTTCCGACGTCAGGAGTGTCGCATGACCGGCCGCGGTTCCATTCTCATCTCGGGCGCCGGGATCACCGGACCCGCGCTCGCGTACTGGCTGCACCGCTACGGCTGGCGGGCCACCGTGGTCGAGCGGGCGCCCGCGCTGCGCGCCTCCGGGCAGAACGTCGACGTCCGTGGCGCGGGCCGGCAGGTCGCCCGGCTGATGGGCCTCGAGGGCGCGATCGCCGAGGCAGGCACCGGTGAGGTCGGTACCCGCTTCCTGGACCGGCGCGGACGTACCCTCGCGGAATTCCCGGCCGGGATCGGCGACAGCGACGGCGCGACCGCGGAGCTGGAGATCCTGCGCGGCGAGCTGGTCCGGCTGCTGGTCGAGCAGACCGCCGGCACCACCGAGTACGTGTACGACGACCAGATCACCGCCGTGCGGGAGGACGAACACGGCGTCGAGGTCGATTTTGCCCGGGGGCCGGCGCGGCGGTTCGACCTCGTCGTGATCGCCGAGGGGATCGGCTCGCGGACCCGGCGGCTGCTCTTCGGCGACACCGTGCGGGTGCGCGACCTGGGGCAGTACACCGCGTACGGGACGATCCCGCGGATCGCCTCCGACGACAGGTGGTGGCGCTGGTGCGTGGCGGGGCGCGGCCGGGCGACGATGCTGCGTCCGGACAACGTCGGCACCACGCGGGCGTCGCTCTCGTTCCTCGCGCCGCCGAGCGGTCACGAGGACCTCGATCCGGAGCGCCAGATCGCGGTGCTGCGTGACGTGTTCGCCGACGGCGGGTGGCAGTCCGCGCGGATCCTGGACGCGTTCGCCGCGGATCACTCCGACTTCTACCTGCAGCGGACCGCCCAGGTGTACGCCGAGTCGTGGTCCCGGGGCCGGGTGGCGCTGGTCGGCGACGCGGCGTACTGCGCGTCCCCGGTCAGCGGCATGGGCACGAGCCTGTCACTCACCGGCGCGTACGTGCTGGCCGGCGAGATCGCCACCCGGGGTGATCATCGCGAGGCGTTCCGGTCGTACGAGGCGCTGCTCCGGCCGTACGTCGCCAAGGCGCAGAAGCTCCCGCCGGGCGTCCCACGCGTCGCGACGCCGATGAGCGGCCTCGGTGTGCGGGTGCTGCAGACCGGCTTGCGGATCGCCGGGAGCGGGCCGGGCCGCCGGCTCGGTGGCAGCCTGTTCACCCCACCGGCCGACGAGTTCACCGTCCCGCAGTACCCGGCCCGGGTGTGAGGTCCGCGGTGACCAGGCCGGTCGTGCCGGTGGGCACGTGGGCGACCAGCCGGCCCGCCGGGTCGATGACCGAGGTCGGCCCGAGCGCGAGCCGGTCCGGCGGCCGTTCGCCGGTCACGTCCGCGGAGATCAGCCACAGGCCGGTCTCCCGGGCGCGGCGGGCGCGGATCGGGTGATGGCGGTGTTCCCAGTGCCGGGCCGAGTCGCGGCGCAGCATGTTCTGCGCCGGCACCAGCAGCAGCCGGGCCCCACCGGCGGCGACGGCGGCCGCCGCTTCCCGGAACTGCGTGTCGTAGCAGATGTTGATCCCGAACCGCACGCCGTGACAGTCGAAGACTGGGTAGTCGTCGCCCGCCGTGAAGATCGACTCTCCGGCGGTCAGGAAGGTCTTGCGATACCGCCCCAGCACCTGTCCGTGTTTGATCACCACGGCGGTGTTGTGGAAACGGTCGCCGGCGCGTTCGATCACGCCGAGGACGATCATCGGCCGCAGGTCCGCGAGCCGCGCCAGCACCGCGCCGAAACCGGGTGAGGCGAGCTCGGCCGCCGCGGCCCGCACGTGCTCCTCGGTGACGAGGTAACCCTGCAGGAAGCACTCCGGGAACAGCAGCAGGTCAGCGTCGGTGCGGGTGGCGAAGTCCCGCACCACGCGCACCGCCGCGTCCACGTCGCCGAGGATTTCCGCGGTCTGGCAGGCGGCGACCTTCATGCCGGGTCGACATAACCGACCGCGGGGGAGCCGGACGCGAGCCGCACCCGGTAACCCCAGTGCCGCAGGGCCTGACTCATCTTCGCCGCTCCGGACGGGTTCGCCGAATGGATCAGAATCAGACCGATGTCGTACGGGCGCCCGTCGAACGCGGCCCGCTCCAGCACCTCCACCACCGGCCAGATGGTGTCGTCCCCGCCCAGGTCGTGATCGAGCCACACCTCGTCGAGCGGGTCGTCCCGGTGCCGATCGAGCAGCGCCACCCCGTCCGCGCTGGTCCGCGCCACCTCCGCGACCCGCCCGTCGACGAATGACCGCAGGTCGTCGATCAGCAGCTTCATGCATCGATTATCGAGCCACCCCGGAAACGGATTTCCCGGATACGTCCGGCGCCCGTGGTCACGACAGCGGATCCCAGTCCTCGGCGTAGTGCAGCAGCGACGCGGCCAGGCCGGGGTGGGCGGCGACCCACCGGCTGTCGAACAGGAACCACTGCTGATACCCGAAATCGGCACTGCAGTGCATGGCCACCTGCGCGAGCCCCTGACCGACCCGGATCAGCGACGCCTCGGGCCGCCGCCCGCTGGTGAACGTCGCCTTCGCCACCAATGCGTCGGCCTCGGCCAGCTGCGCCTCAGACAGCGGCCCGTCGGCGCTCAAATCAAACCCCGGCCAGCGGTTGGCCCGCTGCAACGCCACGAACAGCGGATCCGCGGCCGGCGTCGGCTCGCCCCACAGCGGAAGCCGGCCGGGATCCGCAGCGTCGGGAGTCAGGGCCGCGAGCACACGCAACTCCGCCGGCCACTCCGCCCGATCACCGCACCGCAGCTCCGCCGCCAGATCCCCCAGGCCGACTCCGGGGAAAGCGACCACCGGCTCGATTTCCAGACTCGCGCCGTCATAAAAGGTCAAGAACATCGCATACGTCGTGATCGCGGCATCCGGCTCACCGCCGGGTCCGTCCGGCAACGGCCACTTCTCGTGTACGAGATAAGCGAGCCGTTCCGGCCGCTCCGCCACGATCACGTCATCGAGGAAGAAGTAGGCGAGCTCGACCTCGTCGTCATCGGTGCGCACCCGCAGGCTGTGCTCGTCGAGCCGGATGTAGTCCCGGTCGCCCTCCACGTACAGATGCTCGTGCAACAGTGTCCGAAGCTGATCGGTCGTCTCGGGCCGCGGCAGCTGATGCCGGCGAGCCGCCTCGAAGATCGAGCTCAGCCCGTAGACGTGGACACCGAGCTCGCCGACGACCCACGCCCGCGGACCGGCGCAGTCCCAGCCCCGGCGGAACCAGCCCAGCACGGTGGCATCCGGCAGCCGCCGGACCAGCTTGCCCAGCGGACCTTCGTAATGCGATCGGTAAACGAAGTACACGCCCGGAGGCTAGCCGAACGGTGACCTTCGGAATACCGGCGGTGAGAACGGACTTGGCGACAGATATGACCAGCGTTTTCGATCCGCGGGCACTGATCGCGGACAGCCGACTCGGGATCCTCGCCACGCTCCGCAAGGACGGGCGCCCGCAGCTCTCACCGATTCTGCCGTTCTACGACCGGGCGGCCGAGACGATCTACGTCTCGGTCACCGAGGGACGGGCCAAGACCCAGAACCTGCGCCGTGACCCGCGCGCGGCCATCGAGGTGACCGGCGCGGACGGCCGCTCCTGGGCGACCGCCGACGGTGACGTCACGCTGATCGGCCCCGGCGACGATCCGCACGGGCCGGAGGTGGAGGCGCTCGTCGACTACTTCCGCAAGGCCTCCGGCGAGCACCCGGACTGGGACGAGTACCGCTCCGTGATGGTCAGCGACCGCCGCGTCCTGCTCGCCCTCAAGGTCACCCACGTCTACGGCCAGAGCCTCCAGTTCGACTGAGAATCGCTCACGCCGAGGCGCGCACCGTCAGCTCCACCGGCAGGACCACGCCGGACGGGCCGTCCCCGTCCACCTGCCGCCACAACTGCCGCACCAGCTCGCCCGGGATCCGCTCCCAGGCCTGCCGGACCGTGGTCAGCGGCGGCCACGTCCGGCGGGCCACCGGCGCGTCGTCGAACCCGCCGACCGCCACGTCCTCCGGCACCCGCCGCCCGGCCCGGGTCAGCGCGTCGATCACACCGACCGCCATCAGGTCCGACGCGACGAAGACCGCGTCCAGGTCCGGCGCCTGCCGCAACAGCCGCTCCGCGGCGACAACCCCGCTCTGGTACGAATAATCGCCCGCAACGACGAGTCCCGGATCGACCACACCGACCACGTCCCGGTACCCGGCCAGCCGCAACATCCCGCTCGGCAGGTCCAGTGGCCCGGTGACCGTCGCGATCCGCCGCCGCCCGCTCTCGCGCAGGTAGGCCACCATCTGCCGGGCGCCGCCCCGGTCGTCGGACGTCACGTACGCGATCTCGCCCTCGTGCCCCACCGGCGTCCCGCAGGCGACCAGCGGCAGCGGGCTGTCACCCAGGTCCGCCTCCCGCGCCGAGAACATCAGCACCGCGTCGACGGCCCGCGCCGCCCCCGCCCCGACCGGCAGGACCAGCATGATCCCCTGGTCGGCGAGCGCCTGCGTGCAGCCCAGCCACAGCCGGTTGATGTTGGTGTCCGCGAACAGCTGAGAGACGTCCACACAGTTCAAGAACCCGACGCTGTCCGGCCGCGCCCCGGCGAGCTGCCGGGCGTGGTGGTTCGGCGTGTACCCGGTCCGCTTCAGCGCCCGGTCCACCGCCCGCCGCGCGGTCACGCTGACGTCCCGCCCACCGTTCAGCACCCGCGACACGGTCGCGTGCGAAACCCCCGCCACCCGCGCCACGTCCCGGATGGTGACGCGTCTGCTCCCACCGTCGGGCATCCCGCCACGGTACACAGTCCTGCCCGTCCGGCAGCGACAATTACCGGCGTGGATTCGATTGAGGTCGTCATCGCCCATCAGGAGCGCGCCACCCTGCGCGTCGGTGACGTGTTCCTGAAGGTCGACGCTGATCAGAAGCGGACCGATGCCGAGGTCGCGGCGATGGCCCTGGCGCCGCTGCCGACGCCCGAAATCCTGTGGCGCAGGCCGCCGGTGCTCGCCCTTGCCGCCCTGCCCGGGGTCGCGCTCGGCGTGCTCGGCGAACCGTCACCCGCGTCCCCGGCGGCGTGGGCCGCCGCGGGCGCTGCCGCCCGTACGCTGCACGACACGTCGCTGCCGCCCTGGCCCGGCCGCACCGTCGACGACTGGGCGTCCGAACTCGACCGCGAGTACACCTGGCTCATCACGAACGCGGTCCTGCCCACCGCCCTGGTCACCCGCAACCGCCGGGTCGCCGAGGCTGCGCTCCGGCCGTGGACCCCGGCGTTCATCCACGGCGATTTCCAGCTCACCCACGTGTTCACCGACGGCGACGCACTCACCGGCGTGCTCGACTGGTCCGAGGCCGCCCCCGGTGACCCCATGTTCGACCTGGCCACCCTCACCCTGGGCCACGAGGAACGCCTCACCGACGTGCTCCGCGGCTACGGCCCCGGCGCCGACCCGGACATGATCCGTGCCTGGTGGTCCCTGCGCAGCCTCGTGGTGATCCGCTGGCTCTCCGAGAACGGCTTCGACCCGTCCGCCCCAGGCTGCGAAATCGACGTCCTCAAAGCCCAGCTGTAGCCCACCCCACCCCCGGCTGGTGCCCACGGTCCCCTCGCGCCCCGCGAGACAGCCGCCAGCACCAGCCGGGTTCCGGTGGCGGCGCGACTCGCGGTCCCGGCTGGTGTCCAGGGGTGTCTCAACACTGCCGAGGCACCCCTCAGCGCCAGCCGGGTTCCGGTGGTGGCGCGCTTTCCGGTCCCTGGCTGGGGTTCAGGGGTGTGTCGGGGCTGCGGTTGCCGGGTGGGGGCGGGTGGCCAGGTGGTGGGTGGCGGTGCCGGCGGTGAGGAACAGGGCGGCCAGCAGGAGCCAGCCGAGGGTGCCGTGGGCGATCGCGGTGCCGGTGACGACCGCGGGCGCGAGCATGGTGCCCGCCGCGAAACCGGTCTGGCTGACGCCCTGATACGCGCCGGCGCTGCGCGGGTCGGCCAGGTCGAACGCGAGGGACCACTCGCCAGCCTCGGAGAGCACCTCGGCGGCGCTGGCGGCCAGGACCGCGAGGACCAGCAGGGTCACCGCGGCCAGCGCGGGCACCGGGCCCGCCGCGGCATAGAGAAGACAGGTCAACACCAAAAACACCGAAGACCCCATCACGGTACGGCCGGCCGCGCGCACACCCGTCACCAGCCGGGCAGCGGGCACCTGGCAGAGCGCGACCAGGACCGTGTTCAGCACGAGCAGCAGCGCGACAGTGGTGGCCGGGGCCTGGGTGTGCAGGGTGACCCACAGTGGCATCCCGACGGTGAGCAGCCCGAACTGGATGGTCAGCACGCCGTAGAGAGCGGCGATCCCGACGTACCGGAAATCACGCAACGGTGAACGGCCCTGAGTCGCCTCAGACCGTTCCGGATCACTCATAGCCGCGTCGACAGGCCCCGCCGGAAGGTGGCGCAGCGGCGCGGCCGACGCCAGCACCAGCGCGGACGCCGCGAGCATCGCGACCAGGTACCCGGCCGGCGTGCCGCTGGCGAGCGCGACGGTGGCCGCCGCGGACCCGACGCCGACGAAGACGTTGGTGACCACCCGCAGGCGGGCGCGGACGGTGACCCGGTCCGGGCCGGTGAAGTGCAGC
This sequence comes from Actinoplanes palleronii, assembly GCF_016862315.1. Taxonomy (GTDB): domain Bacteria; phylum Actinomycetota; class Actinomycetes; order Mycobacteriales; family Micromonosporaceae; genus Actinoplanes; species Actinoplanes palleronii. The sequence continues at coordinate 18,995 of NZ_BOMS01000094.1, read as the reverse complement.
GCGAGTAGGGTCGCCTGCGCGGTGCGTTGCGCGCCCTGCGCACCGACCGCCACGCAGGCGATCAGCGTGAAGGCCAGCGCGGACGACGCGGAGCAGTACGCGGCGAGCGCCACCCCCTGCACGACCGTCGCCGCGGCCAGGATCCGTCGCGCGCCGCACCGGTCGGACAGGTGCCCGGCGCTGAACGCGGCCACCATCCCGGCCGCCCCGGCGACGGTCAGGCCGATCCCGACGGTGGCCGGGGAGAGCCCGATGACGGTGGTGAAGAACAGTGCGCTGACGCCGAACAGCACACCCTTGGCGAGCGAGGAGGCCGCGATGGAGAGGGTGAGTGCGCGTTCGATCGGGCTGTGGCCGGTGATTGTCACCCGATGGTTCTCGCAGGCGGGGGTGCCGGCCCGCGAACGATGTAGCGTTCTGCTTCATGGTTGTGCGCTATCAGCTGGGCGGGCAGGACCTGGGCGGGATCCGGTTCGCGATCTCGCCGGTCAACGAGCTGGTGCTGTCGTTGCACGCGTGGCGGGATCCGGGGCGTTACCCGCTGCAGCTGCCGTGGATCCGGGAGATGCGCCGGGTCCGCGACCGGCTCGACGCCGACCTGCTGCTCGCGCTGGTCAGCGAACAGCTGTGGACGCCGGACTTCCTCACCCCCCGGCCGTGGTCACCGCTGACCCGGCTGGAGGACGAGCTGACGGCGATCCGCGGCACGCCGCCCGGGATCGTCGACCGCGATCTGCGCCTGCTTTACCGGCCGGATGCCGCCGGAGAGGCGCCGCGCTCCGAGGAGTTGCCCGCGCCCCTGCGCGGCCCCGGCGTGCTCGACCGCATCGTCGCGGCACTCACCGGCTACTGGGAGCTGTGCTTCGCCCCGCACTGGCCGCGGATGCGAGCCCTGCTCGAAGGGGACGTCACGTTCCGCGGGCGGGAGATCGCCCAGCACGGGCTGGCGGTGATGCTGGCCGGACTGGCCGGCCGGGTCCGGCTCACCGGTGACACCGTCGAGGTCCACCCCCGGAGCCGGCTCGAGTACACCCGGCCGGCCGCCGACGGGCTGACCCTGGTCCCGTCGATGTGGACCAGCAGCGCCGCCACCCCGATCCACCCCGACGAACCCCCGATGATCATCTATCTGGCGCGGGGGCTGGGCACGCTGTGGGAACCGCAGCCGCTGCCGGCGCCGGGCGCGCTCGCGGGGTTGCTCGGCGCGCATCGGGCCGGGCTGCTGGTGCAGCTGGCGACACCGGCGTCGTCGAGCGAGCTAGCGGCCCGGCTCGGGGTGACGACGAGTGCGGTCAACCAGCACCTGCGGGCGCTGCGGGCCGGCGGGTTGCTGGTCAGCGCCCGGCACGGCCGCGCGGTGCTGTATCGCCGCTCCGACCTCGGCGACCGCCTGGCCGGCCATTGATGATGGCTTCGGCCTAATCGCAGGTCAGCTCGGCGGCCGTCCGGGCACCGGCCCGGTTCGGACGTCGTGCCGAGTGCGGCGACGATCTGCCGCGCGTTCTCCAGCCGTGACCGCAGGCGGTGCACCTTCACCGACAGGGACGGTGGTGTGACCGGCAACCGGACCACGTCAATAGATGTTCACTTGTGTCGTTATCCGTGTTTTCACGGCTGACAGTTAAGAAACCTGCCGAAACGTTTCATGTCGGGAACGCGCTCTCCAGGGGCTCGGAGGCTCGGCCTTGGGCCTACCCGCCCGCCCCGCCTGGGAGGGGGTGCCCTCGGCCGGCCGGAGAGCGACTCATGCGTCGCATGCTGCGGTTATCACGTCGGATCGGCTTCGGGAAGGCCCATCTCGGAAGCGTTCGTTTCGGGGTGCTGACAACGTTGACATCCGGGAAACGTTCATCTTTGATTGTCGATGTCTCATCGTGTTCGACCGATGTTCGGTGCCTCGCCCGTAGTCGATGAACCACGACGAAGTGCCGCCGCATCCGCGCCGGCCCGGACGCTCGGATCCCCGTCAGCCCGACCTTCGTCAAGGGCGGGTCCTGGCACCGTGCGTGCCGTCGGCGAACTGCTTCTCCCGATCGTTCCCCCGACATCGAAGGAGAGCTTCCGTGCTCCCAGTCCCACGCCGGAAACGGTTCCGCAGCCTGCTGGCCCTGGCCGCCCTGACCCTGGCGGCCACCCTCGCCGGTGCCGCCGGAGCGACGCCGGCCCAGGCGGCCACCACGACGATCACCCTGGACGGCACCGTCGCCGGCCGCACGTTCGACGGTGTCGGTGCGATCAGTGGCGGTGGTGGCAACTCCCGTCTGCTGATCGACTATCCGGAGGCCCAGCGCGCACAGATCCTCGACTACCTGTTCAAGCCCGGCTACGGCGCGGCCGTCCAACTGCTCAAGCTGGAGATCGGCGGGGACGCCAACTCCACCGACGGCTCCGAGCCGAGCCACCAGCACGTCCGCGGCGACATCAACTGCAACGTCGGCTACGAGTTCTGGCTCGGTGAGCAGGCCGTCGCCCGCAACCCGAACATCAAGCTGGTCGCCCTGCCGTGGGCCGCACCGGGCTGGGTCGGCGGGCACAACTTCTGGTCGCAGGACATGATCGACTACGACATCTCGTGGCTCAACTGCGCGAAGCAGCACGGCCTGACGATCAACTACCTCGGTGGCTGGAACGAGCGCGGACACGACAGCGGCTGGTACAAGAACCTGCGGACCAGCCTGAACAACGCGGGTTTCGGGTCGGTGCAGATCGTCGGTGACGACAGCGGCTGGGGGATGGCCGACGAGTTCGGCGCTGACGCCACGCTGAAGAACGCCGTCGGTGTGCTCGGCAACCACTACGTCTGCGGGTACCTGTCGCAGGCCGAGTCGTGTTCGACCACGACGAACGCCCGCAACTCCGGGAAACCGCTGTGGGCCAGCGAGTTCGGTTCGCAGGACGACAACGCCGGGGTGGTGCCCTACATCCGGACCGTCAACCGCGGCTATCTGGACGCCGAACTCACCGGATTCCTGAACTGGCCGCTGCTCGCGGCGATCACCCCCAATCTTCCGTACGCCACGGTGGGGCTGATGGACGCCGGTTCCCCCTGGTCCGGTTCCTACCGGGTCGGCAAGAACCTGTGGGCCAACGCGCACTACGGCCAGTTCACCCAGCCCGGCTGGCGCTACCTGAACAACTCGGCCAGCGGCTACCTCGGCGGCAACCGGGCCAACGGCAGCTACGTCTCGCTGAAGTCACCGAACAACAGCGACTACTCCACGATCTACGAGACCAGCGGCAGCACCGCCGCGCAGACCGTGAACGTGACCGTCGCCGGCGGGCTGAGCACCGGCACCGTGCACGTCTGGTCCACCGACATGGGCTCGGACAACCCGGCCGACCACTTCGTCAAGCAGGCCGACGTGCCGGTCAGCGGCGGCAAGTACGCGCTGACCCTGCAGCCCCACCGGATCTACACCGTGACCACCACGACCGGGCAGGGCAAGGGCACCGCGGTCAGCCCGCCGACCGGCACCCTGGCGCTGCCCTACACCGACACCTTCGACGGGTACGCGGTCCGCAAACAACCGAAGTACACCGAGGACATGCAGGGCTCGTTCGAGACCCGGGCCTGCGCGGCCGGCCGCGGCGGCACCTGCCTGCAGCAGGTCGCGCCGGTGCAGCCGATCAACTGGCAGGACGACAGCGACGCGTTCACCCTGGTCGGTGACCCGTCGTGGAGCGACTACACGGTCACCACCGACGTCGACATGCAGCAGGCCGGCACGGTGACCCTGCTCGGCCGGGCCAATACGCAGAACCGGCCGCAGAGCCACCAGGCCGCCTACCAGCTGCGGATCAGTGACACCGGCGCGTGGTCGATCGCCCGCACCACCAGCAGCGGCACCCGCAGCACGCTCAGCTCGGGCAACCGGGCCGCGCTGGGCCTGAACACGTGGCACACGATCGCGCTCGGCTTCTCCGGCAACACGATCACGGCGAGCGTCGACGGCGCCGTCGTCGGCCAGGTCACCGACACCACGTTCACCACCGGGCAGGTGGGCCTCGGCGTGGTCGGGTACCAGACGAACCAGTTCGACAACCTGCGCGTCACCCCGAATGCGGCCGGCACCCTCGCCGGCGTGCTCAAGGGCCAGGAGTCGGGCCGCTGTGCCGACGTGCCCGGCGGCAACCAGGCCAACGGAACCCGGCCGGCGCTGTGGGACTGCACCGGCGGCACCAACCAGCAGTGGACGCTCACCCCGGCCAAGCAGCTGCGGACCCCCGGAGGCAAGTGCCTGGACGTCAACGGGGCCGGGACCGCGGACGGCACCGCCGTACACATCTGGGATTGTGGCGGAGGAACGAACCAGCAGTGGACCGTCAACAGTGACGGCAGCGTCGTCGGGGCCGGCTCCGGCAAATGCCTTGAGGTGGGAAACCACCTCACCACCAACGGGTCCCCGCTGACGATCTGGGGTTGCAACGGCGGCGCCAACCAGAAATGGGCGCGCGGTGACACGGTCGGGATCCTGAAGGGCCTCCAGTCCGGCAAGTGCGTCGACCTGCCCGCCGCCAACACCGCCAACGGCACCCGGCCCGCGTTCTGGACCTGCAACAACGGCTCCAACCAGGCGTGGACGTCGACGGCGAACGGCCGGCTCACCGTGCTCGACAAGTGCCTCGACGTCGCCGGCGGCGCGACCGCCGACGGCACGGTGGTCGACGTCTGGGACTGCACGGGCGGCGCCAACCAGCAGTGGACGGTCAACGCCGACGGCTCCGTCGTCGCGGTCGGCTCCGGCAAGTGCCTCGACGCGGTCGGCCACGGTACGGCCGACGGCACCCCGCTGGTCATCTGGACCTGCACCGGCGCCGCCAACCAGAAGTGGGCACGCGGATGAGCCGCCGAGCGCTCGTCCTGTTGCTCGTCGCCGGTCTGGTCACGGTGCCGGCCGGACGGGCGGACGCCGCGGTCAGCGACCCGGCGTCGCTGGTCAACCCGTTGCTCGGCACGTCCAACGGCGGTAACACGTTCCCCGGCGCGGTGGTGCCGTTCGGCATGGTCCAGTGGAGTCCGGACACCCCGTCGCGGCCGGCGGGCGGCAACTACGCCTACAGCGACAACACCATCACCGGCTTCAGCCTCAACCACCTGTCCGGCCCGGGCTGCAACGCGACCGCCGACGTGCCGATCCTGCCGACCGTCGGCGCCGTCAACGGTTCGGCGACGTCGAGCTTCTCGCACGCCGACGAGTCGGCGACGGCCGGCGCGTACACGGTGACTCTCGGCAACGGGGTCACGACCGAGCTGACCACGACCACCCGTACCGGGATGGCCCGCTTCACGTTTCCGCAGACCAACCAGGCCAACCTGCTGTTCAAACTGGGCTCGGCCGGCACCCGGACCGACGCGCAGAGTTTCACCCGGGTCAGCAGCACCGAGATCCGCGGCTGGATCACGTCCGGGCACTTCTGCGCCGACAGCCCTACCTACACGCTGCGGTTCAGCATGGTCTTCGACCGGCCGATGACCTCGGACGGCACGTTCAGCGGCGGCAACTCGGTGACCTTCGACGCGAGCAGCAACCGGGTGGTCACCGCGAAGGTCGGCGTGTCGTTCGTGTCGGACGCCAACGCGGCGGCGAACCGGGCCGCCGAGATCCCCGGCTGGGACTTCGCCGCCACCCGCCAGGCGGCACACACCGCGTGGAACGCCAAGCTCGGCCGGATCGCCGTCACCGGCGGGACCGGCGACCAGCAGAAGATCTTCTACACCGCGCTGTACCACGCGCTGCTGCACCCGAACGTCTACAGCGACGTCAACGGTCAGTACACCGGCTTCGACCGGCAGACCCACACGGTCAGCGGGGCGCAGCGGGCGCAATATGCCACGTTCTCCGGCTGGGACATCTACCGCTCGCAGGCACAGCTGCACGCACTGGTCGATCCGCAGTCGGCGAGTGACGCGGCCCAGTCGCTGCTCAACGACTACCAGCAGAACGGCGGCTTCCTGCCGAAGTGGACGCTGAACCACGCCGACACCGACGTGATGAACGGGGACCCGTCGCCGATCGTCATCGCCGACTACCACGCGTTCGGCGCCCGCGCCTTCGACACCACCGCGGCGAAGAACGCCATGGTGGCGCAGGGCACCGCGCAGAACAAGGTCCGCAAGGGCAACCGGTACATCGACACCATCGGCTACCTGCCCACCGACGGCACGTACGAGAGCGGCTTCTACGGGCCCACCGCCACCACCCTCGAGTACGCCACGTCGGACTTCGCGATCGGCGCGATGGCCGGCCGGCTCGGTGACACCGCCAACCAGACGACGTTCGTCAACCGCGCCCAGTCCTGGCGCAACGTGTTCAACCCGGCCACCGGCTTCGTGCAGGGCAAGCAGCTCAACGGTCAGTGGCGGCCCGGCTTCGACCCGAAGAAGAGCACCGACATGGTCGAGGGCACGTCCTGGCAGTACACCGGCATGGTGCCGTTCAACCTGCGCGGTCTCGCCGACGCCAAGGGTGGCAACGCCGCCATGGTGAGCTACCTCGACAGCGTGCTGTCCAGCCTGCACGGGCAGAGCAACGACTCCGACAAGGCCGACATGGGCAACGAGCCGTCGATGAACCTGCCCTGGGCGTACGACTACGTCGGCCAGCCCTGGAAGACCCAGCAGAAGGTCCGCCAGGTGCAGAACGAGCTGTGGAACACCTCGCCGGCGAACTGGGGCGTGGGCAACGACGACCTCGGCACGATGAGCGCCTGGTACGTCTTCGCGGCGCTGGGCTTCTACCCGAACACCCCCGGCACCGCGGACCTGGCGCTCGGCAGCCCACTGTTCACCGAGGTCAGCATCGCGCTCGGCGGCGGCGGCACGATCCGGATCACCGCACCGCAGGCGGCGACCGGCGCGCCGTACGTGCAGAGCGCCACCCTGAACGGATCGGCGTGGAACAACGCGTACCTGCCGGCCTCGTTCGTCACCGGCGGCGGCACGCTCGCGTTCACCCTCGGCACCTCGGCGAACACCTCGTGGGCCACCGGCGCGGCGGCGGCGCCCCCGTCGTACCCGGGCACCGCCGGCACCGGCACGGTCACCGCCCCGCTGCGCGGGCAGGAGTCCGGGCGCTGCGTCGACGTGCCCGGCTACCGGCAGGACAACGGCACCCGGCCGGCGCTCTGGGACTGCAACGCCGGCACCAACCAGAGCTGGACCGCGACCACCGGACAACAGCTGACCGTGTACGGCACGAAGTGTCTCGAAGTGAACGCGCACGGCACCACCGACGGCGACATCGTCCAGATCTGGGACTGCACCGGTGGCGCCAACCAGCAATGGACCGTACGCGCCGACGGCACGATCGTCGGCGTCGAATCCGGCAGATGCCTGGACGCCACCGGACACGGCACCACCAACGGAACCGTCCTGGCCATCTGGACCTGCAACGGCGGCACCAATCAGAAGTGGACGCACTGATGAGTGGAGGAACGACTGTGCGACACCATCGCAGGTGGCTCACCGCGGCCGGGCTCGGACTGGCCCTGACCCTGTCGTCGATCGCGGCGACCGCGACGCCGGCGCAGGCCGAGTCGAACGGCGGCGTACGGATCATGCCGCTGGGTGACTCGATCACCGACGGGTACACCGTGCCCGGCGGGTACCGGATCAACCTGTGGCAGCGGGCCGCCGCGGCCGGCTACACCGTGGACTTCGTCGGCTCCGCCGTCAACGGACCGGCCGCTCTGGGCGACCACGACCACGAGGGCCACTCCGGCTGGCGGATCGACGAGCTCGACACGAACATCACCGGCTGGCTGCGCACCGCCAACCCGCGCACGGTCCTGCTGCACATCGGCACGAACGACATCGGCCAGAACCACGACGTCGCCAACGCCCCGGCCCGGCTGGCCACGCTGCTCGATCACATCCGGACACTGGCGCCGGTCGCCGAGGTCTTCGTCGCCCAGATCATTCCGACCAGCAACACGGCGAACGAGGCGAAGGTGCAGACGTCCAACGCCGCGCTGCCCGGCATCGTGGCGCAGAAGGGACCGCGAACCCACCTGGTCGACATGCACTCCGCGCTGACCACCGCGGACCTGGCCGACGGCCTGCACCCGAACGCCGCCGGATACGACAAGATGGCCGCCCGCTGGTTCGCCGCGCTGCAAGCGGTGCCGGCCAGTCTGCGGCCGGTGACCACCCCGCCGGTCGGCACTCCGGTCCTGTTGTCCAACCCGCAGTCCACCCGCTGCCTGGACATCTCCGGCGGCGGCGCGGACGGCGGCCAGGCGCTGATCTGGGACTGCCACGGCGGCGCCAACCAGCAGTGGACCGCCACCTCGTCCGGCGAACTGCGCACCTACGGCAACAAGTGCCTGGACGTGAACGCCAACGGCACCGCGGACGGCACCAAGGTGCAGGCCTGGACCTGCAACGGCACCCCGGCGCAGAGGTTCACCGCGAAACCGGACGGCACGATCGTCGGCGCCGGTTCCGGCAAGTGCGTCGACGTGAACGGCGGCGGCACGGCCAACACCACGCTGGTACAGCTCTGGCAGTGCAACGGCACCGCCGCCCAGCGGTGGTCGGTCCGCTGACCCTCCGAACCCCGGGCCGGGTCTCCCGGCCCGGGTGTGCGGCCTAGGACGTGATCAGCGACTGGTCCCGGGTGGGCTCCGGGGCGGACATGGCGTCGTCGAAGATCGACTGGGCGGTGTCGCGGAGGCTGCCGGGTGTCGCCGGGGGGACGAACTTGTAGCCGACCTGGCGGACGGTGCCGATCATCGTCTCGCAGCGCGGGCCCAGCTTGGCGCGCAGGCGGCGGACGTGGACGTCGACGGTGCGGGTGCCGCCGAAGTAGTCGTAGCCCCAGACCTCGCGCAGCAGCTGGTCGCGGCTGAACACCCGGCCGGGCTGCTGGGCGAGGAACTTCAGCAGCTCGAACTCCTTGTAGGTCAGGGACAGGGCCTCGCCGCGCAGCCGGGTCGTGTAGCTGTGCGAGTCGATGGTCAGGTCGCCGACGCGGATCGTGTCGTCGCTCGCGGTGTTCTCCAGGCCGCGCCGGTCCACGACCATGTTGAGCCGGGCCGCGACCTCGGCCGGGCCGGCGGTGGTCAGGACGAAGTCGTCGATGCACCAGTCGGCGCCGATGGCGGCCAGGCCGGCGTCGCGGACCAGGGCGATCAGCGGGATGCTCAGGCCGTTCGCGCGCAGGGCCCGGCAGACGCTGCGGGCCTGCGTCAGCTGCACGCACGCGTCGACGAGCACGGCGGCCAGTTGCGGGTCCTTGATCGCCTGGGCCCAGCTGTCGCGGGGGGCGACCTGGACGGCGTACGGGAGCAGGTCCAGGGCAGGCAGCACATCGCCTTGGTTGTCCGTCAGCAGGAGAAGATTCATGACACCCTTCCATGGCATTTCGGACTCCACGAATGCCGGCCGTGGGCGCCGGTGTAGCTCGACTCCAGGCAACGCTAAACGTGAACTGTTTCCGCTGGATATCGCGCAGGTACCTCTCCACCCGGGCGGCGGTGAGGCGCGCCACGGTCGGGAGCGGGCCGCAGTGCCGCGCGAGGCTGCCACGGGACGTGGCGTGTCGCCTGCGGACGGGCGCTCCGTATGCGTACCGGAAAGGGTTAGATCTTGATTTTCTCGCGGGCCTTGAGGGGGTCGTTCAGGGACCAGATCGCGGTGGTGGCGACCGCGGCCAGGGCGGCGAGGGCGAGCCACGGGACGGCGGGGCCGCGGGCGTGCAGCGCGGTGAAGAAGGTGGGCGCGAGGATGTTGGCGAAGGCGAAACTGTACTGGTAGACCGCCAGATAGCGGCCGCGTTGCGCGGGTGGGGCGGCCGCGGCGGACAGCGCGTTGGAGAGCGGCGCGTGGATCAGGTCGGCGGCCGCGTAGAAGATCATGCCGAGCAGCAGATACGGCACGAGCGCGGCGGCCGGGACGCGGAGCGCGGCGGCGTAGACCAGCGCCCAGACGATCCAGAGCACGCCGGCCAGCGCCAGGCCCCGGGCGCGCGACAGCGGGCGGACCAGGCGGACCGCGAGGGCCTGGCCGGACGCGAGCAGGATCATGTTGGCGGTCAGCAGCGGGCCGATCAGCCAGTGCGGAGCGGGCAGCGCGTCGACGAGGTAGACCGGCACGGCCACACCGACGAACACGCTGCACAGCGCGAAGATCGTGTTGACCGCGATCAGCAGGAGATAGGTGCGGTCGCGGAGCATCGCGCGGTACCCGCCGGTGGTCGTCCCGGTGACCGGCACGCGAGTGTCCCGGGGCGTGAGCAGCAGCAACACCGCGGAGAGCAGGAACGTCGCCGCGTTCAGCCAGACGATCGGGCGGTACCAGCCGTAGGTCACCGCGAGCCCGCCGAGCAGCGCGCCGGCCCCGGTCGCGGCCATCTGGATCATGCCGGCGACGGCGTAGCGGCGGTCGGCGTGCCTGCTGTCCTCGCCGGGTTCGGCCAGCCCGGCGACGACCGAGAAGAACGAGGACCAGAACAACCGCTGACCGACAGCGGCCAGGGTGGCGACCAGGAAGACGGTGAGCGGGGTGCGGGCCCAGCCGTAGGCCGCGAACGCCACCCCCTGCATGAGCTGGGCCAGGATGACCCGGTCGGTGGGGCGGTAGCGGTCCGCGACGTGCCCGACGAGCAGCGGCACCGGCAGCGAGACGATCGCGGCGGCGCTCAGCAGCAGACCGATCGTGCCCAGCGGGAGGCCGGCGACGTCGGTGAAGAAGAGCAGCGAGATCGGCAGGAACAGGCCGCTGCCGAGCATGTCGACGGCCAGGGCGCCGGCGAGGGGGAACAGGCGTCGGCGCATCCGGATTGTCTAGCAGGTCCGTCCCCTTGAGGCAGACCGTTAGGGTCGGCGGCATGAACCGGAACCGGTGGGCTGTGCTGGTGGGTGTGGTCGTGGTGGCGGGCTAGCTCCCGTCGTCTCACGCGCTCGCGCGGACCCGTTCGGCCAGGGTGTCCCAGAGTGCCGGAGCCGCCCCGACGGTCAGCTCGGTGGTGAACTCCGCGCCGTGCCCGCCGAGGATCACGCCCGCCTCCCGGGCGATGAGCGCGCCCGCCGCGATGTCCCACAGGAACGTGTCGAGGGCCACGCCGCCGTCGAGGCGCCCGGCGGCCTGGTAGACCAGATTGAGCGCGGCCGGGAGCCGCCGGATGTCACCGGTCACCGGGAGCAGGTCGCGGATCACCCGCGCGGCGCGCTCTTTGGTCTTCGGGTTCGGCTGGAAGCTGACACCGACCAGCGCCCGGTCCAGGGACGTCCCGGCCGGCGCCGGGAGCCGTGCACCGTTCAGGAACGCGCCGCCGCCGTCGATCGCACTGAACGTCTCGCCGGCGACGGGTTCGTGCACGACGGCCATCCGGGCGCGTTCCTCGTGGTAGAGCGCGATGCACACCGACCACGGCCCGGTCCGGCTGATGTAGTTGCGGGTGCCGTCGAGCGGGTCGACGACCCAGGTCCACCCGCTGGTCCCCGCGCGGCCGTTGCCCTCCTCGGCCTGCACCGCGTCGTCCGCCCAGGCCGCGAGGATCGCCGTGACGATGAGGCGCTCGCTGGCGAGGTCGACGTCGGAGACCACGTCGTTGACGTGCGCCTTGGGCGCGCCGACCCGCAGGGTGTCGCGCCGTTCGAGTTGCAGCCGCCCGGCCTGTTCGGCGAGGCCGGCGACCAGGTCACGTGCTGCTGGGAGATCTCGGTCCATGCCACTCACGCTAGTCAGGCCGTGAGAGGGCGACCGCAGCGGCAACCCCCGGGCGACGGGCAGCATCGTGCTGCGCGGTCGTTGCGCTTGGTGGACCGGTATGTACACACGGCAACGCCGCTGGTACAAGTGGGGCGTGCTGAGTGCCATCGGATGGACCGTGCTGGGAATCGGCAGCGCGGCCGCCGTCGTCCATGGCGTCCGTCGCCACCGGCCCGCCCGGCCCGCCCCCTGGCTGCTGCTCGCCGGTGCCGTCGTGGCGAGCACCGTCGGCGACGTCTTTACCGCGTTGCACCGGCCCGGCGTGGCCGATGCCGGCTTCTACGCCATGTTCGTCCTGGTCGCCTGCAGTCTGCTCCAGCTGACCCGGGCCGGCGCGATTCTCGTCGACCGGGCACGGCTCATCGACCTGCTCGCCTTCGCGTGCTCGGCGATGCTGGTGGTGTGGGTGTTCGTCATCGGTGACGCGGGCCGGATCGGTGACGTGTCCGTGGCGTACGTCATCGGAGCCGTGCTGCTCCTCGCGGTCGTCATCCGGCTGCTGGTCGCCGCGGGCCGCAACCCTTCGGCCGTGCTGCTGGTCATCGGCGCGGCAGGTGTGCTGTGCAGTGACATCGTGCAGCCGCTGTGGCCGAACCGGCTGAGCGAGTCCGGCTTCGTGGTGCTCTACCTCGCTTGGGGCGCCGCCGCGCTGCACCCGTCGATGGCCCGGCTCACCCGGCCCGCGACACCGCGCCCGCGCCCGTGGCACGGCCGCTGGGCGACGCTGCTGGGCGTCTCGGTCGCCACCCCGCCGGTCGTGCTGCTGATCGAGGCGGTCGACGGCACCGTCGACGACGGCGTGGTGATCGCCGTGGCCGGTGGGCTCACGCTTCTTTTGACCATCACCCGGCTGACCGACGCGGTGATCTTGAACGTACAGGCCTTGACGCGGGAGCGCGCCTTGCGGCAGGCGAGCGCCGCGCTGGTCGCCGCCGCCGACACGCTTGCCGTCGACGAGGCCGTCCGGGCCGCGATCACCCAGTTCATCCGGCCGGAGGCCATCCGCAGCGCCATCCTTGCCATCGACGACGATGAGCTCGCGGCGGCAGCGGTGCCCGGCCCCGCGGCCGGCTCGCCGCACCGCAGCTGGTGGATCGAGCAGGCGGAACGCGACCACGCGACACTGGTCTGCCCGCTCTGGCTGGAACCGCTCGCCGTCGCCCGGCCCCGTGGCGGAGCCCTCATCCTGGTGGGCCGCCGAGACGCTCTCACCGTCAGTCGCGACACCCTCGAGGTGCTGGCCGGTCAGGCTGCGCTAGCGCTGGATCGGATCTGCCTGATGGAGGCGGTCGGCCGCGACGACAGCGACGTCTATCTCCGCGCGGTGATCGGGAACAGCGTGGACATGACGGCGGTGATCGACGAGGACCAGCGCATCCGGTTCGCCAGTTCCTCGCTGCGCCGGCTGCTCGGCGTCGACGACCTGCCGCCGCTGGCCACACTGGGCGATCTGGTGCAGCCGGACGACCGCGACCGGCTGCGTCAGGTCTTCCGTGGCTCCGGCGACGGCGCGGTGTGCTGTTCGCTGGTGCGTGCCGACGGCACTCCGGTGCTGGTCGAGATCAGGTACCGGGATCTGCGCGAGGACCGCCTGGTCCAGGGGTTGGTGCTGACCGTGCGGGATTTTCCCCAGGACCGTGAGCCGGGCGAGCGGCGGCCCCGGCGCGACCCGGCGGACGAGTGGCCGGCCCGGGCGAACCGGCGCAGTGCCCGGCGCAAGTTCGGGTACTAGCGCCGGTCGTCAGCCGAGGTCCGTGACGGCGAGGCGGTTGTCCTCGGTGACGCAGGTCAGCAGGTCACCCTCGGTGCGGCAGCTCTGTGCCGAGGCGACGGTGCCGCGCAGCACTACCTCGGCGGACGCCGGGTCGACGCTGCTGACCGAGGTCCGTCCGGGCGGCTGCCGCGTTCCCGCGATCAGGTACGTCAGGTGGCCCCGCGAATCCCACACCGGCAGGCCGCGACCCAGTTCCCCGAGGGGGCTCCCGGTGGTCGCCTCCAGCACGGTGTGCCGGGCACCGTTCTCCTGATCGGTCAGCAGCAGGCCGCCGGTCAGGGGGTAGACGCCGGCGACCGCGGAGAGCCGCCACAGCCGTGCTCCGGTCGCCCGGTCGTGGCCGGAGATCGACTCGCCGTCGCTGACGCACACCACCGGCCCGCAGCCGAACGAGCCGCCCGCCGGCTGCTCGAGGCTCCACAGCTGCCGCAGCGTGTCGATCTCGTAGGCGGTGATCGTGGTCCGGCCCCGTACCGTCCGGTCCTGGTAGAGCTGGCCGCCGTGCAGGGTGACGGACCAGGAGTCCTCGCTGCGCGCCACTCCGGGCCGGGGCAGCGTTCCGCTCGTGACCACGGAGCCGTCCGTCATGGCGATCACCTCAGCCCGGCCCCGCACGGTGACGGCCAGCACGCGCTCAGCCCGTACGCCGGAGGTCATGTCGGTCGCCAGGGAGACCGCGCCGCCGCCGTCCCGCGACCAGATCGTGCCGCCGTCGCGCAGGCGCACCAGCCGGATCCGCCGGGCCCGCTCGCCGTTCTCGTCCCACTCCAGCAGCAGGGCGTGGTCGTCGACGACCGTGACGGTCTCGCCGGGTTGCCGCCAGAGCGTCCGGCCGGTCGCCGCGTCGACGGCAGTGGTGTTCCGGGTGAACTCCCGGGCGAACGGGGAGCCCTCCGGCACGACCTTGTTGGTCACGGTGACCCCGGTCCGGATCAGCAGCACGCCGTCCCGGACGCCGGCGAGCCCGTCGGCGTCGTCGGCCTGTGCCGACCAGCGCACCGCGCCGGTGCGGGCGTCGTGGGCGGTGAGCCGGCCGGTGGGCCGGTCGAGCACGACGATGCCGTCACCGGCGAGCTGGTAGGAGTTGGCGTCCAGGGTGAACGGGACGTCCCAGAGCGGGGTCAGGCCCCGCGGGTCGGGGCGCGCCGAGCCGGTCACCGCGAGCCCGCAGCACACCGCGACGACCGTCACCAGCCACCGGCGCCGCGGCGACCGGCGGAGCGGGCCCGGCCGGGAGGCGCCCACCGAGTTGTCACCTGCGGGTCCGACCCGTCCGAGATCGATGACGGTCATGCGGGCAGCGTAGGGCGCGGGTACCCGGACCGCGACGCCGGAGGGGGACCGCGCGGCGACCGGCGAGAGATTGATCAATAACTATTTTTTGGGCATTGCGGCACATCAGGCCCGGTCGCCCCGCGGGGGCGGCCACCACCGCGGTGGACGACCCTCCGGCCGGTGGGTAGGTTCGGGGACAAGCCGGATTTCTCCGACAAGGAGTACCGCCATGCTGCAATTTCCCCTGGTACGGCACTGTCCGTATGCGCCGCCCGAAGAATACGGACAGCTTCGGGAGAAAGATCCGGTCACCCGGGTCCGCCTGCCCGACGGCCGGGAGAGCTGGGTCGTCACCAGACACGAGCATGTCCGTCAGGTACTCAACGATCCGAGCTTCAGTGCCGACCGGACGCACGCCGACTTCCCGAACCTCGCGCCGGCCGGTCAGCCGCTTCCGCGGGACGACTCGGCCCCGAGCATGCTGACGATGGATCCACCGGAGCACGGGCCGGCGCGCCGGGCGGTGCTCGGCGAGTTCACCGTCCGGCAGATCGCCGCGCTGCGCCCGCGGATGCAGCAGATCGTCGACGAACGGCTCGACGCCATGCTGGCCGGACCGCGGCCGGCCGACCTCGTCGAGGAGCTCTCCCTGCCGGTGCCGTCCATGGTGATCTGCGAGATGCTCGGCGTGCCGTACGCGGATCATGATTTTTTCCAGGTCAACACGGCCGCCATGATCAAGCGGGAGACGCCGCAGGACGAGCGGCGGGCCGCCTTCGGCCGGGTCCGTGACTACCTCGACGAGTTGATCGCCGGCAAGGAGGACGCTCCGCCGGACGACCTGCTGGGCCGGCAGATCCGCAAGAGCCGTGCCGGCGGGGACTACGATCGTCGTTCCCTGGTGAGCCTGGGCTTCCTGCTGCTGGTCGCGGGGCACGAGACCACGGCCAACATGATCTCGCTGGGCACTCTGGCACTGCTCGGCAACCCCGCGCAGATGGACGCGCTGCGTGCTGATCCGGCCCGGACGCTGGGTGCGGTCGAGGAGATGCTCCGCTATTTCACGATCGTGGACACCGTGGTGGCCCGGCTCTGCGTCGCGGACACCGAGGTGGGCGGGGTGACCATCCGGGCCGGCGAGGGCGTGCTGACCCTCGGGCAGGCCGCCAACCGGGACCCGGAGGCGTTCGACGAGCCGGACGCGTTCGACATCGGCCGACCGGCCCGGCACCACGTGGCATTCGGGTTCGGCCCGCACCAGTGCCTCGGGCAGAACCTGGCCCGCGCCGAGCTGCAGATCGTCTTCGACACGCTGCTGCGGCGAGTGCCCGCGCTGCGGCTGGCCACGCCGGTCGAGGAACTGCCGTTCAAGTCCGACGCCGCCATCTACGGCGTCTACCACATGCCGGTCACCTGGTGACGGAGGTTCATTGATGAGGGTCATCGCTGATCCGCATCGTTGCGTGGGAGCTGGGCAGTGCGTGCTGACCGAGCCGGCGCTGTTCGACCAGGACCCGGAGGACGGAACCGTCATCGTTCTCGACGAGAATCCCTCCGGTGACCTGGTCGAGGCCGCCCGCGATGCCGCCCTGGTCTGCCCGAGCCAGGCCTTGTCCGTCGTCGACTCGTGGTGATGCCGGCTCGGGTCCCGGCGACGGACGACGCGACCCACTAGCGGGCCAGCTCCAGCACGTAGGAATCGTCCTGCCGCTGGAAGTCCAACCGGTCGTAATACGGCGCCTGCATCCCCGGCGGGGTGATCACTTTGTGCCAGCCGCGCTCGGCGAAATACCGGCTGCGCCGATACACGAACTCGCCCGGGGTGAAATCCCGGTAGCGCTGCGTCACGTAGTCGAGCTCCACCTGCGCGACCCCGTCGCCGGCTTCGCGGAACACCACGACGCCGACCACCTCGTCCCCGCTCACCACGAGGAACGCCGCCGAGCCGGGCCGCAGCACGTCCGGCGCGGAGAACCCCGGGTTGAACTTCGCGATGTCGTCGCCGTGCAGCCGCAGCGTGTGCGCCAGGAACTCGTCGCCGATACCGACCTCCACCACCTGATACGTGGTCTCGTCGTGCCGGGTCGCGAGCATCCGCCACAGGTACCAGACGTTGATCACGGTGAGCACGACGTTCAGCCCGACCATGGGCCAGACGCCGAGCACCGCGTTGAATCCGATGAGGACCAGGCAGCCGGCCAGGTTCAGGGCACGCAGCCGCAGCAGCCGAGCCTGCAGCAGGGACCAGACGAGCAGAGCGGAACCGAGCCAACCGATGATGTCAAGCATTGTCACCGGGTGATCCTAGGGTGCGTGTTTCCGACGTGTTACACCGCAGGGTCCGCTGTTCGCTTCCGGTCAACCCTTCTTCGGTACGAACAGGGAGCGCACGTCCGCAGGCTACGAGCCACGTCCCGTGGTGGTCTCGCGCCCGGCCGCTGTCCCGTGCGGCTCCGGCCGCGCGTCCCGGCCCGCGCCGCTCACCGCGCGACACCGTGCCCACCCCGGACCGTTGCGCGCTCCCGCGCGGCCGGCTGGTTCCTGGGGGTGCCTCCGGCTGCTTGAGGCACCCCCAGGAACCAGCCCGCGATCGTGAGCTGGTTGTCAGGGGTGGCTCCGGCCCGCGGCGTCTGTCAGGGCGTGGAGGAGTCGGGTGGTTCTCGACTGGTCGGCGGGGGTGCCGAACGGGGTGGCCATGAACTCCGTGACACCGGATTCCTCGAGGCGCTGCAGCTGGCGGGTGATCGCGGCCTCGTCGCCGACGATCGCCACGTCGCCCGCGCCGGTGGCGTTCTCCAGGGCCAGGACGGCCTGGTACTCCGGGATCTGGGCGGCCATCGCGTACCGGGTCGCGATCTGCGCCCGGGCACCCGGCTCGTCGTGGGTCACGCAGATCGGCAGGCCGGCCACCACCTGGGGCGCGGCCCGCCCGGCGGCTTCGGCGGCGGCCGTGATCCTTGGGACCACGTGCGTGCTGAGGGCTCGCGGGCCGGTCATCCAGGTGACGGTCCCGTCGGTGGCCTCGCCGGCGAGCTGGAGCATCTTCGGGCCGAGGGCGGCGAGCAGCACCGGGGGAGCCTCGGCCCCCGGGATGGCGGCGCTGCCGATCGCGGTCAGTGACTCGCCCCGGTGCTCGACCGATTCGCCGCGCAGCAGCGGGTGCAGGACGGAGAGGTATTCGCGCAGGTAGCGGACCGGGCGGTCGGCGGGCAGGCCGTACATGCCGGTGACCATGGCGCCGATCCCGGCGCCGATGCCCAGGGTGAGCCGGTTGCCGGTGGCGGCTTGCACGCTCAGCGCCTGCCCGGCCAGTGTGAGGGGGTGCCGCTGCCGCACCGGGACGACAGCGGTCCCGAGCCTGATCGCGGCGGTCCGGGTGTCGGTGGACGGGCTCGCCGCGGTCTGGGTGCCGGCGAGGGTGAGCGTGGTGAGGGCGTCCCAGCCGGACACCTGGGCGGACCAGATGGTGGCCAGGCCCGCTGCGGCGGTGACCTGGGCGGCCAGGTCGGAGGCGGTGGCCGGGCCGCGGACTTCGCCGATCATGATGCCGATGCGCATGACGTCCTTTCCGGAGAGGTTCTCCGTTTCATGGACGGTAATATACGGAGAGCTTCTCCATTTATCTACCCGGGGGTCCGGATGCGCAGCGACGCTCAGCAGAACCGCGATCGGGTGCTCGCCGCCGCGCGGGTGGAGTTTGCCGCTCAGGGCGCGGGCGCCTCGCTGAACCGGATCGCCCAGCGCGCCGGTGTCGGCCCCGGCACGCTCTACCGGCATTTCCCGTCGGTGCAGGCCCTGCTGGTAGCGATCATCTCGGACGAGGTGGCGGTGCTCTGCGCGCGCGGCGAGGAGCTGCTCGCCGGGTCCGATCCGGGTCTCGCACTGCGCACATGGCTGCGCGCGGTGGCGGTGCACGCGGCAGCGATGCGCGGCTTCGTCGCCGTCGAGCTGCTCGGCGCCGCGGAGAGCCCTGCGCTCTCCGGCTGCCACGACGCCATCCGCGACGTCGGATCCCGGCTGCTGCACCGGGCCTCGGTGGAGGACGCCGTCGATGACGTGCTCGCGGCGGTCAACGCGATGGCCTGGGCGAGCGAACAGCTCCCGGCCGACCCCGCCCGCCTCGACCGCCTGCTGACCCTGATCACCCGCAGCCTCCCGCACTGACCCCGCCCGAGCGTGCCCCACACCCAAACTCCCCACGCAAGCCCGAAACAGCGGCTGTGTGTGAAGTTC
>NZ_BOMS01000093.1 GCF_016862315.1 Actinoplanes palleronii | reverse complement strand
CTTCGTCACGAAACCAAGTGGGCGTGCAGAGCGAAAACACAGTGTCTACCAGTGCGAATATCTTCAATATCAGCCATGAACCAACTGGGTAAAGTGTGTCTCGTGCAGCTCCGTTACCACTTCCGGCTCTACCCGGACGCCAGCCAGCGCGAGGCGCTGGCCCGGTCGTTCGGGTGTGCCCGGGTGGTGTTCAACGACGGGCTCAGGCTGCGCCAGCAGGCACGCGAGGCGGGCGAGAAGTACGTCTCGGACGCAGGCCTGTCCAAGCTGGTCATCACCCAGGCCAAGGGCACCCCGCAACGGGCGTGGCTGGGCAAGGTGTCCTCGGTCGTGCTGCAACAGGCACTGGCCGATCTGAATGTGGCGTATCGCAACTTCTTCGCCTCGATCACCGGCAAGCGCAAGGGCCGCAAGGCTGCCCCGCCCCGCTTCCGGTCGCGCAAGGACAACCGGCAGGCCATCCGCTTCACCAAGAACGCCCGGTTCAAAGTCCTCGACAACGGCCGACTCAGATTGCCGAAGATCGGCGACCTGAACGTCCGATGGTCGCGGGTACTGCCGTCCGAGGCCAGCTCGGTCACGGTGATCCGGGACGCGGCGGGCCGGTACTTCGCCTCGTTCGTCGTGACCACGGCCGAGGACGAGACGTTGCCGCCGGTCGAGTCCGAGGTGGGGATCGACCTGGGCCTGACCCACTTCGCGGTGCTCTCGGACGGGACGAAGGTGGCCGCGCCGAAGTTCCTGCGCCGCGCGGCCCGCAAACTCAAGCGGTTGCAGCAGGCACTCTCCCGCAAGCAGAAGGGCTCGGCCAACCGCAAGAAAGCCGTCGTGAAGGTCGCGCGGGCGCATGCCCGGGTGGCCGACACCCGGCGGGACTGGCAGCACAAGCTCTCGACATCGATCATCCGCGACAACCAAGCGGTGTACGTCGAGGACCTGTGCGTCGTCGGTCTCAGCCGCACGAGGCTCGCCAAGTCCGTGCACGACGCGGGCTGGGCGTCGTTCACCGGCATGCTGGAGTACAAGGCGGCGCGTTATGGGCGCACGTTCGCCCGGGTGGACCGGTTCTTCCCGTCCACCCGGATGTGCTCGGAATGCGGCCGGATCAACGACAAGATGGCCCTCGACGTCCGAGCGTGGAACTGCCTCTGCGGCAGCCACCACGACCGAGACGTCAACGCCGCGAAGAACATCAAGGCCGCCGGACAGGCGGACTTCAACGACCGTGGAGCGCAGGTAAGACCAGGACTCGTCCCGGCACCGCGCGGCGAAGCGGTAACCCACCCGGACGCGGCGTGTTCCACGCGCAGCGTGGAGGGAATCTCCGTCCTCTAGGGCGGAGAGGATGTCAAGTCGAAGCCGACTTCTACGTGGGCATCACCGAGCTGGAACCGCTGGCGCAGCGGATCGGGGCGGCCGGCTGGCGGACCAGCCAGATGCGCGCCACCGAGTTGGCCGGCACCGCCGGCCAGGAGTTCACCGCGGCGCGCGGTGACTGGCGTTTGCTGGTCCAGTCGGGCAACCGGAATCAGAAAGCCATGGCCTACGTCGAACGCGCCGAGCCGCCGGCGGCGCTGGTGCTGTCCGTGCTGTTCGCGCTGCTCGGCGCCGGCCTCGGCGGGGCGCTGTCGCGCGGGGCCCGGCGCGGCCTCGGCCTGTCCGGCACGATGGCCTTCCTCCTGCTGACCGTCAACAGCCTCCTGGCCGGCACCGCGCTGGTCACCGACCTGGTGGCCACCACCGGCACCGGCCTGTTCCCGCTCCCCTGGGAGTATTCCGCGACGGTGCTGGTGCGCCCGCTCACCCTGACCGGCCTGCTGTTTCTGATCATCTGGCTGTGCCGGCTGGTTTCCAGGGGTGTATCCGGGTCTCCGAGGCACCCCTGACAACCAGCCGGGGGTGGGACGCGCGTCGCGGCCTCAACCCGGGGTGGCGTCGCGTGAGATCACCACGGGACGTGGGCCGGGAGGCCTGCGGGCGGTCGCTCGCTGGTCGTACCGAAGAAGGGTTGAACCGCAAGCGGATCGCCTCGCCGGTCCTCTCAGGTGCAGCCGGGGTGCGCCGATCGAGGGGCCATGTTTCTGCAGCCAGGAGTGTCAGCGGGTGTCCCCGGGCGGATGGAGATCCTGCACGCCACCGGGCTGCTGGACGCCGGACCGGTGGCCGCGCTCGACCGGCTGACCCGGCTCGCCCGGCGGCTGGTCGGCGTGAGCGTGGCGGCCGTGTCGCTGGTCGGTGACGAGTGGCAGCGGTCGGTCAGCGCGCACGGGATCGACGGCGCCGTGGAGGGCGAGCGGGACACCCCGCTGTCGCACTCCTACTGCCGGTACGTCGTGCAGGACGACGCCCCGCTGATCGTGGCCGACGCCCGGATGGACGCGCGGCTGCGGGGCAACCCGGCGATCGAGGAGTACCAGGCCGTCGCGTACGCCGGGTTCCCGCTGCGGTCCCCGGACGGCGCGGTGCTCGGCGCGTTCTGCGTGGTCGACAGCGAGCGCCGGGACTGGACCGCCGACGAGCTCAGCACGGTCAGCGACCTGGCCGGGGCCGCCGAGTCGGAGATCTCGCTGCGGCTGGCCTACGCGCGGGAGCTGGCCACCGCCGAGCGGGAACGCCAGCACCAGCTCGTCGACGACCAGAACGCGTTCCTGCAGACGGTGCTGGACAGCCTCGAGGCCGGGGTGGCGGCCTGCGACAGTGCCGGCGGGCTCACCCTGTTCAACCGGGCGATGCGCGAGCTGGTCGGCGACCCGCCGGACGGGCTGGTCGGCCGCGAGCGCGCCCGGCACTACCAGATCTACACCCCGGACGGCCGTGAGCTGATCGACGAGCTGCCGCTGACCCGGGCCCTGGCCGGTGAGACCGTCCGCGGCCAGCAGCTGCTGATCAAGCAGGCGGCCGGCTGGCGGCGGCTGGTCTCCAACGCGCGGCCGATCGAGACCGCGGACGGGCACCGGCTCGGCGCGGTCGTGGCGGTCCACGAGATCACCGAGGCCTACCGCGCCGAGCAGCTGCGCCGGGCCCGGCACGCAGTCGCGCAGGTGCTCTCCGACGCGACCAACGCCACCGCCGCCGCCGTGCAGGCGGTCGCCGCGATCACCGACTCGCTGGGCTGGGCGCACGGCGAGTACTGGGAGGTCACCGCGGACCGCAAGCACATCGAACGGCACAGCGTGCACTTCACCGGTGACCACGCCACGCTGATCGGGGACCGGGCGCTGAGCTACGTGCTCGGCGAGGGCCTGCCCGGGCTGGTCTGGTCCCGCAACGGCGAGGTGTGGTGGAACACCGGGACCACCCCCGACGACCTGGTGGCCTCCGGCCGGGCCCTTCCCGAGGCCGGCATCCGGGTCGCGGTCGGGGTGCCGGTGCGTTCCGGTCGTCGTACGCTCGGCGTCCTCGCTTTTTACACCGACCAAGATTTACCGTACGACTCGGACACCGTCGGCATGCTCGACGCCGTCGCCGCGCACCTGGGCCGCTTCGTGGAACGGCGCTGGGCCGAGGACATGTCGTTGATGCTCGCCGAGGCCCGGCGCAGCTTCAACCGGGTGGTGGAGCAGGTCGACGACTACGTGTGGACGGTCGAGGCGGTCGCCGGCGAGCCGGTGCGGCTGGTCTACGGCAGCCCGAACGTCACCGCCGTGCTCGGCCACGGCGCCCCGGTCACGTCCGGCCCGCCGATGACCGATCGGATCCACCCCGACGACGCCGGCATCCTGGCGCGGTTCCGGTCGGATCTCGCCGGCGGCGGACAGGCCGAGATGGAGTGCCGGATCATCGGCTACGACGGCCAGTCCCGGTGGATCTGGACGCGGGCCAGGGCGCGTTCGGAGAACGACCGGCGCTTCGTCGACGGGATCAGCACCAACGTCGACGACCGGCGCGAACTCGCCGAGCAGCGTGAACTGCTGCTCGAGGAGGAACGCCGGCAGGTGGAGCAGTTGCGCGAACTGGACCGGATGAAGGACGAGCTCGCCGCCCTGGTCATCCACGAGCTGCGCAACCCGGTCGGGGTGATCCGCGGGTTCAGCGAGATGCTCGTCGACAGCACCTCGCTGACCGGTGCCGAGCGCCGGCACGCCACCGTCATCGAACGCACCACGCTGCACCTGCAGACCCTCGTCGACGACCTGCTCGACCTGGCCCGGCTGAACGCCGGGCACCTGACCATCGACTCGCGCCCGATCGCCGCGGCCCGGCTGCTGCGCGAGGTGCTCGAGACCCACACGCCCAGCGCGGTGGTCAAACGGCTCAGGCTCGTCGACCGGGTCGCGGACGAGCTCACCGTGCACGCCGACGGCGGGCGGCTGCGTCAGGCCCTGGACAACCTGCTCTCCAACGCGATCAAGTACACGCCCGACGGTGGCACGGTCACGGTGGCCGCGCGGCAGGACGGCGACCGGATCGTGATCGAGGTCAGCGACACCGGGATCGGCATCCCGGCCGAGCAGTACCCGCACCTGTTCAGCCGGTTCTTCCGGGCGAGCAACGCCACCGAGGCCGGTATCAAGGGCACCGGCCTGGGCCTGGCGGTCACCAAGGCGATCGTCGACGGGCACGGCGGCGCGATCTCGGCGGGCCCGGGCGCCGACGGGGGCACCACGTTCGCGATCTCGCTGCCGAGCGGCCCGCCCGCGGACTGACCGCGCGCGGGGTCACGGCACGGCGGCCAGGGTGCAGCGCACCTGCTGGTTCAGCCGGATCCGGCCGTCGGCGCCGCGGGCTTGCTCGAGGTGCCGGCCGGCGGCGGTTATGACCGTGTCGCGGGCGTCGTCCGGGATGGCGTCCCACATCGCCCGCTGCCCGTGTGACCGGCTGAACGCATACCACTCGTCCACGTCGGCGAAGGTCACCGCGAGGTCGAAGGACACCGTCCGTACGCCGGTGTATCCCGCGGCGCCGACCAGCTCCTCGACACCGGCGTCGGTGCTGAACGGGCCTGCGGCGCCGGTCGTGCGGGCGTCGAGCATGCCGGCCGGAAGGTACGGCCGGAACGTCGCGTCGACCGCGTCCCACACCTGATCGCGGGGTCCGAACGTCGAGATCGCGAGACGGCCGCCCGGCGCGAGGAGTCCCCGCCAGGCGGTCAGCGCCGCCAGCGGATCCGGCAGGAAGAACACCACCAGGGAGGACACCACCAGGTCGTACCCGGCGGCCGGCAACGCGGGCGCCGAGGCGTCCATGAGCTGGATGTCGACGGTGGTCAGGCCGAGGGCGGCGATGTCGGCCCGGCACGCCTCGACCATTCCCGGCGACAGGTCGACACCCGTGACGTGTCCGTCGGCGCCGACCGCCTCGGCCGCGGCGATCGTGGCGGCGCCCCGCCCGCACCCGGCGTCGAGGACCCGCTCGCCGCGCGCGGGTGCCGCGAGAGCCACCAGCCGCTGGGCGATCGGCGTGAACCAGGGGACGCCCACGGTGTCGTAGACGTCCGCGACCCGGTCGAACACCGCTGCCACTCGCGCGCTTCTCGCTGCCTGCTCCGCCGGGTCCACACCGGTGAGTCTGGTGTGCCCGGCGGGCCGGCGGCAACAGCCGGACCGGCAGGTCAGCCCGCCGATCATCGGTCGTATCGCGGCTGGACGGGGGTGGGCACAATCGCGGCATGGCGAAACCCGATGTGCTGTCGCGAGTGGACGCCGACCCCGGCCGTGGCGACACCCGGCTGGCCGCGCGGCGACTGGCCGGCCTGCTCGCGACCGACCCGCAGGACCTCGAGGTGCGCGCCCGCCTCGCCGACGTGTACCGCCTCGCCGGCGACCTGCCCGAGGCGGGCCGGTGGGGTTTCCTCACCGAGGACGCCGAGCCGCACGAGGTCGCGGCGTTCGCCCGCAAGCATCGCTCGGCCACCGACCGGCTGCGCCTGCTGCGCCTGCACGGCGAGGACCCGCGGGGGCTCGGGCCGCTCGCCGAGCCCCGCTATGCCGACCTGGTCAGCCGGGCCGCTACGGAGCCGGTCCCGGCCACCCCGCCGGCCGTCGAACGGGTCCGGCCGGCACCCGTCGCTCCCGCGTCGGATGCCGGCTGGCCGGTCGTCGAGATGCTCAGCGTGTTCATGCTGTTCGGCACCGTGGCCGCGTTCGCCGGGACTCTGCTCTACGAGATCGTGCTCTCCGTCTATCACGCCTTCAGCCGGTGACCCGCACCGACGGAAACGGCGGCGTCAGTACCTGAACGCGGCCACGATGGTGGTCAGCTCGGTCGACATCCGGGACAACTCGGCGGTGGCGTGCCGGGTGCCGGCGACGCCCTCGCTGGTGGCGTGAGCCGCGTCGGCCACGCCGGTGATGGTGCGCGAGATCTGGCTGGTGCCGTCGGCCGCCTCGCTGACGCTGCGGTTCATCTCGGCGGTGGTCGCGGTCTGCTCCTCGACCGCCGAGGCGATGGTGGTCTGGAAGTCACTGATCCGCGTGATCACCTCGGTGATCATCTCGATGGCGGAGACCGCGCCGCCGGTGTCGGCCTGGATCGCCTCGACCCGCTGGGAGATCTCCTCGGTGGCCTTGGCGGTCTCCTGGGCCAGGTCCTTGACCTCGGCGGCGACCACGGCGAAGCCCTTGCCCGCGTCGCCGGCCCGGGCCGCCTCGATGGTGGCGTTCAGGGCGAGCAGGTTGGTCTGCGCGGCGATCGCCGTGATCACCTTGATCACGTTGCCGATCTCGGCCGACGACGCGCCGAGCTGGTTGACCGTGATCGAGGTGGCGGTGGCCGCGGCGACCGCCTCCTGCGCGACCCGGGCCGCCTCGGCCGCGTTCTGCGAGATCTCCCGGATCGCGGCGGCCATCTCCTCGCCGCCGGCCGACACGGTGTCGACGCTGGCCGACACCTCGTGGGCCGCGTCGGCGACCGTCTGCGCCTGGTGCGACGTCTGCTCGGCCGAGCCGGCGATCTTCTCGGCGTTCTCCGAGATCTCCTCGGTGGCCTGTGCCAGCGAGACCGCGGAACTGTTGATGGTGGCGACCGTCTGGCGCAGCCGGCCGACGGCCATGTCGAGTTCACGGCCCATCCGGCCGGGCTCGTCGAGCGTGGTCAGCCCGGCGATGTGGGTCAGGTCGCCCTCGGCGAGCGCCTTGCAGACCTCCTCGACCCGGGCCAGCGACCGCACGATGCCCCGGGACACCCACAGCGCGGCGACCGCGGCGGCGAGCAGGCCGCCGATCAGCAGCGCGATGGCCAGTGTCCGGTCGTGCTCATAGGCGGTCCGCGCGGCAGCGGCGTCCGCGGCCGCGTCCTTGGCCTCCGCGTCGATCAGCGCCGCGATGTTCGTGGTGACCTTGTCCATGATCGGCACGACGTCGCCGGCGCGGATCTTGTCGTAGGCGGCGTTGTCGTGCGCCAGCCCGGCCGGGATCAGTTTCGTCCGGACCACCGCGGTGTACTGCGCCCACAGCGCGTCGAGCTCGTCGACCACGGCGCCCTGCCCGGCCGAGCTGGCCGTGCGGTAGGCCTCCAGTGCGGTCGTGAACGCCGTGGCCTGCTCGTCGAACGCGGTGGTCAGCTTGGCGGCGGCGGCGGTGTCGAGCGACAGCGCCAGGTTCGCGGCGTTCAGCCGGGCGGTGGTGACGGCATTGCGGACGTCGCCGATGCCGGCCACGGCCCGCACGTTGCTGCTGTACAGCTTGTCGGCGGTCGCACTCGTCTCGGCCAGCGCCGACAGGCCGGTGACCCCGATCGACAGGGCGATCACCCCGGCCAGGCCGACCGTGCTGAGGATCTTGACGCCGGTGGGCAGGTCGCCGAAACCGCGCCGCGAGGTGCGTGCGCCGTCGTAGCTGTCGATGGTCATGGTCAGGCCTTCGGAGAGGTCGGGAGAAGCGGGGGTCGGCATGGTCCCGCCTATCGGCAGTCTTCGCGCCTACTTGATGCCGGGCACGGGATCGGCACGTGTATTTACATATGTAAGGTCACAGCGTATGTTTACGGCTGTAAGTTTAAATGGGTGATGGAGGGGACTGTCATGCGGATCGCGACGGAAGTGGTCATGCCGGGGCGGGTGGAGCCGGCCGGATTCCAGCTGCGGGAGCGGGCCCTGCCCGCTCCCGCCCGAGGTGAGGTGCTGGTGACCGTGGAAGCCACCGGGATCTCCTTCGCCGAGCACGCCATGCGGCTGGGGCGCTACCCCGGTCAGCCCAGGTTCCCGTTCGTACCCGGTTACGACCTGGTCGGCACGGTGACCGCGGCCGGCGAGGGTGTGGACGCGGCGCTGGTCGGCCGGCGGATCGCGGCCCTGACCAAGACGGGTGGCTGGGCAACCCAGGTGCTGCTGAAGGCCGCCCACGTGGTGCCGGTCCCGGAGGGCCTGGACCCCGCGGAGGTGGAGGCCCTGGTCGTCAACGGCCTGACCGCCTATCAGATGCTGCACCGCCGGGCGCGGGTGCGCGCCGGCCAGACGATCCTGATCCACGGGGTCAACGGGGGAGTGGGCACCACCTTGACCCAGCTCGCCCGGCACGCCGGCGTCCGGGTCATCGGCACCTCCTCGCCCCGCCATCACGCGGCCCTGCGCGACCTCGGTGTGCTGCCGGTCGACTACCACGATCCCGCGTTGGCCACCCGGGTGCGCGAACTCGCCCCGGCCGGGGTGGACGCCGTCTTCGATCACGTCGGCGGGGAGAGCATCACCCGGTCCTGGTCACTGCTGGCCGAGGGCGGGACGCTCGTCAGCTACGCCATGCTGAAGGACTCCGGTCCGATGATTCCGGCATTCGTCGCCCTGCTCGGCCGGCTGGCCTGGCTCGACGCCCTGCCCAACGGCCGGCGCGCCGGGTTCTTCGACGTCTGGGGCGGCAAGCTGCTGCGGCCGCGACGGTTCCGCCGGCGGCTGCGGCAGGACCTGTCCACCGTGTTCTCCCTGCTGGCCGACGGGACCCTGCGCCCGCAGATCGCCGCCCGGATGCCGCTCACCCGGATCCGCGAGGCGGTCGAACTGGCCGAGTCGCACACGATCGTCGGCAAGGTCGTGCTGGTCCCCGGTCCGCGGTGACCGCGACGGCGAGGCCGGCGACCGTAAGGTGTCGGCTGTGAGTACGACTGCCGGCCCGGCCGCCACCGGACCCCGTGAACGCAACCGCCGCGGCCACGGCGGGCGGCTGCGCACCGACATCGTCGCCGCCGCCGCCGAACTGCTCGACGAAGCCGGCAACGAGCAGGCCGTCACCCTGCGCGCGGTGGCCCGGCGGATCGGGATCGCCGCCCCCTCGATCTACGCACATTTCCCCGACCGGCAGACGATCCTGCTCGCGGTGGTCCAGGACGCTTTCACCGAACTGACCGACACGCTGCGCGCCGCCATCGGTGCGGACGAAGCGGTGACCCGGCTGCGAGCGGCCTGTGCGGCGTATCTGGACTTCGCCGCCACCCGTCCGCAGCGTTACCGCGTGATGTTCGGTGGACTGTGGAACGCCGGTGACGCCGTCGACGGCGCGACGGTCTCCGCGACCGAGGCCACCGCGTTGGGGCAGGACGCCCTCGCCGTGCTGGTCACCGCGCTGGACGGCTGCGTGGCGGCCGGCCACTCGACGAGCACCGACACCACCGCCGACACGATCGCCCTCTGGCTGGGCCTGCACGGCCTGGCGCACCAGCGGACCGTCGCCCCGGGTTTCCCGTTCCCCGCCGACATCGCCGACCGCATGATCAGCTCGCTGGCCCGCCTCACCGGTTAGAAAGTGACCGGTCAGGTGCATCCGCCGACGGGTGGACGAGCGAAGTACGAGGTGATGGCACCACCGAGCCACCACCCTTCGCACTTCGAGAGGACCCATGAGGATGAACCTCACCCGACTCGGCAAGCGGGCCACGGTCGTGGCGACCGCTGCGATCGTCGCCTCCGCGCTCGTGGCCGCGCCGGCCTCCGCGCACGGCAAGCCGCTCAAGACCAAGTCCCTGGCAGCCGTGCTGACCGCGGGCAAGGTCGGCTTCGACCGCAACGGCCATGACTACGACATCCTGACCGCCGCGGTGCAGGCGGTGCTCAAGGCCAAGCCGGCCAGCCCGGTCGGTGTGCTCGCCGACGGCACCAAGCCGCTGACCGCGTTCCTGCCCAACGACCTCGCGTTCGAGCGGCTGGTCGCGGACATCAAGCACACCAAGCGCCTGCCGAGTGAGAAGAAGGCGTTCACCGCCGTGGCCGGGCTCGGTATCGACACGGTCGAGGCGGTCCTGCTCTACCACGTCGTCCCCGGCGCCCGGATCACCGGCAAGGCGGCGCTCAAGGCCGACGGCGTCCGTCTGACGACCGCCGCGGGCGGCAAGATCAAGGTCGATGTGTACGGCCATGGCCGGCACAAGCGGATCATGTTGATCGACGCCGACCGCAGTGACCGCAACCCGCGGGTGAACAAGGTCGACATCAACAAGGGCAATCGGCAGATCGCGCACGGCATCGACCGGGTGCTGCGCCCCATCGACCTGCCCTGATCGTCGCCCGGTGAGCCGTGGCCCGGTCCGCCCCTGCGAGGGTGGGCCGGGCCACGGCCGTACCCGGTGCCCGGTCAGGTGGAGCCGCGGATCACCAGCGTGGTGGGCAGGGTGATCGGCTCCGGTGGTGTGGCCGGATCCAGCAGCATGGCCACCATCGCCTCCGCGGCCGCCGTACCGATGCCGGTCTTGTCCTGGGCGATCGTGGTGAGCCCGGGCGGGACCAGCGCCGCCACCTCGATGTCGTCGAAGCCGACCAGGGCGATGTCACCGGGGATACGCAGCCCGGCCTCGTGGATCGCCCGCATGGCGCCGAGGGCCATCTCGTCGCCGGCGGCGAACACCGCGGTCGGCCGGGGCTCACGGGTGAGCAGCTGGTTCATCGCGGTGTAGCCGCTGTCGAGGTACCAGTCGCCGCCGGCGATGGCGGTCTCGGCGAGCGGCAGGTTCGCCGCGGCCAGCCCGGCCCGGAAGCCGGCCAGTCGCTGGGCGGCCGGCCAGGCCGGCAGCGGGCCGGTGATGGTGGCGATACGCCGGTGACCGCGTTCGATCAGGTGGTCGGCGGCCAGGCGTCCGCCGCCGGCGTTGTCCGACGTGATGTAGGTGCAGGTCGGCCCGGTGAATCGCAGGTCGAGGGCGACGCAGGGCACCGGGGCGTCGACCAGGGCGAGCACCGCCGGGTCGCGGCTGCCGTTGTCGATGACCACCACGCCGTCGACGTTGTGGCGCTGCACCGCGCGCAGGAAGCGCTGGTCGCCGGGCAGGCCGGGGGACTGGTCGGGGGCGAGCATCAGCAGGTGCAGGCCCTGTGCGCTCAGTGCGCTCTTGAGCGCGACCAGGATGTCCTGCAGGAACGGGTGCCGCCAGCCGGGGCGACGGTGGTCGGTGTCCCAGACCAGGCCGACCATGTTGGACTTCTTGGTCGCCAGGGTGCGGGCCGACTCGTTCGGCAGGTAGCCGATCTCGGCGGCCATGGCGAGCACGTGTTGCCGGGTGTGCTGGCTGACCACCTCCGGTGTGTTGAAGACCCGGGACACGGTGGCGACGGAGACGCCGCACCGGCGTGCCAATTCCCTGATGCTGGACACGGCGAACGTCCTTTATGTAACCGGTTTCATCACCGTAACAGCCGTGTGTCGCCGCGGTCAACGCCGTCGATCTCGTTACGTTTCCGTGACTTGACATAGCGGGGATCGATGACGGCAAACTCTTGGCTCAAGGAGCGCACCCCGCTCCGTCTGATGTCTTCCGGCCGCACCCCGCCGGGGCTCTCGCGTACTACAGCTCATCTCATGTTCCGCCTGTTCATCGTGTAACCGGTTTCATGAAACCGGTTACACCGATTGAAAGGACCCCTTGACATGCGCTTGTCCCGATTGGCGCGCCTCGCCGCGGCGGCTACGGCCGCCACCCTGGTGCTGACCGCCTGCGGCTCCGGAGGTGACTCCGGCAGCGCCGGCGGCAAGGTCACCCTGAACGTCAGCCTGTTCGGCAACTTCGGCTACCAGGAGCTCTACCAGCAGTACCAGCAGGCCCACCCGAACATCACGATCAAAGAACAGACCGCCGACTACAACGCGCACCACCGGGACCTGGCCACCCACCTGGCCACCAACGCCGGCGCCGCGGACATCGAAGCGGTCGACACCGGGTTCATCGCCCAGATGCGCGAGGTCGGCAACCAGTTCACCGACCTGGGCCAGGACCGCGCGTCGCAGTACCTGCCCTGGAAATGGCAGGCGTCGCTGACCAAGGACGGCAAGCAGATCGGGTACGGCACCGACGTCGGCGGCCTGGCCATCTGCTACCGCCGGGACCTGTTCCAGCAGGCCGGCCTGCCCGCCGACCGCGACCAGGTCTCCGCCGCGTGGGCCGGCGGCTGGGACAAGTACATCGAGCTCGGCAAGCAGTTCGCCGCGAAGGCGCCGAAGGGCACCGCGTTCTTCGACGGCGGCGGCGCGCTCTACAACGCCGTGATCGGCCAGGCGCCGGTGGGCTTCTACAACCAGGACAACACCATCGTGGTCGACACCAACCCCGAGGTGCGCAAGGCGTGGGACCAGGTGGTGGCGGCGATCCAGGCCGGCCTGTCGGCCAAGCTGATCGAGAGCTCGCCGGAGTGGAACAACGGCTTCGCCAAGGGCCAGTTCGCCACGATCGCCTGCCCCGCCTGGATGATGGCGAAGATCAAGGACCAGGCCAAGGCGTTCGCCGGCAAGTGGGACGTCGCGGCGGTGCCCGGTGGTGGCGGCAACTGGGGCGGTTCGTACCTGACCATCCCGAAGCAGGGCAAGCACGTCGCCGAGGCCAAGGAACTCGCCGCCTGGCTGACCGCTCCGGAACAGCAGGCCCGGGTCTTCACCTCGGCCGGTCTGCTGCCGTCGATCCCGGCGCTCTACGACAAGCCGGAGATCGCCGCGCTCAAGGACCCGTTCTTCAACGACGCCCCGGTCGGCAAGATCTTCACCACCGCCGCCAAGCAGCTCGAGCCGCAGTACCAGGGCCCGCGCGCCGGTGACATCCAGACCACCGTCCGCGACGGCCTCAGCCGGGTCGAGCAGGGCAAGCAGAACTCCGAGGAGTCCTGGCAGCAGACGGTCAGCGACGTCAAACGTCTCGCCCGGTAGCCCACCCCTCCGGCCGGCGGTCAGCGGACCGCCGGCCGCCCCGGCGACGAAGGATCGACGATGGCCATCACCGTGCTGAGCTCCCGGCGAGCCGCCCTTAACAAGCTGGACACCAAGGGCTCGCCGTACCTCTACATCACGCCGTTCTTCCTGCTGTTCGGCGTGTTCGGGCTGTTCCCGCTGCTCTACACCGGGTACGTGTCGTTCAACGACTGGAACCTGCTCGACGGCGGAGCACACCAGTGGGTCGGCCTGGCGAACTACCGCGAGATGCTGCACGACCCGTACTTCTGGAACGCCCTGGGCAACACACTGAGCATCTGGGTGCTGTCCACCGTGCCGCAGTTGCTCGCCGCACTGTGGATCGCCCACCTGCTCAACCACCGGCTGCGCGCCCGCACCAGCCTGCGGATGGGCGTGCTGCTGCCCAACATCACGTCCATCGTGGCCGTGACGATCGTCTTCACCCAGCTGTTCGGCCGGGACTTCGGGATGGTCAACTGGCTGCTCGGGCTGGCCGGCATCGGCCCGATCGACTGGCAGGCCGACACCTGGAGCTCGCACCTGGCCATCTCGATCATCGTGGCCTGGCGCTGGACCGGGTACAACGCGCTGATCTACCTGGCCTCGATGCAGGCGATCCCGCACGACATGTACGAGGCCGCCGAGCTCGACGGCGCGTCGTCGGGGCAGCAGTTCTGGCGGATCACCGTCCCTCAGCTGCGTCCGACGATCATCTTCACCACGGTGATCTCGACGATCGGCGGCCTGCAGATCATGGCGGAGCCGCTGCTGTTCGCGGGCACCTCGACCCCCACCGGCGGATCCGACCGGCAGTTCCAGACCGCCGCCCTTTTCCTGTACGAGCAGGGGTTCCGCGAGTTCCGGTTCGGCTACGCCTCCGCGATCGCCTGGACCCTGTGCCTGATCATCGCGGTCTTCGCGATCGCCAACTTCCTGCTGACCCGGCGCATCGCCGACGAGGAGTGAGCCGCCGTGACCGCTCTTGCCCACCCGCCGTCCACCCGCGCCCCGGCGCCGGGCCCGCCGCGACCGGCCCGCCGCCGCCGCCGCGGTTTCGGCTACCCGCGCCGTGGCTCGGTCTGGACCTACGCCGCGCTGCTCGCCGTCGTGGCCGGCTCGGTCTTCCCGCTCTACTGGTCGTTCGTCGTGTCGTCGCAGACCAGCGAGGCCGTCGCCCAGGTGCCACCGGTCCTGATCCCCGGCGGTCACCTGTTCGACAACATCGCCCGGGTCTTCGACTCCACCGACTTCGCCAGGGCCCTGATGAACTCGCTGATCGTCAGCGGGTCGATCACGATCTCGGTGGTGTTCTTCTCCACCCTGGCCGGGTTCGCCTTCGCCAAGCTGCGCTTCCGCGGCCGTAAACCGCTGCTGGTGCTGGCCATCGCCACGTCGATGGTGCCGCAGCAGCTCGGCATCATCCCGCTCTACCTGCTGATGTCGAAGATCGGCTGGACCGACCGGCTGGCCGCCGTGATCGTGCCAGGGCTGGTCACCGCGTTCGGCGTCTTCTTCATGACCCAGTATCTGGGCCGCGCGGTGCCCGACGAGCTGCTGGAGGCCGGCCGGATGGACGGCTGCGGCACGTTCGGCCTCTACTGGCACGTGGTGCTGCCGGCCGCCCGGCCCGCCGCGGCGGTCCTCGGCCTGTTCACCTTCATGCAGGCCTGGAACGACTTCTTCTGGCCGCTGGTCGTGCTGCAGAACAACGCCACGGTCCAGGTCGCGCTCTCCTCGCTGGCCAGCGGCTACACCACCGACTACACGCTCACCCTGACCGGAACACTGCTCGCCACCCTGCCGATCCTGGTGATCTTCATGGTCCTCGGCCGGCAGATCGTCGGCGGCATCATGCAAGGAGCCATCAAAGGATGACCACGCCGCAGGAGTTGCCGCAGATGCCGGCCGGATTCGTCTGGGGGACCGCCACGGCGGCGTACCAGATCGAGGGAGCGGCGGCCGAGGACGGTCGCGGCCCGTCGATCTGGGACACGTTCTGCCGCCGCCCGGGCGCCGTCGCCGGGGGCGCCTCCGGCGCGGTGGCCTGCGACAGCTACCACCGCTGGCGCGACGACGTGCAGCTGCTCGACGACCTGGGCGTGGACGCGTACCGGTTCTCGATCGCCTGGCCCCGCGTGCTGCCGACCGGCGCCGGCGCGGTGAACCGGGCCGGGCTCGACTACTACGACCGGCTCGTCGACGGGCTGTGCGAGCGGGGCATCCGGCCGTTCGTCACCCTCTACCACTGGGACCTGCCGCAAGCGCTCGAGGACGCCGGTGGCTGGCGGGCGCGCGACACCGCCGACCACTTCGCCGACTACGCCGCCGTGGTCGCCGGCCGCCTCGGTGACCGGGTCCAGGACTGGATCACCCTCAACGAGCCGTACTGCTCGTCGATCGTGGGATACGCCGAGGGCCGGCACGCGCCGGGCGCCATCGAGGGACACGGTGCGCTCGCGGCCGCGCACCACCTGCTGCTCGGGCACGGCCGGGCGGTCACGGCGCTGCGGGCCGCGTGCCCCGGCGCCCGGGTCGGCATCACGCTCAACCTGTCGCCGGCCGTACCGGTCAGTGACGCGCCGGTGGACCGGGCGGCCGCGGACCGGATGGATCTGCTGCTCAACCGGCAGTTCACCGACCCGGTGCTCGGCGGCGCGTACCCGGAGGGTTTCGAGCGGCTCTACGCCGGCGTCAGCGACCTGTCGTTCCGGCAGGACGGGGATCTGCAGGTGATCGGCGCCCCGCTGGACTTCCTCGGCGTCAACTACTACTACCGGATCCACGCCGCCGACGCGCCGTACGACCAGCCCGACGCGGCCCTGCGCAGCGCCTGCGACATCGGTGTGCGCTCGGTGCCGCGCGCCGGGGTCCCGGTCACCGCCCTGGGCTGGCCGATCGAGCCGCACGGGCTCTACGACACGCTGACCGGGCTGGCGAGCCGCTACCCCGATCTGCCGCCGGTCTACGTGACCGAGAACGGCATCGCCCAGCTGACCGACGACCAGGGACCGGACCCGGACCGGATCCGGTTCATCGCCGAGCACCTGGCCGCCGCCGCCCGGGCCGCCGCGGACGCCCCCGTCGACCTGCGCGGCTACTTCTACTGGTCGCTGATCGACAACTTCGAGTGGGCGCGCGGGTACGCGCCGCGCTTCGGCCTGGTGCACGTCGACTACCCGACCGGGGACCGCACCCCGCGGGAGAGCTTCCACTGGCTGCGCAAGCAGCTGGTCAGTCGGTCACGGTGATCGTGACTTTCGCGGTGGGGTGCTGGGCGCTGACGCAGCGGTAGCGGCCCGGCTCGTCGAGGGCGAGGATCTGGGTCTCGCCGGCGTCGAGCCGGGTGTGGTCCTTGGCGCTGCCGGGCGTGCAGACCAGGGTCTGCGCGGCGCCGGACCGGTTGACCACGGCGAAGTTCTCGGTGGCCGTGACGGTGGCCGTCGCCGGTCGGAACGCGCCGGCGTCGGTGATGGTCAGCGACGGCTCGGGGGCGCCGCAGCCGCTCTCCCCGGCGACGGTCAGGCGCAGCTGGGCGCCCCCGGTCCGTACCGTGAACGTCCCGGCCTCGGGGAACTGGATGACCTGGCGTTCCTCGAGGCCGATGACGCTGGTGACCATCCCGGCGTCCGGTGCGGTCCGCAGCGGACGCGCCGTATCGGTCTTGTTGGTGACGGCGAGGAACGCTCCGCGCTGGATGGTGAGCCCGGTGGGACTGAACGCGTAGCCGGAGGGCTTCTCCACGATCGCGACCCTGGTGGCCCGGGTGCAGTCGGCGCTGCCGGCCGGCCCGGTCGCCGGCGCGGTGCGAGCCGGCCCGGTCGTCGTGCGCTGCGGCTGACCGGCGGTGGGTACGGCCGGCGCGCAGCCGGCCAGGGACATCACGACCGCGCCGCCGATCGCCCACAGATGTCTGCCTTCGCGCACCGGTTCTCCCTCCGTGGGCGGCGTGCCGCCCGTTCACCCACGGGTAACGGATCGTGGCGGCACCCGGATCAATCAGCGAACAGTGACGGGTCGAAGGCGGCCGCGGCGATGTTCTGGACGTACCGGGCCTCGCTGCCGTCCCGGTTGCCGGTCGGGTTCAGGCTCGACGCCATCACCCGTGCCAGGTCCGCCGTGGCGAACACCCCGGTCGTGTAGCCGGGCACCGCGCCGCTCTTGCCCCACACCGTGACCCCGTCCGGGAACGTCGTGGCCTGCAGCCCCGCGCTGAAACAGGCCTGCCCGGGATGCGGCCCGAGCCGGCAGGTGCCGCCACCGGGGTAGGGCACGTCCGGCAAGGTCAGCATCGGCGCGAGCTGCGCCCGGGGCAGCAGCCTGCCGCCCAGCAGCGCCGACAGGAACCGGGTCAGGTCGGCGGTGCTGGAGATGATCCCGCTCTCCGCCCACCCCCACGCGCTCTGCTCCGTGACGTCCACCAGCGCGCCGCCCACCGTCACGTACCCGTGCGCGTGTGGTCCCGGGATGCGGGTCTCCCCGGGCGCCGGCAGGCTCGTCGCGCGCAAACCCAGCGGCTTCACAATCCGACGATCCAATTCCTCAGCGTACGAATGTCCGCCGACCTTCTCGATGATCAAGCCGGTGAGGAAGTAGTTCACGCCGTTGTAGCGCTGCTCGGTCCCGGGTGCGAACGCCAGGGGCTGCGCGACGGCCGAGGCGACCACCTGCGCGGGCGTCCAGTAGTCGAACCGGTGCGCCACCACCCACGCCGGATCCGCGTTCTGAGCGTCGACCAGCGAGAACGGCAGCCCGCTGGTGTGGTCGAGCAGCTGACCGACAGTGATCGGCGGATAGGAGCCGGGCAGAACCCCGGGCAGGTAGTGCTGCACGCTCTGCCGCAGGTCGAGGCGGTGCTCGGCGACGAGCTGCAGGGCGATCACGGCGGTGAACGCCTTGGTCACGCTGGCGATCCGGAACCGCCCGCCGGCCGGCATCGGCGCGCCGGTGGTGACGTCCGCGACGCCCGCCCGGCCGGACCACTGCCCGGCCGAGCCGCTGACGGTGAGCTGCGCGCCGGTCACCACCGGGTTCGGCAGCCCGGCGACGGCCCGTCCCAGCAGGGCGGGGTCCAGCGCGGGGAGCTGCGGCGCGGCGCCCTGAGCCCGGCCCGCGACGCCGATCGTGGTCACCAGGCCCAGCACCAGCGCGATCGCAGCGCGCATCGACCTTCTTCGCTTGTTCATCCGGCGAGCGTGCCCGTGAAGGTCCACTCAGGACATCAGGGGAAGCCACCACTCCGGCCCCGATCTCGACTCGGGGCGCCGCGGTGATGCCATAGTGGTTGCGCGTGGCATCACGGTGATGCCATAGTGGCGTCATGGAACTGCGCCCCTACATCGACGCCCTGCGTCACGAGCTCGCGCTCGCGGCCGCGGCCGGCGGCGAGGATGCCCGGGAGCTGGCCGAGCGGCTCACCGCGCCGCTCGAGTCCGCGACCCGGCTCGCCCTGCTGGACGCCCTGTCCGAGGCGGCCGCCGAGATCACCCGTGATCTCGCGCCCGGCTCGGTCGACCTGCGGCTGCGCAACCGCGAGCCCAGCTTCGTGGTGACGCCGGCCCCCGCCGACCTGTGGACCGATCACGCGGCCGTCCCGCCGCCGCCCGACCCGTCCCCGGCGGCCACGCCGGCGCCGGGGGAGGACGAGGCGACCGTGCGGATCAGTCTGCGCCTCCCGGAGCACCTGAAGAGCCGGGTCGAGCAGTCCGCCGCCCGTGCCGGTGTCTCGATCAACACCTGGCTGATCCGGGCCGCGGCCGCCGCGGCCGACGGTGAGACCGCCCGTCCCGCCGCACCGACCGTGACCCCGTCCGGTGGCGCGCAGCGCTACACCGGCTGGGTCCGCTGACTCCCCGAACAAAGCTGACCCCGAGCAGAGCGGAGAGCACCATGCCTTCCTTCGACACCCCCGGACCGATCGCCGTCGCGGTCAACCTCATCGCCGGTGACCTGCGGGTGATCGCGAGCGACCGGCTGGACACCGTCGTGCAGGTCAGCCCGGGTCACGCCGGCACCGACCGGGACGTGCGGGCCACCGAGCAGACCCGCGTCGAGTTCGTCAACGGCACCCTGACCGTGCGCGGCGCCCGCCATCCCGGCCTCGGCATGTTCGGCAAGGTCGGCGTCGTCGACGTGGTCATCGAGGTGCCGGCCGGCTCCGACCTGGACGCCACGCTGGGCGCCGGCGCGATCCGCTGCACCGGGGTGCTGGGCGTCGGCAAACTGCGCAGCGGCGCCGGTGACCTGCAGGTCGAGCAGGCCGCCGGCCTGACCGCGACGACCGGGATCGGGCTGGTCACCGCGGAGACCGTCACCGGCGACGCCAATCTGACCACCGGGTCCGGCAAGCTGCGGGTGGGCTCGGTCGCCGGCACGGCCGTGCTCAAGAACGGCAACGGCGAGACCTGGGTCGGCCACGCCGGCAGCGAGCTGCGGATCAACTCGGCCAACGGCGACATCGAGGCCGGGCACGCCGACGCCTCGATGACCGCGAACACCGCCAACGGCGACATCAGCGTCCGCGAGCTGGTCCGCGGCTCGGCGACGCTGCGCACCGCGGCCGGCCGCATCGACATCGGCATCCGCAGCGGCACCGCGGCCCGCCTCGACGTGCACACCCAGTTCGGCAAGGTCCGCAACGAGATGACCGCCGCCGACGGCCCGGCCGCGACCGACGAGCAGGCCGAGGTGCGCGCCCGCACCATGTTCGGCGACATCCTGATCCGCCGCTCCTGATCCGCCGCTCCTGATCTGAACCACCGTCCCCGGCCGGGGCGCTCGTGTCCCGGCCGGCGATGGCCCCTGCCCGCACGACGCCAGGAGGCACGCATGACCGCGATACTCACGACCCGGCCCGCCGTCTCGGTGGCCGGTCTGCGCAAGAGCTTCGGTACGAAGGTGGTGCTCGACGGCATCGACCTGACCGTCACCGAGGGCACGGTGTTCGCGCTGCTCGGCCCGAACGGCGCCGGCAAGACGACAATGGTGCGGATCCTCGCCACTCTGCTCGCGGCGGACGGCGGCTCGATCCACGTCGCCGGGCACGACCTGACGCGGGAACCCGACGCCGTCCGCGCGGCGATCGGCCTGACCGGCCAGTTCGCGGCCGTCGACCGGCTGCTGACCGTACGGGAGAATTTGCGGTTGATGGCGGACCTGAACCGGCTGGGCCGTGCCGAAGGCCGCAGCCGGGTGGACGGGTTGATCGAGCGTTTCGACCTCGGTGAGTCGGCCGGCAAGCCGGTGTCGGTGCTCTCCGGCGGTCAGCAGCGCCGGGTCGACCTGGCGATGACCCTGGTCGGCGACCCGCGGCTGATCTTCCTGGACGAGCCGACCACCGGCCTCGACCCGCGCAGCCGGCACGAGATGTGGCGGATCGTCCGCGAGCTGGTCGCCGAGGGCGTCACGGTCTTCCTCACCACGCAGTATCTCGACGAGGCGGACGAGCTGGCCGACCGGATCGCCGTGCTCGACCAGGGCCGGATCGTCGCCGAGGGCACCCCCGACGAGCTCAAACGCCGGATCCCCGGCGGGCACCTGCTGCTGCGTTTCGCCGACCCGGCCACCCTGCGCACGGCGGCCGCGGTGCTGGACACCGCGCAGCGTGACGACGCCGCGCTGACCCTGCAGGTGCCCAGCGACGGCGGTGTCGCGTCGCTGCGCGCCGTGCTGGCCGCGCTCGACGCCGTCCACGTCCAGCCGGAGCACCTGGCGGTGCACACCCCGGACCTGGACGACGTGTTCTTCGCCTTCACCGGCGCGCCCGCGACCGCTTCCGATATCGCTTCCGAGGAGATCCGATGACGACCCTGGCGCACACCCTCACCGATTCCCGGACCATGTTCCACCGGCAGTTGCTGCACCTGAAGCGGTATCCGTCGCTGACCGGGATGCTGATCGGCCTGCCGGTGATCTTCCTGCTGCTCTTCGTGTACGTCTTCGGCGGCACGCTCGGCGCCGGCCTCGGTGGTGGCCGCCAGGAGTACGTGAACTACCTGACCCCGGGCATCCTGCTGTTCACCGTGGCCGGTGCGGTGGCCGGCACCGCGATCTCGGTGGCGATGGACATGACCGAGGGCATCGTCGACCGGTTCCGCAGCATGGACATCGCCCGGGCCGCGCTGCTGACCGGCCACGTGCTCGGCAGCCTGGTGCAGATCTTCCTGGCCCTGGGTGTGGTGCTGGGCATCGCGCTGCTGATCGGGTTCCGGCCGAACGCCACGCCGCTGGAGTGGCTCGCGGTGATCGGAGTGCTGGCGGCGACCGCGTTCGCGCTGACCTGGCTCGCGGTGGCGCTCGGGATGGCCGCCGACAGTGTGGAGACGGCCAGCAACACGCCGATGTTCCTGAGCCTGCTGCCGTTCCTGGGCAGCGGTTTCGTGCCGACCGAGTCGATGCCGTCGGGGTTGCGGGCGTTCGCCGACTACCAGCCGTTCACCCCGGTGATCGAAACCCTGCGCGGCTTGCTGCTGGGCACGGGGATCGGGAACAGCGCGGTCATCGCCCTGGTGTGGTGCGTGGGGATCTCGCTGCTGTCGTACGTGTGGGCCAAACGCAAGTACAACCAGCGCGCGTCCCGGTAGCGGTGGGACCGGGATCCCTCGCTGACGACCGTCGACGGCCTCGCCGGCTGGTGGACCGCCGGCACCAAGGGCGGTGACATGCCGATCAGCGACTGGCACTGAACCGGCCCGGGCCGGCCCCGGCCGCGGTGTTTCACCGCTGACCGGCCGGTCCGGTTCCGGGACCTGAGGAGGAGCCAGGCTCCTTGTGTACGACTTAGGTCGTACACAAGGAGCCCGCTCTGCGGTGGACGCCGCGGCGCGCCACGGTCCTTAGCGTCGATCTCGTCAGCGGGTGTCGACGTCGCAGGGAGCGGTTGTGTCAGCGGAAGAAGATCTCGGGCGGCCGTTGCTCGTCGCGGAGGATCTGGTGAAGTCGTTCGGGGTGACCCGGGCGTTGGACGGCGCGTCGCTGCGGGTGTTCCCCGGGGAGGTGCTGGCGCTGACCGGGCCGTCCGGGTCGGGAAAGTCGACGTTGCTGCACTGCCTGTCCGGGGTGATCGCGCCGGACTCCGGGCGGGTCGGGTACGCCGGTCACGACGTTGTCGCGATGTCCGATCGGCACCGCAGCGCGCTGCGGCGAAGCGCGTTCGGGTTCGTGTTCCAGTTCGGGCAGCTGGTGCCGGAGCTGACCTGCCTGGAGAACGTCGCGTTGCCGTTGCGGCTGGCCGGGGTGCGCCGTGCGACGGCGTCCGCGCGGGCCGCCGAGCTGCTCGACCGGCTCGAGGTGGCTGATGTCGCGGACAAGCGGCCCGGTCAGGCGTCCGGTGGGCAGGGGCAACGGGTCGCGGTGGCTCGCGCGCTGATCACCGAGCCACGGGTGATCTTCGCGGATGAGCCGACCGGGGCGCTCGACTCGCGCAACGGCGAGCGGGTGATGCGGCTGCTGATCGCGGCGGCCAAGGAGCGCGGGGCCGCGGTCGTGCTGGTCACGCACGAGGCGCAGATCGCGTCGTTCGCCGACCGGGAAGCCGTGTTCCGCGACGGCAAGGTCGCCGGCTCGGCGATGGCCCGATGACCGCCGGCGACCGCACCGAGGGCCGGCGCGGGGGTGGCCCGGTGACCGCCATCGATCTCACCCGGGGCCGGTTCGCCTGGCTGAGCGACCTGGCCCTGGCGGTGCGCCTCAGCGTGGCCGGTGGGCGCTCCGGCTGGCTGCGGCTCACCATGATCGCGGCCGGGGTGGGGCTGGGCGTGGCGATGCTGCTGCTGGTGGCGGCCGTGCCCACGGCCGGTGCGGCCCGCGAGCAACGCCGTAACGACCGGGCGACCGGCGCTGCCGCCGAGCAGGCCGGGCCGGGCACGCTGCTGGTGCTGACCGTGGAGACCCGGTTCCGCGACGTGACCGTGCGCGGGCGGATGGTCCGCGCGGAGGGTGCCCGGGCTCCGGTGCCGCCCGGCCTGTCCCGGGTGCCGGCCGCGGGAGAGCTGGTCGTCTCGCCGGCGTTGGCCGCGCTGCTCGACGGTCCCGGCGGTGAGCTGCTGGCCGAGCGCTGGCCGGCCCGGGTGACCGGCACGATCGCGGCGACCGGGCTCTCCGGGCCGGACGAGGTCTACTTCTACCTGGGCTCGGGCACGCTCAGGCCGGACGGCGGGGCGACGCGGGTCACCTCGTTCGGCGGGGGAGCGCCGTCGGCCGCGGATCCGACCATGGTCACCCTGGCGATCATCGGGCTGGTGATCGTGCTGCTGCCGGTGCTGATCTTCGTGATGACGGCGGTGCGGTTCGGCAGCGAGACCCGCGAGCGCCAGCTCGCCGCGATCCGGCTGGTCGGCGCGGACAGCCGGATGACCCATCGGATCGCGGCCGGGGACAGCCTGGTCGGGGCGGTGCTCGGGCTGGCCGTGGGCGCGCTGGGCTTCCTGGCGGCGCGCCCGTTCGTCGGGGGACTGCTGCCGGCGGACTTCACGCCGTACCCGAAAGATCTGGAACCGGGGTTGACGCTGGTCGCCTCGATCGTGATTTTGGTGCCGGTCGGCGCGGTGCTGGTGACCGTTTCTGCCCTGCGGCGGGTGATCATCGAGCCGCTCGGTGTGGTGCGGCGCGGGATCGTGCGGCGCCGGCGGCTCTGGTGGCGGCTGCTCCCGCCCGCCGCCGGGGTGGCGCTGCTGGCCGGCGGTCAGCTCGCGGCCGGGGTGCTGCTGTTGCTGGTCGGGGTGGTGTCGCTGCTGCCGTGGCTGGTGCAGGCGGTGGTGCGCCGGCTCGGTGGTGGCAGTGTGGCCTGGCAGCTGGGGGTGCGGCGGTTGCAGCTGGACAGTGACACCGCGGTGCGGGCGGTGTCCGGCATCGCGGTGTCGGTGGCCGGGGTGATCGCGATCCAAGGCCTGCTCGGCGCGTCGGTCGCGGCCACCAGCGAGGCCGAACCGCCGAAGGACCGGTTCCAGGCCGCGGTCTTCACCAACGGCGCCGACGGCACCGGCTGGGCCACCGAGCTGTCCGCGACGGCCGGCGTGCGCGAGGTCCGGATGTCCGGTTACGGTCAGCTGGGCGACTATCTGGTACGGCTGGGTGACTGCGACGTGCTGCGCCAGTTCGCGCCGCTGCCGTCGTGTGCCGACGGGGACAGCTTCGTGGCGACCATGCCGGGCTGGGAGAGCGGGAGCCTGCCCGCCGGTGAGACCGTCCCGTTCACCGGCGCCGACCGGCCGCTCGGCAGCTGGACCGCGCCGGCCGGCCGGCCCACCGTGCGGCTCTACACCAGCGCGGCGGGACCGATGGAATACCTGGCCACCCCCGGTGCCCTCGGCATCCGCCCGGACCTGCGCGGCACCACCACGGACGCGTTCCTGATCACGCTGGATCCCGGTGACCCGGACGCGATCGAACGACTGCGCACCACGATGACCCGAGTGGCTCCGGACGCGCCGCTGCAGGTGTACGGCGACGAGCACCTGACCCGGCAGTTCCAGGGCGCCCAGCAGGTGGCCCAGTCCTGCGCGGTCCTGCTGCTGCTGTTCATCGGCGCCAGCATGCTCGTCAACGTGGTCGAGCAGCTGCGCGAACGGCGGCGGCTGCTGGCCGTGCTGACCGCGTTCGGCGCCACCCGCCGGGTGCTGTCCGCGTCCGTTTTCTATCAGGTAGCCATTCCGGCCGCGATCGGGATCGCGCTGGCCGTGGTCACCGGCGGCGGTCTGTCGGCGACCCTGCTGTCGGCGACCGGCGCCCCGGTCGACCTGGACTGGCCGGCGATCACCGGGATCACCACCGCCGGCATCACCATGGTGCTGGCCGTCACCGCCGCGAGCCTGCCGCTGCTGGCCCGGCTCACCAAGGCACAGGAGTTGAGGAGCGAATGATCCGGTCTGCCGGTCGAGCCACTAGCGTCGCCGACATGTGGTCTCCCTCGCGCCGGGCGTTGCTCGTCGACCTGGTCGTCTCCGGTGCGGTGACCGGGCTGGCGGTCTGGTGGTGGCATCAGTTCCCGCTCGGCGGGTTCGTCTACGGCGTCCTGGCCGGGGTGGCGCTGATGTGGCGGCGGCGCCGGCCGGTGCTGGTCCTCGCGCTGGTGGCGGCCC
This sequence comes from Actinoplanes palleronii, assembly GCF_016862315.1. Classification (GTDB taxonomy): domain Bacteria; phylum Actinomycetota; class Actinomycetes; order Mycobacteriales; family Micromonosporaceae; genus Actinoplanes; species Actinoplanes palleronii. The sequence goes on along the minus strand of NZ_BOMS01000093.1, from coordinate 114,570 downwards.
TGACCGCGGCGGCCGCGCCGGTCACGGTGCACGGCTCGCAGCTGCACGAGGGCATGCTGCTGATCACGATCGCCGTGGCGACGCACGCGGCGGTCGCCCATACCGAACGGCTGCGCACCGGCGTGCTCACCGGGCTCGCCGCGGTGCTGCTCGGCACGGCGTTGATGGTGGGGCGGACCTGGCTCGAGTTCGGCGACGCCACGCTGAATCCGCAGGACGTGGCAGGGATGTTCGGGGTGGTGTTCAGCTACGGCGCGGTGGTGTGGGCCGCCGGGCTCGGCATCCGGGCCCTGCGCCAGCAGCGGCTGTTCGGCGAACAGGGGCGGGCGAGCGCGGAACGCGAGGGCCGGCACCTGGCCCGGATCGCGGTGGTCGAGGAACGCGCCCGGATCGCCCGGGAACTGCACGACATCGTGGCGCACTCGCTGTCGGTGATGGTGCTGCAGGCCAACGGCGCGGCGTACGTGTTCGACCGGGATCCCGAACGGGCCCGGGAAGCGCTGCGCGCGATCGGCTCGACCGGCAGCGAGGCCCTGGAGGAGATCAAGCAGCTGGTGCGGATCCTGCGCAGTGACTCCGAGGACCTCACCGACCGCAGCCCGGTCGGCCTCGGCCAGCTCGACGCGGTGGTGGAACGGGCGCGCGGGGCCGGTCTGCCGGTCGAGCTGGAGGTCGAGGGCGCCCCGCCGGAGATGCCCGGGGGCGTGGTGCTGGCGGTGTACCGGATCGTGCAGGAGTCACTGACCAACACGATCAAGCACGCCGGGGCGGGGGCGCGCGCTGTCGTACACGTGCATTATCGGCCGGAGAGCGTCGAGGTCACGGTGACCGACAGCGGTGATCGGCCGGGGGCGGTGACGCCGGGCGGACATGGGGTGATCGGGATGCGGGAACGGGTGAACCTGTACAGCGGGACGTTCGCGGCGGGCCCGCACGCCGGTGGCGGCTGGCAGGTGCGGGCGTTGATCCCGCTCGCGGACGTGGCGGTGGCGCGATGATCCGGGTGGTGCTCGTCGACGATCAGCACCTGGTGCGGGCCGGGTTCCGGATGGTCCTCGACTACCAGGACGACATGACCGTGGTGGGGGAGGCCGGGGACGGGGCCGAGGCGCTGCGGCTGCTGCGGACCACCGCGGCCGACGTGGTGGTGATGGACCTGCGGATGCCGGTGCTCGACGGGGTCGCCGCGACCCGGCAGATCTGCGCGGCGGGGGCGCTGCCGCGGGTGCTGGTGCTGACGACGTTCGACACCGACGAGGAGGCGTTCGCGGCGCTGCAGGCGGGGGCGAGCGGGTTCCTGCTCAAGAGCGTGCCGCCGGAGGAGTTGCTGTCGGCGATCCGGGTGGTGGCCGGCGGGGAGGCGGTGGTGGCGCCGCGGGTCACCCGGCGGTTGCTGGACCGGTTCGCCGGGCGGCTGGTGGACCGGTCCGCGGATCCGGCCGCCGCGCACGGGCTCACCGAGCGGGAGAGCGAGGTGCTGTTGCTGCTGGCGCAGGGGATGTCGAACGCGGAGATCGGTGGGCGGCTGCACGTCGCCGAGGCGACGGTCAAAACCCACATCGGCCGGATCCTGCAGAAGCTGGGGCTGCGCGACCGGGTCCAGGCCGTGGTTTTCGCGTACGAATCCGGGTTGGTGAGCCCCAGTGGTGACGCCTGATCGCCGTTCAGGTGGCGATGGTCGGCCGTTCGCGACCAGGCAGCACCGCCGCGTCCTCGAACAGGTGGAGCTCGGGGGTCAGGCCGGGAGCAGGTCGGCGAGCAGGGTTTCGACGCGGGTCTTGATCCCGTCGCGGATCGGGCGGACCGCCTCGACGCCCTTGCCGGCCGGGTCGTCGAGTTTCCAGTCCTCGTAGCGTTTGCCGGGGAAGACCGGGCAGGCGTCGCCACAGCCCATCGTGATGATCACGTCGGAGGACTGCGCGGTCTCCCACTCCAGCTTCTGCGGGGTCTGGCCGGTGATGTCGATGCCGACCTCGCGCATCGCCTCCACGGCGGACGGGTTGATCTTTTCGCCGGGTGCCGACCCGGCGGAACGGACCTCGACCCGGTCACCGGCGAGGTGGCGCAGCCAGCCGGCGGCCATCTGGGACCGGCCGGCGTTGTGGACGCAGACGAACAGGACGGTGGGCTTGGTGTCGCTCATCAGCTGTGCTTCCTCGAGGGCCGGTGACGGGTGCGGTGGTCAGGGGGTCTGGTCGTCGGTGGGGTAGAGGGCCAGGAGCAGGCCGACGCCGATCACCAGCCCGGCGAGCTGGGCGATCACGAAACCGGGGACCGAGGCCGGGGCGATGCCGGCGAACGTGTCGGTGAAGGCGCGCCCGATCGTGACGGCCGGGTTCGCGAAGCTCGTCGACGAGGTGAACCAGTAGGCGGCGCCGATGTACGCGCCGACCGCGGCCGGGGCGACCGCGGCCCGCCCGGAACGGCCGAGCGCGAAGATCAGCAGGAGCAGCCCGGCGACCGCGACGATCTCGCCGAGCCACAGGTGCCCGGCGGCCCGGTCCTTGGTGGAGAACGTGACCGGGGCCAGGTCGAACATCAGGTTCGCCAGGACCGAGCCGGCGACGGCCCCGGAGGTCTGCGCTACGGCGTACCCACAAAGGTTTTTGATCGTCAGACCGGTGCCGGCGCGGCGGCCGAGGAACCAATCGGCCGCCGACACCACCGGGTTGAAGTGCGCGCCGGAGATCGGTCCGAAGGTGAGGATCAGCGCGCCGAGCGCGAGCGCGGTCGCGACCGAGTTCTCGAGCAGTTGCAGGCCGATGTCGTGCGGGGAGAGCGTGGTGGCCATGATGCCGGAGCCGACGACGGCGGTGACCAGCAGTGCGGTGCCGAGGAACTCGGCGAGCAGCCGCCGCCGGAAGGCGATGGCGGGCCTGGGCCCGGTCGTCGCCGCGATCACGGCCGGGTTGACGTCAGTCATGGTCGGCTCCGGTGGTGAGGACGGGCGCGATCCGGTCGATCCGGTCGGCCAGGTCGGTGTAGGCGGCCTCGAACGCCGCGTCGGTGTCGACGCGTGCCGGGTCCGGCACCGACCAGTGCAGGCGGGGCCGGACGTCGCCGGTGAGGTCCTCGTGGGCGTTGTCGCAGACCGCGATGATCAGGTCGCCGTCGTGCACGACGTCCTCGACGTGGTGGGTGCCGGTCGGGTCCAGGGCGAGGCCGTGGTCGTGGGCGACCCGCACGGCGCGGGGGTGGACCCGCGGTGCCGGATGGGTGCCGGCCGAGGTGACGGTGCCGCCGATCCGGTCACGCCAGAGCGCGGCGGCGAGCTGGGAACGGGCCGAGTTGTGGGTGCAGACGAACACCACCCGTTCCGCGCCGGCCAGCCCTGGGGCGGTCAGCGCGGACAGCATCCCGGGCACCAGGCGCAGGTAGGTGCGGCGGCGATCGCCTTCGGAACGGGTTCGTGCGAGCAGGCCGGCGTCCTGCAGCACCTTCACGTGGTGGGCGACCAGGTTGGTCGGGATGCCCAGGGCCACCGAGATCTCGCCGGGGGAGGCGTCGCCGAGGGTGAGCGCGTCGACGATGGCGAGGCGGGCGGGGTCGCCGAGGGCGGCGTGGACCCGGGCCCGCGCCACCAGCGACAAAGCTTCAGCGTTCATTGACTCAATGATTGCTGAACCATATCCGGATTGGCAAACGAACGGCGGGTGAACGGGCCTGCCTGGCGTCAGGCGGTGCCGGCTTCGAGGGCGAGCAGGATGCTCAACTGCCGCATCAGGTCCGGCCGGGGCCGGTAGTAGACCCAGCTGCCGCGGCGTTCCGCGTCGACCAGGCCCGCCTCGCGCAGAGTCTTCAGGTGGTGCGAGATGGTCGGCCCGGACAGCTCGAACGCCGGGGTCAGGTCGCACACGCAGATCTCGCCGCCGGGCGCGGACGCGATCATCGACATCAGCTGCAGCCGGACCGGGTCGCCGAGCGCCTTGAACGCCGGGGCCAGCACCGCGGCGGCGGCCGCCGGGATCCGGCGCGCGGCCAGCGGCGGGCAGCACGGCACGTCCGTCGCGGGATCGGTGACCGCGAGCGACTCGCCTGATTTTGACATGTGTCTAGGTTGACATCTATCTAAACCGCGTGCAACTCTTCGTTTCGAGAAGCATCTAATTCAAGAGATGTCGAATCCGAACTGGCGAAGGAGCACGACGATGAGCACCCCGATCGTCCGGCCGATGCGGGCGGCCGACGCCGCCGCGGTGCTGGCGATCTACCAGGCCGGCCTCGACGGTGGTGACGCCAGCTTCGAGACCACCGTACCCACCTGGACGGTGTTCGACACGGCGAAACTGCCCGCCCACCGCCTCGTCGCGGCCGACGCGACCGGCACGGTGCGGGGCTGGGTCGCCGTCACCGCGGTGTCGGCCCGCCCGGTCTACGCCGGAGTGGTCGAACACTCGATCTACGTCGACCCGCCCGCCCGGGGACACGGTGTCGGCCGGGCCCTGCTGCACGCGCTGATCGCCTCCACCGAGCGGGCCGGCATCTGGACGATCCAGTCCGGGATATTTCCGGAGAACACCGCCAGCCTCGCCCTGCACACCGCCTGCGGGTTCCGCACCGTCGGCGTGCGCGAACGCCTCGGCCGTCACGCCGCGTACGACCACCGGTGGCGCGACGTCGTGCTCATCGAACGCCGCAGCCCACACCTCTGACCCTTTCTCCCGCAAGGAGTCCCACTCATGACCAGCACCTTCCCCGACCTGCCCGTCGTGGTCATCGGCGCCGGACCGGTCGGCCTGGCCGCCGCCGCCCAGCTGGCCGAACGCCACCTGCCGTTCCTCGTCCTGGAGGCCGGTGACGGGCCGGCCGCCGCCGTCCGCGACTGGGGTCACGTGCGGCTGTTCTCCCCGTGGCGGTACGACATCGACCCGGCCGCCGCCCGGCTGCTCGAGCAGGCCGGGTGGATCCGCCCCGACGACGCCGCACTGCCCACCGGCGCCCAGCTCGCCGCCGACTACCTGCAGCCCCTGGCCGACCTGCCCGACCTCAAACCGCACCTGCGCTACGCCGCGAAGGTCGCCGCGGTCACCCGCCTCGGCCTCGACCGCGTGCGCAGCCTCGGCCGCGAGAACACCCCGTTCCTGGTCCGGCTCGCCGACGGTGAGGACATCCTGGCCCGGGCCGTCATCGACGCCTCCGGGACCTGGAGCACCCCGAACGTGCTCGGCGCCGCCGGCATCCCCGCGCACGGCGAGACCGCCGCGACCGCGTTCGTCGAGTCCGCCCTGCCGGACGTGCTCGGCCGGGACCGGGACCGGTTCGCCGGCCGGCACACCCTGGTCGTCGGCGCCGGACACTCCGCCGCCAACACCCTGCTCGCGCTGGCCGACCTCGCCGAGCAGGCGCCGGGCACGACGGTGACCTGGGCGATCCGGGCGGGCAGCCCGGCACGCACCTACGGCGGCGAGTCCGCCGACGCGCTGCCCGCCCGTGGCGCCCTCGGCTCCCGGCTGCGCGACCACGTCGGGAACGCCACCGTCACCCTGCTCACCGGCTTCTCCGTGGACAGCCTCACCGCCGACGGCGACCAGGTGCGGGTGTCCGGCGGCGAGCAGACCGTGAGCGTGGACCGGATCGTGGCCGCCACCGGGTTCCGGCCCGACCACACCATCACCGGTGAGCTGCGCCTGGACCTCGACCCGATCCTCGGGTCCACCCGCGCCCTCGCCCCGCTGATCGACCCGAACGAGCACTCCTGCGGCACCGTCCCGCCGCACGGCGTCGACGAACTCACCCACCCCGAGCCCGGCTACTACGCCATCGGCGTCAAAAGCTACGGCCGGGCACCCACGTTCCTGCTCGCCACCGGCTACGAGCAGGCCCGCTCCGTGGTCGCCGCCCTGGCCGGCGACTGGGACGCCGCCCGCGACGTGCAACTCGACCTGCCCGAGACCGGGGTCTGCAACAGCAACCCCGTCGACGGCGCCGACAGCATCGACGGCTGCTGCGGCGCGGCACCGTCCGCGACCGAACCTGCCGGGCGTGGTCTGGCCACCGGCGTCGCCGGTGGGCTGCTCACCGCACCCCTCACCCTGGTCACCTTGGGCGGCGAACCCGCCCGGGAACAGCCCGGCACCTGCTGCTGACCGCGGTGAACACCGTCAACGCGCCGGCCGCCGCCCGCGGCCGGCGGGTGACCCACGGCTGGAGGATCGTCGCCGCCTTCGCGATCACCCAGACCATCGGGTACGGCACGCTCTACTACGCCTTCGCCGTGCTGTTGCATCCGATCGCCGCCGGCCTGCACACCTCGGCCGCGGTCGTCACCGGCGCGTTCACCACCGCGATCCTCACCCAGGCCGCGGCCGCCATACCCGTCGGACGCTGGCTCGACCGCCACGGCGGCCGCGCCCTGATGACCACCGGCACGATCCTCGGCGCCGGCATGCTGGTGGCCTGGTCCCAGGCCCGCACCGTCGGGCAGCTCTACCTGATCTTCGCGGGGCTCGGGGCCGCGATGGCGATGACCCTTTACGAGGCCGCCACCTCGGTCCTGGTCTCGTGGTTCGACGCCACCCGCCGCCCGGCGGCGATCCTCGGCATGATCGTCGTCGCCGGGTTCGCCAGCACCATCTTCATGCCGCTCACCGGCGGGCTCACCGAACGCTACGGCTGGCGCACCACCCTGCTGATCCTCGCCACCGTCTACGCGAGCGTCGCCGTCCCGCTGCACGTGCTCGTCGTGCGCCGCCCACCAGCAACCTCGCACTCGTCGCGGCGCCACGCCATCACGAACCGCCGGATCGTGATCCGGGCCGCGGTCCGCGACAGCCGGTTCTGGTGGCTGACCACCGCCTTCGTCGCCCACGCCGCTGCGATGACCACCATGACCGTCCACCTCGTCGGCTATCTGGTCAGCCGCGGTCACCCCGCCACCTTCGCCGCGACCGTCGCCGGGCTGCTCGGCGTGCTGTCCGTCACCGGCCGGCTCCTGCTCACCGCGACCGCCCGCCGTCTGCGGTTACACCGGGTCGTCGCCGCCATCTTCGCCCTGCAGGCCGCCGCCGCGCTCAGCCTGCCCGCACTCGCCGGCACCCGCCTCGGCGCGATCATCGCCGTCACCGGGTTCGGGCTCGGCTTCGGCATCTCCAGCCTCGCCACCCCGCAGCTGCTCGCCGACCGCTACGGCACCACCGCCTACGCCAGCATCGCCGGCACCCTCGCCGCCTTCGTCACCCTCGCCAAGGCCACGGCACCGCTGGCCGCCGCCGGACTGCTCGTCACCCACGGCGGATACCGGACCGTCATGACCGCCGTCGGCGCCGCCTGCCTGACCGGCGCCGCCGGGATCCTCACCCGCGCCCGAACCACCCCACGGGCCACCTCCGACGTCCCGGCATAGATCGCCGCTGCCGCCCGCCGGGTGACGCCGCGCCGCTCAGGACCGCTGCCAGGCCTGCTGGAGTTCGGCGAAGCTCTGGTGGAAGCCGGGGAAGGTTTTCCGTACGCAGTCCGGGTCGTCGAAGCGGATGCCCGGCGTGCGGATGCCCCGCACGCTCATGCTCATGGCGATGCGGTGGTCGGCGCGGGTCTGCACCAACGCCGCGTGGGGCACGCCGGGGATGATCTCGAGCCAGTCCGGCCCCGCGTGGGTGATGATGCCGCACGCGCCGAGGGCGGTGGCCATCGCGTCGATGTGGTCGGACTCCTTGAACCGGACGTTGCCCACGTCGGTGATCCGGACCGGGCCGTCGGCGTACGGGGCGATGGCGGCCAGGGTCATCATCGTGTCGCTGATGTCGCGCATGACGACGGCGCCCGGACTGTGCAGTTGCGCGGGGCCGGTCACCGTGGTCCGGTCGTCATCCACGGTGACCTGGCAGCCCATTGCGGTGAGGACCTCGGTGGCGAACCGGAGGTCACCCTGCAGCGATCGGCGGCCGAGCCCGAGAACGGTCACGGTCCGGCCGGTGACCGCGGCGGCCGCGAAGAAGTACGACGCGGTGGACGCGTCCGGCTCGACGACGTAATCCCGCGCCCGGTACGTGCCCGGCTCGACGACGATCCGCGATCCGTCACGGGTGGCGACCGCACCGAACTCCCGCATCATGGCGAGCGTCAGCTCCACGTACGGCACCGAGACCTCGTCGAGGACCTCGATGGCCAGGCCGTTCTTGGTGGCGGGCGCCATCAGGCACAGGGCGCTCAGGTACTGGCTGGACGTGCCGGCGTCCACCTGGACCGGTCCACCGGCCACGCCATCGGCGGCGATCCGCCACGGCAACCGGTCACCGGGGGCGGGCTCCACCCGTACGTCGAGGGCCCGGAGCGCGCGCAGCAGCGCCCCCATCGGCCGGGCCCGCATCTGCTCGCTGGCATCGATGGTGAACTCGCCGCTGCCCAGCGCCACCAGCGCCGGCAGGAAGCGTGCCGCGGTGCCGGCGTCAAGGCACCAGGCGGTCGCGGTGCCGGCGGGCGGTCCGGAAGGGCTGCCCGTGATGCTCCAGACCTGGTCGTCCCGGTGAACGGCGAAGCCGAGCGCGGCCAACGCGCCGGCGAACGCCACGGTGTCGGCCGACTCCAGCGGCGTGATGAGACGGCTCGTGCCGTCGGCCAGCGCAGCCAGGAACAGCGCGCGGGCGGTCACCGACTTCGACCCGGGCAACCGGACCGTCGCTGTGTTGGATGTCGTCTCCACGGAGCCTCCGCACCCTCGAACCTCACTTATCGCAGCATTGCCGACAGTAGTCAGCCGATCGCGACGGTGATCAGGCCGCGGTGCGCGGTCCCGGCAGCCGGGATCCCCGCGACCGATCAGGTGAGTTCCCCCGGCGCCCCTGCCACTCCCACTGGTCGGCGCGCGGGTTCCGGGCTGGGCCGAACCGATTCGTGTCGTCCTCGCGCTGGGCGGGGTCCTGGCCGGCGCTCAACTCCTGGTGGCGAACGCCGCCGTGATCGCCCCGGATTGCGGTGTTCCCCCAGCTGATCGTCGGTTTCACCCTCGTGGCGGTGGGGACCTCGCTGCCGGAACTGGTCACCACGGTGGCCGCGCAGCGGCGCGGCGAGTCGGAGCTGGCGGTCGGGAATCTGTTCGGCAGCAACCTGTTCAACAGCCTGATCGGGGGATCCGTGGTGGGCCTCGCCTCCGGCGGCACCGCGATCAGGACCGCTGTGGTGCCACTGGTCGCGATGATCGTCACCAACGGGCTCGCCTGGGCGTTGCTCCGCCGCGGCCTGAGACTCGGCCGCGGCGAGAGTCTGGTGTTGCTGTGCGCCTACGTGCTGATGCAGCCGTTGCTGCTGTCCTCGTGATCCTGACCAGCGGTGCCGGCTGCTAGGTTGATCGCAGGTGTGCCGGGAAGTCTGGTCGGCGAGCGATGACGGCTGCCCGGATCCGAGAGGCACACCCGAGATGACCACGCTTTCCTGGATCACCGTCGTGGTGTTCGTCGCGGCGTACGTGCTGATCGCGACCGAGAAGATCAATCGGGTGGCGGTCGCGCTCGGCGGCGCATCGATCATGCTGGCGCTCGGTGCCACCGACGCCGAGCACGCGTTCTTCTCCGAGGACGCGGGCATCGACTGGAACGTCATCTTCCTGCTGCTGGGGATGATGCTGATCGTCGGCGTGCTCAAGCGCACCGGACTGTTCGAGTACGTGGCGATCTGGTCGGCGAAGAAGGCCCGCGGGCGCCCGTTCCCGATCATGGTGATCCTGCTGGTGGTGACCGGCGTGGTGTCGGCTGCGCTGGACAACGTGACGACGGTGCTGCTGGTCGCGCCGGTGACGTTGCTGGTCTGCGAGCGCCTCGGTGTGCCCCCGGTGCCGTTCCTGATCGCCGAGGTCCTCGCATCCAACATCGGCGGCGCGGCCACCCTGGTCGGTGACCCGCCGAACATCATCATCGCCAGCCGGTCCGGGCTCACCTTCAACGACTTCCTCAGCGTGATGGCGCCGTTCGTGCTGGTCGTGTTGATCGTGCTGGTGGTGTTGTGCCGGATCATGTTCCGTAAGGCTTTCCGGTACGACGCCGAACGGGTCAAACAGGTGATGGCGTTGCGCGAGGCCGACGCGATCCGCGACCGGCGCCTGGTGGTGCTCAGCCTGGCCGTGCTCGGCGCGGTACTTGTCGCGTTCGGCCTGCACGTCGTGCTGCACCTGGAGCCGTCGGTAGTGGCACTGCTCGGCGGCCTGCTGCTGCTGGCGCTGTCGCGGCTGGATGCCACCGAGGTCGCCAAGGACGTGGAGTGGCCGACGCTGGTGTTCTTCGCCGGGCTGTTCGTCATGGTCGGTGGCCTGGTCGAGACCGGGGTGATCGACACCCTGGCCCGGTCGGCGACCGACGCGGTCGCGGGCAAGCTGTGGCCGGCCACCATGCTGATGCTGTGGGCGTCGGCGGGCCTGTCCGCGATCGTCGACAACATTCCGTACGTGGCGACGATGAGCCCGATCGTCAGCGAGCTGGTCAACGCCGAGGGCGGCATCGGCAAGGCTCAGGTCTTGTGGTGGGCGCTCGCGATCGGCGCCGATCTGGGCGGCAACGCCACCGCGGTCGGTGCCTCGGCGAACGTGGTGGTGCTCGGCATCGCCGAACGCGCCGGGCACCGGATCAGCTTCTGGGGCTTCACGAAGTACGGCCTGATCGTCACCGTGATCTCGGTGGCGATGGCCGTGCCGTACCTCTGGTTGCGGTTCTTTGTTTTTTAGAGGAGCAGCCGGTCGAGCAGCCCGTCCAGGGTGATCGCGCCGGTCATCACCCGGTTCTTGTCGACGACGGCGACCAGCGGAATGTTCGAGCGGGCCATCACCGAGGCGACCTCCAGCAACGTCGCGTCGGCGTGCACCGCGGGCAGCTCGGGCCGGTTCTTCGGCAGCAGGTCGGCGACGGTGCGCTCACCGATACCGGCCAGGATGACGTCGGCGGCGGCCTCGTCGATCACCCGGGCCAGGGCCGGATCGTCCTGGCAGTACGACGGCAGCGCCATCCGCAGCACCTGGGTGCCGGCCAGCACGGTCAGCGGACGGCCCTTGCCGTCCACCACGATCAGCCCGGGCAGGTCCTGCGCGGCCAGAACACGGGCCGCCTCGCGCGCGGGCATGCTCTCGACCACGGTGCTCATCGCTGTCGCTATGTCCGCTGCGCGCATGGCCCGACGATACGCCCGGTCAGCTCTGATAGACGTCGGGGATGTCGTCGTGGTCGCGGTCGACCTGCTCGGCGTCGTGCAGGCGCCGGTACGTGCGATTACGGGCCCGCAGCACGACCGCTGCCAGCCCTGCCGCGATCAGCGAGCCGAGCAGGACGGCGACTTTCACCCGGTCGTCGGCGCCGCTACCGGTGCCGAAGGCGAGTTCACCGATGAGCAGCGACACGGTGAACCCGACCCCGGACAACAGCGCCAGCCCGGCCACGTCGATCCAGGCCAGCCCGGTGTCGAGCTCGGCGCGGGTGAACCGGGCGGTCAGCCAGGTCGCGAGCAGGATCCCGATCGGCTTGCCCAGAATCAGGCCGAGCATGATGCCGACCGCGATCGGATCGGTGACCACTGCCCGCAGCCCGGCCGGCCCGCCGATGGCGACACCCGCCGACATCAACGCGAACACCGGTACGGCGACTCCGGCGGAGATCGGCCGGAACCGGTGCTCGAAGTGCTCGGCCAGACCGGGCCCGGTCCCCGAACCCTGCGACCGCAGCACCGGGACGACGAAGCCAAGCAGGACCCCGGCGACGGTGGCGTGCACTCCGGACGCGTGCACGAGTGCCCAGGTCGCGAACGCGAGCGGCAGCAGCAACCACCACGACCGCACCCGGCGCTGCACCAGCGCCGCGAACAACCCCAGCGGCACCATCGCCGCCAGCAGCGGCAGGATCGACAGGTGTGCGGTGTAGAACACCGCGATGATCACGATGGCCAGCAGGTCGTCGACCACGGCCAGGGTGAGCAGGAACGTGCGCATCGCGGTGGGCAGGCTCCGGCCGACCACGGCGAGCACGGCCAGGGCGAACGCGATGTCGGTCGCGGTCGGGATCGCCCACCCCTCGACCGCTCCGCCCCAGTTGGTCAGGGTGTAGAGCAATGCGGGGACCAGGACGCCGCCGACCGCGGCAGCGACCGGCACCGCGGCCCGGCGTGGATCGCGCAGGTCACCGGCCACGAACTCGCGTTTGAGCTCCAGCCCGGCCACGAAGAAGAAGATCGCCAGCAGCCCGTCGGCCGCCCACGTCGCCAGCGAAAGGTCCAGGTGCAGGGCGTGCGGCCCGACGGTGAACGCGGTCATCGTCGTGTAGTGGTGCGCCCACGGCGAATTCGCCCAGATCAGCGCGATCAGGGTCCCGACCAGCAGCAACGCGCCGCCGATGGTCTCTTTGCGCAGCACGTCGGCGATCCGGCGGGCCTCGGCCCAGGAGCCACGGCCGAGGACACGGGGAACAGCACTCACGGGGCAGGCCTACTTTCGGGGTCGGTCCAGCAACTTGCCGACCAGACTTCCCGGCGCACCGGGGCCAACCCTACCTGTGCCAGGCAGTTCCGGCCCGGTGGCGCGGAGGGATAGTGATCTTCGGCTCGCACCGGCGACCACCTCGCCGGCCACATGCGGTTCAGCGGCTCACGACCGCAGGTCCCGTCTGCGGTAGCCGGCGATCCCAGCCACGGTCAGGATCACGGCCAGGCCCGTCATCGCCGCGGTGGCAGGCCAGTCCACGCCGGTCAGCGGCACCGCCGCGAGGTGGGCGAACGGCGACAGCTCACGTATTCCATCCGGTGCTGCCACGCTCTCGGCGACGACGAGCAACAGAAAGCCTCCGGTCGTGGGCACAGCGCCGATCACACTGACCCACCGCGGCGCCCAGCCGGTGGCGAACACGGCGGCGCCGAGGCTGAGCCCGACGAGCGGCAGCGTGTTCCACACCCCGGACAGGGCCGCGACGAGCCCGAGATCACCGCCGACCGTCGTCACCCCGGACCAGGTGGCAATCCCGGCGATCGTGGTCAGCACGGTCCCGGCGCCCATGGTCACCGCGATCTCCGCGCCGAGCAGCCTGGCCCGGCTGATCGGCTGGGCGGTCAGCAGGGTCAGCCGGCGGTCGGTCTCGGCCGCGACGAACGCGCCCATCCGCACGGCAGTGAAGCCGCCGACCGGCATGGCGAGGATCGCGAACAGGACTGCGGCGAAGCCCACGACGGCGCCGAGCCCGTCGAAGCCGGCCGCGGCAGCCTGGCCGGCCATCGCGGGATTGTCGGCGAGGAACCCGGTGACGGACACGGCGGTCAGTCCGATCAGCAGGTAGTAGGCGCCGATGCCGATCGCCCAGCCGGTCAACGGCCGCAGCACCCGGCGGACCGCGAACGCCGCCACACCGCCGAGCAGTCCGAGCCTGGGCCGGCGACCGGTTGCCGGCGCAACCAGACCACCGCGAATCTCTCGCCGGCCGGCGGCGGCCAGGGCCGCTAGCGTGATCACCGCTGCCGCGACGGCCAGGATCACGAGCGGAAGACCCCGATTGTGTACGAAGGGTCCGCTCAACGCGGTCAGCCCCAACGGTGACAGCCAGCGCACCCAGCCGAGTGCGGGGACACCGTCGCCGATCATGCGGAGCAGCAGGGTCACGCCGAGCACGGCGACGGCCGTTCCGGTCGCCGGTGACCGGGCCGGAAAGACCTGCGCGGCAAGCGCCGCCACCGCCACGAACACCACGCCGAGCAGGCCGGTACCGGCACCGTGCACCACGGCGCCGGAGGCCGGCGTCCCGGCGGCGATCAGCACCCCGGCCAGCAGGCAACCGGTCCCCACCGGGACGATCATGACGGCGGTGACGTGCCGCAGGACGGCGTCGCGCAACGGGACACGCCCGGCGAGCAGCACATCCCATCGGCCGGTGTCCTCCTCGCCGCGGGTGATCCGGGTGGTCGCCAGGATCGCCCAGGCACCGAGCAGCACCGCGGTGAACGTGCCGACCCGCCACACGGTGAAACCACCGGCGGTGTCGAGGCCGATCGGGGAGCCGAACAGCGTACGGATGGCCGGGTTCCCGGCGAGTGCCTGGAGGCTGCCGGCGGCGGCCGGATCCGCCATCACCTGGGCGTAGGTAGCGGTGACCAGCGCGGTCATGCCGGTGATGAGGACCGCGACGACGAGGCCGCCGCGGCGGATCTGCCGGACGGCCAGTCCGGTGACCGCCCGGCCCGGCCCGGGCGGCAGGGTGAGCCCCGCGGTGACCGGGCTCGGCAGGATTCCGGTGCTCATCGCCCGGCCTGCGTCCCGTAGTACTCGAGGAAGATCTCCTCGAGGCTCGGTTCGCGTACCGAAAGGGCAGTGATACCGGCGTCGGCCAGCGCCCGCAGCGCGGGAGCCGGCGGCCCGGTCACGGTGAACCGCAGCTGCCCGTCCCCGGTTGTCTCGACTGACTCGACGCCGGCGACGGTGCTCAGCAGCGGGGCGGTACCCGAGTAGGACACGGTGACTTCGGATCGGTGCAGGCCACGGAGCCGGCCGATGGTGGCGACCTCGACGAGCCGACCGGCGCGCAGGATGCCGACGCGGTCGCAGACGGCTTCGACCTCGGCGAGCTGATGCGAGCTGAGGAAGACGGTCTGCCCACGCTGACGGGCCTGCCCGACGGCGGCACGGAACTCGCGTTCCATCAGCGGGTCCAGGCCGCTGGTGGGCTCGTCGAGCACCAGCAGCGGCGCCCGGGTGGCGAACGCGGCGACCAGTGCCACCTTCTGCCGGTTCCCGGTCGAGTAGGTCCGGGCGGGTTTCGACAGGTCGAGGCCGAACCGTTCGACGAGCTCGTCGCGGTAGACCAGGTCGGTGCCGGGGCCGGTCCGCGCCTGCAGGTGCAGGATCTCGGCGCCGGTCAGCTGCGGCCACAACGCCACGTCGGCCGGAACGTAGGCCAGCGATCGATGCGCCCGGGCCACGTCGCCAGCGTCGACCCCGTAGACCTCGGCACGCCCCGCGGTGGCCCGGGCCAGGCCCAGCAGCAGACGGATGGTGGTGGACTTGCCGGCCCCGTTCGGCCCCAGGAAGCCGAAGACCTCACCCGGCCGCACGTCCAGGGTCAGGCGGTCCAGGGCGGTCAGACGACCGTATCGTTTCGTCAGATCGACAGCTCGCAGCGCAGGCGCAGACATCGGGAAACCCTTCGGTCGACATGGAACAATGACCGCCGACCAGGCTTCCCGGCACACCTGGGCTCACCGTACTCCCCGCCCGGACACCCCGGGAACCCTCAGTCGCAGAATCCGCCGCCCTACACTTGCGGTCACTGTGAGCTGAGGGGCGAGAATGCTGCATGTACGGGTGATCTCGCCTGAGGCGGTCACCGGGCGGGCGCTGGACGCGCTGGCCGGTGACGACGGCGTCACGCACGTGATCGTGCTGACCGGGGTGGCGCGCGAGCCGGTCGGCGACGTGATCGAGTTCGACGTCGTACGCGAAAGTGCCAGTGCCGTGCTGGACCGCTTGCGACGTCTCGGCCTGGACCGGGTCGGCGCGATCGTGATCGAGAAGATTGACACGACGCTGTCGGCGTCGGCCGACCGGGCCGCGCGCCGGGTGCCCGGGCTGGGCGTGGACGCGGTGGTGTGGCACGAGATCGAGCAGCAGACCGGTGAGGAATCCGCGCTGTCCGCGTCGTATCTCGCGTTCATGATCATCGCGATGGTGATCGCCGCGCTGGGTGTGCTGCTCGACCAGCCGATCCTGATCGTCGGCTCGATGGTGGTCGGGCCGGAGTTCGGGCCGCTCGCCGCGCTCTGCGTGGGCCTGGTCAAACGCCGGGCGCCGCTGGTGCGCCGGTCGGTGCTGGCCCTCGGGGTCGGGTTCTCGATCGGGATGGTGATCACGATCGGGGTGGTGTGGCTGCTGACCGCTATCGGTCTCGTCGACAAGTCGATGCTGCTGGCCGACCGGCCGCTGACCGATTTCATCTGGCGCCCGGACGCGCTGTCCTGGGTGGTCGGCCTTCTCTGCGGGGTGGCCGGCATCCTGTCGCTGACCTCGGCCAAGGCCGGCACCCTGGTCGGCGTGCTGATCTCGGTGACCACCATCCCGGCGGCGGCGAACGCGGCGGTCGCACTCGCCTACGGGGTGCGCGACGAGGCGGTCGGCTCCGCCCTGCAACTGCTGATCAACATGGCGGCGATCGTGGTCGCCGGGGTGCTGACCCTGCTGATCCAGCAGGTCGCCTGGCGGCGGCAGGAGCGTACCGGCTGACCGGCACTACCCGCGGGGTCGTACCGTGCTCAACGCACCGAACTACGGACAGCCCCGCAGGAAGAGAGTGTTGTGGACGCCACGGACGAGTACGCATTACCGGCAGTGGTGGGCAGCCCCGCCCGGCAGGAACAGGCCGGCGGCGGCCTGGCCCGGTGGCTGCTGCGCCACCAGGTGCAGCCGTCCGGACCGGCGGCGGGGGAGAGCCACGCGAAGCCGCACGCCTGGTGGAAGGTGATGTGCCTGACCGGCGTCGACTACTTCTCCAGCCTGGCGTACGTGCCGGCGATCGCCGCGCTCGCGGCCGGCGCGGTGTCGCCGCTGGCCACCCTGCTGATCGTGGCGCTGACCCTGCTCGGGATGCTGCCGATGTACCTGAGGGTGGCGAAGGAGAGCCCGCACGGCGCCGGCTCGGTGGCGATGCTGGAGAAGCTGCTGCCGTTCTGGCGCGGCAAGCTCTTCGTGCTGGTGCTGCTCGGCTTCGTCTGCACCTCCTGGATCATCACGATCACCCTGTCGGCGGCCGACGCGTCGGTGCACATCGTGGAGAACCCGTTCTTCCCGAGCGTGCTGCACGGCCACGAGGTCGTGATCACCGTGACCCTGCTGCTCCTGCTCGGCGGGGTGTTCCTGCTCGGCTTCAGCGAGGCGGTCACCGTCGCGATCCCGCTGGTCGCGGTGTTCCTGATCCTGAACGCGGTGACCGTCGTGGCCGGGCTGATCGACGTGGCCACCACGGCCGGGGCGTTCTCCGCGTGGACCAGCGCGCTCAGCGCCGGCGGTGGCGGCTTCGGCGGCCTGGTCGAACCGGCGCTGCTGGCGTTCCCGCTGCTCGTGCTGGGCCTGTCCGGCTTCGAGACCGGGGTCAGCATGATGCCGCTGATCGAGGTCGACGGCGCCGACGACGAGCAGCGGCTGCGCTCGCGGATCCACAACACCCGCAAACTGCTCACCGTCGCCGCCCTGATCATGAGCGTGTACCTGCTCGCGGCGAGCTTCGTGACCACCGTGCTGATCCCGGCCGCGGCGTTCCAGCCGGGCGGCCCGGCCAACGGGCGCGCGCTGGCCTGGCTCGCGCACGACCAGCTCGGTGAGGTGTTCGGCACCGCGTACGACATCAGCACCATCCTGATCCTCTGGTTCGCCGGGGCGTCCGCGATGGCCGGGCTGGTCAACATCGTGCCCCGCTACCTGCCCGGCTACGGGATGGCGCCGGAGTGGGGCCGGGCGGTACGTCCGGTCGTGCTGGTCTACACCGTCATCTGCGTGGCGATCACCATCGGTTTCGGCGCCGACGTCAACGCCCAGGCCGGCGCGTACGCCACCGGCATCCTGGCGATGATGGTCTCCGGCGCGTTCGCGGTCACCGTCTCGGTGCTGCGCGCCGGCCGGCGCCTGGCCACCGCCGGGTTCGGGGCGCTCACCGCGGTGCTGCTGTACGCACTGGTCAAGAACGTGATCAGCAAGCCGGACGGCATCGCGATCTCCGGGATGTTCATCGCCGGCATCGTGATCGTGTCGCTGATCTCCCGGGTGTCACGGACCACCGAGCTGCGCGCCGACCGGATCGAGTTCGACGAGAACGCCCGCCGCTTCGTCACTGACTCGATCGCCTTCGACGGGGCTCTGAACCTCATCGCCAACCGCCGGCAGTCCGGTGATGTCGCCGAATACGCCGAAAAGGAACAGGAACAGCGGGGTCACAACCCGGTGCCCGGCACCGCCGATGTGATGTTCCTCGAGATCACCGTCGTCGACCCGTCGGAGTTCAGCGACACGTTGCAGGTCCGGGGCGTCCAGGTAGGCGAATACCGGGTGCTGCGGGCGAACGCGCCGGCCGGTCCGAACGCCATCGCGGCGGTGCTGCTCGCGCTGCAGCAGAGCACCGGGGTGCAGCCGCACTGCTACTTCGCGTGGGCCGAGGGCAGTCCGCTGGTGCACATGTTCCGCTACTTCCTGCTCGGGCGCGGCGACACGGCTCCGGTCGTACGAGAAATCATCCGCAAGCATCAGCCGGACCCGGACCTGCGGCCCGGCATTCACGTCGGCTGAAAGCCGGCGCGGTCACTCGTAGCGGTACTTCAGCGCGTCCGCCTCGTTCTGCTCGATCGCGGCGATCGTCAGGTCCGGCATCCGCAGCTGGGCCAGGGTCACCTCGGCCGAGGTCGGCTGGGCGTCGGCGGGCAGCCACTGCTCGGGCTTCCAGGCCGCGCCGCGCAGGAACGCCTTCGGGCAGTGCGGGTAGACCTCGTCGATGCCCACCACGAGCGCGCTGGCCGGCGGTTTGCCCACGGCGGTCAGCTGGGACAGCAGCTCGGGGCGGGTGGAGACGCAGGCCCGGCCGTTGACCCGCAGCGTCGTGCTGCGGCCCGGGATGACGAACAGCAGCCCGGCCCGGCCGGTGGCGACGACGTTCTGCAGGCTGTCGAGGCGTTTGTTGCCGGTCGCGTCCGGGATCGCCACCGTCCGGTCGTCCAGGACGGTGACGAACCCGGCGGGGCCGCCGCGCGGGGAGACGTCGAGGTTGCCCTCGGCGTCCACGCTGGCCACCAGGATCAGCGACGAGCAGGCGATCAGACGCCGGGTCTGCTCGGTGAGCGCGGTCATCTGTTTGCGGACGGCCGCGTCACCGGGCAGGTCGTAGACCCGGCGCAGCCCCTCCTGGTCGGGCACCGCGTCGAGGCGCAGCGAGTCGAAGGCAGTGGCGGCAACGGCTGACGTCATGCCCTCGACCCTATCGGCTGCGGTCTATCCGCGGCGCCAGCGCTGGGCCGCGGTGCCGTTGCACGGGTAGAGCGACAGGCGTGCCCCGTTCGCCGCGTTCCACTCGTAGTTGTCCAGGCACATGGTGCCGGCGACGTTGCGCAGTGAGAACCAGCCGCTGCCCTGGTCCAGGAGGGTCCACTGCTGGGCGGCCGTGTTGGTGCACGCGGTCAGGCCGACGTCGGCGTTCGCCGTGGTGCTGGCGTTCAGGTCGGTCAGGCAGGTGCCGGTGTTGCGGTTGCGGATCTCGTACCAGCTGACCCCGCGGTAGCTGAACTCCCACTCCTGGGCGGTGTTGCCGTTGCAGTCGTAGAGCCGGACCAGGGCGCCCGGGGTGGTGTCGAGGTTGTAGTTGTCGACGCACCGGTTGCTGTGCGCGCCGCGGATGCCGGGCCTGGTCGTACCGTCGGGAAGGGGTTGTCCGAAGAACGGGTCACCGTTCTCGCGCCAGTAGAGCTGCTGCATCCGGGTGTGCCGGTTCGGGTCGGTCAGCGCGTCCGGTGTCGGGGTGGCGTAGTCCCGGGCGTGGTAGACCAGCACGTCGGTGGTGTTGTCCTCGGCGACCGTGAAGCTGCCGTGCCCCGGGCCGTAGACGCCGTTCGCGGTCTGGAACACCGGGTTCGGATGCTTGTACCAGGACGCCGGGTCGAGCAGGTCCGCGGTGTCCCAGGAGGAGAGCAAGCCGAGTTTGTAGCGCGAGTCGGTCGCCGAGGCGGAGTAGGCGATGTAGACCCGGCCGTTCTTCACCAGCGGCGACGGTCCCTCGACCACGCCGGCGACACCTTCCATCTCCCAGCTGTACGTCGGCCGGGCGATCTCGGTGACCGTCCCGGTGATGCCGGTGGCGCTGTTCATCCGGGCGATGTACATGTGGCTGTTGTAGTTGGTGTCCGGGCTGTCCTGCGCCCAGACGAAGTACCGCACGCCGCGGTTCACGAACGAGGCCGCGTCGAGCTGGAACGACTCCCAGCCGGTGGTGAACCGCTGCGGCGCGCTCCAGGCGCAGGTCATCGGGTTCGCGCAGGTGTTGCGGATCCAGTAGAGGCGCTGGGCGAACGTGGCGGTGCTCGGCGAGGCCGAGAAGTACATGTACCAGGCGCCGTCGTAGTACCGGATGTCCGGCGCCCAGATCCAGCCGCTCAACGCCCCGCTGGACGGGGCCACGAACGCGTTCGCGGTGGTGGCGGTCCCGAGCCCCTGCAGTGTGGTCGCGCGCCGGAGCTCCACGCGCTTGTAGTCCGGCACCGACGCGGTCATGTAGTAGTAGCCGTCGGTGTGTTTGTAGATCGCGGTGTCCGCCCGCTGCTGCACGACCGGGTTGCCGACCGTGATGAACTGCGCGCTCGCCGGCTGGACGAAGCTCGCCAGCAGCACGACGACGGCCGCCAGCACGAGCGCTGCCCGGGCCCTCACGCGATCGCCCAGCGCTGGGCGTTGTTGCCGGAGCAGGTCCACTGCCGCACCTCGGCGCCGGGTGCGGTGCCGAAGTTGTAGTTGTCCAGGCACAGGCCGCTGGTGCGGTTCTGCAAGGTGGCGTACCCGTCGCCGAGCGCGGTGACCTTCCACTGCTGCACGGCCAGGCCGTTGCACGTCCACTGCTGCACGACCGAGCCCGGCGCGGTGGCCCAGTCCTTGTCGTCCAGGCACAGGCCGCTGTTGCGGTTGCTGATCGTGACGTACCCGTCGGCGGCCGGCACCAGGTACCAGTCCTGCACGGCGGCGGTGCCGCAGGTCCACTGCCGGACCTCGGCGCCGGGGGTGGCCACCCAGTTGTAGTCGTCGAGGCAGAGGTTGCTGTGCTGGTTGCGGATCCGGACCGGGGCCGCGGTCTCACCGGACGGCGCGGCGAGCACGGTGCCGGTCGAGACCGGCACGCCGAGGTTCGGCGTGCCGTCGGCGTTCCAGGAGATTTTTTGTACGCGGGTGGTCCGGGTCGTCCCGCAGCCCTGCGACGCCGACGAGTTCGCGTGGTACGCGATCCAGGTCTCGGTACCGTCCGGTGAGGTGAAGAACGAGTGGTGCCCGGGCCCGAACACCCCGGCGGCGTCGTTGCGCTGGAAGATCGGACTGGCCGCCTTGGTCCAGGAGCTCGCCGCGAGCGGGTTGGTCCCGGTGTACTCGAGCATCCCGAGCTTGTAGTTCGGCCCGTTGCAGTGGCTGGCCGAGTAGGTCAGGAAGGTCCGCCCGTTGCGCTGCAGCGGGAACGACCCCTCGTTGACCGCCCCGTTCTGGGTTTCCCAGGCCAGCGTCGGCGCGGAGATCCGGCTGCCGGCCGCCGACGCGGTGTACGGGTTGGACATCGGCGCGATGTACAGCGACTGCAGCCCGTCGGCGTGGAACGCCGAGAACGTCATGTAGAGCGCGGTGCCGAGCTTCACTGGCGCGGCGTCGATCGCCCAGCCCCCGTTCGGCATCAGGTTGAGGATGCCGCGCACGGTGTACGGCCCGAGCGGGTCGGTGCCGGCGCTCTCCGCGACGTGCGTGCGCCGGGCCCCGCCGGTCTGCTCGATCGAGTAGTACAGGTACCACCGGTTGTTGATCATTTCGAGGTGCGGCGCCCACATCGTGGTGCCGCCGGTGCGCACCACGACCTGCTCGGCCGCGGTGCGCAGGCCGGCGATCGTCGCCGAGCGGCGCATCACGACGTCGGCGGACCAGGTCGTCGCGACGTAGTAGTAGAAGCCGTTGTAGTAGGTGAGCGTCGGGTCGGCGCTGTTGGGCACGTCGACGACCGGGTTGGTAAAGGTCGGGCCGGGTGCGGCGAGCGCGGGGCCGGGCCGGGCCACGAGGGCGGTGGACAGGCCGAGCAGCGCTGCGGTGACCAGCGACAGCACCCGGCGGATTGACTGCGACATGCTCCTCCTTGTTTGTTAGCGCTAACAATTTTGGGTACGGATGGGTCCGGGCCGTGAGGAGTCACGGTCCGGGCGGGCAGGTGTGGGGGAGCTGCTCACGGGTGCACCGGAGCGGGGCACGGTCGCTGTGGCTGAGCGCTTTGTGTTTCGAGAGTGTTACCGCTCTCAATGGTTTCGTCAAGAGGAGTTCATCGATCGGATGGAGCCTCTGACCAGGCCCGCGCAGGTCCCGCGCAGGTCCCACGCAGGTCCCACGCAGATCCCACCCTCCCTGGGGGCAGCCCCCGCTGGTCAGTGTGGTGCGGATCGGGGTGGCCCGGTGGGCGGGCTGTGGACGACGCCCCACTGTGGAAACCGCCGGGGACCGTCACCGAACTGTCAGCGTTCCGTGGGCGAACGAACATCGCCGCTCACGACGATGGGTGCACCCGTCGCGCCGAGTTCGTCGTCAGGAGCTACCCATGGATCAGAACGCAGGCTGGCAGCGCGACGCGAACATCACCACTCGGCTCCGCAACCCGCCCCGCGCCCACGCGCAACGGATCGTCGCGTCCGCCGGCGACCTCGCGACAGCCGGCCGGGCCGTGCACCAGCTGACCGAGGGCGGCATCCCGGCCCGGTCGGCGACCGTCGTCGGATGCGACCTGCGCACCCACCCCCGCCCGGCCGCCCGATGGCCCTCGTCCGCGGCGCTCGTCCACGGCGGCGCGCTCGGCCTGGCCGCCGGCGCGCTGACGCTGGGCCTGCTGGTGACCACCGACCTCGTCGAGGCGACCGCCGAGCCCACCCGGGTGGCAGTGTCAGCGGCGGCAGGCGGCGCGGTGACCGGCAGCGCCCTGCGCGCGGTGGGTCACGGCCTGTCCCGCGGCCGCCGGGCGGTGCCCATCGAGGTCCACCCTCATCGGTACGCGGTGCTGGTCGACACCGCCCACGCCGACCACGCCGCCCACCTGCTGCGTCAGGGCCGCGCCACCTTCCACGCGCGATAGTGCCGCTCCGGCGCGTCGGTGAAGCCCGGATGCCGCGCCCGCCAGCCGAGCACCCGGTGCGCCTTGGCGCTGCTGACCAGCTCATCCTGATCAGCAGCCATCTGCATGATCCCGCCGTCCTCAGCCCCGGTCAGGGCGATCTCCCCGGCCCACCCCGCGGCCCGAACGGCAACCCGCTGCACGTCCAGCGCGGCCACCCGCTGATCGTCGGCGATCACGAACACCTCCCCGTCCACCGCCGCCGGGTTGTCGAGCACCCGCACGTAAGCCTCGGCGAGATCGTCCACATGCACCCAGCTCCACCGCTTCGTGACGTCGCCGTAGAAGACCGGCGCACCCTTCTCGGCCGCCGCGAACCACTGTCCGGTCATCGACGTGCTCGCCGGCCCGCCATAGAGGAAGCCCGGCCGGATCACGGTGTGCGCCAGGCCGCTGTCGGCAAGTTCCTTTTCCAGTACGAAGCGGAAGCCGATCGGACTCCCCGGATCGCCCGGCGTGTTCTCGTCCATCAGCCCCAGCCCGGTCCGCCCGTACGATGAGATCCCGGTCGTGTAAATCAGGTGCCGGTGACGGCCGTCGCGGCCTTGCGCCGCAGCCACCTCGGCGAACAGCGCCCGGTCGGCGCCGACCGGATCTCCCGTCTCCATCAGCAGGTGCACGACGGCGTCGGTGCCGGTCAGGTGCCCGCGCCAGCTCTCCGGCCGGGTGAGGTCACCCTCGACCGGGACCACCTCGGCCGCGGCCAGCTCCCGCGCGCCGGCGCTCCCGGCGTCGCGGGTCATCCCGAGAACGGTGTGCCCGGCCCGGGCCAGTGCGGCGGAAACCCGGCGCCCGGCATAGCCGGTGGCGCCGATGACAAGGATCTGCATGGTGTGCTCGCTTCGTGCCGTCGTTTACTTGCTTAGTTAAGCAAATCAGAAGGTACTTGCTTGCCTGACCAAATACAATGTGGCGGTGACGACCGACAACCCGCCCGCGCCGCTGACCCCGGACGAGCTCCTGCTCTGGCAGAGCCTGGGGCGCCTGGTGCACGCGCTGCCCCGTGCGCTGGAGGACGACATGTCCCGCACCGGCGTCACCATGACCGAGTTCGCCGTGCTGCTGATCCTGAGTCAGGCGCCCGAGCACCGGATGCGGATGTCCGCGCTAGCCGCGTCGGCGGGCCTCACCCCGTCGCGCATCACCCGGGTCGTCGACGACCTGACCCGCCACGACCTGGTCCGCAAGGAACGCCACAGCAAGGACAGCCGCGGCAATGACGCCATCCTCACCACCGCCGGCCTGCAGATGATGCGCCAGACCCAGCCCACCCACCTGTCCAGCGCCCGCCGCCGCGTCGTCGACCAGATCACACCCACCCTGCTGCCGTCCTTGGCCCAAACCCTCGCCGCCCTGGCCGACTCCCTCTCCCCACCAACCCGAGAAGCCTGACCCGCCGCCACCCCGCCGCGCGCGCTCCCCGCCCTCACACCGGTCCCCGCCCCTGTCCCGTTCCTTGCGTCGGCCCGTTCCTTGCGTCGGTCCGTTCCTTGCGTCGGTCCGTTCCTTGCGTCGGCCCGCTCCTGCCGTCGGGTCCGCACCCGCCATCAGCCCTGCCTCGACCCGCCCGCTTCCGCTTCCGGTGCCGGGGCGGTGAGAATCCGCGATCGCGGGGGCACAGGCACCAGTGCCCCGCGTTTGGCCGATTCTGGGCGCCGGCGCCCGCAAGCGACTGTTCCAGGGGCGCCAGCGGCCCGCGATCATGGGCGATGCGCGCGATGGCTGCCTACGCCGGGGCGGCAGCAATCCGCAATCCCACAGTGCGTGCGCCCACCGCCCACCTGGGGGCGGCCAGCGCCCGCGATCTGTCATTGCGAACCCGCCCCGCCCCGCCGCATTGCCCGGCCCCAGCCCGCCGCTCCCGACCCCCGGCGAGGCCAGCAAGCCGGCTGGCGCTGAGGGCCGCCAAACCGAGAGTGAAACGACCCTGACCACCAGCCGGCCCCGATCAGCTGGTGGTGAGGGGTCTCTCGGGAGCGTCGAGACACCCCTCAGTGCCAGCTGGGCTCGACGGGCTGGTGGTGAGGGGTGTCTCGGGGCGTCGGGGGTGGTTCTCGGCGCGAGCTGCGGGAGCTGGGCTGGTGCTGAGGGCTGTTTCGAGGGTGTTGAGGGGGCCGTGGGCGCCAGCTGGGACCTGGTGAGGGGTCTCTCGGGAGCGTCGAGACACCCCTCAGCGCCAGCCGGGCACGGTCACCGGCCGGCGCCACCCGACCGGCGGGCCGGCGCCGCCCCGCCGGTCCGCGCTGCCCGGCGCGAGGGCGGAACGGGCCGCTAGCGCGGGTGGGGCTGGGACCGACCTGGCTCCGATGCATGGAGGGACTCGCGGCCCGCGCACACCTGCCGCTGGTGCCGGTCCAGGTAGGCGGTGTCGTCGCCGCTGCGCATCGACAGGGCCAGCGCCGCCGCGGCCGGGTCCAGGCTGATCTCGCAGAGCAGGTCGGCCAGGTCGTCGAAGCGGCCGCAGCTCTTCAGCATCCGCAGGTAGCCGCGCAGGATGGGCTGCCCGATCGTGTCGTCGCCCGGGTGGTTCTGCCAGGTGCGCCAGGCGCGGTCGACGGCGCGCACGGCTTCGCCGCAGTGCCCGGCGGCGTGCAGGCTGGCGGCGAGTTCACTGTGGACCTCGGCGGTGCTGGGCGGGATGTCGAGCTGCCGATGGGCGTCCAGGATGCTTTTTCGTACGGTGATGGCTTCGTCGAAAAGCCCCCGCCGGTGCAGCAGGTTCCCGAGCACGCGAGCCGCTGCCAGGCGCCGGGGGTGCAGCTCGGTGTGCAGCCGGCGGCTGGCCTGCTCGGCGTAGCGGGCCGCGGCCAGTTGCCGGTCGTCGTGGCGCAGCGTCGCGTAGAGGGTGAACGCGTCGACCAGGATCGGGTCGTCGGGCAGCCACGCGATGTCGAGCGCGTCGAGGTACCGGCCGAGCAGCGTCGCCGCGGGGTAGGTGTTGCCGGCGGCGATCAGGTGATGGGCGGCGATGACGGCGGCCGGCAGCCCGGTCAGTTCCGCGACGCCGGAGCCGGCCCGGCGCGGGGCGGGGGTGAGAGCGGGGCAGCGCCAGGCCCGGAGCGGGCGGCGGGGAGCGGGGACAGCCATGGCCAGTTCTCCTTCGGCGAGCAGCCTGGGTGAGAGGGCCATCGTCTGTGCTGAATCGGACACCGTGCCGCCGTTGTGTCCGTCGTACGAAACAAAGTCCGTCGTACGAAACAACATCGGCCGGTGTGAAAGCGGCCCGCAAGTGGATCTCTAAGCTGTGGTGATGAAGGTTCTCTCCATCCAGTCGTCGGTCGCGCACGGTCATGTCGGCAACTCCGCGGCCGTGTTCCCGCTGCAGCGCATCGGTGTCGAGGTCGTCCCGGTCCCCACGGTGGCCTTTTCCAACCACACCGGGTACGGCGCGTGGCGCGGCCCGCTGCTCCCGCCGGCGGACGTGGCCGAGATCCTGCTCGGTGTCGAGGAGCGCGGCGTGTTCCCGCAGGTCGACGCGGTGCTCTCCGGCTATCAGGGCGGCGCGGGCATCGCGGACGTCATCGTCGACGCGGTGCGCCGGGTGAAGGCCGCGAACCCGGCGGCGGTCTACGCGTGCGACCCGGTGATGGGCAACGCCAAGTCCGGCTGCTTCGTCGCGCCGGAGATCCCGGTGCTGCTGCGCGACCGGGTGGTGCCGGTGGCCGACATCATCACGCCGAACCAGTTCGAGCTGGGGTTCCTGACCGGCACCGAACCGGCGAGCATCGCGTCGACGCTGGACTCGGCCGACCTGGCCCGCGCCATGGGCCCGTCGACCGTGCTGGTGACCAGTGTGGAGCGTCCGGACCGGGCGCCGGGCACGATCGAGATGCTGGTCGTGGACGGCGCCGGCGCGTGGCTGGTGAGCACCCCGCACCTGCCGTTCAAGGCGAACGGCTCCGGTGACGTGACGGCCGCGCTGTTCACCGCGCACTACGTGGCGACCAAGGACGCGGCGGTGGCCCTGGAGCGCACCGCCTCCAGCGTCTTCGACCTGATCGAGCTCACCTACACCTCCGGGGAGCGGGAGCTGCGGCTGGTGCAGGCGCAGGAGTTCTACGCGACGCCGCGGATGCAGTTCCGCGCGGAGAAGGTGCGCTGAGCAGGAGCCAGCAGGCCACGCGGCGGGATCGAGTAGACCTGCACCTGCCGCACGCCGTGCCGGTGCAGGATCGTGTTGACGGCCGTCGCCGCCGAGGCGGCCGAGCGTTCCATCAGCGCGCACGGGAACGGCATCCGGACCCAGTCGCCGGCCAGGAACAACCCGTCGGCGTCGGTGGTCACGCCGGGGCGGGTGGCGTCGCTGCCGACGTCGAACGCGGGCGCGTCGTGCCCGATCCGGGTGTCGCCGTCGACCGCCCGCAACCCGCGCGCCTCCGGCCAGACCGCGGCGAGCTGCGACCACATGTCGCGTGCCGCGGCCGGCGCGTCGATGCCGGCCTCCGCGGCGTAGGCGTGCAGTTCCACGACGGCGCCGCCGGTCTTCCGCGCCCACCGGGCCGAGCCTCGTTCGACACGGTGGAACAGGCTGATCGAGTCCAGCAGCGGTTCCCGGGCGACGCTGCTGAACCCCGCGCGGTGCGGCGCGAGGTCGCGGTCGGTCCAGATCCGGCTGACCGCGTACGGGGCGGTGGTCCGTACCGTCGCGATGTCGCTCGCCAGGCGCGGTGCCAGCCGGGCCAGGTCGGGGGACGCCGCGACCAGGTCCCGCGCCGACGCCGGGTCGGTGGCCAGCACGACGTGGTCGGCGCGGATCCGGGCGCCGCCGGTGAGCGTGACGGTCCAGCCCGGTTCGATCCGGTCGACGGTGGCGCCGGTACGGATGTCCCCGCCGAACGCCTGCAACCGTTCGCACAGCGGTGTCCAGATCGTGCTCTGGTAGTCGTCCTCCGGAGCGTCGAAGTCCAGCCCTTCGGCGTTGCGCAGGAAGTAGAAGTGGAACTGCATGATCATCTCAGCGGCTGACATCTGCGCCGCCGGGTTGAAGAACGAGTGCGCGAACACGTCGAACAGCAGCGCGCGAGCCCGGTCCGGCATGGCGAGCCGGTCGAGGAACTCCGCGGCCGGCATGGTGTCGAAGTCCCGGTACGTCTGCTCCCGCGAGTACCGCAGCAGCGCCATCGCGGTCGGCCCGTCGACGTCGCGCATCTCCCGCATCCGCAGGCTGGGCGAGCGGGCGATCAGCGCGAGCAGGCTCCACGGGGGCTGGCCCGGCAGGCCGCCGAAGTCCTCGTCCGGCCAGGCCCGCGACACCACCGGATAGTGCTCGGCCGGGCGCAGGAACGACAGTGCCGGGTCGATCCGGCGCAGGATGCCCCGCCAGTTGTAGTACTGCCGGAAGAACGCGTGGAACCCGTGGCCGACCATCTGGGTGGAGCCGTCGGCCAGCTGTTTGGGCCACGCGGCGAGCCGGCCGCCGAGCCGGTCGTCGCGTTCCAGCAGGGTCACCGCGACACCGCGTTCGGCGAGCAGCAGGGCCGCGGTCATCCCGGCGATCCCGCCGCCGACCACCACGGTGTGCACCGGGTGCTCCACCGTGTGCGGCAGCGACGGGTCGATCCGGGTGCGGAGGTGGGCATGGCGGCTCAGTGAGCCGGGCCCGCGCGAAGATGTCACGATCGGGGTATGCCCGGCCACCCTTGATCCAACCCGGCCGTCACCGGCCGGTCTGCCGGCCCGCCCGCAGCGCGGTGTGCATCTCCCACGGCGCCTGCGGCAGCACGTGCCCCGTTTCGAGCAGGGACTTCAGGTTGGCCAGCACCGCGGGCCAACCGGCCGAGGCGGCCTCGAGGTCCTCGGCGCTCGGGATGTCCACGTGCGTGACGGTCAGCCGGACGATCTCCTGGTGCGCCTCGATGGTGAAGGTGACCGTGGAGGCGTCGGCGCCGGCGTCCGGGTCGCCGAACGTCATGACCAGCCGGTGCGGCGGGGCCGTCTCGAGGACGACACCACCGGCGTCGGCGATGCCGGAGCCGTCGGTGCGCTGATGGGCCCACCGCGATCCGGGCTGCCAGTCGGAGACGTTGTGATGCCCCCAGTAGGCGCCGGTCAGCTCGGCGTCGGTGAGCGCCTGCCAGACCTGGTCGGGGGTGGCGTGGATGTAGGTCACGTACACAAAATCGGGTTTTGTCGTGGTCATGTGGGCCTCCTCTGCGTGCTGGCGGATCGTGTCGAGGGCCCGTAGCCGGGGCTGCTCGAACGGGGCGATCCAGCGCTGCCGCACCTCATCGATGGGGACCGGGTTGAGGTAGTGCCACTTCTCCCGGCCGTGCCGGACGGAACTGATCAGGTTTGCCTCGTGCAGCACGGCGAGGTGCTGCGTCACCGTCTGCCGGGTCATGGCCAGGCCCGCGCAGAGCCGCCCCAGGGTCTGGCCGCCCTCGCCGCGCAGGCTGTCGAGCAGCCGGCGGCGGGTCGGGTCGGCGAGCGCCTTGAACACCTTGTCCATGTCACCGGCCATGACCTGCATTATGCAGTCGGCAGACTGCATGTTGTCAAGCCGTCGCGGCGGCCCGGCGGCCGCGGATCCGGACGACCGCCGCGGTGGTCAGTCCCACCGCCGCCCACAGGTAGACCGCGAAGAAGCAGGCGAACTTGAGCGCCGCCGCGCTGGAATACAGCAGCGCCACCACCGGTGAGATCGCACCGGGGTCCGGCAGCATCACGAACGAGAGCAGATTCTCCAGTACGTCGAGCAGCGGCGCGGCCAGCCCGAACCAGATCAGCCGCCGGGCGAACGTGCGCCCGCCGCTGCCCGCCGGAAAGGCCCGCGCCACGGCGAACAGCAGCGCCGTGAAGAACAGCGCGGTCGCGGCGATGAAGGCGAAGTCGACGAACTGGGTCTGCCAGTAGACGTCGAGGGTGCCGTCGCGCTCCATCCCGGTGTACCACCCGGAGAGCTTGCTCGCGCTGAACGACAGCTGGCCGGTGTAGTAGGGCACCGGGTAGCCGGAGCGGGCGTAGAACCCGTCCAGCACGGTCTGGGTCACGCGCTGTGCGGCGAAACCCGCGGTGACCAGGGAAACTGTTTTCCATTCCATGGAATGTATTTTGGCGGCCGCGTCGGCCCCCCGTCAAGTATTCCGTGGAATATTATTGACGGATGGAGCGCCCGCAGACCCAGGGGCGAGCTGTCCGCGAGCTCGCCGTCGTCCACCAGCTGAGCACCACCCGGCTCAACCGCGCGTTACGCCCGCACGGCGTCACGCTGACCCACGTCGCCGTGCTGTCGCACCTGGCCGGGGCGCCGCAGGGCTGCTCGGTCGGCGAGATCGCGGCCGCCATGGAGGTCAACCAGCCGGCCGTCTCCAAGACCCTGCGCACCCTCACCGAGCTGGGCGCGGTCACCGCCGAGGTGGCCGGCGACGACAGCCGCCGGCGGGAGGTGCGGCTCACCGCGCGCGGCGGGGAGCTGCTGACCACCGCGATGCTGGCGATGCACCCCGAGGCGACGATCGCCTTCGCCGGGCTCTCCGACGAACGGCTCGGCCTGCTGGTGGACCTGCTCACCGAGGTGCGCGCCGGCCTCGACGCCGCCCGCCACGAGCGGCCCTGACCGCTCTCGCGCTCATCCGGCCCTGATCCCCGCCGATGAGCCGGAGGTGAAGGAGAACGACACGGACACCCCCGCCGAGCTGCAGCGCGCGCGCAGCGTGGTGTCGTCGGCGGTGACCGTGCTCGCGGTGAGCATGGTGGTGGCCCTGATCTCGTACGCGTGGGACTGGCTCGAAGTGTGGATCAAGGGGGAGACCCCGGAGCTCGACGAGTGGCTCGGCCTGATCGGCGTCGCCTGGCTGCCGCTGGCCGCCGCCACCACGGTCCGGCTGGTGCGGTTCCACCGCAGCCTCGCGGCCCGCGCCGACGAGGCGGTGGAGGCGTTCCGCGACACCGTGCACACCGCGCACGGCTGGGTCTGGCAGGTCGACGCCGACCTGCGGATCGCCTACAGCAGCGACGGCGTGGGCGAGCTGCTCGGCTACGACGCGCAGCAGCTCACCGGCCGCGACGTCCGGGAGCTGCTGGACCGCGATCCGGCCGCGAGCGAGCACGTCTTCGACACCTCGGCACGCCAGGACTGGATCAGCAGCGCCGTGCACCGCGACGGCACCATGCGCACCCTCAGCAGCAGCGCCACCCCGATGTACGGCGCCGGCGGCTGCATCGTGGGCTACCGCGGCTTCAGCGCCGACGTCACCGTGGAGATGGCCGCCGCCTCGGCCGAGCAGCAGCTGCGGCAGGAGCACGACGCCATCCGGGCCCGCGTCGAGCACAGCATGCGCGACGCCGGCGCGCTGCAGATCGTCCTGCAGCCGATCGTCGACGTCGACCGCAGCGAGATCTCCGGGATGGAGGCGCTGGCCCGGTTCGCCGCGGAGCCGTACCGCACGCCCGACGTCTGGTTCGCCGAGGCGTGGCAGGTCGGGCTGGGCATCGACCTGGAGATGCACGCGGTCGCCGCGGCCTGCCGGCGGCTGCCCAGCGTGCCCGCCCAGGCGTACCTGTCGGTGAACGTGTCGGCGCAGACGATCCTGGACCAGCGGTTCCACCAGCTGCTCGCCGGGCTCGGCGCCCAGGCGGCCCGGCTGGTGATCGAGGTGACCGAGCATACGGCGGTCGACGACTACGACACGCTGGCCGACTCGATGCGGCTGGTCCGCGCGACCGGCGCGCGCCTGGCCGTCGACGACGCCGGCGCCGGGTACGCCTCGATGCAGCACATCCTGCGACTGCGCCCGGACATCGTCAAACTCGACCGCAGCATCATCGCCGACAGCGACCAGGATCCGGCCCGGCGGGCGCTGATCGGGGCGATGTGCAACTTCGGGGCCTCGCTCGGCGTGACCGTGGTGGCCGAGGGGGTGGAGACCGGCGCCGAACTCGCCGTGCTGACCGAGGAGGGCCTGCACCACGTTCAGGGCTATTACCTGAGCCGGCCGGCCACCGACCCGCAGGTCGACTGGCCCGCCGACCGCCTGGCGGCCTGACTCCGGCGGCAGCCGAGTTCTTACCGAACGCTTACCTGAGCGGGCCACGGCCATCCGGTCCCGGCCGGCCCGCGTATCGAGGGGCGACACCGACCACCACGGCGGTGCGTCCCACGATGAGGAGAAGCGCGTGAGAGCTCGCTACCGACGGCCGTCGCCGAGGAGTTCGACCCTGGTTCGGGTCGCCGCGGCCGGCACCGCGCTGGTCGCGGCCGGAGTCCTGACCGTCACGTTCGTCTCCGGCGGCGGCAAGGGCACGGCCGACGCCTCGACCAGCCTGAACCAGTACGTCCCGATCGACCGGGTCGCCGCGAACGTGGTGAACCCGCGGCCGGGCCGGGACGCGTCCCGCGGCCGGTTCACCGTGGACTGCGGCACCAACGGCAACGGCAAGTTCAGCCCGGACAACCCGGTCGCCCAGCCGGGCATCCGCAACGGCGCCGAACACGTGCACGACTTCGTCGGCAACAAGGCGATCACCGCGTTCTCCTCCGACGCCGACCTGGCCGCCTCCGGGACGACCTGCCGCAACGGCGACCGCTCGTCGTACTTCTGGCCGGTGGTCCGGATCGATCCTGCGGTCCGGGCCGATGACACCCGGGTCCGCGAGGCCCTTTCCGGTACGTCCGGAGCCGTCGTCTGCCCGGCCGTCCGTGACCGCCTCCCCGCCGTGCCGGTTGGTGCGGCAGCCGCCGTCGCGCGGCAGCTGTCCGATCTGGATCAGGCGGAGGCCGCCGCTGACCGGCGCATCCTCGCCGTGCGGGGAGTGAATGCGGACCTCACCAACGAGGTGCTGAGCACGCTCGGATCGGACCGGGCGGCCGCGCTGACGACGATCGGCGCGGCGATCCGCCGGGCCGGCGGGCAGTGGCCGACCGGCATGGTGTCGCTGGCCGACTGCGACGTCAGCTACGACGGCGTCCACGCGGCGCTGCACACCTCGTCGGCCAAGCCCGGCGGC
Organism: Actinoplanes palleronii; assembly: GCF_016862315.1. Classification (GTDB taxonomy): domain Bacteria; phylum Actinomycetota; class Actinomycetes; order Mycobacteriales; family Micromonosporaceae; genus Actinoplanes; species Actinoplanes palleronii. Next base: position 81,817 of record NZ_BOMS01000093.1, on the reverse strand, counting down.
CCGGTGGCGACACCCCAGGTCCGCTGCCCGAGCGTCCGCGACAAGCTCCCCGGCGTGCCGCAGCGGGCACTGGCCGAGGTCGACCGGTCGCTCGCCGAGCTGGACCGCCAGATCTCGGAAGCGAACGAGCGACTCGTGGCCACCCGCGGGCAGGGCGGCGCCGGTTTCGTCGACAACGCCGTTCTCGGCCCGCTGAAGGCCAAGCGGACCGCCGTCCTGGACCGGATCACCATCGCCATCAGCCGTGGTGCGGCCCGCCCCGACGGACTCGGCAAGCTGGCCGCCTGCACGGTCGACGGTCAGCCGTCCGGTCAGTCGTCCGGTCAGCCGTCGGCGGCACCGTCCGCCGCCGCGCTGCCCGACCCGCAGGGCCCGGACCTGGAGCTGCCCGGCAACACCGGCGGCATCGTGCGGCCCGCGTCGGTGCTGATCGAGTACCGGGGCAACCCGGTGAGCAAGGTCGTACCGATGCCGAAGTTCCTCCGCGAGCTGACCGGCGACGCGAAGCCGACCAGCCGCGGCCCGGCCAACGCCCGCGCCACCTGGACCTGCTCCGGGTTCACCGACCGGCTCGCCGACAAGTACCCGATCTGCCCGGCCGGGCGGCAGGTCCAGCGGGTCCAGGACTTCCCGGGCTGCTGGGACGGCAAGAACACCGACAGCGCCAACCACCGCGCCCACGTCGCCTTCGCCGATGCGAAGACCGGCGCCTGCCCGGCCGGCTTCGTGGCCATCCCGCAGCTGCGGATCACGGTCTCCTACCGGCTCTCCCCGGAGGTCCAGCGCAAGGGCCAGTACGCCCTGGACTCGTTCCCGGAGGAGAACCACAACCCGTTCTCCGACCACAACGACTTCGTCAACGTCAACTCCGACCGCACCATGCAGCGGATCGCGGCCTGCCTCAACAAGGGACGCACCTGCCGCTGACCGGCGGTCGCCGCCGAGTCCGAAACCGATCGGCAATCCGGTGGATCTTCAGGTGTCACCGGCCGCGCGGAGAATTCCTGTCGGACGACAGGAAGTGGGTGGTGGGGTGACCGCCGGATCGGGCCGCAGGTGGGCACGGCTGAGCGCCGTGCTCACCGGGGTCTGCGTGCTCGCGCACCTCGCGATGGCGCGGTCCGCGGCCGCGCACGGCAGCGTGACCGCCACCGCGATCGCGGCCGGGCTGGCCGCGCTCTGCCTGCCGTGCGCCGGACGGCTCTGGAGCTGCCCGGACGGCGGGGTCTGGCGGATGACCGCGGGCACGGCGGCGGTGATGCTCGCGGTCCACCCGCTGATGGAGCACGCCCACGGGGCCGGGGTGACGGCGGTGGCCCGGACGGGTGGTGCCACGGCGGCCGTCGCGCTGCTGGTCATCGCCGGGGCGATCATCGGGCTGCGCCGCCCCGGCGCCCGCCCGTCACGAGCGGTGCCGTGGCGACTGCGCCGCGACGATCACTGAGGAGAGCAGATGCCGGTCCGGCGGATCATCGCACTCACCCTGGGCTGGGAGGACCTGCCCAAGTCGGCGTCCGTGTTCGGCGCGTCGCGCACCGAACGAGTCCGGGAACCGGTGCCCGGCCTGCTGCTCGAGACCGCGGACGGCTGGCTGCTGCTCGACACCGGGTTCAACACCGCGCTGCTGCGTGACCCGGCCCTGCGCCGCCGGTTCTACCCGAGCCCGAATTACCAGCCGGAGCTGCCGCCCGGCCCCGGCGAACCCCTCGAGGCCGCCCTCGACGCGGTCGGTGTCGCTCTCGCCGACATCACCGCCGTCGCGCTCAGCCACCTGCACGTCGACCACGCCGGCGGCCTCAAACACTTCGCCGGCCGGGTCCCGGTGCACGTCCAGCGCGCCGAACTCGACTACGGCATGTCGAACCACCCGGAGCCGGAACGCTACTCGATGGCCCGCGTCGACTACGACGATCCGCGCATCGACTGGCGTCTCGCCGAGGGCGACACCGAGATCGCGCCCGGCGTCACGGCGCTGCTCACCGCGGGCCACACCCCCGGCCATCAGAGCTTCGTGGTCGACCTGGCCGGTGGCGGCGGCTACGTCTTCGCCTGCGACGCCGCCGACCTGACCGAGAACATCACCGGCGAACGCGCGATCGGCTCGTTCCGGGGCGTCACCCCGGAACAGACCGTCACCCAGATCCGCCGCCTCAAGGACATCGGCGCCTCCCGTGGCTATCCGGTCGTCCCGGGCCACGACCCGCTCGCCTGGCCCGCCCTGACCACCGAGTTGGCCGACCGCTTCCGCCCCTGACCCGGTGTGGATCTTACGGAGGGTCACTCGGGCGGGAAGGGGCCCCGGCGACACTATGGTGACTTTGGGTAGTTGAACCATTGCCCAGAAGGATTGTCGCTCTGCGTTCCGTGGCGATAACTTTCGGACGTCACTACTGTTGAAGGCCATGATCCAGGATCATGGACAGGAATGTGGACGGTCGCCCATCTACATCGAGGCCGCCACACGGACAGTTACTTGTGAGGTGATGGTGACGAGGGGGCGTTGTGGACGAGATGATGTGGGGACCAGCCTCTGATTACAGAGCGATGGGTCTGGTGCTGGCCGCGGGGGCGGTGGCGGGGTTGGTGCGGGCCTACATCGCGCACCGCACGCGATGCCATGCCGAGCGCGAGGCGTCGGTGCGTGCCGCGGCCCGGGCGACCGGGTTGATGGGTCTGGCCGAGCGGCACCGTGGTGTCGTCCGGATCGTCGAGCGGGACCGGGACGGGCATCGTGAGGTGGAGTTCGGGGGCCGGGAGTCGACGGCCGGCGGCAGCGACGAGGAGGCGGCGTGAGCGGGGTGGACGGCTCGGCCGCGTTGCTGCCGGAGCCGGTGGACGGGGAGGCGGCGCAGAGAGCGGAGGCTCTGCGTCTGAAGAAGAGTCACGACGAGGAGTTCCGGGTCTTCACCGAGCAGAGCTATCACACCGTGGAACGGATCCTGCGCGCGCGGCGCTGGGACCGGGAGGCGATCAAGGACGCTTTGCAGGAGGCCTACCTGCAGGGCCGGGTGCAGTGGCCGAAGATCCGGACCTACACCGAGCCGATGGCCTGGACCATCGCCACCGCCCGCAACAAGCTCCTCAAGGAGCACGACCGGCGTCAGCGCGAGCGGGCGATGCCACCGGAGGACCTGCCGCCGGAGGCGAAGCCGGATATCGCTGACGCGTGGGAGGCGCAGGAGACACTGCGCACCTGGCTGCAGCAGTTGCCGGCCCGGCAGGCCGAGGTCTTCCAGATGTCGCGGGAGGGTTTCTCCAACCAGGAGATCGCCCGCATCCTCGGGCTGGCCGACATCAGCGTCCGTCGCTACAAGGCGGCCGCCCGGCAGCACCTGCGTCAGTTGGCCGAACAAGCCGGCTACACCGACTCGGACAACCGACGGCGCCCGGGAGGTGCTCGTGGACCTCGATGACATCCTGGCTCTGGCCGAGACGGCCGAGCCGAGCCCGCTGGAACTCGCCCGGGCCCGCCGGGTCGCGCGGACCGTGCAGAGCGCGTACGACCTCTCGCTCGCCGACGGCTATCAGATCCTCGTCGACGCCGACCTCGTCGATCCGCTCACGGCGAAGGTCGACGAGGCGAGCCGGATCGCCCGCGCCGCACAGCTCGCGAAGCGCGGCACGATCACCTGGACGATCGGCGCCGGCGAGGCACAGGGCCACCTGAAGTGGTCCGACGAGATGTCCATGATCTTCGGCAACGCACCGGGAACACTGACCCTCACCCCTGAGGTGCTCGGGGAGTTCGTTCACCCGGCCGACGCGCCGGCCGTCCGGGAGGCCGTGGAGACCGCCTGGGCGCAGCATCGCCCCGGCGACGTCACCTTTCGTGTGATCCACCCGAGCGGCAGCGTTCACCACGTCCACTGCGACATCGAGATCCTGACCACCGCGGGCGAGCCGTCCGGCATTGTGGCCACCGGGGTGGACGTCACCACCCTCGAAACCGATCGGCAGGAGCGCCGGCGGCTCGCCACGCGCAGGGCGATGCTCTGCGCCGATCTGGCCGCCCGGGACCTGGTCACCGGGCTGCCGACGCGGGGCTACCTCACCGACGAGGTCGATCGGGCCCGGCGCACCACCGACGGTGCCCTGATCGTCGTGGCGACGGAGCCCGCCACCCTCCTGTCCGCGAAGGTCACCGATCACGATCGTGAGCGGTTGACCTCGGACATCGCCGGGCTGCTGCGGACGATCGCCGGACCCGGCCCTACCTGTGGACTGGTCGGTCCGGGTCTGTGGGGTGTGCTGGTCTGCTCCCCGCAGCAGGGCGCCGACGCCGCCGACGACCTGGCGCACCGGATCGTCGACACGTTCCGGCGTCACCTGTTCACCGTCCAGCAGAAGGCACTGCGGCTCAGCACGTGTGCCGGCGTGGTCCGGTTCACCGCCGGCGTCACCGCCACCGGATTCGACCTGCTCGTCGACGGCGAACACGCGGCCCGCGAGGCCGGCCGGACGAGCGTCGCCGTCCAGGTCCTCGACCGGCCGGCCCCGCGGGAGGACCGGACGGAGCGGTGCCGGTCCCGGGTGCTGCACGCGGTGGCCACCGACCGGTTCGCGCTCTACGCCCAGCCCCTCGTGGATCTCGGCCTCAACCAGGTCACCCGGCACGAGATCCTGCTGCGGGTCCGCGGCGACACCGGGGAACTGCTCGCGCCGTGGGCGTTCCTGGACATGGCCGAACGGGTCGGCGAGATCCTCGCGGTGGACAAGTGGGTCATCGATCACGCCCTGGAACTGATCGGGCAGGGTGCGCAGACCTCGCACTACCAGGTCAACATCTCCGGGAAGTCCCTTGCCGACCCCGGGCTGCTGACCTATGTGACCGAGGCGATCCGCCGGCACCGGGTGAAGGCGGAGTGCCTGACCTTCGAGATCACCGAGACCGCGCTGATCGAGAACCGCAACGAAGCCCTCGCCTTCGCCACGGGTATCCGGGAGATCGGCTGCCAGCTGGCCCTCGACGATTTCGGGACCGGGTACGCCGCCCTGGCCTACCTGAAGTATCTGCCCGTCGACCTGGTCAAGATCGACGGCGTGTTCGTCGTCGACATCTGCCAGTCGCCGCCGGACCAGGCCGTGGTGTCCAAACTGGTGGAGCTGTGCCACGCCCTCGGCATCCGGGTCGCCGCCGAGTGCGTGCAGGACCAGGGGACCGTCGATCTGCTGAGGGCGTACGGGGTCGACTTCGCCCAGGGTTACAAACTGGGCAGACCCGAGCCCCTCGCGGCCAGCCTGACGACCGGGCCGACCACGATCGAGCTGGAGATCCGGTTCCCCGACCGGCACACCGCGCTGGGTTAGTGCGCCGACCGCGAACGGTCACCGGGTCGGCGACACCCCCGTTCGCGGTCGCGCCGTGCTCGCCGTCCTCGTCGAGGGAGGAGCCGGCGGCGGATGCCGGCCGGTCAGGCGGTGTCCACGGCGTGGTGCCACTGCTGGCGGCGGCTGAACGAGCCGGCGATCCGCGCCACGGTGGTGCGAGGCAGCAGCCGCGCGGCCCAGGTGATCACGGGGGTCGCCGTGCGGCCGGGGTAGGAGGCGCCGCGGCGCCGGCTGTAGTCGTCGAGAGTGCGGCCGGCGACCGTCTCCGGGTTGTCCGCGCCCGGGTCCATGGTGACCGAACTGCCGTCGAAGAAGCCCGTCGCGGTGGCGCCCTGGCTGGGCACGGCCTGACGTCGTCGACGTTCCAGGTGCTGTGGGCGATCGACCCCGACGAGCCGCCGCCCCCGATGAAGGTGATGGCCGAACGGCTGCACTGCAACGCGCCGAACCTGAGCTTCATGGCCAACCAGCTCGCCGACCGGGGTCTGGTGGAACGCGCCGTGGACCCGGCCGACCGCCGTTCGCGGGTGCTGGTGCTGACCGCCACCACCGGTCGCCGGTTCTCACTCGCCCCGGGGGGCGCCCCGGGCCGGCGGCTCCGGTCGTACCGAAAAAATGGGGTCAGAGGGCGCGGACGAGCAGCACCGTGCCCACGGTCAGGCCGAAAGCGACGATCACCGCGCGGAGTGCAGCGGCCGGGAGCCGGCGCGCGACCCGGGCGCCCAGGTAACCGCCGACGATCGTGGCCGGGGCGATCACCGCGACCGCCGCCCAGTTCACCGGTCCGAAGATGCTGTAGACCGCGATGGTGACCACCCCGATCAGGGCGGAGAGCAGGTTCTTCAGCGCGCTCACCCGGGCCAGCGTCTCGTCGAGCACCAGGGCCAGCCCGGCGACGAGCAGCACGCCGAGGGCCGCGTTGAAGTAGCCGCCGTAGAGCGCGCAGAGGAACACCGCGGTGTGCAGCATGATCGTCGCCCGGCGCGGGCTCACCTGCTGCGGGTGGCCGACCAGGGCGCGCAGCCGGGTCTGGCCGGCCAGGGTCAGCGCCGCGCCGATCACCAGGAACGGCACCACGAGGTCGAACACCCGGCGGGGCGTGTTGAGCAGCAGCAGGCACCCGCCGAGCGCGCCGAGCAGCGCGGTCGGGATCACCCGCAGGATCCGCCGGCCCTGACCGATCAGGTCGGCGCGGCTGCCGAGCACACTGGCGCCGTAGCCGGGGGCGACCGCGAGCGCGTTGCTCACGTTCGCCGCGACCGGCGGCATGCCGATCGCCAGCATGGCCGGGAAGGTCAGCAGCGAGCCACCACCGGCGATCGCGTTCACCGTCCCCGCGCCCAGCCCCGCCACCAGCAACAGGACCGCCTCAGCCAGGGTCACCGCGTCCCACTCTCCCATCAAGATCATTTTTTGGTACGAGGGAAGCCGGCCGGGGTCCCTGGACGAGCAGGGCGGCCGAGCCGTCGGCGCGCGGGTCGCTGGCCGCCGTCAGCACGCCACCGCTGAGCCGGGCCACCTGGACGTGCCCGGCGTCGTCGTGCAGCCCCCGGGTCGTCTCGGCCAGCAGGCCCAGCCCGGCGGCCGTGGACGCCAGCTCGTACGCCGCCGGGGTGCCCGGCTCCAGCAGCAGCGTCGGCACCTCCCGGTCGATCTCCCGGGCCCCGATGATCCACCGTGGCCGGGCCAGCACCCCGGCCAGGTCCGCCGAGGTGAGCACGTCCCCGGCGACCTGCGCCAGGATCCACGGCTGGGACCGGCCGCCCTGGCAGCCGAGCGCCACCACGGTGTCGCCGGTGACGGCGAGCACCGGGCAGAGCGTGTGCGGCGGCCGGGCGCCCGGCGCGAGCCGCCCGGGGTGCGCCGGGTCGAGGCTGAACGACGAGCCCCGGTTGTGCAGCACGATGCCGGTGCCCGGCTCCAGCAGCCCCGAGCCGAAGCTCTGGAAGACGCTCTGGATCAGGGTCACCGCGGTGCCGTCCGCGTCGACGGCGGTGACCGCCACGGTGTCCCCTGCCGGTTTCGGCCCGGTGCCGGCGGCGCCCGGTGCCGGGGTGCGCAGCAGCAGGCCGTCGACGTCGACCGGCCCGATCCGCGGGTCGCCGAGCAGCGTGTCCCGGGCGATCTGGGCGCGGCGCGCGTCGGTCAGCAGCGCCGGCGAGCCGTTGATCGCCAGGAAGGTGGCGCCCTGCACCGGGGGCGGGGCGGCGTACCAGGTCGCCCCGCCGGCCGCCTGCACCAGCGGCGCGGTCAGTTCGGCGCCGTGCGCCCGGAAGTCGGCGGTGGTCAGCGGGCTGCCCAGCGCGGTGAGCCCGGCGACCAGGCGGGCGGCGAGCGCTCCGGTGTAGAACGAGCGCCAGTTCGCGGCGAGCTCGTCGAGGGTGGCGGCGAGCGCCGGCTGCACCAGCCGGGTGACCGGCTCGCCGGCCTCGTCGAGCAGCAGCGCGCGCAGCCCGGGGTCGGCCCGGATGTCGTCGAGCCGGACCCGGACGGCCCGGCGCAGGCCGGGACTGACCGGCACACCACCGGCCGCCAGCGCGCGGGCCGGGGCGAGCAGCTCGGCCAGGGGCAGCCGGGCGCCGAGCCCGGCGAGCGTCGCCCACCCGGCGACCACCCCCGGCACGGTCACCGTCTGCGGCCCGCCGAACGGCATCCGGGGCCCGGCGGCCCGCAGCGCGCCGACGTCGACGGCGGTGGCGGCCGCGCCGATGGAGAGCACCGCGCGGGGCTCGCCACCGGCCGGGCGCACGACGGCGACCAGGTCACCGCCGATCGAGCACTGGTGCGGGTACGCCACGGTCAGCGCCGCGGCGGCCGCGATCACCGCGTCCAGCGCATTGCCGCCGGCCGCGACCACGTCACGGGCCGCGTCGACGGCCGCCGGGTGCGGCGCGGCGACGGCGACGGCCATCAGGCGTCCCGCTCGATCAGGATGGCGCGGGCGAAGGAGCCGTCCGCGCCGACCAGCTTGGTGGGCAGGCAGACGAGCTCGTACGTGCCGCCGGGCACGCCGTCCAGATCCGCGTTCTCCAGGATGATCAGCCCGGCGCCGAGCAGCACGTGGTGGGCGTCCCAGGTCTCGGTGCGGGTGTGGCTCTCGATGGTCAGGTAGTCGATGCCGATCAGCGCGACGCCCTCGGTGATCAACCACTGGGCCGCCTCGGGGGACAGCCCGACCCAGCTCGGCGCGCGTTCGGTGGCCTTCAGCGGGCCGGCCGAGTTGGACGTCTTGAGCAGCACCCGCCGCTGCCCGGACACCCCGGCGGCTTCCAGGTCGGCGACGCCGATGTCGCCGGTCACCGCGGTCAGGTCGGCGACCAGGGCCGGGCCGACCAGCGCGTGCAGGTCGAGCTGGTCGACCGGGGTGGCGCCGTCGACGAAGTGGGCCGGCGCGTCCACGTGGGTGCCGGTGTGTGCGCCGAGCCGCCAGCGGGTCACGTTCGAGGCGTCGCCGTTGGCCAGCGACTCGACGACCTCCACCTCCGGTTTGCGGCCCCAGTGCAGCATCTCCGGATGGATCGGCAGCGTGATGTCGAAGATCTTCATGGGTACGCCTTTCACTCGGGGCGGTGCGCGGCGGAGGGCCAGGGCTCGTGGACGGCGGCGGCGACGGCCTGCGCGGTGGTGCGCACGCAGCGCTCGAACTCGGACTTGCCGTGCCCGGCGTCGGCCTCGGCGACGTCGCGGCCCCACACGCCGGTCTCGCTGACCTGGTCCATCCGGTAGTCCCAGAACGAGTCGACGTCCACGTGCGAGGTGACCTGGTCCATCCGGACCAGGTCGGGGCGCAGGTGCAGCATCACCGAGGTCTCGAAGAAGTTGGCGTGCATCAGCCCGCGGCCGAACTGCACCCGGCCGTTGACCTCGGGGCCGGGGTACATGGTGACGTAGCCGATCGCCCGGATCCGGGAGTCCCGGTGGCGCACCCGGAGCTTCTCGGCCGACACGTCGAGCGCGCCGTTGTTCCAGATGTGCCCGTTGAGCAGCACGAACTGGCGTACCCCGGAGGCGTGCAGCGAGTCGATGACGTCCTCCATCATCGCGATCAGGGTCTCCGGGCGCAGCGCGACGGTGCCGGCGAAGTCGCCGTGCGAGGCCGAGACGCCGTAGCTCAGCGGCGGGACGACCGGCACGCCGGTGAGCGCCGAGACCTCCTCGGCGACCGCCTGGCAGATCACCGTGTCCACGTTGAGCGGCAGGTGCGGGCCGTGCTGTTCGATCGCGCCGACCGGGATGATCACCGCGTCGGTGCGCTGCGCGGTCCGCCCGGCCTCGGGCCAGGTCAGTTCCTCCCAGCGGACCGGCCGGCCGTTGCCACCGAGTTGCTCGTTCACGTCGCCTCCACGCAGATTGTCACCAGACCCGCCGCGACTTCGCCGGCAGCAGGTCGAGGGCCGGCACGGCGATGACCTCGCCAGTGTCCGGTTCGGTCAGCCAGATCGTCGCGGCCGGGCTGTAGTCACTGATCAGTTCCCGGCACACCCCGCACGGCGCGATGACCCGGAAGGTGCCGGCCGGCTTGATCTGCACCGACACCACACTTGTCACCTCGCCCAGCGGCACGCCGGCGGCCCGGGCGGCGCCGAGCGCCACCCCCTCCGCGCAGACCGAGCTGCGCCGGCACGACCCCTCGACGTGCACGCCGACGTGCAGGCTGCCGTCCGCGGCGCGCAGGGCGGTGGCCACCTCGTGCCGCCCGGGCACCCCGGCCGCGTCCAGCACCGCCTCGGCGCGCCGCAGCAGCGCGACGTCGCCGGCCGGCATGCCCGCCGGCGCGGTCACCGCGATCACGCCGGCAGCCCGAGGATCCGGGCCATGTTGCCGCCCTCGACCAGCGCCCGGTCCGCCTCGTCCGGCACCGCCTTGGCGATCTTGAAGCGTTCCAGGTCGAAGTCCGAGCCGGGCCATTCGCTGCCGAGCAGGATCTGTCGCGGGCCGAGCCGGGCGTAGGCGCGCCGCACGTCGCTCATCAGCGTCGCCGAGGTCTCCAGGTAGATGTGCGGGTTGCGCTCGGCCACGATGATCGCCTCGGGGACGTTCCAGACCGCGCCCATGTGCGCGATGATCGTCGGCACCTCGGGGAAGCCCTTGGCGATCTCCTCGATCGCCAGCGGCGCGCAGAACGCGTCGTCCAACGCGTTGATCAGCACCGGCAGGCCCAGCTCGGCGCACGTGGCGAAGACCGGGTCGAGCAGACCGTGGTCGGCGACGTGGTAGCCGTGCAGGCTGGGGTGCAGCTTGAGCCCGGCCAGGCCCAGGTCCTTGATCCGCCGGATCTCGTCGAGGGCGTCGTCGGCCTGCGGCATCACCTGGCCGAAGCCGAACAGCCGGTCCGGGTGCGCCCTGACCAGCCCGGCGATGAAGTCGTTCTCGATGCGCTGGGCGAGCGAGCAGACCATCGCCAGGTCCACCCCGGCGGCGTCCATCCGGTCCAGGATCCGCTTCGGGTCGAACGGCGTGTACGGCGGCGCCGCCTGCCCGGGCCGCGCCCCGGTCAGGTAGTCCGAGCGGCCCCGGACGTCCTGGGTGGTGTTGTACGCGTCGATGATCATGCGGGGCCCTTCACGGGGAGCAGGGGAAAGTGGCACCGGACCTGGCGACCGGCGGCCACCTCGGTCAGGGCCGGAGCCTCGGTACGGCAGCGGTCGACCGCGTACCGGCACCGGGTGTGGAACGTGCACCCGGCCGGCGGGGCGGCCGGGTCGGGCAGGTCGCCGGTGAGCTCGATGCGCTCGCGGCGTGGCTGCCGCGACAGCGTGGGGACGCTGGACAGCAGCGCCTCGCCGTACGGGTGGGCCGGCCCGGCGAAGAAGTCGTCGCGGGACGCGATCTCGATGATCTCGCCCAGGTACATGACCGCGATCCGGTCCGCGATGTGCCGTACCACGCCCAGGTCGTGCGAGATGAACAGCATGGTCAGCCCGCGCTCGCGGATCAGGTCGGCGAGCAGGTTGATCACCTGGGCCTGGATCGACACGTCGAGCGCGGAGACCGGCTCGTCGGCGACCACGAACGTCGGCGCCGGGGCGAGTGCGCGGGCGATGCCGATCCGCTGGCGCTGGCCGCCGGAGAACTCGTGCGGCCGCCGGGTGCCCGCTTCCCGGCCGAGTCCGACCTGGTCGAGCAGGTCGTCGACGATCCGGCGGGCCTCCGGGCGCGGGGTACGCCGGGCGCGCAGCAGCGGCTCGGCGACGATGTCGGCGACCGTACGGCGCGGGTTCAGCGACCCGAACGGGTCCTGGAACACCATCTGCAGCTCGGCGCGGGTCTGCCGGAAGTGCGCGCCGCGCAGCGTGGTGATGTCCGCGCCGAGGTAGCGGATGGTGCCGCCGGTCGGCTCGGTGACCCGCACGGTGGCCCGGCCGAGCGTGGACTTGCCGCAGCCGGACTCGCCGACCAGCCCGAGCGTCTCGCCCTGGTAGATGGTCAGGTCGACGTCGCGGACCGCGCGGACCCGGCGGCCGCCCGAGCCGCCGAAGTCGACACGCAACTTCTCCAGCTCGATCAGCGGGGTGGGCAGTTTCATGGTGCGAGCACCTCCAGGGCGCCGCGGGCGCGGGTGCGGGCCGCGTCGTCGAGCACGCAGCGGTCCACGTGCGCGGTCCCGCCGTACCGTCGCCGCAGCGGCGGCATCTCGGCGCGGCAGGCGTCGTGGGCGAACGGACATCGCGGGGCGAAGGCGCAGCCGGCCGGGCGGGCCACGCCGGTGAGCGGGTTGCCGGCGATCGCCGGCAACCGGGCCACGGCCGGCCCGTCGACCCGGGGGACCGAGCTGAGCAGGCCCATCGTGTACGGGTGCTGCGGGTCGAACAGCACCTCGTCGCGGGTGCCCTGCTCGATGATGCGCCCGGCGTACATGACCGCGACCCGGTCGGCGACCTCGGCCACCACCCCCAGGTCGTGGGTGATCAGCACGATCGCCGTCCCGTGTTCCGACTGCAGCTTGGTGAGCAGGCGCAGCACCTGCGCCTGGATGGTGACGTCGAGCGCGGTGGTGGGTTCGTCGGCGATCAGCACGGCCGGGTCGTTGGCCAGCCCGATCGCGATCATCACGCGTTGCCGCATGCCGCCGGAGAGCTGGTGCGGGTAGGCCCGGGCGGCCTGCGCCGGGCCGGCGATGCCGACCTCGCCGAGCAGTTCCTCGGCGCGCCGCCCGGCCTGCCCGCGGGTCACCTTGCGGTGCGCCCGGATCATCTCGGCGACCTGGTCGCCGATCCGCTGGGTGGGGTTGAGCGCGGCGAGCGAGTCCTGGAAGACCACCGCGATGTCCTTGCCGCGCACCCCGCGCAGCTCCCGTTCCCCGGCGGTGACCAGGTCACGGCCGTGGAAGAGCACCTCGCCGCCGATGTGCGCGCCCGGGCCCCGGTTGAGCCCGACCAGGCTCATCGACAGCGCGGACTTGCCCGAGCCGGACTCGCCGACCAGGGCCAGGATCTCCCCGCGGCGCAGGCTCAGGTCGACCCCGGCGACCGCGGGCAGCCGCCCGGCCGGCACGTCGAACCCGACGGTCAGCCCGCGGATCTCCAGCAGCGTCTCGCCGCTCACAACGCGTCCAGGGCTTGCACGATCGCTGCCAGCACGTCGGCGGGCCGGACCCGGGGGGTGAAGTGGCTGCCCGGCACCTCGCTGGTGACCGCGCCGGCCCGGGCGGCCATGTCGCGCTGGATGACCGTCGGCAGGGTCTTGTCCTCGGCGGCGACCAGGTACCAGGTGGGCTTGGTGCGCCAGGCCGGGATCCCGGTCGGCTGGCTGAAGATCCGGTTGTCGCTCGGCCGGGACTCGGCGTCCCAGATGCCGCGCTGGTCGACCGGCACGTCCCAGCCGATCTCGGCCCAATAGTCGGCGGTGTGCTCGGAGGCCCACTCGCCGTCCGGGCCGCGGCGCATGTACTTGGCCACCTCGGCCGGCGGGTAGCGCTCCACGATGCCGTTGACGCTCTCACCCTCGTCGGGGGCGAACGCCGCGACGTAGACCAGGCCCCGTACCGCGGCGGAGCGGCCCACGTTGGTGATCACCGCACCGCCGTAGGAGTGCCCGACCAGCAGCACCGGGGCGCCGATCGCCTCGACCACGGCGAGGGTGTGCGCGACGTCGTCGGTCAGCGACGTCATCGGATTGGTGATCAGGGTGTGCGGGCGGTCGCCGAGCAGCGGGACCAGCTCCGACCAGGTGGTGGGTGTGCCGCCGGCGCCGTGGACGAGGACGATGTGCATGGGGTCAGGCCTTCCGCAGACGGGGGTCGAGTGCCAGGTAGAGCAGGTCCACGACGACGTTGACCAGGGTGAACAGCAGCGCGATGGCGAGCGCGGCGCCCTGCACGATCGGGTAGTCGCGCTGCAGGATCCCGTTGACCAGCAGGTTGCCGACGCCGGGATAGGAGAACACCGTCTCGGTGACCACCGAGCCGCCCAGCAACGAGCCGAACTGCAGGCCGAGCACGGTGACGATCGGCAGCGACGAGTTGCGCAGCACGTGCCGGCGCAGGATCGCGCCGGGGGACAGGCCCTTCATCCGGGCGGTGCGCACGAAGTCGTCGCCGAGTACCTCGAGCACCGAGGCCCGCACGATCCGGGTGATGAACCCGGCCATCGACAGCGCCAGCGTGGTGGCCGGCATGATCAGGTGCTGCAGCCAGGGCCAGATCAGCTCGGGCCGGTCCTGCAGGATCGCGTCGAGCAGGACGAAGTTGGTCAGCGGGTGGTAGTCGAGGGCGTTCGGCAGCCGGCCGATCACCGGCAGCCAGCGCAGCCAGACGCCGAAGACCACGATGCCGAGCACACCGAGCGCGAACCAGGGCAGCGAGAAGCTGACCGTGCCGATCGCCCGGGTGGCGGTGTCGATCCAGGTGCCGCGGCGCAGCGCGGCCAGGATGCCGGTGAGCATGCCGATCAGCACCGCGATCAGCATCGCCGCCACGGTCAGCTCGATGGTGGCCGGCAGCGCGTCGCCGAGCAGGCCGGTGATGTCGTTGCCGCCGTAGAAGGAGCTGCCCAGGTCGAGGTGGACCACGTCGCCGAGGAACGTCGCATACTGCTCGGGCAGCGGCTTGTCCAACCCGAGCGCGGCGTTGATCTTCGCGGTGTTCGCGGTGATGTCGGCGGCGCTGCTCGTGCCGGAGCTGCCGCCGGCGGCCAGCCCGGTGGCCGGCGAGCCGGGCAGCGTCCGGACCGCGACGAAGACCATCGTGCTCAGCGCCAGCAGCACCAGGGGTACGGCGGCCAGGCGCTTGACGACCAGCCACCACGTGCCTGTCATCGGGTCCCCTTCGGGTCGAGCGCGTCGCGCAGGTCGTCGCCGACGAAGTTGCAGGCCACCACGAAGATCAGCGTGGCCGCGGCGGGCAGCACCACCAGGCGCGGCGCCCGGTAGAGGAACTCCTGACCGGCCTGCACCATGTAGCCCCAGTCCGGTGTCGGCGGCTGGATGCCCAGCCCGAGGTAGGAGAGCCCGGCGGCGAACCCGGCCGCGATCGACAGGGTCATCACCACCTGGGCCAGCATCGGCCCGGCCATGTTCGGCAGCACCTCCTGCACGAGGATGCGGGGCGCCCGGGTGCCGCCGAGCCGGGCGGCCAGCACGTAGTCGCGGCCGGCCTCGCGGGCGGCCAGCGCCCGGGCCAGCCGGGCCAGGCCGGGGGCGAGCGCGGTGCCGATCCCGGTGACCAGGCTGCCGACGCCGGGACTCCAGGCCGAGACGATCAGGATGATCAGCAGCATCGACGGGAACGCCAGGGCCAGGTCCATCAGGCGCATCAGCACCCATTCGACCTTGCCGCCGGCGTACCCGGCGATCATGCCGATCCCGACGCCGAGCAGCGCGGCCAGCCCGGTGGACAGGAACGCGACCAGCAGCAGCGGCCGGGCGCCGTGCACCATCCGGGCCAGCTCGTCGCGGCCCAGGTCGTCGGTGCCGAGCAGGTGCCCGGACGCGCCGAGCGGCAGCAGCGCGTCGGCGGTGTTGCGGGTCGGGTCCGCCGTCACCAGCAGCGGACCGGCGATCGCGACGAGCACGAACAGCGCCACCACGATCCACGAGCCGGCGGCGAGGGGCCCGCGCCCGAGCCTCCGCGCCGCCAGGGCGCCGCGGAGGCCGGACGTGGTGGTCGATTCAGACACTCGCGTTTTCCACGTAGCAGCGGTGGTTGCCCAGGGCCTTCCAGTTCATGTCTTTCACGTCGGTGCCGCTGACCACCGGGTTGGAGGCGCAGACCAGCATCGAGAGCGTCATGTACTTGTCGGCCCAGGCGCGCTGGATCTCGCTGTAGCGGGCCTTGCGGGCGGTGGCGTCGGCGATGTTCTTCGCCTCGAACAGCATGTCGGCGTAGGCCGCCGAGCCGTCCAGGGTGTTGAAGCCGCTCATGAACTCGCCGTAGACGCCGGACGGCTTGGCCAGCGAACCGATCATGTCGTCGGCGTCAGGGTAGTAGCCGTTGCGTTCCCAGATCATCAGGTCGTGGAATTTGTCGCCGGCGTCGAAGAGCCGGTTGAAGTAGGCGGCCGGGTCCACCGAGTCGGTCTCCACCTTGAGGCCGATGTCGGTGAGGTTCTGCGTGATCAGCTGCGCGGCCTTCGGGTGCCAGCTGTCGCTGGCGGCCATCAGGCGTACGGTCCGGCCGGTCGCGCCGGCCTCCTGGATGAGCCGCTTGGCCTCGGCGACGTCGGTCTTGGACAGGTCGGCGAGGCTCGCGTCGTACGCGTCCTGGTTCGGCGGGATCGTGTAGCCGTCGGGCAGCACCGCCGCGCCGAAGAACGCCTGGGTGATCAGAGCCTGCCGGTCGATCGCCAGGTTGATGGCCTTGCGCACGGCCAGCTCCGGGATGCGCCGGACGTCCATCATGATGAACGCGTCGAAGCTCTTCGGGGTGTCGTAGACGGTGACCGACGTGTCGCCCTTGAGCTGCTCCAGCGCCGAGTACGGGGTGAACTGGGTCGCCGAGATGTCACCGGACAGCAGCGAGCTGACGATCGTCGACGGGTCGGTGACCTGCTGCAGCACCAGCCGGTCGATCGGCGGCTTGCCGAGCCGGAACGCGTCGAACGCCTCCAGGGTGACGTTCTGCCCGGCGGTGGCCGAGGCGAACTTGAACGGGCCGGTGCCGACCAGGTTCTTGCCGATGCCGGCGCCGTACTTCTCCAGGGCGGCCTTGGAGATGATCCGCCCGCCGATGTCGGAGAGCCGGCCGAGCAGGGTGCGGTCCGGCTTCTTGAGCTTGAAGACCACGGTGGCGGCGTCCGGGGCGGTGAGCGCGGCGAGGTTGTCGCCGATGCCCTTGAGCGGCCGGGAGGAGCCCTTGGGCAGGGTCTTGTCCGCGTCGTTGAACTGCCGGTTCAGGCTGGCGAGCACGTCGGCGGAGGTGAACGCGGTGCCGTCGTGGAAGGTGACGCCCTGGCGCAGCGTGAACGTGTAGACCAGCTGGTCGTCGGAGACCGTCCAGCTCTCGGCCAGGTCGGCGGTGGGCTCGTTGGTCTCGAAGGAGATGAAGGTCAGTCCGCGGCACACGCAGTCGACGACCATCCAGTCGCCGAGGGTGGTGTAGAACGCCGGGTCGTTGACCGCGCTGGTGCCGTCGATGGCGAGGGTCAGGGTGCCGCCGCTGCGGGCGGTGTCACTGCTCGAGTCGTTCTTCTCGGCGGCGATGCCGCAGGCGGCGAGCAGGCCGGTGAAGCCGGCGCCCATGCCGAGGATCGAGGCGCCGCGCAGCAGGGTGCGGCGGGAGACTGCCTGGTTGCCGATTTCCATGAGGAGCACTCCGGGGGGTGTATTAAAGTCTGCCTATTTGGGATTTCATTCAACCGGGATTGGATCCAATACTGACCGCTGCTCGTCGCGGCCGTGTGTCCCGAATGTGAACGGATCTTTACGGGACCCGCTGTGGCCGGGCTAGGAGCAGCAGGTGCTGCCCGCGCCCCGGGCCGCGGCCGGGTCGGGGATGTCCAGCGCCGGGTTCCGGTCGAAGAACCCGTCCGGGGTGAGCACCAGGTGGATCGCCTCCACCGGCATGACCGGCCACTGCTCCGGGCGGGGCAGGTGGTGCACGCCCAGCACCGGCCAGACCACCAGCGGCACACCGTCGATCGAGCGCTCCTGACGCTGCCAGACGTGCACGCCGTCCTCGCCCGGCTCGGCGTGGTTCGGGTACTGCCCGCCGATGAAGTTCTCGTCCCCGGCGTACGGGGTGGCCCAGACGTGCTGGTGGATGAACGGGGCGCGGCGCGACATCACCGACTCCGGGAGCCCGAAGCTGCGGGTGGTGTCCGGGATGTCCAGGCGGTAGGCGGTCGGGTCGCCGTACCGGTTGGTCCGGTCGGCGCTCTCGATCCGCCAGTGCCGGGCGGTGCCGGGGTCGTTGCGCTGGCCGGTCTCGGTGGTCAGCGGCTCGCGGACGTAGCGCACCGCGTTGCCGTACGGGTTCAGCGCCGGGTCCGGCTCGGCCTCGGCGTGCTCCTCGACCAGCCGGTTGCGGGCGCCGTCGATCGCGGTGTCCAGCCGGATGCCGAAGTAGTGCTGGTGGATCGGGGTCTGCACGTGCTCGGCGACGATCCGGCCGTACGGTGCCTCGGCGCCGGCCTCGATGCCGGACGCGGACATGATGCCGGTCAGCTTCACCTCCAGCTCGATCCGGCCGTCCTGGTGCAGCGTCCAGTAGAACCCGTAGTCGTAGTTCGCCACGGTCTGGAAGTTCGAGATGATCAGCCGGCGGGACCGGCGCACCTCGTTGACCCCGCGGCGCAGGTCGTTGTGCTTCCAGAGGATGCTGGCGTCCTCCTCGTGCATGCAGATCGCGTTGCCGATGGTGACCGGCTCGCCGTACCCGCCCAGGTGCACGCCGTCGAAGTAGTGGATGACGCCGAGGCAGTCGCAGCCCAGGCTCAGCGAGTTGGTCAGCGGGCCGGCGCCGTACTCGCCCCAGTCGAAGAAGTTCTTCCGGTACTGGGTGGAGTTGGCGTCCAGGTACGGCACGTACATCTCGTTGCAGGCCGCCCGCTTGAGCACCGACCGGCCGAGGAACTCCAGGTCGTAGAGGACCAGGCCCTCGCGGTGGGTGAAGCCGACCCGGAACGTCCAGCCCTGCCAGCTGACCTGCCAGCCGTCGACGGTGAAGCTCGGGCCCTCCGGCTGCACCACGTCCAGCGGCTTGAGCCCGGCGCGGTCCGGGCCGAACGCGCCGGTGCTCAGCGGGCCGGCCTCCGCCGAGACCGGGATGACGCCGTGGTCCTCGACCTCCAGGACCTCCATGGTGTGCATGTCGATGATCGGGACCACGCCCTGCACCGGGCGGGCGTAGCCGTTGTCGTCCTCGGTGGTGCGGTGCCAGACGGTGCCCCAGGTGACCCGCCGGTCGCGGTACTTCTCCTCGAAGCCGCCCATCGACTCCGCGTCGATCATGACGAGCGAGACGTCGTGGATGCCGCGCCTGGCCAGCGCCGCGCGGAACGCCGGGCTCTCCCGGCAGGCCTGTGCCGCGGCGCGGGCCTCGTCGGAGGTGATGCCGGGCCGGCGCGGGTCGAGCGGGCGCCAACCGGTGCACGCCGCGGTCTCGCCGGTGATCAGGGTGTCGATCTCCCAGGCGGCGCCGCCGCCGGCGGTCATCGCGACCAGCCCGATCCGCACCCCGGTGGCCTCTCCGGCGACGACCCGGCGGGCGTGCGCCTCGTCCAGGGTGGCGCCCCAGAAGCGGGTGCGCTCGCCGAGCCGGCCATCGGCGCGGGCGGCGCCGACCGCGAGCGCGATCTCGGCGGTGGTGGGCGGGTCCAGCGGGTGCGTCCGGACGGCCCGGGCGGCGGATCCGTCGTCGGTGGGGGCGGTGTGGCACGCGCTCATCGGCGGCTCCTGTTCGTCAGGCGGTTAGGGATACCTTGCAAAT
The DNA here is from genome assembly GCF_016862315.1 of Actinoplanes palleronii. Classification (GTDB taxonomy): domain Bacteria; phylum Actinomycetota; class Actinomycetes; order Mycobacteriales; family Micromonosporaceae; genus Actinoplanes; species Actinoplanes palleronii. Next base: position 62,625 of record NZ_BOMS01000093.1, on the reverse strand, counting down.
CTTCTTGGATCCAATTTTGGGAAGCGTGGCTCCCATTTTGAGCGAAGGCCTTGCTATCGTGGCGGCGGTTCTCCCCATTCCCGCTCCCCGGATCGAACGAGGGCACTATGGACACCGCCAGCCCCGCCACCTCGAGCAGCGCGCTCGTCGACGAGACGGCCGCCGCCATCCGGGCCCGGATCATGTCCGGCGAGATCCCGATCGGCGCCCAGCTGCGGCAGGCCGAGCTGGCCAAGACCCTCGGGGTCAGCCGCACCCCGGTCCGCGAGGCGCTGCGCCAGCTGCAGACCGGCGGCCTGATCGAGGTGGTGCCCAACCGGGGCGCGGTGGTCCGGGTCCCGGCGCCCTGGGAGGTGCGCGAGGCGTACGAGGTCCGCGCCGAGCTGGAGGGCCTGGCCTGCGTGCGGGCGGTCCGCCGGATCACCCGCGACGGCCTCGGCGAGCTGCGCGCCACCAACGAGCTGCTGCGCCCCGGCGACGCCCCGCCGAACGCGGCCTCGCACGCGGCCAACGACCGCTTCCACACCCTGATCCACGAGATCGCCGGCAACGAGCGGCTGGCCCGGGTGATCCGGGAGATCAACGAGGCGTTCCCGCGCAACGTCTCCGCGCTGGTGCTGCAGGAGCACCCCCGCCACCGCGACGACAACTTCGCCGAGCACGAGCGCATCCTGGCCGCCCTGCAGACCGAGGACCCCGATCTGGTACGCCGGGAGATGCAGTCGCACGTGATCAGCGCGGGCGAGCAGCTGGCCCGCTGGTACGAGCGCCGTTCCGCCACCGTCTTCCGCGGCTGAGGTCGCGCCGGGGTGCTCATCCGAGCTCGCCCGGCGCGAGGAAGTCCAGGTCGGGGCGCTGCTTGCCGAGCGCCAGGTCGGCCAGGCCGGCGCCGATCGCCGGCCCGAACTTGAAACCGTGCCCGGAACACGCGGCGGCGACCAGCACCTGTGGCGTCTCCGGCAGCGCGCCCACCGCGAACCGGTTGCGCGGCGCCATCGTGTACCGGCACGCCACCGAGTCGACCACATCGCCGTCCGCGGTGGGCAGGAACCGGCGAGCCAGCGCCAGCAGCCGCGCCGCCTCGGCCGCGGTGACCGGGGTCTGCGGCCGGTCCGGATCGTCGGCCGGCCCGTGATCCAGTCCGATCTTCACGGCGTCGCCGCCGGCCGCCGGCAGGCCGTAGAGCAGGCCGGCCCCGGGCACCTCGACCGAGAACGGGCCGAGCGCGGGCGCCGACAGCGTGGCCGGGTCGGTGGCGCCGACGTGGATGTTGACGATCCGGACCACCTCGAGCAGCCCGGCCAGCCGCGGCACCAGCGCGCCGGTCCACGGCCCGGCCGCGATCACCAGGCGATCGGCGCGCAGCAGCCCGTCCGCGGTGTGCACCGTGACGCCCGCGCCGTCCGCGCTCCACCGCTCGACCCGCACGCCGGTCCGGCGGTCCACGCCGTGGGCCAGTCCCAGCTCCCGCAGCGCGCGCATCGCACCGGCCGCGTCGAGCACCCCGGCGGCCGGGTCGTAGACCGCGGTGAAGTCGTCGCCGAGCGCCAGCCCCGGGAAGATCGCGGCGGCCCGCGCGGCGGAGACCGTGACGCAGTCCGGTCCACGCAGTCCGGTCGAGCCGTCGGCGGCGGGGCGGGCGTAGAGGCCGCCGGTGGTGGTCAGCAGCGGCACGCCGGCCGCGGCGGACAGCTCGCCCCAGCCCAGGTAGGCCCGGTCCACCAGGTCGTCCCAGACCGGATTCGGGTACGCCCGGCGGATCATCCGCAGCCGGCCGTGTGACGAGCCCTCGGTGTGCCCGTCCGGGAACCGGTCCAGGTGGATCACGCCGGCGCCGCGCTGGGCCAGGTGCCAGGCCGTCGACGAGCCGTGCACGCCGGCGCCGACCACGATCACGTCGGCCCGGGCGGCCGAGCTGATCAGGGCGGGCGCGGTCCGGGCGCCGGTCGTCCTCCCGAGCGCGGTGACCAGGGCGTCCACGTCCGACTCGTCGTTGTAGACGTGCACCGACGCGCGGACCACCGCGTCCAGCCCGCGACGCTCCAGATCCCAGCGGCCGTGGCTGGCCGGCACCGCGACCAGGTGCACACCGGCGGCGCGCAGTCGCCGTACCGTCTCGACCGGCTTCTCGCCGTCGCGGACGAACGTGACGATCGCGCCGCCGCCCGCGGGCGGGTCGGTCAGTCGTACCCCGGGAAGGCCGGCCAGCGCGGCCCGCAGCCGATCGGCGAGCCCGGTGGTGTAGCGGCCGATCGCCTCGACCCCCAGGTCGAGAGTCTCGCGCAGGGCGGCACCCAGGCCCAGGCGCAGCGCGTGCGAGGTCTCCCAGGTCTCGAAGCGGCGCGCGCCGGGGGCCAGCTCGACCGCGTCGCCGTGCTGCCAGACCGCGCCGCGCACGTCCGGGTGCGGCGGGCTCATCAGCTCACGCATCCGCGGCGAGACGTAGAGCAGGCCGGTGCCGCGCGGGCCGCGCAGGAACTTGCGCCCGGTGCCGACCACGATGTCGCAGCCGATCGCCGTGGCGTCCAGCGGCAGCTGCCCGAGCGACTGGGTGGCGTCCAGCAGCAGCGGCACCCCGGCCGCCCGGGCCAGCGCGGCGATCTGCCCGACCGGCTCGATCAGGGCCGAGGAGGTGGGCACGTGCGCCACGGTGACCAGGGCGGCCGGCCGGCGCAGCGCGTCCGCCAGGGCGGTCAGGTCGACGGTGCCGTCCGCGGCGCAGGGCAGCACCTCGACCTCGATGCCCCGGGAGCGGCGCAGCTCGAGCAGGTGCAGGGCCGAGCTGACGTAGCTGGAGGCGGCGGCGAGGATCCGGTCGCCGGCCCGCAGCGGCAGCGCGTCGACGGCCCGGTGCCAGGCCACGGTGGCGCTCTCCACCAGGGCGATGTCGCCGGGTTCGGCGCCGATCAGGCGGGCGGCCAGGGCGTACACCTGCTCGGAGCGGTCCCGGGCGGCCTCGGCCGCTTCGTAACCGCCGATCCGGGCCTCGAGCCGCAGGTGGTCGATGACCGTGCCGAGCACGGTCTCGCTGGGCAGGGCGGCGCCGGCCGCGTTGAGGTGCCGGGCGTGCCGGGCGCCGGGGGTGGCGGCCCTGAGCTCGACCGGGTTCATCGTTTGGATGTCAAAATCATAAGATTGGATCCCATCGTACGAAGCGGAGCCGCTCACAGCGCGATCACCACTCCCTTGGACTCGCAGAACGACCGCAGCGCCTCGTCACCGAGATCGCGGCCGAGCCCGGAGTCGCCGACCCCGCCGAAGGCGAGCGCCGGGTCGAAGACGTTGTAGGTGTTCACCCAGACCGTGCCGGTGCGCAGCGCGGCGGCCATCCGGTGCGCCCGGGACAGGTCGCGGGTCCACACCCCGGCGGCCAGGCCGTAGCCGGTGTCGTTGGCGATCGCGACCGCCTCCGCCTCGTCCTCGAAGGCGATCACCCCGGCCACCGGCCCGAAGATCTCCTCCCGGGCGATCACCATGTCGTTGGTGACCCCGGTGAACAGCGTCGGCTCGACGAAGTAGCCCGGCCGGTCCGGCACGCCGCCGCCGGCCGCCACCGCCGCGCCGCCGGCCCGGCCCCGCTCGATGTAGGACAGCACGATCTGCCGTTGTTCCTCGGAGACCAGCGGCCCCACCGAGATCCCGCCGTCGAGCCCGTTGCCGACCGGCACCCTGCGGGTCGCCGCGGTCAGCCGCTCGACCATCTCGTCGTGGATCGACCGCTGCACCAGGATCCGGCTGCCGGCCGTGCACATCTGCCCGGAGTGCCCGAAGCTGGCCCGCATCGCGGTCGCGGTCGCCGCGTCCAGGTCGGCGTCGGCGAACACGATGTTCGGGCTCTTGCCGCCCAGCTCCAGGGTGATCCGCTTGGTGGTGGCCGCGGCCGACGCCATCACCCGCCGGCCCACCTCGGTGGAGCCGGTGAACGACACCTTCGCCACGCCCGGGTGGGCGACCAGCGCCGCGCCGGTGCGCCCGTCGCCGGTGAGCACGTTGAGCACCCCGGCGGGCAGCCCGGCCTGCTCGCACAGCGCGGCCAGCCGCAGCATGGTCAGCGGCGTCTGCTCGGCCGGCTTGACCACCACCGTGCACCCGGCCGCCAGCGCCGGTGCCAGCTTGTGCGCGGCCGTCATGATCGGGAAGTTCCAGGGCAGGATCAGCGCGGCCACCCCGACCGGTTCCAGCACGGTGTAGACGTGGTGCGCGCCGCCGTCGATCGGCACCACGGTGCCGGTCAGCCGGCCCGGAGCGCCGGCGAAGTGCCGGAAGTCGCGGGCCGCGAACGCGGTGTCGGCCCGGGACCGCTCGATCGGCTTGCCGTTGTCCCGGGTCTCCAGCACCGCCAGCTCCTCGAGGTGCTCCTCGATCAGGTCGGCGATCCGGGTCAGCACCCGGGTGCGGTCGATCGGCGCCAGCCCCGACCAGCGGCGGTCGGCGTGCGCGGCGGCGGCCGCGGCCACCGCCGCGTCCACGTCGGCTGGGGTGGCCTGGGCGATCTCGGTGATCAGGTCACCGCTGGCCGGGTCGAGCACGGCGATGGTCTCCCGGTCGCCGGGCTCGATCCACACACCGTTCACGAGGAAAGCCTTCATGACCGAAATATCCTCTCAGAACAGGTCGAAGTATTCACGTTGCTCCCAATCGGAGACGTGTGCCAGGTAACGGGCGAACTCGTCGCGCTTGAGCCGGGCGTACCAGGCGATCACCCGCTCGCCGAGCGCACCGGCGAACACCGGGTCGGCGGTCAGCGCGTCCACCGCCGCGCCCAGCGAGGCCGGCAGCCGCACCGCCTCGGCGGCGTACGGATTCTCGGTGGGCTCTCCCGGGTCCAGGCCGCGGGCCAGGCCGTCCAGGCCGCTCACCACCTGCGCGGCGACATAGAGGTACGGGTTGGCAGCCGGCTCGCCGGACCGGTTCTCCAGCCGTGCCCCGGTGTCGGTGCCGGCGCCGACCACCCGGACCATCGCGCCCTTGTTGTCGGCGCCCCACACCACCCGGTCCGGCGCCAGCGAGAACGGCAGGTACCGCTTGTACCCGTTCACCGTGGGAGTGGTGAACGCCGCCGCGGCGGGCGCGTGCGCGAGCAGCCCGCCCAACCAGTGCCGGGCGGTGCTGGACATCAGCGTCTCGTCCGGCCCCGGGTCGAACACCGCGGCGCCGTCCGCCGTGGCACGCAGCGACTGGTGCAGGTGCCAGCCGGTGGACGCGGTCGCCGCGCCGGCCGGCCGGGACATGAACGTGGCGTGGTACCCGGCCCGCCGGCACAGCTGCCGGATCGCCGACCGGGCCAGCACCACGTGATCGGCGGCCGCGGCGGCCCCGGTGGCCGACATGGTGATCTCCAGCTGGCTCGGGCCGAACTCCAGCTCGATCGAGCGCAGCGGCAGGTCCAGTCGTTGCAGCCCGCGTTGCAGCAGCTGGACCAGGTCGTCGACCCGGTCCAGGCCCTCCTCGTGCAGCAGCTGGGCGCCGCCGCTGATCGGGCCGACCCGCGGCGGGCGCCCGGGAGCACCCGGTGCGCCGACCCGGTCGGCGGCCAGCACCTGCTCCTCGGCGCGGAAGACGTGGAACTCCAGCTCGACGCCGACGGTCATGGCGTACCCCTGCCCCGCGAGCCGGTCGAGCTGCTCGCGCAGCAGCCCCCGGGTGCAGTACGGCACCGCGGAACCGTCCGGGAACCGCAGGTCGCACAGGATCCAGCCGGTCTTCGCGGCCCACGGCAGCACCCGGAACGTGGTCGGGTCCGGCACCAGCACCACGTCGCCGGCGCCGGCGAAACCGGCCTCCGCGTCCGGGGTGAACACCGGCAGCGCCGACCGCCCGGAGGAGTCCTTGAGCAGCAGCGAGCTGGGCGCGGTCACCCCGGAGCGCAGCGCCGGGGCCACCGCGGCCCGGGTCAGGGTCTTGCCATGCAGCACACCGTGCTGGTCGGCGAAGGAGAACCGGATCAGCTCCAGGCCCAGCTCGTCGATCACCCGGCGGATCTGGCCGGCCGCCGCGTACTGCTCCGGCGACCACAGCCCGTGCCGGTCGATGAAACCACCCCGGTCGGCGGCGAGCATCGGCCGGGCGTCCCCGCCCCCGGCGACCGGGCGCTCGTCGACGCTACGCATGCTCGCGGACCTGTCCGGCCCACGGCGACGCCGCGCGGCGCTCGGCCTCGCGCCGGCGCCAGGTCGCCTCCCAGTCGCCGGCCGGTGCGATCGTGTCGACCGCGGCCGGGCCGGTCAGCCCGGCGCCGCGGGCCGGCAGCGCCCCACCGGCGGCGTGCGCGTCGATCGCCCGCAGCAGCTTGCGCCGGTTCGCGGTCACCGCGCGGTCGGAGACCCCGAGGCGTTCGGTGGTCCGGTCCTGGATGCGGCCCATGCTCTCCACCGCCCACTGGTCGTGCACGTTGATGTCGAGACCCATCCCGGTGTACGTCAGGTCGCGCTGCTCGGCCGGGTCGTACCCCCAGTTGTTGGCCCGGTTCCGCAGCGGCCGGTAGTCCGGCAGGCTGACCTCGGCGAGCCGCTGCGCGAGCAGCGTCTCCTGGTCGGTGGGCTCGGCGAAGTCGTAGAAGATCATGTACCAGTGGTGGTTCTCGTCGTCGATCGGCACGTGCCACTGGATGAAGACCTTGCTGGTGCCGAACGGCACCACGAACGCGTTGGGGAACACCAGGTTGGTGATCCGCACGTGGGTGATCTCGTCGGTGAGCTGCCGCAGCGCGTAGACCCGCAGGCCGTGCTCGGCGTCCTCGACCTCGATGTCCGGCCGGTGGGAGTCACCGACCAGCTTGGACAGCTTCTGCCCGGTGCCCTCGACGATCTCGCTGAACTGCTGGCCGTAGACCTCGCGCGGGTCCTCGTCGATGAACCGGTGCAGGAACGACACGTGGCTGGGGTCGATCCCGCCCTCCAGGCCCTGCAGCCAGTTGCACTCCCAGAGCCCCTTGAACGCGAACGTGTACTCGGCCGGCGCCGCGAACGCGTCGTAGGCCGGGAGCGGCGGCGGGTCACCCTCGCCGAGATAGGCGAACACGATCCCGTTGCGCTCGGCGCACGGGTAGCTGGGTATGCGGATCTTGTCGGCGAAGCGGCTGTGCGCCGGCTCGGCCGGTTGCTCCTTGCAGCGCCCGTCGGCTCCGTAGAGCCAGCCGTGGTAGAGGCAGCGCAGCCCGCCGTCCTCGTGCCGGGCGAACGCCAGGTCCACCCCGCGGTGCGCGCAGAACCGGCCGACCAGCGCCCAGCCGCCGTCGTCGCGGCGGAACAGCACCAGGTCCTCGCCCAGCAGCCGGACCGGCGTGACCTGCCGGTCCGGCGCCAGCTCGGAGACGAGCGCGGCGGGCTGCCAGTAGGCCCGCATCAGGCCGCCCAGGGCAGTGCCGGGGCCGGACCGGGTGACGCGTTCGTTGTCCTCGCGCTTGAGCACGCCGCCTCCTTCGCCGGGATCACATGCCGCACCATCGGCATCCGATCCATCTAAGATTGGATCCAATCTTGCACGGCGAATGATCTCGGCGAAAGAGCCTGCACGTTTCGACCTGATGACGGGACCTCAGAGGGTCACCACCAGCTTGGTGGCCGAGACGCCCTTGCGCTGCCGGTCCATGGCCTGCTGGAGGTCGGCCAGCGAGCTGCCGGCCACGGACGCCGCGGGCAGCGCCAGGTAGCGGCCCTCGGCCAGGGCGGCCGGCAGGAAGTCCCGGAAGATCGCCGGTCCGACCTCGTTGTTCTTCAGATCCGACCCGAAGACAAATTTCGTACGTACGCCGCGGCGCCGGGCGGCGATCTCCAGGCGCAGCACCCCGCCGAGCATGCCGGTCACCGTCCGGGGCAGCGAGAACCCGTTCTCGAACGTGACCGGGGCGGTGGCCACCGAGACGATCCGGTTCCCGCGGGCGGCGCCGGCGATCCGGACGCAGGCGGGCGCCGACCCGGACCCGATCGCCACCGCCCCGGCCAGCGTGCGGCCGTCGAGTGCCGCGACGACGTCGGCCTCGACGGTGGGGCTGCGATAGTCGAAGACCCGGGACGCGCCGAGGTCGGTGAGCCATCCGGCGTTGCGCGGCGACGCCGTGGTGATCACGTCGTAGCCGGCCGCCACGGCCAGCTGGACGGCGTTGCTGCCGACACTGGTCGCGCCGCCCCACACCAGGACGGTCTCCCCGGCCGGCGCGGCGCCCGCGACCGGGTGCCGCAGCCCGAGGTGATCGGTCTGGAACAGCGCGCAGGCCGCGGTGGACACGCCCAGCGGCAGCACGGCGGCGTCCGGATAGGCCATCGCCGCCGGGATCGGGCTGGCCAGCCGCTCCAGCACCACCGTGTACTGCTGGAACGCGCCCTGTGCCGGGCTGTTGGCGTCCCGGTCGGTGCCGACGGCGAGGGCCAGGACCCGGTCGCCGGCCCGGAACCGGGTGACCGCCGAGCCGACCTCGACCACCTCGCCGGCCACGTCGGCGCCCAGCACGGCCGGGTACTTCAGCCAGGCGTACGCCACCCGGCCGGCCACCTGGATGACCCAGTCGAGCGGGTTGATCGCGACGGCGTGGTTGCGGATCAGGATCTGGTCCGGGCCGGGCGTGGGGTACGGGGCCGGTCCGACGGCGAGGGTGCCGTTGCGGGCCGGGATCCAGGCGGCGGTGTTCGTGGGCATGGCGACACACTCCTTGTCAGTGCACTTGGTGCAATCAGAGTGTGGCACGTGAGTGCACCAAGTGCAATCGCGGGTAGGATCACCGGATGGCACGATGGGAACCGGACGCGCGGGGCCGGCTGCAGCAGGCCGCCATGGAGCTGTTCCGGGAGCGCGGCTTCGCCGAGGTGACGGTGGTCGAGATCGCCGAGCGGGCCGGGCTGACCAAGCGGACGTTCTTCAACCACTTCGCCGACAAGCGCGAGGTGTTCTTCGCCAACGCGCAGATGTTCGAGCAGAGCGTGCTTGCCCACCTGGCCGAGGCCGACCCGGCACTCGACACGATCGGCGCCGCGATGGCCGCGCTGACCCGCGCCGGGCTGGAGCTGGCCCCGTACTACGAGTTCGCCAAGGCCCGCCTGGCGGTCCTCGCGGTCACCCCGGAGCTGCGCGAACGCGACCTGATCAAGTCGGCCCGGCTGGCCGCGGCGATGACCGCGACGCTCGTCGGCCGCGGCGCCGAGGAGCGGGCCGCCGCGTTCGCCGCGCAGTCGGCCCTGGCCGTCTTCACGGTGGCCGCCGCCGACTGGATCGCCACCCCGTCCGCGGATTTCCCGGCCCTGATGCAACAGGGCCTGGCCCAGCTGCGCGCCGCGCTCGGCTGGCCCGCCGTCGATGGATCCGGCGTCCGACGCATGGTCATCTTGCCATTAGACGATAAAAGTTGAAAACGATTATCGTTTCGCTCCTCAGGTACAGGAGTGAAGGACATGATGAACAAGCAGCGCTTACTCCGGATCACGGCAGCCGCCGCGGCCCTCACCGTCGTCGCCGGCTGCGGCGCGAAGGCCGCGGGCTCCGAGCCCGCGTCGACCGGCGCTCTCGCGGTCGTCGCCACCACCCCGGAGGTGGCGGACTTCGTCCGGAACATCGGCGGCGCGGACGTCGCCGTCACCCAGATCATCAAGCCGAACGTCGACCCGCACGAGTACGAGCCCACCCCGGCCGACCTGCAGGCCATCGCGACCGCGAAGGTCGTCGTGAAGAGCGGCGTCGGCCTCGAGGAGTGGCTCGGCACCACCATCACGTCGGCCGGCTTCACCGGCGCGGTCGTCGACTCCAGCTCCGGCGTGACGCTGCGCGAGGGCGAGGAGGGCGGCGAGCACGGGCCGGACCCGCACATCTGGCACGACCCGCGCAACGCCAAGATCATGGTGACGAACATCGAGAAGGGCCTGGCCGCGGCCGAGCCCGGCAAGGCGGCGGCCTTCGCGGCGAACCTGACCGCGTACACCGCGCAGCTGGACAAGCTCGACGCCGACACCGCGGCCGCCTTCGCCACGCTGCCGGCGCAGGACCGCAAGCTGGTCACCAACCACGACGCGTTCGGCTACTACGTGGCCCGCTACCAGCTGCAGTTCGTCGGTTCGGTGATCCCGAGCATGGACACCTCGGCGGAGCTGTCCGGCAAGCAGCTCACCGACCTGGTCGCGAAGATCAAGGCGACCGGGACGAAGGCGATCTTCGCGGAGAGCTCGCTGCCGCCGAAGACCGCCGAGGCCATCGCGCAGCAGGCCGGCGTCAAGGTGGTCGCGGGCGAGGACGCGCTGTTCGGCGACAGCCTCGGCGCGGCCGGCACGCCGGAGGGCTCCTACCTCGGCGCCGAGCGGCACAACACGCAGGTCATCGTCGAGGCGCTGGCCGGCTGAGATGGCGTCCGCCGCACTGCGATACACCGGGGCCAGCGTGGGCTACCAGGGCGTACCCGTGCTCACCGGCATCGATCTGGACCTGCGCGCCGGACAGCGGCTGGCCCTGGTCGGCCCGAACGGCGCCGGCAAGTCCACGCTGATCAAGTCGATGCTCGGCCTGACCCAGCTGCTCGCCGGGACCGCGACGGTGCTGGACCGCCCGCCGGCCCGGGCCCGCGGCCTGGCCGGGTACGTGCCGCAGACCGACACCCTGGACGCCGACTTCCCGGTCAGCGTGCGGCAGGTGGTGATGATGGGCCGCTACCGGCACCTCGGCTGGTGGCGCCCGGCCCGGGCGGCCGACCGCGGCGCGGTGGACGAGGCCCTCGATCGCGTCGGCCTGGCCGATCGGGCCGGTCGCCGGTTCGGCGCGCTCTCCGGCGGCCAGCGCCAGCGGGTGCTGCTGGCCCGGGCGATCGTGTCCGAGCCGCGCCTGCTGCTGCTCGACGAGCCGTTCAACGGCGTCGACGTGGTCAGCCAGGAGGCGATCGTCCGGGTGCTGCGCGAGCTGAGCGCGGCCGGCACCGCGCTGGTGATCAGCACGCACGACCTGGCGGTCGCCCGGGATCTCGCCGACCTGATCTGCCTGATCAACGGGCGGCAGTGGGCGGTGGGCCCGGTGGGCGAGACGCTCACGGCCGCGACACTGCGTCAGGCGTACGGCAGCGCCGCGATCGAGGTGGCCGACGGCCGGCTGGTCGTGGTGGAACCGTGATCGAGCCGTTCGCGGTGCCGTTCATGGGCCGGGCGCTCGCCGAGATCGTGCTGCTCGCGCTGGTCTGCGGCCCGATCAGCGTGTTCGTCTTCGTCCGCGGGCTGTCGTTCGTCTCCGACGCGCTCACCCACACGGTCTTCCCCGGTGTGGTGATCGGCTTCGTCGCCGGGGGAGTGGAGGGCCTGTTCGCCGGGGCGCTGGTGGCCGGCGTGGTCACCGCGGTGGCGCTGACCGTGCTGACCCGCAGCGCCCGGCTGTCCGACGACGCGGCCACCGCCGTGGTGCTCACCGCGATGTTCTCGATCGGGGTGGTGCTGGTGTCGCGGCGCTCCTCGTACACCTCGGATCTGACCTCGTTGATGTTCGGCCGGCTGCTGACCGTGACGCCACGCCAGCTCGCCGAGACCGCGGTGCTGGTGGTGGTGATCCTGGTGGCGCTGCTGGTCACCGCCCGGGGGCTGCTGTTCCGGTCGTTCGACCCGGGCGGCGCGGCCGCGGCCGGCTTCCGGGTCGGCCGGCTGGACCTGTGGCTCAACGTGCTGCTCGCGCTGGTGGTGGTCGCCGCGGTCCGCGCGGTCGGCACGATCCTGGTGGTGGCGCTGCTGATCGTCCCGGCGGCGGCGGCCCGGATGGTCAGCGACCGGCTGGCGGTGATGGCGGTGCTCGGCACCGTGCTGGTCGCCGCGGCCGGGTACGCCGGTCTGCTGCTGAGCTGGACCGCCTCGGTGCACTACGGCGTCGCGCTGACCTCGGCGTCGTCGGTGGTGCTGCTGCTCGTGCTGGCCTATCTGGCCCTGCTGCCGGTCCGCCTGTGGCGCGGGCGGCGCACCGTCCGCGTGCCGCGCCAGCGGGAGAGGAGCTCACCGCATGAACTGGTGGGATGACGTGCTGCACCGCGCCATCGCCGAGGTGGTCCTGGTCGGCGCGCTGGCCGGGCTGATCGGCGTGCAGGTGGTGCTGCGCCGGTTGTCGTTCTTCACGATGGCGCTGACCCACGCGACCTTCCCGGGCGTGGTGGCCGCCTCGATCATCGGGGTGAACATCCTGCTCGGCGGGGTGGTGGCCGGCGCGGTGGTGGCGCTGGGGGTGGCGGCGCTGAGCCGGCGGCGGGGTCAGGACGCCGCGGCGGCGACCGGGGTGCTGCTCTCCGGCGGGTTCGCGCTGGGTGCGGCGCTGGTGGCCACGCAGAGCGGGTTCAGCCGGGACCTGTCGTCGTTCCTGGTCGGCTCGATCCTCACGGTGGACACCACCGATCTGATCACCACGGCGGTGGTGCTGGCCGCGGTGGCCGGGGTGCTCACCGTCTGTGCCAGGCCGCTGCTGCTGACCGGTTTCGATCGGGCCGGGGCGGAGGCGGCGGGGCTGTCGACCGGGTTCTGGGACGTGGTCCTGCTGCTGACCGTCGAGGTGGTCGTGGTGACGATCGTGCCGGCCGCCGGCACGATCCTGGCGCTGTCGCTGATCGTCGCGCCGGCGGCGGCCGCCCGGCTGTGGTCGGACCGGCTCGCGGTGGCCTCGGGGCTGTCCGTGCTGTTCGCCGTGGTCAGCGGGCTCGCCGGTCTCTACGCCTCGACCCGGTGGAACGTCGCGGCCGGCGCGGCCATCTCGCTGGCCGCCACCGGCGTCCTGCTGCTCTCCTGGCTGCTGGTGCGCGCCCGGGCCGGGCTTGCCCGCGGCGCCGGCGTGACCGCCTGACCACCGCGCCGGCGGACGGCCGCGGTCACGGCTGGGCGCAGAGCACCTCGGACAGCCCGGTGATGTCGAGGACCTGCTGGACCAGGCCGCGGGCGTTGACCACGGTGAAGTTCCGGCCGGCCGAGGTCGCGGCCTGGTACCCGGCGACCAGCCCGGCGATGGCATGCGAGTCGATCAGCCGGGTCTGTGCCAGGTCGACGAGCACCCGGGTGACGCCCGGCCGGGCGGCCGCCTCCAGCAGCGCGGCGGAGAGGGCGTCGCCGACACTCATGTCGAATTCGCCGGCCAGGCAGACCCGCAGGACACCATCGGGCTCCGCGTGGTGGGCGATGGTGAAGACAGGGGTAGTCACAACCGGCATTTCTAGCACATTCGTACGACGTCAGCTCATCGGCTCGTCCCGGGCGGGGAACGACGCCCAGACGTGCTTGGTGCGATCGCCCGGATACCAGCACAGTTGCTGCGCCAGCGTGCTCGCGATCAGCAGCCCCCGGCCGCCGGGAAGGACGGAGCTGGTCGGCGCGGCGAGGTGGGGGACGTGCTCCGGGGCGTGGTCGGCCACGTCGAGCAGGTAGCAGTCGGCGTCCTGGAGCACCTGGACGACGACCGGTGGCCGGCCGTGTCGCAGCGCGTTGCCGGCCAGCTCGGTGACCACCAGCGCCATCCGGCCGGCGAGCTCGCTCAGGCCGTCCTCGAAGTGCCGGTGGATCTCGGCCCGGATCTCGCCGAGGTCGTCGCCACTGGTCAGGTTCCAGGTGAGCAGCTGCACGGCATGCGCAGGGGGCGCCAGCAACCGCAAGGAACTCATGAGCCAGGTGTTGCCCCCGGGCTCAGATCGAAAACCCCCACATCACGATCGAACGTGATGATCGTTCACATCGCCGGACGGGGGCGGGCCCCGTCCGGCGATGTGCGGGCCGTCCGGGTCAGGCGACCGGAGCCGGGAATCGTTCCCAGATCCGGTGCGCGCCGAGGAGTTGCTGCACGGCCGCGAAGGCCTCCTCGCCGGTCTTCGCCGTGACCACGCCGGGGGTGTCCGCGATCCCGGTCTCGGTCAGCACGGTGGCCCCGGCGCTCCAGGCGCCGACGGCCTTGGCGTGCCGCCAGCACTCCTCGACGAGCAGGAGCACGCGCGGGTCCACGGTGGTGGCGCCGCCGGCCTTCGCGTCACGGGCGGGCAGCGCGTCCGGTGCCGGTACCGGCGCGCCGGCGAGCAGGACGGCGTCGAACTCGACCGAGCGGCTGGCCGCGAACGTCCGCTGCACCGCCACGCCGCCGACCTTGCCGCCGTGCGGAGCGATCACCAGCGGCACCATCCCGGCGGCGAAGACCGCGCTGCGGACCGCTTCGAGGTCACCGAGGTCGCCGTCCGGGTCGACGACGATCCCGATCGTACGACCGTCGCCGGGCCAGGTCTGACCGAGCTGGGACAGCACCGGGCTCGGGGTCACCTCGGGCAGTTCGATCATCGGCGACGGCGCGGGCAGGCCCAGCCCGGTGGCCACCCGCCGGCACAGCACCGGGTCGACGTTGGCCAGCGACAGCAGCTGACGTTCCTTGATCGCCTGCTGGTAGCACTTGGCGAGTTCGAAGGTGTACGCGCTGATGATGTGCTCCTGCTCGACCGGCGTCATGCTCAGCCAGAACAGCCGGACCTGGCTGTAGTGGTCGTCGAACGACGCCGGGCTCTGCCGGATCTTGGGCGCCTCGGTGACGGTCACCGGTACGTCGGCGAACGCGTGGTCGGCGTCGCCGGCCTCGGCCGGGTTGCCGCCGTCGAGGGAGTTCGGGTGGTACGGCGCCACACCCCCGTGCACGGCGTGCTGGTGCATGCCGTCGCGGAGCATGTCGTTGACCGGCGCGTGCGGCCGGTTGATCGGGATCTGGTGGAAGTTCGGCCCGCCGAGCCGGGTCAGCTGGGTGTCCAGGTAGGAGAAGAGCCGGCCCTGCAGCAGCGGGTCGTTCGTCACGTCGATGCCGGGCACCAGGTGACCGAGGTGGAAGGCGACCTGCTCGACCTCGGCGTGGTAGTTCGTCGGCGTCCGGTCCAGCACCATCGAGCCGATCGGCTGCACCGGCGCGAGTTCCTCCGGTACGAACTTGGTCGGGTCGAGCAGGTCGATCCCGGCGAAGGTCTCCTCCGGGGTGTCCGGGAAGACCTGCACACCCAGTTCCCACTCGGGGTACGCGCCGGCTTCTATCGCGTCGTACAGGTCCCGGCGGTGGAAGTCCGGGTCGACGCCCGCGGCGAGCTGCGCCTCCTCCCAGACCAGCGAGTGCACGCCGAGCTTCGGCTTCCAGTGGAACTTCACCAGCACCGTCTCGCCGGCGTCGTCGACCAGCCGGAACGTGTGGACGCCGAAGCCCTCCATGGTCCGGTACGAGCGCGGGATGCCCCGGTCGGACATGTTCCAGATGGTGTGGTGCTGCGCCTCGGTGTGCAGCGAGACGAAGTCCCAGAACGTGTCGTGCGCGCTCTGCGCCTGCGGGATCTCCCGGTCCGGGTGCGGTTTGCCGGCGTGGATGACGTCCGGGAACTTGATGGCGTCCTGGATGAAGAACACCGGGATGTTGTTGCCGACCAGGTCGAACGTGCCCTCGTCGGTGTAGAACTTCGTCGCGAACCCGCGGGTGTCCCGGACCGTGTCCGCCGACCCCCGCGACCCCAGGACGGTCGAGAATCGTACGAAAACCGGGGTTTGCTTGTTCTTCTTCAGGAACCCGGCGCGGCTGAGCTTCGTGGCGGTGCCGTAGCCGGTGAACGTGCCGTGCGCGCCGGCGCCGCGGGCGTGCACCACGCGCTCCGGGATCCGTTCGTGATCGAAGTGGGTGATCTTCTCGCGCAGGTGGTGGTCCTGCAGCAGCACCGGGTCCGCGCGCCCCGGCCTTGAGCGAGTGGTCGGTGTCGCGCAGCCGCGCGCCCTGCGCGGTGGTGAGGAACGCGCCCTGCTGACCGTTCGCGGCCGGCGGCGCACCGGTCTCCGCGCCGGTCGGCGTCCGGGTCTGCGGCGAGCCCTGCTCCGGCTTCGGCGGCAGCGGCTCGCGGGGCGTGACCGGCTCCTCGAGGCTCTCCGGGGCGCTGCCCGGCGCACCCGGGACCTCGAGGGCTTTCCCGGCCGCCTTCTCCACGGCCTTCTTCGCTGCCTTGACGGGCTTCTTGGCATTCATGCTGACGAGATCCTTCGGACGGCGGACGTGCTGACGGAACGGTCAGCGGCTACCCGAGGTCGCGCCCGGCAAACGGCCTTTCCCGGTACCAGCGCTCCGCCGTCACGCTCCGGGGTGGTGGTGGAGTGACGTCGTCCCGGCCAGTGCGGCGGTCATCGCCTGCGGGACGGTGGCGAACGTGGTGAAGACCGCGCCCAGCCGGGCCGCGTGCAGGACCGCCGTGAAGAACGCCGGCGCCGCCGCGAGCAGCACGTCACCGGACTGCCGGCGGGCCGTCTGACGTGCGGTGACCAGCACGCCCAGGCCCACCGAGTCGACCGCGCCGACCTGGCTCAGGTCCACGATGATCGACGGGTGTGCCGCCAGCGCGGTCTCGAAGGTGGTGCGCAGCCGGGCCGCCACCGACAGGTCGACGTCGCCGATGAGCCGGATCAGGGAAACGCCGTCCAGGGTGTGCGTGACCACCTGGAAGTCGTCCGTCTCGTGCTCGTCCACGACCGGAGTGGTGTTCATCGTCAGCCTCCACTCTTCGCGTGGGCTCCGATGAGCCACATGAATAGACATGCCCCGTAAGTCATCTGGTCAATCGCGGGTGTGACATCCGTTTCCGCTGCCCGGGCGGCCGATCCCTTGATCCACTTCTTGGTCCCCAAGATCAGCCGAAAGTACTAGATGTCCTTTTAGTCTTCCAGATCATCTTCTGTGATGGTTAGTCCAGTCCTGGGGAGGCGGAAGAAGGGAAAGACATGACAAAGACGATGCGCCTGCTCACCATGGTAGGCATGGGCCTCCTCGCCGGAGCGACGCTCGCGGCGGGCCCGGCCCAGGCCGCGCCGGCCGCGGGTCAGGCGAACACCACCACGACGGCGAGCACCCAGGGTGCCCGCTGGGGCAGCGACGAGGTCGTCGGTTACTACCGCGATTTCTGGAGCTGCGAGCAGGCCGGCCGCACCGGTGACCGGTTCGGCGCCTGGGAGGACTACGACTGCGTGCAGGTTCGCGTGGGCTTCCGGGGCGGCGCCTTCGCCCTGGTCGTCGACGACAACGACTGGGACGACCGGTGGGACAGCCGGTGGCGTGGCGGTTACTGGCCGAGCAACTGGTCGTACCGTCCGCAGTGGCCGGGCCACCACCGTGGCGGCGACCACCGGGACGGCGACCACCGGGGTCCGGGTGGGCACCGCGGCGGTCCGGGTCACTTCGGCAACCGCTGACCGGCTGCCGGTCCTGCAGATGCGCGCTTGAGTAGAAGCGGGCAGCGGCCCCTCCTCACCACGAGGAGGGGCCGCGTTAGGTTCAGCCCACCGTGGTCAGCACTTCTTCCAGGCGACCCGGTAGACGGTGTCCAGGTTCCCGTCGGTGGAGTCCATCGTGACGAAGCTGGTCTTCTTCTTGTCCGACGAGCCCGCCGCGACCCGCAGCTCGGTGTTCACGTTGAGGTAGCGCTGCTCCCCGCAGGGCAGGAACGACAACGAGCTGACCGCCACGGTGTCGGTGCGCTGCCAGTCGCTGTCCACCGGCCCGGTGAACGTGTTGCGGCTCTTGGTGGTCTGCCGCTCGCCCTGGAAGTAGTAGAACGCGGTCTGCGTCGCGGACGCGCCGCGCTCCAGGTGCGCGAAGCCCCGGTAGTCGGTGTTCGCGATCGCGTACGTGTAGCCCTGCGGCACGTGCACGTTCAACCCGAGCTGGCAGTTCTTGCGGAAGTCGGTCGGCTTGGCCCCCGCGCCGACCTGCGCGGTGAACTCGCTGTAGCTGACCGTGAACGCCTTGTTGTCCGGCGAGACGGTCACCGCCGCGGTGCCCAGCGGGCAGCCGGAGCCGTTCGCGGACACCACGTCGATGACCATGTCGTCGCTCGGCACCGGCGGCCGGGCCGGTGCGGCGCTTGCCGGTGTGGCGGCGCCGGCGAGGGTGGCGAGGAGGGTGGTGCCGGTGGCGAGTGCGATACGCATGGTGGAACCTTTCCGAGCTGGCGGTCGTGACGATCGTGGTTGGCCAACCGCAACGGAACGTACTTTCCACCCGCATATCCCGCAAAAGCCCTGATGCCTGCTCTCGGCGCGTAAAGGTAATACTGTCGCAAAACGTGCATGATCGACTCGTTGGTAGTGTCTGTTCGGCGGATCGTCGACGAAGGGTCTGGTTCATGCAGCGGAGAGCACTGCTCAAGGGCGTCGCGGGCGCCCTGATGTTCTCCGGGGTCGCGGCCTGCTCGGCGCAGTCCGGCACGGTGGCCGCCAACACGAGCGCCATCGCGATCACCCGGGTCGACGGCGACGGGCAGAAGTTCATCGCGGTCGCGGTGCAGTTCACCGAGCCGATCGCCACCGCGAAGCTGAGCGCCGCGGCGTTCACCGTCGACGGCCGGACCGTGACCAAGGTGTACGCGAACACCGCCGCGGCGGTCGCCGAGCAGGGCGCCGACGGCCGGTTCGTGATCGTCGAGCTGTCCCCGGACGACGAGGGCGCCGCGCTGTGGACACCGGCCTCGGGCGGCGCGGCACCGAAGATCACGATGGCGGCCACCTCGGTCACCAAGGTCGGCGCGGTCACCGCGGTCAGCGGCACGGTCTTCGAGCCCACCGACACCGCCGTGCCGGTCAGCTCGGTGGTCAGCCCGATCGTGGACGACTTCAAGCAGCTGTCCTTCGCGGACCCGGCCACCGGGCAGACCCTGCCGTACAACCTGTTCGTGCCGAAGGGCTACGACCCGGCCAAGGCGTACCCGCTGGTGCTCTACCTGCACGGTGCGAGCGTGGCCGGTGCCGGGGCCAAGGGCGCGCTGGTGCAGGGCCTCGGCGCGGTCGCCTGGGCGAGCCCCGCCGACCAGGCGAAGAACCCGGCGTTCGTGCTCGCCCCGCAGTACGCCACCGCCGCGAGCGGCGACGCCGGCACCACGCTGAACCTGCTTACCGCGCTCACCGGGCAGTACAACCTCGACAAGTCGCGGCGGTACGTCACGGGTCAGTCGACGGGCGCGACCATGGCGCTCGGCATCACCGCCGCGCACCCGGACCTGTTCGCCGCCGCCTATGTCGTGGCCGGCCGGTGGCCCGCCACGCTGCCGAAGAAGCCCCTATGGGTCCTGGCCGACGAGGGTGCCACCCCGGCCTCCCCGAGTCCGGCCGCCCACGCCACCTGGCCGAGCACCGCCACCGCCACCGACGTGGCCGCCCTGGAAGCGAAGAAGGCCACCGTCAACGTCGTGGGCATCACCGGCGGCTCGGCGGAGCAGGTGGCCTACACCCTCCCCGGCATCCGCGAATGGATCATGAAACAGGCCACCGCTCCGACCCGAGCACAGTGAGCAGCGCGAGGGCCTCGGCGCTGGGTGAGCCCACCGGCGCGGTGTAGAGCACCAGGTGCTGGTCCCGGTCGTCGAGGGTGAGCGTGTCGCAGTCCACCGTCACCTCGCCGACGACCGGGTGCCGGAACGTCTTGGTGAGCATCGGCGCGGCCTGCACGTCGTGCCGCTCCCAGAGCCGCGCGAACTCGGCGCTGCCGTCGCGCAGCTCGTCGACGAGTGAGGTGACCGCCGGATCGGACGGGTACCGCGCCAGGGTGAGCCGCAACTGCATGACGACGTGGTGCCGGAACTCGGAGGCGTCGCTGACGCCGTAGAGCGGGCCCGGCTCCAGGAACGCTCGGCGGGCCAGGTTGCGGTCGCGGGGCGCGAGCTCGGTGAAGTCCTCCATCAGCGTCGCCGCGAGCGGGTTGCAGGCGAGCACCTCGAACGCCGCGGACGTCACCAGCCCGGCGGTCTGCGGCAGCCGTTCCAGCAGCGCCAGGATGCTCGGCCGCACGTCGCGCCGGTGCAGCCCGGTGCGGCTCGGCGCGGTCCCGGCGAGCACGTGCAGGTGATCGGACTCGGCGCCGGTGAGCCGCAGCGCCCCGGCGATCCCGGCCAGGACCTCACTCGAGGGCCGTGGCGCCCGCCCCTGCTCGAGCCGCACGTAGTACTCGGTGGAGATGTGTGCGAGCACCGCGACCTCCTCCCGGCGCAGCCCCGGTGTGCGGCGTCGCGCCCCGGACGGCAACCCTGCGTCCTCGGGCCGCAGCCGCTCCCGGCGGGTCCGGAGGAACGCCCCGAGCTCCTGCTTGTCCATGTCGCAAGTGTGCCCGGCACCCGGCGGCCGAGCCTGGTACCACTGGTGCCTGTATCCGGCCGCCGGCCCGCAGCAGCCTTGTCGGCATGACCCAGCACAGTGACTCCGCCCCGATCGGCCTGCTCACCGGCAAGGTCGTCCTCATCACCGGCGCCAGCCGAGGCATCGGCGCGGCGGCGGCCCGGCTCTTCGCCGCCGAGGGTGCCGCGGTCGTCCTCGCCGCCCGCTCCACCGACGCGCTCGATCAGATCGTCAAACAGATCCGCGCCGACGGCGGCACCGCGGACGCCGTACCGATGGATCTGGCCGACCGTGGCAGCATCCGCGCCGCCGTCGACCGGGTCGCCCAGCTGCACGGCCGCCTGGACGGCGCCTTCAACAACGCCGCCGCGATCCAGCAGCCCGGCCCCCTCGACACCACCAGCGACGAGGACATCGACCTGCAGTTCACGGTCAACTTCCGCGCGCACTGGACCGCGATGACCGCCGAGGCCGAGCTGATGCGCGGCACCGGCGGCGGCGCGATCGTCAACACGTCCAGCATCGGCAGCCGCCGCGCCAACCCGGCGCTCCCCGCGTACGGTGCGATGAAACGCGCCCTGAACAGCATCACCGAGACGGCCGCGGTCACCTGGGCCGGCCAGGGCATCCGGGTCAACGGGATCACCCCGGGCGGCACCGCGACCGAGATGATCGACGCGTGGGAGGCGGCCACCCCGGGGATCAAAGCGCAGATCAACGCGAGTTCCCCGACCGGCCGGATGGCCGAGCCCCGTGAGGTCGCCGAGGTGGCCGCGTGGTTGCTGAGCGACCGGGCCTCGATGGTCACCGGCGCGATCGTCCCGGTCGACGGCGGCGCCGGAGCCTGACCGCGGCGCCGGTCACGACCCGGGCGGCGGGCGTCGTCCCGCGCCCGGGATCCGGGGCACGTCGGTCTCGCTGAGCGCGGTCCCGATCCGGTCCATCGCGCGACCGAGTTCCGGCACCCCCGCCTCGCCCAGCGCGTCGAAGATCAGCTTGCGGACGGTGGCGACGTGGCCGGGGGCGGCGCGGCGGACCAGGTCACGGCCCTCCTCGGTGATCACCGCGTTGGTGTAGCGGCCGTCGGCGGGATCGGGCCGGCGCACCAGCAGCCCGCGTTTCTCCAGGCGGGCGGCCAGGTGCGAGACCCGGGACAGCTCGGCGTTGGTCAGGAAGGCCACGTCGCTGAGCCGGGCCGCGCCCGTTGGGTCCTCGGACAGGCCCGCAAGCACGTAGTACTCCAGCAGGCTGAGCTCCGAGTCCTGCTGCAGCTGCCGGTCCAGGGCGATCGGGAGCAGCAGCAGGACACCGTGCAGCGACCGCCAGACCCGCTGCTGCTCCGCGGTGAGCCAGGTGGGTTCCTCGGACGTCATACCGGAGAGCCTAATCACATGAACGTTCATGTCATCCGCCGGTACGGTTCACATGAATGTTCACGTGAACCTGAGAGGTGTCCCATGGCCGACCTCAAGATCGCCGTCATCGCCGGCAGTACCCGCCCCGGCCGCAAGAGCCGGACCGTCGCCGAGTGGGTCCTCGACCGGGCCGCCGGACGGCCCGGCGCCGGCTACCACCTCCTCGACCTCGCCGACGCCGGGCTTCCACTGCTGGACGAGCCGGCCTCGGCGAAGGTCGCCGGCCCGGCCGGATACACCAGGGAGCACACCCGGCGGTGGTCCGCGACCGTCGCCGGCTACGACGGGTTCGTCTTCGTCACGCCGGAGTACAACCACTCCGTCTCCGGCGTGTTGAAGAACGCCGTCGACTTCCTCTACCACGAGTGGGCGAACAAGGCCGCCGCCCTGGTCAGCTACGGGGGAGCCGGTGGCGCCCGGGCGATCGAGCACCTGCGCGGCATCCTCAGCGAGGTGCAGATCGCGCACGTCCAGCAGTCGCTGAGCCTGTCCGCGTTCACCGACTTCGAGGGCTGGCGCACCGAGCAGCCCACCCTCGCGCCGAGCGCCGTCCAGGACATCTTCCTGCCCCTCATGCTGACCCAGCTGGAGACGTGGGCCACGGCCATGCGGGCCGTGCGGCAGAATGCGCTCGCCCCGGCGGCGTAGGGCCTGTTTCGGAACCCGCCCGGGCTGCGGCGTGTCAGGAACGCGCCGGCCGGGTTCCGAAACCCTAGGTCGTCAGTTCGCCGACCCGCCCGCGACCGGCGCGTTTGGCCGCGTAGAGGGCGGTGTCGGCGCTGATGTAGAGGTCCCGTGCCGAGCCGGTGTGCTGGTGGGCGTGCGCGGCTCCGGCACTGATCGACAGCGGGAGTCTGCGCCCGTCGGCCAGCGGCAGCGGCTCGTCGTGGATGACCCGGACGAAGTCCCGGGCACGGCCGAGCGCGGTCTCGTAGCTGCAGCCCGGCATCAGCACGGCGAGCTCGTCACCGCCCATCCGGGCGAGCACGTCCTGCGGCCGGCACCGGGCGGACAGCACCGCCGCGATGTGCACCAGCGCGTCGTCGCCGACGGCATGCCCGTACGTGTCGTTGATGGTCTTGAACTTGTCGACGTCGATCAGGACGAGAGCGGTGCCCGCGTCGGAGGTGGCGCTGGAGATCGCGCTGACCGCGTCGTCGAGGACCCGCCGGGTGACCAGGCCGGTCAGCGGGTCGACGGACGCCTGCCGGCGCAGCTTCTCGACCAGTCGTTGCTGGGTGACCATGGCCCGGGTCAGCACCGAGCCCATCAGGATCAGCATGCCGCCGGTGAACGCCAGGTCGGTGAGCGCCTGGTCGAGGGGGAGCAGCCGGCCGACCACGATCGCGTCGCCGCCGATCGCGGCCGCGGTGACCAGCACGGATCCGGGCACGCGCAGGTGCACGGCGGCGTAGAGCACCGGCATGGTGAAGAAGATCTGCCCGGTGACCCCGGCGTCGGCGGTACCCAGGTCCAGCACGACGACGCCGGCCACGCCGAGCAGCGGCCCGGCCACGCAGAGGCTCGCGGCGCGCTCCGGCCGCAGCAGGAGCACGGTGAGGCAGAACAGCGCGAGAACGACGCCGCACCCGAGCTGCAACGGGTCGAGCCCGCCGTCGCCGAGCAGGGCGGCGGTGAAGAACACCGCGGTGCACGTACCGATCATGATCATGATCCACAGGCGGGCCGCCACCGCCTGTCGCGGCCCGAGCCCGCGCAACACGACCGCAGGCCAGGTCGACGGTCGCGTCACAGCACCCATGCCCACCCCATCGGCCCCGACAGCCGTCACCTGACCCGTTCGGCCCGGGCCCGGGGCAGATCCCGCACCGCACCCGCGACTAGCCTCGGCGGTCATGAGTTACGCGGGGAGTATCAGGCCGGTCGTCGACCGGATCTACATCGGGGTCCGGGCGGCCGGCCGCGAGCGCGTCCTGGCCGTCTACGCGAAGCACGGCCTGCGGCCCGGCTTCGAGTCCAGCTTCTATTTCGGCCTGCTGGCCCGCCCGATGCCGGCGGACGGTTTCGCGGCGGCGACCACCTACGGCGCCGGGGACATGACCGGCGAGTTGGAACAGGGCATCGCGGAGGTCGACGCCGCCGGGACCTGGCACCTCACCGACCGCGGCCGGGCCGTGGCCCTGGCCGTGCAGCAGGCGATCGGCGACACCGCGGCCGAGCGCTGGAATCCCGGACCGCCCTTCGACACCGTGCTCCCCGGGCCCGCTTCGGTGCCCCGGCTCGCCGACCTGGTCGGCCGCCTCCTGGACGCCGGTCAGGCCACCGGCGGCCCGGCCTTCCGAGCGCTGTCCCCGGTCCACGAGCCACCGGACGCGTCCCCGGCGGTCCGCCTGACGACCAGGCTGGGCGCGCTCCGCCACCACCGCGCCGACGCCCACCGCGCCGCCTGGCAGGCGGCCGGCCTGACCGTCGACCAGGTCCGGGCACTGCCCGCCGGCCCGGACCGCCAAGCCCTCGAGGACGAGACCAACCGCCGCGACGAGCCGATCTACCAAGCCCTCGACCAGCACGAACGCATCGAGCTCCTGGCCGGCCTCGGCGCCCTCCCCTGACCCTCACCACCCCGCCGCACGTCCCAGACCGCTGTCCCCAAGGTCCTTTTCCGGTACGACACGGAGCACCCACCCACCCGCACCCCCTCTCGCTCAACGAAGGCAGACCCCCCACCAGCACCTATCCCAATGTCGACCGGACGCCCCGGCCAACTCCGGCGGTGTGCAGCGTGAGTCCTCGTCCGTCACCGGCAGCGCGCCGGCAGTCCACGGCCAGCACTGGCGGGCCGCCGCGGGCAGCCCGCGGTCTGCTGGTGGGGCGCCGGGAGTCCGCAGTGTGCGCTGGTGGGGCGCCGGGAGTCCGCGGTGTGCGCTGGTGGGGCGGCGGCAGTCCGCGGTGTGCACTGGTGGGGCGCCGGCAGTCCGCGATCTGCACTGGCGGGGCGGCGGCAGTCCGCGATCTGCGGGGTCCGGGGCGGTGGCAGGACGCAATCGTGTCCTGCGGACTGCTATCGCCCACCTGGGGGCGGCAGACGTCCGCGAACAGGCACCGCGTACCCACACCGCCCCTGCCCCGGCCGAGACCACCAGCCCCGGCCGCCCCAGCCGCACCCCGCCCCGCGCCACCAACCCCGCCCCGGGCCACCAACCCCGCGAGACCGCGACCACCCCGGACCGCAGCGCGCCCCAGAGTCCCCGGCTGGTCCTCAGGGGTGTCTCCCGGGCGGGGAGACACCCCTGAGGACCAGCCAGGACCGCGACCA
Source organism: Actinoplanes palleronii (assembly GCF_016862315.1). Taxonomy (GTDB): domain Bacteria; phylum Actinomycetota; class Actinomycetes; order Mycobacteriales; family Micromonosporaceae; genus Actinoplanes; species Actinoplanes palleronii. Next base: position 37,864 of record NZ_BOMS01000093.1, on the reverse strand, counting down.
GCGCACCGGTCCGTCTCGGTCGCGGTCTCGGCTGGTGTTCACGGCTGCCTCGACAGCCGAGAGACAGCCGCCAGCACCAGCCGGGGACCGTGGCGTGCGCGGCGGTCCGGGGTGGCGGCGGTCCCGGCTGGTTCTCAGCGCCGTATCCGGCGTACCGAAACGGCCCTGACAACCAGCCGGGGACCGTGCGTGCGCGGCGGTCTCGGCTGGTTCTCAGCGCCGTATCCGGGGTATCAAAACGGCCCTGACAACCAGCCGGGACCGTGCGTGCGCGGCGGTCTCGGCTGGCTCTCAGGGCCGTGTCCGGGGTACCGAAACGGCCCTGAGAGCCAGCTGGGGGCCGGGGGCGCGGGGCGGTCCGGGGTGGCGCGGACGTCGCGCGAGGCCACCACGGGACTCGGCTCGTAGCCTGCGGACGGGCGCTCCACCGTCGTACCGGAAAAAACGAAGCGGTCAGGACCTGCGCTTCCAAGCCGCGAGCAGCAGCGGCAGCAGCACGGAGCGGTCGGGGTGCTCGGCGGTGTCCTGGTGCAGCGTGGCGATGGCCTGCTCGGATGCGGCCGGGGTGATCAGGCCGCGTGCGTGGGCGAGCGGGAGCAGGCTGCGGTAGACGGATTCCAGGACCGGGGCGCCGGCCGCGATCGGCACCAGCCGGCCGGCGACGTCGGTGCCGTCCGGGGCGCCGACGCCGGAACGGGCCATCAGGTAGGGCAGCCGGGCGCCGGCGTGCACGTCGCAACCGGCCAGCCCGAACGCGTCGATCAGCAGGCGGGTCATCGCCTCGGCGTTGGCCAGCGGCGGCATGACGCCCGCGGTGCGCATGTCGTAGTCCTGGATCAGCAGGTGCCCGCCGGGCGCGACGGCCTGCCAGAGCCGGCGCAGCGCCGCGGCCTGGTCGTGCAGGTGGAAGAGCAGCAGCCGGGCGTAGACCAGGTCGTACGGCCCGCCGGGTACCGGTTCGTCGGCGGTCAGGTCGTGGACCCGCACGTGGCACTGGGTGTGGCCGTCCCGGTGCAGCGCGGCCTCGGCCGCCGCGCCCATCGCCGGGTCGATGTCCAGGCCGGTGACCGTGCCGGACGGGCCGGTACGGTCGGCCATCTGGCGCATCGTCTCGCCCGGCCCGCACCCGGCGTCCAGGCAGCGGGCGCCGGGCTTGACGCCGATGTGGTCCAGCAGCCGGGCGGTGTCGGACTCCCAGAGGCGGGCCTGGGCGCGGACACGGTCGTATTCGGCGGGCGTGTGGCCCAGCGCGTAGTCAGTGGTGTTCATCCTCTGAGACTCGGCGGCGGCCGGCCGGGTTGAATCGTGGATCCGACCACGAGGTTACGGGCGGGGCCGGTACCCCGTACGGTCGGCGGCATGCCGCGCACCCTGGTGCAGCGCGATGCCGAGCTGGCGATGCTCGATCTCCGGCTCGGGCAGGTGCGCGCGGGCGCCGGTGCGGTGATCGTCGTGGACGGCCCGGCCGGGATCGGCAAGTCCAGTCTGCTGGCCGCGGCCGGGAGCCGCGCGGCGGCGAGCGGGCTGCGGGTGCTGACCGCGTGGGGTGGTCCGCTGGAACACGACGCCGGGTGGGGGATCGCCCGGCAGCTGTTCGCTCCGCTGTGGCAGAGCCGGGAGTGGGACGCGCTGGTGATGGGCGCCGCGGCGCCGGCCCGGCGAGCGCTGGACGCCGACCTGGCCGCGCCGGCGCCGACCGGTGACGCCATGCACGCCGCCGCACACGGGCTGACGTGGCTGACCTGCGGTCTCGCCGCACGGTCCGGGACTGTGCTGGTCGTCGACGACGTGCACTGGGCCGACGCGCCGTCGCTGCGCTGGCTCGGGCAGCTGTCCCGGCGGCTGGCCGGTCTGCCGCTGGGCATCCTGTGCGCGGTGCGCTCCGGTGAGCCGCCGGCCGAACCGGACCTGCTCGCCGAGCTGCTGGCGGCGGCCGGCCCGCCGGTGCGGCCCGCCGCGCTGCGGCCGGACGCGGTACGACTGATCCTGCGCGAGCGGCTGCCCGCGGCGGGGCCGGAGTTCGTGCTCGCCTGTCACGCGGCGACGGCCGGCAACCCGTTCCTGCTCGGGGCGCTGCTCGGCCACCTCGCCGCGGAGGGGCTGGCGCCCAACGGTGACGTCGCGGCGCGGATCGGGCGCCTCGGTGACTTCAGCGCCGACCCGATCGCGGTCGCCGCCGCGGTCGCCGCGCCCCGATCCGCCGGTCCGCTCCGCGACTTCGGTCCGGAGCAGGTGGGCCGGGCCGTGGAGCGCCAGCTCGCCCGGATGCCGGCCGGGGCCGCGGAGCTGGCGCGGGCGTTCACCGTTCTCGGGCGGGGTGCGCTGCTCCGGCACGCCCGGGACTTGTCCGGTTGTGACCATGAGCGGGCGGTGCTGCTCGCGGATCGGCTGCGGGTGGCGGGGTTGCTGACCGGCGGCACCGACGGGTACCGGCTGGTCCATCCGCTGGTGGCCGGGGCGATCTACGGTGGGCTGCCGCCGGGGGAGCGGGCACTGTGGCACGCCCGGGCGGCGCGCCTGCTGACCCGGGAGCGGGCCGATCCGGAGACCGTCGCGCTGCACCTGCTGCGCACCGAACCCGCTGGTGAGGCCAGCACGGTCAGCGCGCTGAGCACGGCCGCCGACCGGGCCTGGCGCCGCGGGGCGCCGCAGAACGCCGCGACGTTCCTGCGGCGGGCGCTGGCCGAGCCGCCGGCCGGGACGGATGACGAGGCCGAGCTGCGCGGTCGGCTCGGCCTTCTCGCCGCCGAGCAGGTCCAGCCGCAGGCATGCCGGTTGCTCGCCGACGCCGTTGACCATGCGACCGATCCTGATCAGCGAGCCCGGATCGCGCTGGCCGGGGCGCGGGCGCTGGGGCTGGCCGGGTACGCCGACGAGGCGCTGCGCCTGTGCCGCAGCGTGCTGGACCACCCGACCGGCGCGGATCCGGAGCTGCTCGACCGGCTCGAGGCGGAACTGGTCGCCGACGCGTGGCTGGACGCCACCGAGGCCGCCGACGCGCGCGACCGCACGGCGCGGGCGGCGGCGTCGGCGCTGCCGCTCTGGAACGTGCACCGCGGTCACCTGGCGACGATCGAGGGCCGCCCGGCGCGCGAGGCGCTGGCCCTGCTGCGCAGCGTGACGGACGTGGAGAGCGACTCGCTGCTGGCAACATTCGTCAAGTTCGGCCTGGTCGCGGCGGAGGACCTGGACACCGTACGGGCGCTGTGCGACGCCCTGATCGAGCAGGCGCGCCCGCGGGGGTGGATGACCGCGCTCGCGCACGGCAGCTTCATCCGGGCGCACGCGCTGGTGCAGGCCGGCCGGGTGCGGGAGGCGGTGACCGACGCCCGGTTCGCGTTCGAGTTCAAACTCGCCAACAGCCCGGCGCCGGGTGTGGTGTGGGCGCTGTTCCCGCTGGTGGACGCGCTGGTCGAGGCGGACGAGCCGGCCGCGGCGCAGGCGGCGCTGGTCGCGGCGGGGATGACCGGCGAGCCGGAGCCCGGCAAGCTGCGGACCGCGATGTTCCTGGAGCGGCGGGCCCGGCTGCACCTGGCCCGGCACCGCCCCGCCGACGCGCACGCCGACCTGACCGCGGCGGCCGCGAGCTGGCACGCTCTGGGCGTACGCCATCCTGGTCTCGCCTCCTGGCGGGTCGACGACAGCCTGGCGCTGACCGCCCTCGGTGACCCACCGGCGGCCCGCCGTCGTGCCGAGGAGCACCTCGGCCTCGCGGCCCGCCTCGGCCTGCCCGGCCCGCGGGGCGCCGGACTGCGCGCCCTGGCCCGCACGGTCGCCCCGGCCGAGGCGATCCCGCTGCTCACCCAGGCCGCGCACCTGCTCGCCGGGTCACCGGTCCGGCTGGAGTACGCCCGCATCCTGGTCGACCTCGGCGCCGCGATGCGCCGCACCAACCAGCGCGCCGCCGCCCGCGAACCGCTGACCCAGGCCCTCGACCTGGCCGACCGCGGCGGCATGCGGCTGATCGCGGCCCGGGCCCGGCAGGAGCTGCTCGCCGCCGGCGGCCGCCCCCGGCGCGCGGTGGTCACCGGGCCGGGCGCGCTGACCCCGTCCGAGCACCGGGTCGCGGTGCTGGCCGCGCTCGGGCACACCAACCGGGAGATCGCCGATCAGCTCTTCGTGACCCGGCGGACGGTGGAGACCCACCTGACCCACGCGTTCCAGAAACTCGCCGTGACGAGCCGCGCCCAGCTCGCCACCAGCCTGCCGGGAGCGCTGACGGCAACGTCTTGACAATGTTCTGGAAACGATTCCAGACTGGCCTCATCAATCGATCGTCATCGAATGATCGGGGAGCCGGGCGTGGCGGTGACCATCAAGGACGTGGCGCGGCTCGCCGGGGTCTCGGCGTCCTCGGTGTGCCGGGCGCTGGCCGATCCCGATCGGGTCCGGCCGGAGACCCGGGACCGGGTGCAGACCGCGGCCCGGCAGCTCGGCTACCACCCCAACCGGGTCGCCCGCAGCCTGATCACCGGCCGGACCGCGAACATCGGCGTGGTCCTGCCGGACCTGGGCAACCCGTTCTTCCCGACCGTGGTCAAGGCGATACAGACGCAGGCGCGCCGCCGCGACTACGCGGTGCTGCTCACCGACACCGACGAGGACCCGGCGGTCGAGGTGCCGGCCATCCGGGCCCTCGCCATGCAGGTCGACGGGTTCCTGCTCTGCTCGCCGCGGGCCGCCGACGACGAACTGCGGGCGGTCGCCGAGAAACCGATGGTGGTGCTGAACCGGCGGATCTCACCGTTCCCGTCGGTCACCGCCGACAACTCCGGCGGGATGCGGCAGGCGGTCAGCCACCTGCACGCTCTGGGTCATCGGACCATTTCGTACGTCGCTGGGCCGCGCACCTCGTGGTCCAACCGCGACCGGCTCCGCGGACTGCGGGCCGCCACGTCGGCGCTCGGGATGACCCTGATCGAGATCGGCAACGTGGCACCCACCGTGGCGGGTGGCGCGGCCGCCGCCGACCTGGTCGCCGCGGCGCCGGTCACCGCGGTGCTCGCCTACAACGACCTGGTCGCGCTCGGCCTGGTGCAACGGTTCCAGGCCCGGGGGATCGCGGTGCCCGGGCAGCTCAGCGTCGTCGGCTTCGACGACATCCTGGTCGCCGCGCTGGTCGGCCCGCCGCTGACCACCGTCGCGATCGGCAAGGAGCAGATCGGCCGGGTCGGTGTGGACCTGCTGCTCGCCCTGATGGCCGCCCCGGGGGCCGCCGGTCTCGACCGCGCCGGCTCCGAGCGCGCCGGTCCCGGCCGTGGCGGGCGTGCCCGCCGGGTGGTGCCCACCCAGCTCATCGTGCGTGGTTCGACGGGCCCCGTGGCTCGCTGAGGAAAGGACCGACATGTCGCCCAACCGCCGTCAATTTCTCGTTCTGGGAGCCGCCGCCGCCACCGTGGCCGCGTGCAGCCCGCCGGACAACAACAGCCCGGCCACCAGCGCCACCGGCGCGGTCCCGGACAAGCCGTCGAAAGCGGTCACGCTCAACGTGCTCGACGTGGCCGGCAACCTGCAGCTCACCCAGGGCATGATCGACGACTTCGTGGCGAAGAACGCCGGCGTGGTCGAGCGGGTCACCTACACCAAGGCGACCGCTCCGGAACTGGTCGGCAAGATCAAGGCGCAGCAGGCGGCGAACCGGGTGGACATCGACCTGGTGCTGACCGGAGTGGACGGGCTGGCCGCCGGGATCGCCCAGCAGCTGTGGGTGCCGTTGCTGCCGGCCTACGCGGACCGGCTGTCCGGGATGAAGCAGTACCTGCCCGGCGCCGCAGCCATGCAGAAGCTCGCCGGCAACGACGGGGTGACCGTCACCTACTACCCGTCCGGCCCGCTGATCGAATACCTGCCGGCCAAGGTGCCGAGCCCGCCCAAGACCGCGGCGGCGTTGCTGGAGTACGCCAAGGCCAACCCGGGCGCGGTCCAGTACGCGCGCCCGTCCAACTCCGGGCCGGGGCGCACGCTGCTGATGGGCCTGCCGTACCTGCTCGGCGACACCAACCCGAAGGACCCGGTCAACGGCTGGGACAAGACCTGGGCCTACCTCAAGCAGCTCGGTGAGTCGATCACGCTCTACCCGTCGGCGACCAGCGAGACGATGAAGAACCTGGCCAACGGCTCCGCGAAGATCATCGCGACCACCACCGGCTGGGACATCAACCCGCGGGTGCTCGGCACCGTGCCCAAGGAGGCGCAGGTCGGCGCGCTGGAAGGCTTCAACTGGGTGACCGACGCGCACTACGCGGTCGTGCCGAAGGGCGTCTCCACCGACAAGCAGGCCGCCGTGCTCACCCTGCTCGCCTGGATGCTCACCCCGGAACAGCAGGCCAAAGCGTACGACAAGGGCTACTTCTACCCCGGCCCGGCGATCGCCGACGTGCCGATCACGATGGCCCCGCCGGAGAGCCAGCAGGCGATCGCCGAGTACGGCCGCCCGGAGTACCACACCCTGCTGATCGAGCACCCGCTGCAGATCCCCCTCGAGGCGACAGCACTGGTGGCCGCCTTCGATCGCTGGGACCGGGAAATCGGCGGCGCCAAGGTCAAGAAGTGACGGCCTTCACGACGCTGCGCCTGGACGGGGTGACCCGCCGGTTCGGCGGCGCCGACGCGCTGACCGGGCTCGACCTGGAGATCCGGCGCGGCGAGTTCATCGCGCTGCTCGGGCCGTCCGGCTGCGGCAAGTCCACCGCGCTGAACTGCCTGGCCGGGCTGCTGCCGCTCAGCGACGGCAGCATCTGGCGCGACGGCACCCGGCTCGACACCCTGCCACCGGAGCGCCGGGGCTTCGGGATGGTGTTCCAGAACTACGCGCTGTTCCCGCACATGTCCGTACGGAAAAATATCTCTTTCGGTCTGCAGATGCGCGGCGTGCCACGTGCCGAAGCGCGGCGCCGGACCGACGAGGCGATCCGGCTGGTGCACCTCGAGGAGCACGCCGGCAAGCTGCCCGGCCAGCTCTCCGGCGGCCAGCAGCAGCGGGTCGCGATCGCCCGCGCGGTCGTGGTCGAGCCGTCGCTGGTGCTGATGGACGAACCGCTGAGCAACCTGGACGCGAAACTGCGCCTGGAGATGCGCACCGAGATCCGCCGCCTGCACCAGAACCTCGGACTGACCACGGTCTATGTCACCCACGATCAGGAGGAGGCGCTGTCGATGGCGGATCGCCTGGTGGTGCTGCGCGGCGGCCGGGTGCAGCAGATCGGCAGCCCGGAGGAAGTGCACAACCGCCCCGCGAACCGGCACGTCGCCGACTTCCTGGGTTTCCGCAATCTGCTGCCCGGCAAAGCGGTCTCCGCCTCGTCCATCAAGATCAACGGCTTTGGGGTACGACCGTCCGCCTCGTTCGTCGGCGCCATCGGTGTCGGTGATCCGGTGGTGGCCGCGATCCGCCCCGAGGACGTCGAGATCGGCTCCGGGCTGGAGGTGACCGTCGACGTCGCCGAGTACCACGGCCGGGAGATCGCCGCCGAGGTCCGCACCGCCGACGGCCTGACCCTGCACCTGCGCACGTCGCAGCGGCTGGCCCCGGGCGACAAGGTGGAGGTCACCCTCCCGCCGTCACGGTTGCTGGTGTTCCCCGGATGACCACCTCGGCGCTCGCCCTGCGGCACCGGCTCGCCGAGCGGGGCATCGACCCGCAACTGTTCCTGCTGGTCCCGGCGACGGTGTTCGTGATCGCGCTGTTCGTCTACCCGTTCTGCTACGGCATCGCGGTCTCGCTGCAGCCGGCCCAGGGCGGTGCGCTCGCCGCCTACCGGGCGTTCTTCACCGACGCCTACCAGCGCGACACGATCACCACCACGCTCGGCATCGCACTGCCGGCCGCGCTGGTCAACGTGCTCGCCGCGGTGCCGATCGCGTACCGGATGCGCGGGAAGTTCCGCGGCAAGCGGCTGCTGACCACGGTGCTGGTCGTGCCGATCACGCTGGGCACGGTGCTCACCGCCGAGGGGCTGCTGGGCTTTCTCGGACCGACCGGCTGGTTCAACCGGGCACTGCTGTCACTGGGTGTGATCGACCAGCCGGTCACGCTCACCCACAACTACACCGGCGTGTTCCTCTCCCTGATCATCACGGGGTTCCCGTTCGCGTTCCTGCTGGTGCTGTCCTACCTGTCCGGCATCGATCCCAGCCTGGAACGGGCCGCGGCCACCCTGGGCGCGGGCTGGGCGCAGCGGTTCTTCCGGATCACGCTGCCGCTGCTCGCGCCCGGGCTGGCCACCACGTTCTGCCTGACGTTCGTGCTGGCGTTCAGCGTGTTCCCGTCCGCGATCCTGGTCGGCGACCCGACCGGCAGCACCCGGGTGATCAGCATCGCCGCGTACGAGGCGGCCTACGTGCGCTACGACTACGCGGCCGCGTCGGCTGCCGCGATCGTGATGGGCGTGGTCGAGCTCGTCGTGATCAGCGTGGTGCTCGGGCTGCGCAGCCTGCTCTACACCGGATCGACAGCCGGAGGTAAAGGGTGAGACGCCGGATCGTGGCCCGCCCCGGGGCCTGGGTGGTGTGGGGACTCGTGACGATCTTCTTCGTCGGGCTGGCCGGGGTGATCGGGTCGGTCGTGGTCAACTCGTTCGGGGTGCGCTGGTTCGACACGTGGCTGCCCGAGACGTACACGACCCAGTGGTACGGCCAGGCGTGGACCGACTTCACCCTGCTGCCGGTGCTGACCGTGACGCTGGTGGTGTGCCTGCTGGTGGCCGGCATCTCCGTACTCATCGGGGTCCCCGCGGCCTATGTGCTCGCCCGCCGCAAGTTTCCCGGCGGCCGGTTGCTGTATCTGTTGTTCCTGCTCCCGATCCTGATGCCGCCGATCACCTACGGCATCCCGCTGGCCACCGTCCTCTACAAGTACGGCCTGGCCGGGCACCTGTCCGGTGTCGTGCTGGCGAACCTGGTCCCGTCGGTGCCGTTCGTGATCCTCACGATGACGCCGTTCATCGAGCAGATCGACCCGGCCGTCGAACGGGCCGCGCGGATGTGCGGGGCGCGGACCCGGCACGTGTTCGGCCGGATCCTGGCGCCGCTGCTGGTTCCCGGGATCCTGGCCGCGTCGATCCTGGTCGTGGTCCGGACCGTGGGGATGTTCGAGCTGACGTTCCTGACCGCAGGGCCGGACTCGCAGACCCTGGTCGTGGCGCTGTTCTACTCGATGTCGGCGGCCGGGATCCGGGCGCAGCAGTCGGTGGACGCGATGGCGGTCATCTACTGCGTGATGATGGTGATCCTGCTGGTGGTGGCGCTGCGGTTCGTGAACCCGACCCAGCTGGTGGCCCGGGTCAAGGACGACAGCGAATGAGGATCACCGAGGCGCGGGTGATCGTGTGCAGCCCGGGGCGGAACTTCGTGACCCTGAAGATCGTCACGGAGGACGGGGTCAGCGGGGTGGGGGACGCGACGCTCAACGGGCGGGAGCTGGCGGTCGCGGCGTACCTGCGCGAGCACGTGGTTCCCGCGCTGATCGGGCGGGATGCGCGGCGGATCGAGGACACGTGGCAGTACCTCTACAAGGGGGCGTACTGGCGGCGGGGGCCGGTGACGATGAGTGCTGTCGCGGCGGTGGACACCGCGTTGTGGGACATCCTCGGGAAGGTCGCGGGGGTGCCGGTTTATCGGCTGCTCGGGGGTCGGAGTCGCGAGGGCGTGACCGTTTATGGCCACGCTAGCGGTTCCACCAGCGACGCCTTGCTTTCGGAAATTTCGCACTATGTCCGTCTTGGGTATCGCGCGGTCCGGGTGCAGAGCGGCGTGCCGGGACTGCCCTCGGTCTATGGGGTGAGCGAGGGAATGACCTACGAGCCGGCCTCCGCGGCGGTGCCTGTCGAGAGCGTGTGGGACACCGATCGCTACCTCGATCACCTGCCGCGGGTGTTCGCCGACGTGCGCGCCGAGTTCGGGCCGGGGCTGAAGCTGCTGCACGACGTGCACCACCGGCTGACGCCGATCGAGGCGGCGCGGCTGGGCAAGAGCCTCGAACCGTACGCGCTGACCTGGCTGGAGGACCCGGTGCCGGCCGAGCTGCAGGAGGGGTTCCGGCTGATCCGGCAGCACACCACGACACCCCTGGCGGTGGGGGAGGTGTTCAACAGCATCTGGGACTGCCGCCAGCTGATCACCGAGCAGCTCGTCGACTACATCCGGGCCACCGTGGTGCACGCCGGGGGGATCACCCATCTGCGACGGATCTTCGACTTGGCGGCGATCTATCACGTACGCAGTGGGTCGCACGGCGCCACCGATCTGTCGCCGGTGTGCATGGCCGCGGCGCTGCACGTGGACGTGGCGATCCCGAACTTCGGGCTGCAGGAGTACATGCCGCACAGCGCGGAGACGGACGCGGTGTTCCCGCACGGGTACCGGTTCGAGGGCGGGTACCTGCATCCGAGCGAGGTGCCGGGGCTGGGTGTGGACATCGATGAGGAGCTGGCCGGGTCGTATCCGTACCGGGCGGCGTCGTTGCCGGTCAGCCGCTTGACGGACGGGACGTTGCACAGCTGGTGAGCCATTACGGGTGGTGCTCTCCGTGGCCGGTGAGGCCGGTGACGAGGCGGCGGACATCCGGGCCGGCCGGGCCGGTGGTGAAGTCGGTGAGCCGGTGCAGGATCAGCCCCTCCACGGCGGCCAGCAGGGTCGAGGCGATGCCGGCCGGCGCGCCGACAGCGGTGAGCGCGGCGGCGGTCCAGTCGGCCAGCAACCGGCGGTCGGCGTTCAGCTGTTCGAGCAGGGCGGGCTCGACAACACCCTGGATGAAGATGACGTACCGCGCTACGGTCCGGGCCCGCGACGGCCCGGTCGCGTCGTCGACGAACGCCGCGTACGCGTCGATCAGCTCGTCCAGGCTCGCCGGCAGCCCCGCGGCGAGCCGCGCCTGGAAGTTCTCGGCGTCGATCTGCCGCAGCCGGGCGACGGTGGCCGTGACCAGCGCCGCCCTGGTCCGGAAATGATTAGAGGTGGAACCGGTTGGCAGCCCGGCGGTCGCGTCGACCCGGGTGTGGCTCAGCGCGTGCAGACCACCGGCGCCGAGCACCTCCAACGCCGCGTCGGTGATCCGGACAGCGGTGGGATGCGGCACGGTCCCACCTTACCGAAAGCGCTTTCCGCCGGCTTCCGGCGGAAGCCCCGTCGCGTCCGATCCCGGCGGTGCTCCCGCCGCGCCGGCACCCGGTGGGCTCTCCGATGCGCCGGAGATCGGCGGTTGTTCCGCTGCGCCGGAGTTCCGCGCGGCCGCGGTCCGTTTCCGGATCTCGGTGATCGCGGCGCCGATGCCGTCCTCGCTCGCCAGCCGCCGCGCGATCGCCTCGGCGCCCGGCCGATACCCGGCGGCGGCCTCGATCGCGGCCACCAGCCGCCCCGCGGTCAGCCGCCGCAGCGGAATCGGCGGCGGCCCGGCACCCAGCGCGGCCACCCGCGCAGCCCAGAACGGCTGGTCGGCCGTGCACGGGGTGACCACCGACGGCACACCGGCCCGCAGTGCCGCCGCCGTCGTGCCGGCCCCGCCGTGATGCACCACCACGGCCATCCGCGGAAACAGTTCGGCATGCGGCTCCGCGTCGACGACCAGGACGTTCGCGCCGTCAGCCGACAGGTCCGCCGTCCCCCGTTGAACGACGGCCCTCCGGCCGAGACGAGCCAGCGCCGCACCGACGATCGCGGTGAGGCCGGGCCACGACATGCTGCCGAAGCTGACGAAGATCGGAGGCTCGCCGTCGTCCAGGAAGGCGCGAACCCGGGAGGAAAGCCCGCCCGCCTCGCCCTCGATCGCCGGCCACCAGTAGCCGGTGATCGGGCGGTGTGCCGGCCAATCCTCCGGCGGCGGCACGACCGACGGGCTGAAGCCGTGCACCACCGGCCACCGCTCCTCCTCCATCCGCCGGAACGTCGCCCGCACCCCCAGCGGAGGCAATCCCAGCTCCCGGCGGAACTTCGCCGTGGCCCGCGCGAACGGCACCTGCCCCGCCACCCGGAACAGTCGAGCGGCAACCCGGTTACCCCGCCCGCCGAGCGACCGGGTGGTCACCAGCGGCGGCGGGAACGCGCGGGTCGGTTCGAGCGGCTGCAGGAACGCGCCCATGCTCGGGATCCGCCGCGCCTCGGCCACGTGGTAGCCGAGTGTGCCCATCGGCGCGAGGACCAGCAGGTCCGCGTCGGCGGCGGCTGCCGCGATCGCCCGGCCGACGTCGAGCCAGCGCCCGGCCAGGGTCCGCGCGAACCGCACGGAAGTCAGTGGTCCCGCGCCGAATTCGACGGGCACGGCGGCGAATCCCAGTCCGGCTTCTTCGGCGTACGCGCGGAGCGATGCGTGGGTCACGACCGTCACCCGGTCACCGGCCGCGGTGAGGGCGGCACCAAGGCTTGCGTACGGGACGACGTCACCCCGAGTCCCGATCGTCACGATCACCACGTGTGCCATGCCCCGAAACTACTACGATCGTAGTAGTCAGGCAATGATCGTTCCCTCGCGCAATCGGAACCATGTTCCGTATAGTGGTTACCGGAACCACGTTCCGGAAAGAGAGGCGGAGCCATGCCCAGCTTCGGGATCATGACAGCGCCGCAGCAGGTCGCGTACCAGGACGTGCTGCGGGTCTGGCAGGAAGCGGACACCATCCCGGAGATCGAACACGCCTGGCTGTTCGATCACCTGTTACCGATCGGCGGCGACCCGGACGGCCCGATCTTCGAGGGCTGGACCCTGCTGTCCGCGCTCGCCGCGCAGACCCGTCGCCTGCGCCTCGGCCTGCTGGTGACCAGCAACCGGGTCCGCCCACCGGCGATGCTCGCCAAGATCGCCACCACGGTGGACGTCGTCTCCGGCGGCCGCCTCGACTTCGGCATCGGCGTGGGTTCCCGCCCCGGCCACCCGCTGGCCCTGCGCGAATATCTCGCCCACGGCCTGCCGTTCCACGACACCGCCCACGCCGTCGGCAGCCTGGCCGAGGCCCTCACGGTGATCCGCCGCTTGTGGACGTCCCCGGAGCCGTTCGACTTCACCGGCGACTACCTGCAGCTCACCGGCGCCTTCGGCAACCCGAAGCCGATCCAGCGCCCCCACCCACCCATCATGATCGGCGGCCGCTCCTCGGCCACCCTGCGCATCGTCGCCCAGCACGCCGACCTCTGGAACATCCCCGGCGGCGGCCCCATCACCGATCTGATCGCCCGCAGCGCCCTGCTGGACCGCTACTGCCACGAGATCGGCCGCGACCCCGCGTCCATCACCCGCTCCATCCACCTTCCGGTCACCTATACCAACCCGGCCCCCACGCGCGCCGCCATCACCGAAGCCATCACCGCCGGCTTCCACCACATCATCCTGGGCCTACCCGCCCCGTTCCCGCAGAACGCCGCCCGCTGGGTAGCCGACGAACTGATCACCCCCACCACCTGACCCCCGCCGCTCGCTTCCACCAACCACCTAGCCTCCTAGGACACCCAAGAGGCCGTGCCCTCCACAACCACGCCTCCCGAACCAGCGCCGAGACCGGCGACCGCTCGACGTCGCAGCGCAGCTCGCGGTCCTCGGCTGGCGCTGGGGGGTGTCTCGAGACGCCGGTGGCACCCCTGACCGCCAGCCGAGACCCGCGACCGCTCGACGTCGCAGTGCAGCTCGCGGTCCTCGGCTGGCGCTGAGGGGTGTCTCGAGACGCCGGAGGCACCCCTGACCGCCAGCCAGGGACCGCGACCGCTCAAGGTCGCAGTGCAGCTCGCGGTCTTTGGCTGGTGCTCAGGGGTGCCTCCGGGGCCCGGAGGCACCCCTGAGTGCCGGCCGGGACCTGGCGGTCAGCGCCAGGGGTGCAGCTTCTCCGGGTTGCGGATGGACCAGATGTTCTTGATGAGGTGGCCGGTTAGTTCGAAGGCCAGGACGGCGGTGGTTTGGCCGTTCACCTGGGCTATCAGGCCGGGCTCGCCGTTGACCGTGCGTTCCAGGAAGTGCATGTCGGGGGCGCGGTCGGCGATGGTGACGGCGTAGCGCGCGATCTGGGTGCGGCCCTCGATCGGGTGCAGGGCCGCGGCGGCCAGGCCGCCGCCGTCGGCGATCACCGTGGCGGCCGGGTCGAGCAGGCTGATCAGGGCTTTGATGTTCTTCGCTTCCCAGGCGTCCTTGAAGTCGCGGACCACCCGGGCCTGCTGGTCGGCCGGGGTGGGCAGCACCGGCTGGGCCGCGATCCGGCGGCGGGCCGAGGAGGCGAGCTGGCGGCAGGCCTCGGGTGTGCGGCCGGCGACCTCGGCCACCTCGGCGAACGAGTACCGGAAGATGTCGTGCAGCACGAACGCCACCCGTTCGGCCGGGGTCATCGCGTCCAGGACGATCAGGAACGCCATGCTGACCGATTCGTCGAGGGTGATCCGGTCGGCGGGGTCGCTGCCGTCCGGTGCGGGGAGCGGTTCCGGGATCCACGCGCCGACGTAGCGTTCGCGGCGGACCCGGGCCGAGCGCAGCTGGTCGAGGCAGATCCGGCTGGCGACCTTGGTCAGCCAGGCGCCGGGGACGTCGATCGCGTCCCGCTGGGCGGGGGTCAGGGCATACCAGCGGGCGTACGTCTCCTGGACCACGTCCTCGGCGTCGGCGAGGGAGCCGAGCAGCCGGTAGGCCACGTTGATCAGCTGGCGTCGCTCGTTCAGCGGGACGGTCATGGTGGTGCGCATGTCCTTCCGACGGAACAGCGCGCGGGAATGTGAGGCCTCACGTTAGCCGGGGCTGTCTCGTCGAGCGGACATGACCGAGACTTCACGCCTGAGCGACCCCGCCGGCTACTTCCCGGAGATGGCCGGGTTCGCCGCGTCGCTGACCAAGGCCACTCTCAACGGTGCGATCCCGCCGATCACCATCGGACTGGTGCAGTTGCGGGCCGGGCAGATCGTCGGGAACACCTATCACACGGTCCGGCAGACCGGGAACCTGCGCCGGGCGGGGGAGACCGAGGAACGGATCACGGCGGTGGCGTCGTGGGTGGACGCGCCGTTCTTCACCCCGGCCGAACGGGTCGCTTTGGAGCTGGTGGAGGCGGTGCTGACGGCTCCTTCGTACGGTGAAAGGGTTTCTGATCGGCTTTTCGCCCGCGTGGCGGAGCACTATGACGAGCGGGCACTGTGGACGTTGACGCTGGTCATCGCGCAGATCTGTTTCTTCGTGCCGGTGGCGCTGATCGCGAAGCCGGTCCCGGGGGCGCCGCCCGGCAGGAACTACCGGACGGCTGAGCCCGGTTAGGTCGCGCTCACCAGCACTCGGACGAGCCCGGTGCCGTGGTCGAGTTCGGTCAGCGCCTTGCCCACCATGGCGCCGATGGCGCTGGCCGGATCGGTGACCCGGCGGGCGTGTCCCGGTGTCGACGACGTGGTCAGCAGGTCCCCGCATCGGATCGGCCCGGACGCGGCATCCGCCAGCACCCACAGTTTGCCCATCAGGGCGACCGGTACGCCGCCGTCGTGCCGGTCCAGGACGATGGCGGGCTTGACGCCGCCGGCGCCGGAGACGACCCCGGCGACCCGGGTGTCGTATTCGGTCACACACGGGCGGATCCTGCCCTCGGCGTCGATGACGACGACCATGCCGGCGGTGACCGCTGGATCCGCGACGGTCAGCGACTCGGCGTAGTCGGCGCCGTCCAGCCGGAGATCGCCGGTGATCACGACGTCGCCGTCGAACGTCGCGGCGGTTCCCTCGTCGGCCTTGGCGTAGAGGGCGTTGCCCTTCTTGACGATGGCCATCACCCCGGTGCCGTTGTCGCAGGTGCCGTAGACGCCGTGGCCGCCGGCGGCCAGGCTGACCCCGACCACGCCGCCGTGCTGGGCGTTGTTGGATTCGCCGCGCACGCCTTCGCTCTGCTCGGATCGGCCGTACACGCCGTGTGAGGTGACGCTGACCCCGGAGACGCCCTGCCCCTTGTCGGCGACTCCGGCGACGCCCCGGCCGCCTTCGCCCTGGTGCACCCCGAGCACGCCGGTCTTGGCGGTGGTCGAGGAGTAGCCGCGTACGCCGTCGTTGTGGTCGCTGACGCCGCAGACACCGACCGCGTCGGCCTGGACGGCTCCGTGCCCCCAGACGCCCTGGCCGGATCCGCGGCCGTAGATGCCGTTGCCGGTTCCGCCGGTGGTGTTCTCGTTGACGCCGGCGACGCCCGCCTGGCCCGGTGCGACGCTCACCCCGAACACGCCGTTCCAGCGGTCACTGGTGCCCTTGACGCCGGCGGTCCCGGGTTCGGTGGTGGTGCCTTCGATCTCCGTACCCATGATGATTTTGTCCTTGCTTCTCAGCTTGCCAGGAACCAGTCGTATTCGATGGTGTAGTGCGCTCCCAGCTCCTTGATCTCCAGGACCTGAGGTTTGCCGATGGCGGTGTGCCGGCGCACCTGGCCGGGATCGTCGATCGTGATCCCGACGGGTAGCGGCGAGAAGACGTCGTTGGCGAGGCCGTTCATGATCGCCGTGACGAGGCCGTCGTACACGGGCCCGGCCAGCGGGCCGACCGCGGCGCCCACGACCGTGCCGATGCCCGGGATAACCGTGCCGATCGTCGCGCCCGCGATGGCGCTCGCGCCCGCGGCGGCCGCACTTTCCGCGGCACTTCTGATCTTGCCGCCGACCTTTCCCAGGACGTCCCGGAACGAGTTGGCGAGGTCCTCGTCGTCTTTTTCGACGAGCAGCAGGGTCACCACGAACGCCCGGGGCCAGTTGGCCGGATGCCGCAGGTCGAAGCTCATCAGTACGTGTGGGTTCTGCTGCCACGCGTTCCTGATCGAATCGTCGGAGACGTCACCGAACGACGGCGTGATGATGGTCCGAGCCCGCGGCTTTCCGTCGGCGTCGAGGGTGACGTCGCTGGAGTCGGTGCCCACCGCGGACAGAAAGACCTCGTCGTTCACGCCCTGGATCCATTTGTCGTTCGAGGCGTGCTCGGAGAAGCCGCGGAGCCGGAACTGCAGTTGCGGCGGCAGCTCCCTGGCGGTCCGGGCCTGGTCGAGGAGTTCGCGGACGGTGTGCACGTGCGCCTGGGCCAGGACGGCGCGCATGCCGCGCGGCCGCACACCCTCGAGACCCAACTGGGTGATCGCGGTGCGGAGCGACGGCACGGCACCTCGCACGGCGAGCTCCGGTGCGGCGGCGACATCGGCGTGAGCCGCGGTGCCGCGGACCGTGATGCCGCCGCTGAGGACGAGCCCGGCACTGGTGGCCGCGGCGAGCAGCAACGTGCGCCGCGACGAGGTCTTCTGAGACAGCGAGGTGTCGTCCATGTCGGCCGCTCCGGTCTTGGCAGGGTTCATCGCAGGGTGACAACGATGGACAGCAGCCCGGTGCCCTCGGGCAACGCGGCCATCGCCTTTCCGATCACGGCGCCGAACGCCCGGGACGGGTCGGTCGCCTTCATCGCGTGTCCCTCGGTGGGCGAGGCGGTCAGCAGATCCCCGACCTCGATCGGCGCGTAGGACGCGTCCGCGCGGCAGTACGCCTTCCCGACCATGGCGATGGGCCGGGCCTGCTCCCCGCAGCCGGCGTCGAGGATCACGCCGGGCCGGTAGCTGCCGGCGCCGGCGATCACGCCGACGACCTTCTTGTCGTAGGCGGCGGCGCTGGGTGCGATCGTGCCGTTCTCGTCGAGGCTCATCACGGTGCCGGGCTCGGCGGGGTGGGTGGCGGTCCGGCTGGCGAACAGTTCGGCGAGGTCCCCGCCGAGCAGCTTGATGTCGCCGGCCACGTCCAGGTCGCCGCGCACCTCGAGCTTGCCGTCGAAGATGCCGGCCGCTCCGGTGTCGCTCTTGCCGTAGACGCCGGTGCCGTGGGCGCTGTGGCCGACGACGCCGGTGCCGTCGGCTTTGTTCTCGCCTCAGACCGCGGCGGCGCCGGTGGTTCCGGCTGCCGACGTCTCGCCGTACACGCCGTGCCAGTGCTGGCTCTTGCCGAGCACGCCGGGGCCGCCGGCGGCGCCCTCGCCCATCACCCCGGCGCCGCCGATGGTGCTGTCGGTCTTGCCGTAGATCCCGTGCCAGCGCTCGCTCTCGCCGACCACCCCCGCGCCGACCTTGCCGACACCCTGCACGCCGGGGCCGGCCTGTGGGCTCGCCGCGTCGTTGATGCCGATCACACCGCTCTTGTAGGGCGCGTGGCTGATGCCGCGGACCCCGTCGGCGAGGGCGGCCTCACCGAGGACCCCGATTTCCTCTGCTTGCGTGCCGTGCCCCTCGAGTGCTGCCGGCATGACGTCTCCACCCGTTGCGGTCGGCTGCGCAATGAGTTATATGCGCGATTTGCCTGAAGCTAGCAACGGTGGTGCTGAGGGGCGGCGGGAGTTGGGAATCTTCAGCCGGATCTCGCATGTGATGGGATGAGCGGGTGGAGATCGACGTGGTGCCGGTGGTGCTCGACGGCGGGGATCGGCGCTGTGTGCTGCTGCTGATCGAGCTGCGGCGGCTGATCGCGACGCTGACGCTGGGCGCGGTGGTGCACCTGGTCGCCACGGATCCGGCGGCGCCGCTTGACCTGCCGGCCTGGTGTCATCTGACCGGTCACCGTTATCTCGGGCCGGTGGCGGGGGAGCGGCCGGGGGAACGGCCCACCTATGCCGTCGAGGTCGTCGCGGGGGCGCAGCCGACCGAGGCGGGGCACCCGTGGCGCCCGGCCAGTGCTGGTTGACCGGGCGGTGCTGGCTGACCGATAAGAACTAGGCAAGCGTTGGCTGATCGAAAAGAATCAGGCCGGGATCGCTGATGGTTCAGCGTCCCCGGCCCGCGGCAGAAATCCGGTTCAGTTGGCCTTGGTGTCGGTGACCGTACCGGGGGTGGCGTCCTCGGAGTCGCTGACCGTGGACGGCGTGGTGATGCTCGCCTTCACGGCCTCGGTGTCCTTGCAGACCGTCTGGACCTTCAGGATCGCGGAGCTGACCTCGGCGGTCAGGACCGCCTCGTTCGGTTCGCCGGCCGCGGCCTGCGCCTTGGCCACCGAACTGTTCAGCACCTCGGTGGCCGCGGTGATGATCGTGCTCTTCGAGGTCTTACCGAAAGTGACGATGTCCCTGGCGGTAGCCAGGTCCAGGTCGCGTCCTTCCTCGCCGTGGGTGGCCTGGTCGGCCACCGTGCAGGCGCCCGCCGTGCCCTTGTCGAAACCGGCCATGTTCGCAGACCCGGCCGCGGTGGCGGCGGGAGCTGACTCGTCACTGTTTGCGCAGCCGGTGATCGCCAGGAGGGTAAACGTGGCGACAGCTGCGATGGTGGATCCACGCATGGTCGGGGAGGCTACCTGCTCCGGGTGGTGCGGAAGGGGATGGGGGTAGCGGAGTGTGATGCACGGAACGTCCGATCTGCCCCTCCCGGCCGACGGAATGAGCGCTTTTTGCAGGCTGATGCATGGTTATAACCTCACGGACAGTAAAGATAGACGGGTTGAACTGCGCCGATAGGATGTTGATCATGACGCTGATCGACGTGCTGATCCGTGCGGCCACCCACGCCCCCGAGCAGGTGGTGGTGCACGTCGGCGGCGACGGTGCGGAGCGGCACACCGGCTACGCGCAGTTGTATGCCGACGCGCTGCGGGTCGGCGGCGGACTCCGCGCCGCCGGGCTCACGCAGGGTGACTTCCTGCTCCTGGTGGCCGAGGACAGCGCGGAGTTCCTGCCGTTGTTCTGGGGTGCGGTGCTGGCCGGGGTCGTACCCGTGCCGTTGCCGCCGGAACCGGAGCGGATCGTGGCCGTCTGGCGGCATCTGGGTGAGCCGGCCCTGGCGGGCGATCTGGCACCGGACGGCGGGCGGCTGTTCACGATCGGTCAGTTGCTGGACGGTCCGGCGTTGACCGAGCCGGTCTCGGCCGGGCCTGACGACCTGGCGTTCCTGCAGTTCTCGTCGGGGAGCACCGGCGCGCCGAAGGGCGTCGAGCTCACCCACGGCAACCTGGTGGCGAACCTGGAGCAGGCCTCCCGGGCGGCCGGCACCGGACCGGACGACGTGATCCTGACCTGGATGCCGTACTTCCACGACATGGGCCTGATCGGCACCCATCTCGGGCCGCTTTTTGTCCGGTGCCGGCAGATCCGGATCAGTCCGATGACCTTCGCGAAGCGACCCGAGGTGTGGCTGCGGGCCGCGCACGCGCACCGGGCCACCGTGCTGACCGCGGCGAACTTCGCGCTCGCGCTGACCGTGCGCCGGGTCCGCGACGAGGTCCTCGACGAGCTGGATCTGAGCCGGGTCCGCCTGGTCATGGTCGGCGCGGAGCCGATCGCGCCGGCGGTCTGGCGGGCGTTCGCGGACAAGCTGGCGCGGGCCCGGCTCGACCCGCGGGCGTTGCAGCCGGTCTACGGGCTGGCCGAGGCGACCGTAGCGGTCGCGTTCCCGCCGATGTTCTCGCTGGCCGAGCCGGTCCGGCTCAGCCGTGCCGCGCTGTCCCGGGGTGTCGCCGTGGAGGTCGCCGAGTTGTCGGACGACACGGTCGAGCTGATGGATGTCGGTCATCCGGTGCCGGGCTGCGAGATCCGGATCGTCGACGACGCCGGCCATCCGGTGGCGGACGGCCTGACCGGCGGCATTCAGCTGCGCGGCCCGAACGTGATGCGCGGCTACCACCGGGATCCGGCCGCGACCGCGGATGCTCTGGTGGACGGCTGGCTGCGGACCGGCGACATCGGTTTTCTGCGCGCCGGTCGGCTCTGCGTCTCCGGTCGCGCCAAGGACGTGCTGTTCATCCACGGCCGCAACTTCCACGCGACCGATGTGGAACAGCTCGTGGCGGCGACCCCGGGTCTGGGCGCCGGTCCGGTCGCGGTGGTCGGGGTGACCGATCCGGGCACCGGCGGCGAACGCGTGGCCGTCTTTCTCTCCGCGCCGGCGGTGCGCGACGAGCCGGCCGCCGCCGAACACGCCCGGGTCCGGGTCGCCGAGGCGCTCGGCTACGACCGGGTCGAGGTCCACGTCGTGCCGCGCGGCACGTTCGCCCGCACCACCAGCGGAAAGCTGCGCCGCAACCGGCTTCGCGACCACCTGCTGGCGACGGTTGCGACCGCTTTTGACCAGACGCCCGCGGTCTCTCCGTCACCCCTTTCCTCGGTACGACCTCCGCGCACCCGTCACGAGGCCGAGCAGCTCATCCGCGCCGCCTGGTCCCGGGTGCTGAGCCTGCCCGTGGAGCAGATCGGTCCCGACGACCGGTTCCTGGCGATCGGCGGGACGTCGCTGGCCGCCATGGAAGTGCTCGCCGAGCTGGAGGACGCGTTCGGCCGCCCGCTGCACCCAGCTGACCTGCGGGACTGTGCCACCGTGCCGGCCCTGGCCGCCCGTCTGCTCACCCCGGGGGCCGCCCCCGCCGAGCGGCCCGCCCCGGTGGCGCGCCCGGGCGGTGGAGAGCTGGCGGTGATCGGGATGGCCTGCCGGTTCCCGGACGCCGACACCCCGGAACAGTTCTGGGCCAACCTGCTCGCCGGCCGCGACAGCGTCACCCGGGCCGCGGGCTGGGACGGTCATGGCGCGTTCCTGTCCGATCCGGCCCAGTTCGACGCCGGCTACTTCGGGATCGGCGAGACCGAGGCCCGCTACCTCGACCCGCACGCCCGGATCCTGCTCGAACTCGCACACGAGGCCTTGGAACGCTCCGGGTACGCCGGTCCGCGCCGCCGTGGCCGCCGGATCGGGGTGTTCGCGGCGGTCGGCGAGAGCGCCTACCCGGAACTGTTCGACGACACCGACCTCGACCAGGCGCACGCGCTGACCGGCACGCTGCGCAACCTCACCGCCGCCCGGGTCGCCCACCTGCTCGACCTGCACGGCCCGGCGCTCGCCGTCGACACCGCGTGTTCGTCCGCGCTGGTCGCCCTGCACCTGGCCCGCCGCAGCCTGGCCGCCGGCGACTGCGACATCGCCGTGGTCGGCGGCGTCAACCTGAACCTGACCGGAACCGCCCATCGTCTGCTGGCCGGCGCGCAGGCGCTCTCGCCGACCGGGCGCTGCCGGGCCTTCGACGCCGGCGCGGACGGGTTCGTCCCCGGCGAGGGCGGTGCGGCGCTCGTGCTGACCCGGCTCGCCGACGCGACGGATGACCGGGTGCTGGCCGTGGTGCGGGGCACCGCGGTCAACAACGACGGCCGCTCGCTGAGCCTGATGGCCCCGAACCCGCTGCTGCAACAGCAGGTGATCAGCGAGGCGTATGCGGAGTGCGGGGTGGATCCGGCCGAGGTCGGCTATGTGGAGGCGCACGGGACCGGGACCGCGGTCGGTGATCCGATCGAGGCGCGGTCGCTCGCGCACGCGTTCGCGCCGCTGCCGGAGGGGCGGGTGCGCCTGCTCGGTTCGGTGAAGACCAATATCGGTCATCTGCTCAACGCCGCGGGGATGCCGGGGCTGGTGAAGCTGGTGCTGTCGCTGCAGCACGGGGAGTTGCCGCCGTCGCTGCATCACCGCCGGCCGTCACCGCGGTTCGATCTGGCCCGGGCGGGGTTCGCGGTGGTCACCGAGCGCCGTCCGTGGGTGGGGCCGCGGGTGGGCGCGATCAACAGCTTCGGTTTCGGCGGCACCAACGCCCACGCGATCCTCTCCGCGCCCGACGCGGTGCCGGCCGGACCTGACGCGCCTGCCGGTGCCGGGGCGCGTCTGCTGACCCTGTCGGCGCGGTCGGCGGCGGGGCTGCGGGCCACGGCGGATGACCTGGTCGCGCACCTGCGCGCCCATCCGGAACTCCGCGATGCCGAGGTCTGTGCGACGGCGTCGACGGCGCGTGACGACGGCCCCTACCGGATCGCGGTCGTCGCCGACGGCGACCTCGCCGACCGCCTCGCGTCGGCGCCCACCGGGCCTCCGGTGCTCCGGACCGCCCGGACGTTTCTGCTGTTCAGTGCGCCGGCGCCGGGTCAGGCCAGCCATCTGTACGCGACAACGCCCGCGGTCCGCGCCGCCGTCGACCAGCTGTCCGCCGAGGTCGGCCCGGTGGCCGGCCGATCCCTCACTTCCTGGTTCGCTGACCCGGACGCCGCAGCGAAACCCGAGGTCAGCGGACTGGTCACTGTCGCTTTCGGGATCGCGGTGGGCGATCGGTTGCGGACTTTCGGGGTACGCCCGGACGCCGTCACCGGGCTCGGAGTCGCCGCCCTGGCCGCGGCCGTGTTCACCGGCGCGCTCCGCCCGGCGGCCGCGATCCGGCTGGCGATGCCGCCCGAGTCCGACGGCGGTGAGCCGGGTCCGGCCCGGCCGGTGGCACCGGACGTGTCTGTCGGCGGTGAGCCGGGCACGGCCCGGATCCCACTGCTCGACCCGGCCACCGGCGACCACGTCACGCTCCTCGATCCGGCGCGGTTCGCGCCCGGCTGCCAGAGCGACGGCGACGGGGCGGTGGCGCGGCTGGTGACGGCGGGTCATGACCTGGCCGTCGTGATCGGTGCGGGCATCCCGGCGGGGCGGTCGAGCGGCGCCGTGGTGCTGGTCGCCGACGAGCAACTGCTGACGACGGCGGGGGAGTGGTGGCGGCTCGGGGGTGTGCTGGATCGGTCAGAACTGGACCGGGGCACCCGCCGCGTGGCGCTGCCGACCTATCCCTATCAACGCCGCCGCTACTGGGTGACCGACCCACGCCCGCCCATCCTGTCGACGGTCCGCTGGGTCGACACGCCGCTGGTGCCGCCGTCGTCCGCGCCCCCGACGGCCTCGGTGCTGCGACTTGATCACGGCGGGCCGGACGCGATCGCCACGCTGCCCACGCTGCCGCGATCCGGGCACCTGCTGGTCGTCACCGAGGATCTCTACGCGACCGGGAACCCCGGCGAAACCCCGAGCGCGGCGCACGCGGTCTGGTCCGGGCTGCTGATGGCCCTGGCCGACGAGAACCACAACCTCGGGGTACGCATCATCGACGTCACCTCCGGCACCCCCGACGCCGTCCGGCGCGCCGCCGTCGACGAGGAGGCGCAGGTCCCGCCCGCGCCCGGTCCCGCGGAGATCGTGGCGTGGCGGGACGGGCGGCGGCTCACCCGTACCTTAAATGCGGTTGTGTCGGGCGAACCGCTGGTGCTGCCGCCGGACGGGAACTACCTGATCACCGGGGGCGCGGGTGCGGCCGGCGCGGCGATCGCCCGGCACCTCGCCCGGCGCGGGCACCCGGATCTGCTGCTGGCCGGGCGTTCGGCCGAGCCCGTCGCCTTGCTGGCCGAGCTGCGCGGACTGGGCGCGAACGCGGAGTATCGGCGCGCGGACATTTCAGTCGAAGAGGACGTGGCGACGCTGGTGGCCGGCCGCTCGTTCGACGTGGTGGTGCACGCGGCCGGGGTGGTGCGCCCGGGAAGCCTGCGCGCGAAGACCGATTCCGATCTGGCCGCCGGGCTGGCGGCGAAGGTCCGCGGCACCGATGTTCTGGCCCGAGCCGTCCTCGGCGACCGCCAGGAAACCGACCCAACCGAAATAACCGGTGTGTCCGGTGTTTCCGGCCCGCCGCAGCCGCAGCCGCAGCCGCAGCCGCAGCCGCAGCTGCAGCTACCGGCGCTGCCGCTGGTGATCGCGTTGTCCTCGGTGTCGTCGGTGCTGCCAGGGTTGGCCGGCGCGGTCGGCGACTACGTGGCCGGGAACGCGTACCTCGATGCTTTCGCGGCGGCCGAGCGTGCCGCCGGCCGTAGATTCGTCGCGGTGAATCTGCCGGCCCTGGCCGGTGGCGGCCTGGCCGCCGGCCACGGTGTCGGCGGCGACGCTCTCGCTCTCGACCTGCTGCCCGACCTGCTGTGGGCCGCAGCCGGCCTGGACGTCGCCCAGGTCCTGGTCTCCCTTCCGGAAGCACGGACCGGCGGCGGGGCGCGGGCTGCCGCGGCATTGCGGGGATCGCCGCTTGTCGCCGCACGTCCGGAGCCGTCCGGCCTGGCCCGAGCGCTGCCGGAGGGGATGGCCCGGGTGGCGGTGCGGACCGTGAGCCCCGCGGTGGCGCCGACGGAGGGCAGCGGGACCACGGCGGGTTCGAGCGGCATCGTTGCGGCCCGCGGGCAGGCCGAGACGGGGGCGGCGGGCCGGGACGGGTTGGCGTCGATCATCCGGGAGCTGCTGGCGGGGGCGCTCGAGCGGGAACCCGGGACGATCGGGACGGACGAGCCGTTCCTGACGCTGGGGCTGGACTCGCTGACCGCGGTCGACCTGGTCAAGGAGCTGGAGACGCGGCTCGGACGGACGCTGTCGACGACGCTGTTCTTCGAGTTCCGGACGGTGGCCGAACTGGCCGGGCACCTCAGCGGCGGCGAGACTCCGGCCGGTGCCGTCGCCGGCCCGGCGTTTCCGCTCAGCCCGGTGCAGCGGGCGTTCCACACCAACGGGCGGTTGTATCCCGAGGTGCCGTCGTACGCCTGCGTGCGGCAGACCCTGGCCGGGCCGATCGACGTGCAGCGCCTGGCGGCTGCCTTCGCCGACCTGGAGCAACGGCATCCGATGCTGCGGGTGCGCCTCGGCGCGGGCGGCCAGCACGTCGAACCCGCGAGCGGTGGCGGATGGCCGACGTGGTTCACCGTCACCGACCTGCGCGACCCGGCAGCGGATCCCGCGACCGACCTGCGCGGCCCGGTCGTGGATTTCCGCACTGACCTGCGCGGATCGGTCGGTGACCGTCCGACTGACCTGCCCGGCCCGGTTGCGGAGCTTGACGCGGCGCTGCGGAACCGGACCTTCGACCTGGACCGGGAAGCGCCCCTGCGGGCGGTGCTCGCGATCGCTGGCCCGGCCACCGCATACCTGATCCTGGTGGCGCATCACGCCGCGGCCGACGGCTACAGCCTGGCGATCCTCGGCGACGAACTCTGGGCCCGCTATGCCGGTGGCGAGCCGGCCGCGGCGCCGGTAGCCACGTTCGCGGACCACGAGGCGCTCCGCGTCCCGCCCGAGACCGCCGATCTGCGCTGGTGGCAGACCGAGCTCACCCGATATCCCGCTCTGGCCCTCCCGTTCGACGGGGACCCCGGCACGGATCCGGAGCCGCCCTACGCCGTGCACCAGGTCGCCATCGACGCCGAACTGAGCGCCCGGCTGCAGCAACGGGCCCGCGACGCCGGTGTCTCGCTGTTCCACCTGCTCCTGGCCGGATATGTGCGCTGCCTGGCCCGCTGGAGCGGCCAGGACGACATACCGGTGCAGGTCGCCCGCGCGGGCCGGACCGCACGGCTGGCCGACATCGACCGGATGGTCGGGCCGTTCGCGGACACCCTGCCGGTGCTCGCCCGGATCGTGCCCGGCGAGCCCGCGGTGGCGCTCGCCGACCGCCTGCGGCAGGCGTGGCTGGACAGCGAACGCCACGGCTCGGTCGCCACCGTGGACCTGGCCCGGATGCTGGCCACCGGGCCGGCCGGTCCGCGCACGGCCAGCCCGGCGAGCTTCAGCTTCGCCCGCTTCCCGGGCGCGGGCGGCACGGCGGCACCGGTGCTGGCGACCACCGCCGGCACCGCGTCGGCGGCGACCCGGCTGGGCCTGGTCTGCTTCGAGTCCCACCAGACCCTGCACTTCTCCTGGAACTATCCGACCGCCCTGTTCCACCCCGCCACCATCAACCGCTTCGCCGCGGACCACATGGCCGAAATCGCGTCACTGGCCCTGCCCGACGAGGGCGCGGAGCCGACCGCCGCGGAACATCCGACGGAAAGCGCGCCGCCCGCGGAAAGCGCGCCGCCCGCGCCGACCGCGGTGATCGACCGGATCCGGGAGCAGAGCCGTCGCACCCCGGACGCGACAGCCGTCCTCGCCGACGGGCAACCGTTCACCTACCGCGACCTCGACGAAGCCTCGGATCGGCTGGCGGCGCGGCTGGCGAGCCATCGAGCCCCCCGGATCGGCCTGATCACCGGCCCGGGGTTCGCCACGGTGGCCGGCGTGGTCGGGATCCTCAAGGCGAGCGCGGCCTGGGTGCCCCTCGACCCCGCGCACCCGCCCGCGCGCCTGGCCGGCCAGCTGGAACGTGCCGGCGTCACCGTGCTCGTCTGCGACACCACCACCGCACCGCTGCTCAACGGATTCACGCTGGTCAACGTCGAAGACGACAGGCCGCTGGTGGTCACCGCAGGCGACCGGAGGCAGGTCCGCCCACGACCGGCAATCACCCTCGATGGTACGAAGGGCAAGCGCCCGGCCGTCACCACCCACCCCGACGACGACGCATACGTGATCTTCACGTCGGGATCGACCGGCCGCCCGAAAGGTGTCGCCATCAGTCAGCGGGCGATGGCCAACTACCTGGACTGGGCGATCACGGAGTTCGGCTATCGTGCCGGCGACCGCCTGGCGCAGACCGCGTCGCCGTGTTTCGACGCCTCGGTACGGCAGCTGCTCGCCCCACTGCTGGTCGGCGCGACCGTGGTGTGCTGGGGGCGCGACACCGTCCGCGATCCGGCCGAGCTGGTGCGCCGGCTCGTCGCGGACCGGGTGACGGTGTGGAGCTCGGTGCCGACGCTGTGGGAGCAGCTGCTGTCGGCGGCCGAGCGGCAGCACGCCGACCTGTCCGCGCTGCGGTGGGTGCACGTCGGCGGCGAGGAGCTGTCCCCGGCGCACGTACGGCGCTGGTTCGACCTGGTCGGGCCGGGTCAGCGGGTCGCCAACCTGTACGGCCCGACCGAGACGACGATCAACGCGACGTTCCAGGTGATCGCGGAGCGGCCGGGCGACGACGTACGGCACCTGCCGATCGGGCGCGCGGTCGGCGGTGCGATCGTCGAGGTGGTCGGCGTGGACGGGCGGGTGTGCGCGCCGGGTGAGGTCGGGGAGCTGTGGATCGGCGGTGCCGGGGTGGCAGCCGGGTACCTGGACGATCCGGAGCAGACCGCGGCGGTGTTCGTGGAGCGCGACGGGCGGCGCTGGTATCGCAGCGGCGACCGGGCGGTGTGCGACCGCGACGGGGTGCTGTGGTTCCGCGGGCGGCTCGACGACCAGGTCAAACTGCACGGGTACCGGGTGGAGCCGGGTGAGGTCGAGGCCGTGCTGCGCGGGCACCCCGACGTGGACCGGGTCGCCGTGCGGGTGGACGGGAAACGGCTGATCGCGTGGGTGCAGGCCCGGGGCGCGGGGGTGACCGGAGCGGAGCTGCGATCGTACGCGGAAAGGTTTGTGCCGTTTTATCTCGTGCCGGCGCGGATCGAGATCGTGGCGGAGCTGCGGCTGACCGCCACCGGCAAGATCGACCGGACGGTGCTGGTGGCGGGTGCGGAACCGGTGCGGGCGGCTCCGGTCACCGCGACCGAGCGGCTGCTGGCGCGGATCTGGGCGCGGCAGCTGGACGTGCCGGAGGTCGGGCGCGACGACGACTTCTTCGCGCTGGGCGGTGACTCGATCGGGGTCCTGGAGATGTTCGCGGCCCTGGAACCAGAGTGTCCGATTCTGCCCCGGCCCACCGTGATCTATCAGCACCGCACCGTGGCGGCCCTGGCCGCAGCGATCGATGCGGCCCAGGCAGCGTCGGAGACCGGGCCGGCCGAGCGGGCGGTCGCGGCGGGCGGCACGGCTGCGGCTCCCGACAACGCGGAGTTTTCGCTGACGCCGAGCCAACGCGGGTTCCTGCTGGCCGACGCGGTCGGCGCCGAGTCGACCTGGCTGGCCGCGCCGCGTCTGCACGGCCCGATCGATCGGGAACGTCTGCAGCAGGCGGTGAACACCCTGGTGGAGCGGCACGCGATGCTGCGAACGGTGTTCCGCCGGCACGCCCGCCCACCGGTGCAGCGAGAGCTGTCAGCCACAGCCCGGTTGACCGTGGAATACGTCGCGGCCGCCGAGCCGGGAGCAGAGCAGGCGGCGATCGCGGCCGAGCGGGCGCATCGCTTCGACCCTGCGCGCTGGCCACTGGTGCGGTTGCGGCTGATCCAGGTCGGTCCGGAGGAGCACGTCCTGCTGCTGCACGCGCACCACCTGGTCGGTGACGGGTACAGCGTGGCGCTGCTCGCGCGGGAACTGTTGACCGTTTACGACCAGGAAGAGCTGGCACCGCTGCGGTCGTCGTTCCGGGACTACGTCGGGCTGCTCGACGGGCTGGCGCCGGAGTCCGCACCCTACGACGGGCTGCCGCTCGGGCGCGGCACGGCGACCGCGACGGCCGGGATCACGCTCGGCGCGGCGACGGTGTCCCGGCTGCGGGCCCTCGCCGTGGCGGCGGGCACCACCCCGATGGCGCCGGTCCTCACCGCCTACCATCGGGCCCTCAGCCGGGTGCTGGACCGCCCGGACCCGGCGATCGGTGTCGCGGTGACCGGTCGCGATCACGCCCTCCCGGACCTGGCCCGGATCTTCGGACCGTGCGCGACAGCGGTCGCCGTGCGGCCCGGCCCGCCCGCCGGGTTCCGCGCCGACCTGGAACGGATGGCGGCCGCGGTGACCGAGGCTCGCACTCGCAGCTTCGTCGCGCCACGCGGCTGGCAGTTCTTCTTCACCTACCTCGACTTCGCCGCGCTCGGTCCCCTGCGGGGCAGAACCCTGCGCCTGACCTGGGACGACACGGACGCCGAAATGACCGTGCCGCCCGGCACCGACGTGCTGCTGGCGGCCCGCCCGGTCAACGGCGGCCTACGCCTGACCTTCCGCGGCCGCCTCCCCGAAGCGACCCTGACCACCCTGGCCGATCACCTCCGCACCGACCTGGAATCCGGCACGCCGCTCGATGACCCGGGTCCCGGCTTCGACTCCGGCTCGGGCCCGGGCCCGGCAACGAGCGCCACGACCCGTCCCGCCTCCCGGCCATCGGGCACGACGACCGCCACCGACCGCCTGGACGCCGCGCTCGTCGGCTACCTCCCGGCGCCCGCCCACCTCGCGGCGCTCGCCGGCGACCTGCCCCCAGCCGTACGGGACATGCTGCCCACCCTCTCCCGGGAAGCGATCCGGACCGCCCTCTTCCCCGGCAACGCTCCGCGGCTGCTCGAGACGGTCGACACCCCGCTCGGGCGGTCCGGGTTCGTCTGCCTGCCCCGCTTCGCCGACGAGCTGACCGCAACTGATCTGGCCCCCGACGCCGCGGCCGCCGCCGACCTGGCGGCCGGGCTCGGGGCCCGGACCGTCTCGCTGGCCGGCATGATCCCCGCGCACACCGGGTACGGCGCGGCGGTCACCCGGCTGATCCGCTCGGACGTGCAGGTCACCACGGGTCACGCGGTGACCGCGGCCTCGGTGGTCCGGACCACGTTCGCCGCGGCCGGCCACTCCCTGGCCGGGCGGGTGCTGGGCGTGCTCGGGGTCGGCTCGATCGGGTCGTCGTCGTTGGCGTTGCTGCTGGCCCAGGCCGGTGAACCCCCGGCCGCGCTGGTGCTGTGCGACCTGCCGTCGGCTGCCGAGCGACTGTTCGCCCTCGGCGCCGACCTGCGCCGGAACGGGTATCCGGGGCCGATCGAGATCGTCACCGACGGGGTCGGCGCGATCTACCGGTCCGACGTGATCGTGGCCGCCACCAGCGGTGGGCCCGGCACCCTCGACGTCGATCGGCTGCGGCCCGGCACGATCCTGGTCGACGACTCGTTCCCGCACTGCTTCGACACCACGCGGGCGCTGGCGCGGATGCGCGCCCGCAACGACGTGCTGATCGTCGGCGGGGGACTGCTCGACTGCGGGCCGTCGACCCGGACCATGACCGCCGGGTTGCCGATCTCCGCGCATCCCGGCCGGCTGCCCGGGGCGATCGCGTCGTGCCAGCTCGAGTCGCTGCTGCACGCGGTCACCCCCGGGCTGCCTCTGGTGGGCGGGCCGGTCACGCCAGAGCACGCCATGGCGTACCAGAAAGCTCTTGATCTTGTGGGGGTCGTGGCCGCGCCGCTGCACCTTCTCGGCGAGGTGGTGGGCTGAAAATGTTCAGCTGAGCCGGCGGGTGATCCGGCCGCGGATGCGGGTCATGATGCCGCGTTCGGCGCGCTGGCTGAGCCCGTCGGCATACCCGATCATGCCGATCAGCGCCTCGACCGCGACGTCCAGGATCTGCGACTCGGTGACCTCGTCCGGGGAGATCGCCGCCGTGAGGTCGGGCGGGCGCAGCTCGGCGAGGTCGCCGACGATCTGGCAGGGGTACTCCTCGAGCTCCTTGATCCGCTCGTCGGTCAGGTCGAGGATCCACTGCCGGCGGTCCTGGCCGATGCCGAAGCGCAGCTCGTTGCGGCCCTGCTTGAGCACCGGGTTGACCAGGTGCCGCAGCACCCCGGCCCGGTACGGCGCGCGGTGCGGGTACCGGTCGCCGAGCGCCCGGTTCAGCCGGCGCAGCAACTCGATCTCGGCCGCGCCGAGTGACGCGTTCGCGGACTGTTCGCGGATCTCGCAGAGGCCGTCCGGGATCCCGGTCACGCCGGCGAACCGCTGCCAGAGCGTCAGGTGCGGCGAACCCGGCGGCGGCACGGTGATCAGATGCCGGCGCTCGGCCGGCACGAGGTCGCCCCAGCGGCGCAGCATCCGGTTCGCGGTGTGGTTCCAGAACGCGTCGTTCTTGCCTCGCTCGATCGCGCTGAGGAACGCGTCGAAGCCGCCGACGCTGCGGGACTTGACGTTCTCCTGCCACATCGACGGCAGGGTCCGCCACAGATCGCGGCCGATGACGATCACGTGTACCTCAGCCGGCTGCAGGCTGCGGATCGCCCGGGCGGCCTGCTCGGCGGTCGCGCCGCCCAGCCCCTCGTTCGTGATGATCACGTCGCCGGGCCAGCTCGCGGCGCCCTCGACCAGCTGGTCCCAGGTCCAGGTGGCGTGCGGGTCGCGCCAGGAGACCTCGCGCAGATCGGTCATCGCCTGGTCTTGCGCGGTGCGGGTGGCGGGCAGCAGGATCCCGGCGCGTTTCAGGGCCGCGTGGTTGTCCCACAACACATTCTGTACAAAGGTGCTGCCGGCTTTCGGCGCGCCGATATGCACGAAAACGCGTCTGGTCATTCCGCTCCCTGGCCGTGATCCGGGCGTTCAGAGTGGCACACGACGCCGCCCCCGGAAAACGACAGAAGCCCCCTCATGATCGTTTTATCCGGACGTTAATCACCCGGATATCTCCCATTCGACTGCCCGCCGGCTAACCAGCGATCCAGCGCCCCGGCCCGACCCTCGGCCCTCGGCCCCGGCGCCGACGGCCCGGCCCGGCGGTTCGGCTTCGGGTCGTCGTTTTCGGTCAGGGGGCCAGCGCCGGCAGCGCGACCGGAGCGGCACGAGCCCGGAGCAGCCTGGGCGCGGGGTGACCTGGAGTCAGGGGGAGGCCTCGAGGCGCGGGCGGCCAGGAGTTCGAGGTGGCCCGAGGCGTGGGGTGGCCGGAGGTTTGGATTGCGAGCGGCCAGGAACCAGGGAGGCCCGGAGAGTCAAGGCGGCTCGGATCGCAGGCCGAATTCGGCAGTGGCGTCCGATCTGCGGCTATTGCATGGCACGCTGAGGATGACGGGCACGACCCACCGCGAGACGAGAGAACAGCGATGCAGATCGAATCGGAGCGCGAGGACGTGCTGCGGCACGCGTATGCGGCTGTCGCCACCCACCACGCGCCGACCCTGACCGCCGCGCTGGAACGCCTGGACGCCGACGACCCGGAAGAAGCCCTGCGGCTCTCCGGCGCGGTACTGCTCCTGGCGATCTCCGCCACGGTCGGCGAACCGGACGACCCCGCCGCCCGGCAGCGAGCCGCCGACGCGCTCGCCGCCCGCATCTCGACCCGGCACGGCGACTGGCTGGGCCTGCCGGACCCCGCACAGGTAGCCGGGGCACTCTCCGCAACGCTGGGCTTCGGCCAGCCCCCGCTGATCGGCCCGGCCGCCTACGGCCTGGTCCTGATCTCCGCCACCGCCGAGATGCTCGAGCAGCTGGCCGAGTCCCGCGGTGTCGCCTGGCCCGACGTCCTCGACGACCTCCTCGACCTCATCGAACAACCCGCCTGACCGAAACCGCCCACTGCCGCCCCATCACTCGCGGCAGGCGTCTCCCTCCGACCGCCGTTTTCCGGTACGAAGACGGAGCGCCCCTCCGCAGGCCACGAGCCACGCCCCGTGCCGGTCTCGCGCCACACCCGCGCCACCCCAGACCGCCGCGCGCCCCACGATCCCCGGCTGGCCCTGAGGGCTGCCTCCCACCGCTCGAGACACCCCTCACCACCAGCCGACCGCACCCGGCCGGTGCTCGGGGGTGTCTCCGGGCGCTTGAGGCACCTCTCACGGCCAGCCGGCCGCGCCCGGCTGGTGCTCGGGGGTGTCTCCGGGCGCTTGAGGTACCTCTCACGGCCAGCCGGCCGCGCCCGGCTGGTGCTCAGGGGTGTCTCCGGCGTGCCGAGACACCCCTGAGCACCAGCCAAGGGCGGGGTGGCGCCGGGCGGTCCGGGCTGGCTGCGGTCGCGCCTGGTGAGCGGTCCGGAAGTGTGAGCGGCGCGGACCGTAGGGCGCGGCTGGGTCCGGAGGCGGGGCGGTGTCGCGCGAGACCAGCCCGGGACTCGGCTCGTAGCCTGCGGACGGGCGCTCCGTACACGTACCGAATAGGGGTCAGCGGACCCGGAACTCGGCGGCGCGTTGCTGAACGCGGGCCTGGACCAGCGGGACCCGGGTCAGGTCGCCGCGGAGCACGTCGGCGCCGTAGGCCCGCAGATTCTCCGCGAGGAGCAGTGCGTTTTCGGGGCTCGGGGAGTAGATGGCGTCGCCGACCTGGCGGGTGTGGCCGCTGAGCTCCTCGAAGTCCTGCAGGTCGAACGCCTCCGGGCAGAGCAGCCAGACCGAGATCGGGTCGCGCGGGTACCAGTCGACCCGCACACCGGTGGAAACGCCCTGGTAGGTGAGGGCGAACCCGCCGTGGCGGAACTGGGGGCGGTCCGCGCGCAGGTCGAACTCCTCGGTCAGGAAGCCGAACGCGCGCTCGTAGGTTTCCGCGGTCTGCAGCAGGTATTCAGCCGTCACGATGATGCTCCCGTCGATGAATGCGGATCACCCTAAGCAAGCGGGTCAAGCGCGGCGATCAAGGAACCGCCCTCTACCCGGCGGTGCGGAGCGCTCGCCTAATCTATGGCCACCATGGCCACCTGGTTGCTGCCCGTCCTCCTCGCCGCGGGACAACTCGCCCTGCTGCCGCTGGACCCGCTGTCACGGTGGCAGAACGTGACGGTCGTGCTCGCGTCACTGGCCGTGGCCGGCGGTCTCGGCCTGCGCCTGCGCCGCCCGGTCGGGAGCCTGCTGGTGGTCTCCGCGGCGCTCGCGGTCGCCACCACGGTGGTGTCCGCGGACGATCACGTTGCCGCCGTGCTGCTGATCGGTCTGGCCGACCTGATCGCGCTGTTCAGCGTCGCGGCGCGCTGTCCGATGCGGACCATGCTGCTCAGCCTCGGCGGCCTGGTCGTCTGGCAGGGCGCGCTGAGTGCCGTGCAGAGCGGCGTGACCAGCGATCTCGCCCTCGAGGTGCTGCTCTCGCTGGCGGTCAACGGGATGGCCGCGGCGTTCGGGCGGGTCCGCCGGCGCTGGCACCGGGACCGGGCCGCGGCCGCCCGCCGGCTCGCTGCGGCCGAAACGGCACATCGGGAGGCCGCCGCGGCGGAACGCGGTCGGCTCGCCCGGGAACTGCACGACGTCACCGCGCACCACCTCACCTCGATCGTGGTCAACGCGCAGGCCGCCGACCTGCTCGCCGAGCAGCGCCCGGAGCTGCGCGACGAGGCGCTGTCGTTCGCGGCGCGCACCGGCCGGGAGACCCTCGACGCGCTGCGCCGGCTGGTCGCGATCCTGCCCGCGGACGCGGCCGACGCGCAGGAGGAAGCACCGCCACTGAGCGAGCTGGTGGCCGGTTTTGCCCAGCTGGGCCAGCAGGTCGTCCTTGACCTTC
Source organism: Actinoplanes palleronii (assembly GCF_016862315.1). Lineage (GTDB taxonomy): Bacteria > Actinomycetota > Actinomycetes > Mycobacteriales > Micromonosporaceae > Actinoplanes > Actinoplanes palleronii. The sequence goes on along the minus strand of NZ_BOMS01000093.1, from coordinate 3,155 downwards.
CGGATGGCGATCCGCCCGGGCCGCTCGCCGGCGCGCTGCACGGCATCGCCCGCGAGGCGCTCACCAACACGCTGCGTTACGCGCCAGGATCCACCATCAAAATCCGTTTTTGGTACGGACGGGACAGCGCCGAATTCACCGTCGACGACGACGGGACGGGCACCGAGGCCACCGGTGTCGTGGGGCTGGGCGGCGGGCGCGGCGTGACCGGGATGCGCGACCGGGCACAGGCGCTCGGCGGGACGCTCACCGCCGACCCGCGCGACGGCGGCGGGTGGCGGGTGCAGGCCTCGCTGCCCTATGCGGAGAGCCGCAACCAGCGGGTCAACCGCTGGCTGCGCAGCCAAGCCGTGATCGACGCGGGCCTGGTCCTGCTGGCCGTGCTGCTCCCGGCGGCCGGGTTGTTCGCACCGGACAGCGCGTTGAACACCGCGGCCACCCTGCTGGTGCTGGCGGCGCTGGTCGCGCACGTGGTGCCGCTGCTGTGGCGCCGGCACGGGCCGTGGTGGGTGCTGCTCGCCGTCGCGGCGACCACCTGGCTCGGCCCGCTGCTGGTCGCGGCCGGGGTGGTCGGCGACGAGGACTCGTGGGTGTTCCTGTTCAGCGCGGGTGCCGAGGTGATCGCGGTCTATGCGGTCGCGGCGTACGGGGTCCGGCCGCGGTTGACCTGGCTGGCCGGGCTGGGTGCGGCGCTGTCGTCGGCGGTGGCGCTGTCCGTGCTGATGGTGGCGGTCTCGGCGGCGTCGTCGGGCAACCCGTTCGTGAACATTTTCGGGCTGGCGCTGCTGGCGGTCTTCACGGTGCTGATCGCGGTGCTGCTGGCGGCGCCGATGTTCGGCAGCTGGGCGGCCGGGCGGGCGGCCCGGGTGCGGCGGGAGCGGCGGCGCAGCCGGGAGGAGTCCGGGGTGGCGTCGGCCACCGCGCTCGCGGGGTTGCGGGCGCGCGCGGAACGGGCCCGGTTCGCCGACGGGTTGCGCGCGGCGGTGCTGCAGCACGCGGCGGCGCTCCCGCAGGCCGCGGACCGGGGTGATCTGCCGACGGTGCTGACGTCGGCCCGGGAGGCGCTGAGGGCGATGCGCTCCCTGCTCGACAATCTGACCACGCAGGCCGTGCCCGCGTCGGCCGTGCTGACCGGTTCGGATCAGGAGGTGCCGCCATCGGTGTTCGGGTGATGATCGTGGACGATCAGGTGATGGTCCGGGTGGGGCTGGCCGCGATCGTCGGTTCCCAGCCCGACCTGGACGTGGTCGGGGAGGCCGGCGACGGCGCTGCCGGGCTGGCCCTCGCCGCCCGGGTCGCTCCGGACGTCGTGCTGATGGACGTACGGATGCCGGGAATTGACGGATTGACCGCGACCGCGCGGCTGACCGCCGGGCCGCGCCCACCCAAGGTCCTGGTTCTGACCACTTTTCATCAGGACGCCTACGTCTTCGCGGCGCTGCGGGCCGGCGCGTCGGGGTTCCTGCTCAAGGACGCCGAGCCGGCCGAGCTGGTCGCGGCGATCCGCACGGTCGCGGCCGGTGAGGCGATGCTGAGCCCGGCGGTCACCCGGCGGCTGATCGATGCGTTCGCCACCGGGGCCGTGACGTCCGTGCCCGAAAGTGATCCGCGGCTGGACGCGCTCACCCCGCGCGAGCGGGACGTGCTCGGGCAGATCGCGCAGGGGCTGTCCAACGCGGAGATCGGCGCGGCGCTGGGCATCGGGGTCGGCACGGTCAAGGCGCACGTCAACGCGCTGCTCACCAAGATCGGCGCGAGGGACCGGGTGCAGGCGACGATCATCGCCTACGACGTGGGCCTGGTCCGCCCGCGCTGACTGGTTCTGGTCAACCCGGGTCTGGGCCGCTGACCGATCAGGATCCCTTCGGGGCGACCATCGCGGCGACCGTGCGGAACGTGTCCGGCAGGGACGTCTCCGGGTGGTCGATCCAGTACTGGACCGAGGTGCGCATCGCGGTCATGAACGACGCCGCGAACACCCGGGCGCGCAGCTCCGCGCCCGGCCCGGTCACCCGGGACGCGATCTCGCCGGCCAGCTCCCGCTCGATCGCGGTGTACGCCGCGATCTGGTGCGCCAGATGATTCGGATCGCCGTGCAGCAGCCGCCGCTGGGTGATCCACGACGTGTCCGCGTCCCGGTACGCCTCGGTCAGCAACTCCAGGGCCGCGCCGGTCAGCACCGTCCACAGATCGGAGCCCGGCTGCTGGCGGATCGCCGCGCACAGCCGGCGCATCCGGTAGGCGTCGCGGTAGTAGAAGACCTCTTCCTTGTTCGCGAAGTAGTTCGTGAACGTCCGCCGCGACACCCCGGCGGCTTCCGCGATCGCGTCGATCGTGACGTTCTCGGCGCCACGCTCGGCGGCCAGGCGCACGGCGGCCTCGTACAGCGCCATCCGGGTGGCCAGCTTCTTGCGCTCGCGCAGACCGAGGTTCTCCTCCACGGCGCAACCCTAAACGACGTGATCCACTTCTCAAAGTGCAAACTTGCCGGAAGTGCAAGTTTGGGTGAAACTAGGTGCTGTGAAAACCCTGAGCACCGCGACCAGGCACTGGCTGTCACGGTCCGCCGTGCTGACGATCGCCGCGGCCGCCGTCGTGCTCACGCTCCGCGGTCGACTTCCGGCTCCCGGTGCGATTTGGACCATTCTTCGTACGGCGGACGCGCGCTGGGCAGCGTCCGCTCTGCTGGCCCAGGTGCTCTCCCAGGCGGCGTTCGCGTGGCAGCAACGCCGCCTGCTGCGCTCGGCCGGCGTGACCGTTTCCGCCCGCGACGCCCTGGCGATCACCTACAGCCGCTCGGCGATCAGCATGGCCCTGCCCGCCGGCTCGGCGATGTCGGCGGCCTTCGCCGTCCAGCAGTACCGTCGTCGCGGCGCCACCGGCACCACCGCGGCGACGGTCACCCTGCTGTCCCTGCTCGCGTCGTTCACCGGCCTGCTCACGGTGTGCGCGGTCGCGTTCGGCCCGTCCGCGGTCGTGACCTGGTGGAGTTCGGCCTCGTATGAGGCGTTCGCGGCCGCGGGCGTCCTGCTCGCCGCGCTGCTGATGGCGGTCCGCGCCCGCCCGCACATCGCCACGGATGGCGCTCAGCCGCACCGAGCGACCGGCGGCGCCCGGCCGACGACCGTTGTCGCCCAGCGGCAGCGAGCTGTTAG
>NZ_BOMS01000092.1 GCF_016862315.1 Actinoplanes palleronii | reverse complement strand
GCGGACGGCCGCTCCGTATTCGTACCGCAAAAGGGGTGACGCGGAGCCGGACCGCCTACCCTGCCCACTCCTTGGCCAGCAGTTCGAAGGAGCGGACCCGGTCCGCGTGCCGGTGGGTGATCGTGGTGATCAGGAGTTCGTCGGCGCCGGTGACCCGCCGCAGGGTCTCCAGCTGAGCGGCGACCGTCGCCGGCGACCCGACGAACTGGGTCGCCACCCGATCCGCGACCAGGTCACGGTCATGATCGGTCCATGTGAAGGCGGCGGCCTCCTCCTCGCTCGGGTAGGGCACCGCGCCCAGCCCGGTCCGGATGCTGCGCACCCACAGGGCATACGGCGCGGCCAGCCGCCGCGCGGTCTCGTCGTCCTCCGCCACGACGACGTCGGCCGAGACCATCAGGTGCGGCTTGTCGCGGGTCGCCGACGGCACAAAAGACGCTTTGTAGGCCGCCGCCGCCTCGAGGACCTTGGCCGGCGCCACGTGGTAGTTCGCCGCGAACGGCAGGCCCCGGGCCCCCGCCGTGCGCGCGCTCTCCCCGCCGCTGCTGCCCAGCAGCCACACCTCCAGGTCGGCGCCGGCGCCGGGAACCGCGGTGACCTCGTTGCCCTTGCCGTCCGGGTACGGCCCGGCCAGCAGCCCGTCGATCTGGTCGAGGATCTCGGTCAGCCCGAGTGGTTCCGCGCCGGGCTGGGACAGCAGACTGCTGGCGAGCGCGGTGCGATCCGAGGCGAAGATCGGCGCCCAGGAGAACGGCTTCGGGATGAGCAGCCCGTCGACGACCTCCTCGTGCACCTCGACAGCGTAAGACTCAGCGGCCCGGAGCGCTTCCTTCTTCGCCTGACCGGACCTGCCCAGCCCGAGGTCGAACCGCCCCGGGTAGAGCGCGTCCAGCAAGCCGAACTGCTCCACGATGGAGAGCGCGGTCTGGTGCCCGGTCTGCACCGCACCGGACCCCAGCCGGATCCGCTCGGTGACCGCGGCCAGCTGCCCGAGCAGCAGCGCCGGCTGTGCCGACGCGACGCCCGGGGTGAAGTGGTGTTCGGCCACCCAGTACCGGTGGTAGCCGAAGTGCTCGGCGCTGCGGGCCAGGTCCAGGGTCCGCCGCAGGGCGTCACCGACGTCGCCGCCGGACACCAGCGGCGCGAGGTCGAGGATCGAGAGGGGTACGGGCATGGCTCTTACCGACCTTTCAGCGGGCGTAACACGGGGGCGACCTCGCCGGCGAACAGTTCGAGACTGGCCCGCTGCTGCTTCTCGGTCAGGCCTTCGGTCTCCGCGGCCAGGTGGGTGATCTCGTGGCCGAACCGTTCGTGGTAGCGGTGCACCTTGTCGATGATCTGCTGCGGGCAGCCGACCAGCGCGGAGCTGCGCTCGACGGCGTCCTCGAGGGTGGCGAAGACCGGTTCGACACCGACCTTGCGGAACTGGTCGACCCGGGCCTGCCAGATCGGCCGGTAGACGTCCAGGGCCTCCTGCGAGGTGCGGGCCACGTAGAACCCGGCGCTGCCCGCCCCGATCCGGATCTTCGCCGGGTCGTGGCCGTGAAAGGTCCAGCGCTCCCGGTAGTAATCGATCAGAGCGGCATAGGGCTCGATCGGGTTCGTCACGTTGGCCGAGAAGAGCGGGTCGCCGTACCGCGCGGCCAGCTCGACCGACGCCTTGCTGGTCGCGCTGCCGTGCCAGATCGGGATCTCCGGCTGCAACGGCCGCGGCCAGGTCTCCGCGTCGGTCAGCGACGGCCGGAACTTCCCCTCCCAAGTCACCTTCGGCTCGCGCCAGAGCCGGCGGAACAGCTCGTAGCTCTCCCGCTGCCGGTCCCACTGGTCCTCGACGGTGACGTGGAACAGCTGGGCCTGCGCGGTCCCGTTGCCCTTGCCGACGATCAGTTCCAGCCGGCCGCCGGAGAGGTTGTCCAGGGTGCTGTAATCCTCGAACGCCCGGACCGGGTCGAGCAGGCTGAGCGTGGTGACCCCGGTCCACAGCTGGATCGTCGACGTCTTCGCGGCGATGTGGCTCAGCACGACCGGTGGGGCCGAGGAGAGGAACGGCCGCTCGTGCCGCTCCCCCACGGCGAACCCGTCGAAGCCGAGCTGTTCGCCGAGGACCGCACTGTCGACCACCTCACGCAGCCGGGTGGCCGGGCTCTTCGTGTGGTCGAAGTAGGTGATCAGGGTGAGCAGCAGGAATTTCATGCCAGCCCCAGGTTGCCGCGCAGGGTGGTGGCCTCGTACGACGTCCGGAACACACCGCGTTCCTGCAGCAACGGGACCACCTGGTCGACGAAGTCGTCAAGCCCGGCCGGGGTCAGGTGCGGGACCAGGATGAACCCGTCGCACGCGTCGGTCTGGACATATTCGTTCAGCGAGGCGGCGACCGAGGACGCGGTGCCGATGAAGTTCTGCCGCCCGGTCACCTCGATGATCAGGTCCCGGATCGAGAGGTTCTTCGCCTCGGCGCGCGCCCGCCACTCGGCCGCGGTCTTCAACCGGTCCGGATACATGCCGGCCCGGCCCTTGACGATCGTCTCGTCCTCGTCGAGCAGCGGGTCGGCCGAGGGCAGCGGCCCTTCCGGGTCATAGGCCGAGAGGTCCCGGTTCCACAGCTGTTCCAGCAGCAGGATCGCGGTCTGCGGACTGACCTGCTGCCGCCGGATGTGGTGAGCCTTCTCCTGGGCGTCGGCATCACTGTCGCCGAGCACGTAGGACACCCCAGGAATGATCTTCAACGAATCGGGAAGTCGCCCGTATGAAGCGAGGCGACCCTTCACGTCCCGGTAGAACTCCTGCGCGTCGGCCAGCTGGTGGTGCCGGGAGAAGATCGCGTCGGAGTGCCGGGCGGCCAGCTCCCGGCCGCCGTCCGAGTCGCCGGCCTGCAGGATCACCGGGTGGCCCTGCGGGCTGCGCGGCACCCCGAACCGGCCCTTGATGTCGAACTGCGAGCTCTGGATGTGGAAGTCGCCGCCGTCGGAGTCCCACAGCGTGCGGGCCGCCTGGATGAACTCGCCGGCCCGGACGTACCGGTCGGCGTGGTCGAGGAACCCGCCGCGCCGGAAGTTCTCGCCGAAGAACGCGCCGGGCGAGGTGACCACGTTCCACGCGGCCCGGCCGCCGGACAGGTGGTCGAGCGTGGCCAGCTGGCGGGCCAGCTCGTAGGGCTCGTGGTAGGTGGCGTTCAGCGTCCCGGCCAGCCCCAGGTGCGTCGTCACCGCGGCCAGGGCGGTCAGCACGGTCAGCGTGTCCGGGCGGCCGACCACGTCCAGGTCGTGGATCAGCCCGCGCTGTTCGCGCAGGCGCAGGCCCTCGGCCAGGAAGAAGAAGTCGAACAGGCCGCGCTCGGCGGTGCGGGCCAGGTACTCGAACGACCCGAAGTCGATCTGGCTGCCGGCCCGCGGGTCGCTCCAGACCGTCGTGTTGTTCACGCCCGGGAAGTGCGCCGCCAGGATGATCTGCTTAGGCACGTGCGGCTCCTTCGTAACGGTTGACGGCCGCCGGCAGGCCGAGTCGGGTGCGCAGGTCGGGCTCGGCGGACGGCGTGAACAGGCCGCGCTCCCGCAGCAGCGGGATCAGGTCCCGGGTGATCGCGGTGAGGTCGTGCTCGTCGTCACCGGGCCGCAGCCGGATGCCGCTGATCCCGGACGGCTCCCAGCCGGCGATCAGGCCGGCGAGCTGCTCCGGTGTGCCGGCGAAGACCGCGGCGTCCGAGGTGGTCGCGGCCCGGCGGCGGATCGCGGTCTCCTGATCCCCGGCGAGGAACACCACAAGATCAGCAAAAACCAATTTATCGGTACGGCCATGGGCGCGAATTTGACGCACGATCGTCGCGGCGCTGTCCACGTCGGACGGCGTCGTGAAGTACACGTCGACGTCGAGCCGGTCCCAGATCTGTGCGGCGTGCGCGAGTGCCGCGATCACCGGCTGCCCCTGCGGCGGCCGTGGCACGATCGACGGCCCCTTCACGGTGAAGTGCTCCCCGGTGAAGTCGATGTAGTGCAGCCGGTCCCGGTCGATGTACCGGCCGGTCGGGACGTCCTTGATGATCGCGTCGTCCTGCCAGCTGTCCCAGAGCCGGCGCACCACCTCGACCGCGTCGGCCGCCTCACTGATCAGGTCGTCGACACCGAGCGGCGCCCGCCGCCCGAGCAGCTCCGCCTCGGCCGGGTCGGCGGAGATCCGCACCTGCCAGCCGGCCCGGCCGTGACTGACGTGGTCGAGCGTGGCCAGCGCGGTGGACAGGTGGAACGGCTCGGTGCGCGTGGTCGTGGCCACCGGCACGAGCCCGATGGACCGGGTCAGCGGCGCCACCCGCGACGCCACCAGCACCGCGTCCGGGCCCGACCGGCCGAACGTGTCGTCGAAGGTCGCGAAGTCGATCCCCGCCTCGTCCGCCCGGCGGATCTGGTCGACCCATCGGGACGCGTCGAACGATGACCCGGTCAGGGCGACCGCCACGTGCAGTGTCATGCCGGAACCTCCAGTTTCGGTACGGCGTCGAGCAGTTTCCGGGTGTACTCGTGGCCGGGCCGGTCGAAGACGGCCGCGACGTCGCCCTCCTCCACCACCCGCCCGTCGTGCATGACCAGCACCCGGTCGGCCAGGTCCCGGATCACACCGAGGTCGTGCGAGATGAACAGCAGCGCGGTCCCGTCCCGCTCGCGGATCTCGGCGAGCAGGTCGAGCACCTGCGCCTGCACCGAGACGTCCAGCGCGGACACCGGCTCGTCGCAGATGATCAGACTCGGTCGCGGGGCGAGGGCCCGGGCGATCGCGACCCGCTGCCGCTGCCCGCCGGAGAGCTGCCGTGGGTACCGGTCGAGGACGTCCTCGCCGAGCCCGACCCGCTCCAGCAGCGGTGTCACCGTCGCGCCGCGCGGCAGGGCCTCGGCGACGATCCGCCGCACGGTCCAGCGCGGGTCGAACGCCGACAGCGGGTCCTGCGCGATGAACTGCAGCTTGCGGCGCAGCGGCCGGCGGGCCCGTTCCGGCACCCCGCTGAACCGGGCGCCCTCGAACGTCACGCTCCCGGAGGTCGGCTCGACCAGCCCGAACAGCAGCTGGGCCACGGTGGTCTTGCCGGAGCCGGACTCGCCGACCAGCCCGACGATCTCCCCGTGCCGGATGCTCAGGCCGACGTCGCGGACCACCGTCCGGTCGCCGTAGACCTTGCGCAGCGCGGCCGCCTCGGCGATCACCACCGGCTCGGGTCCGGGCTGGGCGGTTCGCGCACGGCGGCGGCCGGTCGCGGCCGCGATCAGTTCCCTGGTGTACGGGTGATCAGCACCGGTCAGCAGCACCCGCGACGGCCCGGACTCCACGAGCCGCCCGTCCTTCATCACCAGGATCCGGTCGGCGAGTCGCGATACCACGGCCAGGTCGTGGCTGATCAGCAGCAGCGTCTCGCCGGCCGCGCGCCGTTCGGCGAGCAGCGTCAGGATCTGGGCCTGCACGGTGGCGTCCAGGGCGGTGGTCGGCTCGTCCGCGATCAGCAGTTTCGGGCCGCCGGCCAGCGCGGAGGCGATCAGCGCGCGCTGGCGCAGGCCCCCGGAGAGCTGGTGCGGGTACTGCTTGGCGCGGCGTTCCGGCTCGGGGACGTGCACCTCGGTGAGCAGGCGGTGCACTTGTTTCGTACGAGACAGCCTCGAACCCTGACCGTGGACCCGCAGGACCTCGCCGATCTCCGCGCCCACCGTGCGCAGCGGATCGAGAGAGACCAGCGCGTCCTGGAGCACCAGTCCGGCGAAGCCGCCGCGCAGCCGGCGCCAGTCGCGGGGCGCGAAGCGGCGCGCGTCCTGACCGTCGACCTCGAGCCGGGTGGCGTCCACCCGCGCACCCGGACCGGCCAGGCCGACCAGGCTGCGGGCGGTGACGCTCTTGCCGGAGCCGGACTCGCCGACGATCGCGACGCACTCGCCGGGCTCGACCGTGAAGCTGACCCCGCGGACCGCCTCGACGGTCCGCCGGGGCAGGTGGAACGTGACCCGCAGGTCCTCGACGTTGATCATGCGAGGTCCCGTCCCTCGAACCGGCGCTGCAGGAAGCGCCCGGCCACGGTCAGCGAGATGATCGTGGCGGTGACCACGGCGCCCGGCAGGATCGACGTCCACCAGGCGATGTGCAGGTACCCGCGGCCTTCGGAGATCATCGCGCCCCATTCCGGTGAGGGTGGCTGCGGTCCCATCCCGAGGAAGCTCAGCCCGGCGGCGAGCAGGATCGCCTCGCCGAGACCGATCACGGCGAGCACCGGGATCGGGCCGAGCACGTTGGGCAGCACGTGCCGCACCACCAGGCGGGCCCGGCCGGCGCCGAACGCGACGGCGTGCGTGACGTACGCGGCGCGGCGCACCACGAACGTCTGCGCCCGCACCACCCGGGCGAAGTGCGGCACCAGCGCCACCCCGATCGCCACGATCAGGCTGGTGGTGCCGGTACCGGCGATCGCGATGAACAGCAGCGCGAGCAGCACCAGGGGGAACGCGGACAGCGCGTCGAACGACCGGCTGAGCGCCTCGTCGGCGATCCGGTGGCTGAGCCCGGCGATCAGGCCGAGCAGGATGCCGGCGCCGACCGCGATGACGATCGCGGAGACGCCGATGGTCAGCGAGTGCCGGGCGCCGTGCACCACCCGGCCGAAGACGTCCCGGCCGAGCTGGTCGGTGCCGAACCAGTGCTGCCCGGACGGCCCCTCCAGCACGTGCAGCGGGTCGGCGGCCAGGGGGTCGCCGGCGAACAGCGACGGCCACACCGCCGAGGTCAGCGCGACGAGCAGGAACAGCGCGGCGGCGGTGACGCCGGGCCGGGGCACCCGCCAGGTGAGGCGGGCCGCCACCGGCCGGATCAGGGCGATGGTCATCGCTCAACTCCTCCTCAGCCGCGGGTCGATCACCAGGTAGGCCAGGTCGGTCAGCGTGTTGACCACGACGAACACCGCGGCGGCCAGGATCACCACGGCCAGCACCACCGGCAGGTCGCTGGCGTTCACCGCCTGCACGGTGACCTGGCCGAGTCCGGGCCGGCCGAAGACCTGCTCGATGATCACGGTGCCGCCGATCAGCACCCCGAACGACCAGCCGAGCATGGTCACCGTCGGCAGCAGCGCGTGCTTGAGCGCGTGCCGGACCAGCACCGCGCTCTCCCGCAGCCCGCGGGCCCGGGCGGTGACCGCGAACGGCTCGTCCAGGGCCCGGTCCAGCCCGTCACGCAGCACCTGTGCCAGGGTCCCGGCGATCGGCAGGCCCATCGTGATCGCCGGCAGCACCAGCGCGGCCGCGCCCTGCGCGCCGGAGACCGGGAACCAGCCGAGCCGGAACGAGAACAGGCTGAGCAGCACGATCCCGATCAGGAACGGCGGGGTGGAGACCAGGACCAGCTCGGTGGTCGAGCTGAGCCGGCGCACCCAGGGCCGCCGGGCGACGACGGCCAGCACCAGCGCGAGCACGATGCCGAACCCGGCCGCGGTCGCGGCCAGCTGCAGCGTCGGCCCGAGCTGGCCGCCGATCACCTCGGCGACCGGCCGCTGCAGCAGGTAGGACCGGCCCAGGTCACCCTGGACGGCCCGAGCGAGGAAGTCGACGTACTGCACCACGGCCGGGCGGTCGAGGTGCCACTCCTGGATGATCTGCGAGCGGATCAGCGGGCTGTCGGCGCCGTCACCGATGATGGCGTCGACCGTGTCGCCCGGCGCGGCGAGCAGCGCCAGGTAGGCGGCGGTGGCAGCGGCCCAGAGAACCAGCACCCCGGCGCCCACCCGGCGCAGGATCGCCCTGGTCACTTGCTCAACCAGAGGCGGTAGGCGCTTCCCGGCACCCCGGCGGTCGGTTCGAAGCCGACCCCGCCGACCGTCTTGGCCGCGGCGATCTGGTCCTGCGGCGCGTAGAGCGGGAACACCAGCGCCTGATCGGTGATCACCAGCTTCTGCAGGGCCCGGTACGTCGCGGTCCGCTTCGCCACGTCCGTGGTGGCCACCGCGTCGTCGAGCAGCTTGTCCAGGTCCGGGTTCTTGACGCCGGTCCGGTTGATCGCGCCGGTCGAGTAGAGCAGCAGGTTCAGGGCGGCGCCGGCGTCGGTGTCGGCGCGGGAGTTGTCGAAGACCTCGTACTCGCCGTCGGCCAGCGCCTTGGTGGCGGTGCCCTGGTCGACGAGCTGAACCTGCAGGTCGATGCCGGCGCTCTGCTTGACCGCGGCCTGGATCGCCTGGGCCAGCACGTCCCGGCGGTCCCGGACGAACGGCGCGGACTGCACCAGCCGGACGGTCAGCCGCTTGCCGTCCTTGGTCCGGAAGCCCTCCGGGTCCTTGGTCGCCCAACCCGCCGCGTCGAGCAGCGTGTTCGCCGTGGCCGCGTCTCCGCTGTACGTGCCCTCCAGGGTCTTGTCGTAGAACGGACTGGTCGGTCCGATCACGCTCCAGGCCCGGGTCGCGGTGGTCCGGTAGACCCCGTCGAGCACCGCGGGCACGTCCAGGGCCTCGCGGAACGCCTGCCGGACCCGGACGTCGTCGAACGGCGCGTGCGCGGTGTTGAAGTAGTACGAGTACGCCGACCCGGAGTTGAGCCCGCGCTGCAGGCTCAGGTTCGGGCTCGCGCTGATCAGCGACTCGTCGGTGGCCGGCACGCCCTCGATCACCTGCACCTGCCCGGAGGTCAGCGCGCCGACGCGCACCGAGGACTCCTTGAGGAACCGGTAGGTGATCTCGTCGAGGTAGGCGGGACCGGTGTGCCCGGCGTTGGCGGGCGCCCAGTCGTACGCCGGGTTCTTCTTGAAGTGGACCTGCTGGCCCGGGGTGTAGCTGTCCAGGATGAACGGGCCGGTGCCGGCCAGCTCGGGGCCGCCGGCCTTGAGGTTCTTGGCGGCCTTGAGCGACGCGGGCGACACCTGCGCGCCCTGCGGCGAGGAGAGGAAGTCCAGGATCAGCACGTCCGGCTCGGTCAGGTGGAAGACGACGGTGGAGGCGTCCTTGGCCTCGACCGTGGCCAGGTTCTTCAGCTGCACGGCGGCCACCGCCGGGGCGTACCCGTCGGCGCGCAGCTGGTCGACGTTCGCCTTGACCGCTGCCGCGTCGAACGTCGTGCCGTCGCTGAAGGTCACCCCGGTGCGCAGCGTGAACGTGTACGTCTTGCCGTCGGCGGACACCTCGTAGCCGGTGGCCAGCCAGGGCAGGTAGCCGCCCTTGTCGTCGTGGGTGAGCAGGGCCTCGAAGCTGTTCCAGACCAGCAGCCGGGCCTTGGCCTGCGCGTAGAGGTGCGGGTTGAACGTGATCGGCTCGGTTTCGACGGCCCAGGTCAGCGAACCACCGCTGACGGGTTTGCCGGCGTCGGCGGCGCTGCCGGACGACTCGGCCGAACAACCGGCCAGAACCAAGAGAGACGTGGCGACAAGACTAGCGACGGTCACGCGGATGCGGCGCATGGACGACCTCCTCTCCCTATTTCCTATAGGTAAAATAGGAAACCTGCAAGAGGCTATGACGTCCGTGACACCGCGGTCACTCAGGCGGCGGCTTTCGCCGCGTTTTCCCGACCTTTCACCGTACGCACGGTGCCGAACCGGGCGAGCCCGCGCAGGTTCCGGAAGCGCGGATAGTCCAGCCGCTGCGGCCGCAGTTCCAGCCAGCTGTCCCGATCCAGCACCCGGTGCCACTTCGCATACGGCAGGAACAGGTAGTGCTGCGGATACTTCGACTTGTCCTGGCTGGTGATCTTCAGGACCTCGGCCTGCCGCCCGGCCGTGCGCAGCACCAGCACCGGGCGGTCCTTCGAGTCGTCCGACTCGGCGAACGGCACGTCCGCGTACCAGATCTCGCCCGGCTTCGGCGGCCACTGCCCCTGCCGGCGGTCGGTCGCGTGGCTCAGCGTCCCGGTCCGCCACTGGTCGAACAGCCGCCAGCCGGCCAGCCCGGCCACGGCCAGCGCCACCAGCTGCACGATCGCCAGCGCCACCCCGATCCACACCCGGGACCCGGTCGTGGTCGTCGATCCGGTCACCACCGCGACCGCGCTCTCCGCCCCGGTGGCCGCGCCCAGCCCGGCCGCGCCGGCCAGCGCCACCACCGCGGCGACGGCCAGGTAGGCCGGCGGCAACCGGTCCAGCGCGGCCCAGGCCAGGATGCAGGCGAGCACCGCGACCACCACGTTCCCACCGGCCAGCCCGGGCACGCTCCACCACGGCATGCCGGCCGCGTCCCAGGCGACAACGGTCAGCGCCGGCGCGGCCAGCACCCCGGCGGCCCGGCCGAGCAACGGCAGCGGCCGGAGCCCGAGCCGGTCCGGCCGGTACCACCACGCCGTGGCGACGGCCGTGGCCGGCGTCAGCAGCAGCCAGAGCACGGCCCAGCCCAGCTGCCGGTCGGGCTCGCCCGGCGCCGGCGGGACCGTCAGCACCGCGGCCGGCCAGGCCAGCAGCGTCGCGGCGAACCACAACGCGACAATCTTGAGCAGCAGGGAGAGCAGTCCACCACGCACGCTGCCGAGCGTAGTCCTTTGTGGACCCTATGTGCGACGGTCGAAACGGATGTAGCCGGGCGGCAGCGTCTTCAGCGCCGCCATCAGGCCGGCGGCCAGCAGGGCAGCGGCCACGAAGACCAGGTAGAAGTCCGCGATGCCGTCGTTGGCGATGATCACCACGAGCAGGATCCCGGCCAGGATCAGACCGAGCGCGGCGAAGCCGTAGACCCGGCGGGAGTACCAGTGCGGCGCGGGCTCGGTGGTCTCGGTCAGGCCCGGGTTGACGTCCTGCCAGCTCCGGGCGACCTCGACCGGAACCTCGGGCAGCCGGAGGCCACCGTCACGGGTGCGAGCCGGCATCTGCCGGATCACCCGTTGATAGGACAGCATCGACGTCCCGAACGCGGCCGCCATCAGGGGGAACCCCCAGGGCGTCCGGCCGCCGAAGGCCAACGCGACATACCCGAGCATCGAGGCCAGGCCCCCGACGGTCAGATACGGCGCGAACCGGATCCGCCAGCGGGCCTTGGCGGCCACCTGCGGGCTGAACGGTAGCCGGATGCTGGGCTTGCGCCGGAACACCCAGATGCTCACCGGGATGTCCAGCCACTCCGGGCCGGGCGCACCGGTGTCCAGCGCCAGCGGCGGGATCTCCAGGGTGGCCACCCGGTCGGCGGGGATGACGAGTGTCGTCCGGTCGGTCATCGTGCAGGCTCCTGCGATTCGGTCATGAAGCGGATATCTCCGGGCGGGCGGATCCTCAGTGCCGGGTCCATCTCCGGCAGCACCACCTCACTGCGGTACGTCCGGTACGGCACCTGCTCCGGCCGCCGCCTGCTGATCACGGACCAGGCACCGATGAATCCCGGAATCCAGGCCCCGTACCAAGGCCCGCCGTCACTCCGGACGAACACCTCGGCCGCGACCAGGTAGGCGGCGAACAGCAGCCAGCCGACCAGCGGGCGGTACCGGAACTCGAGGAGGCGGCGGCCCGCCCGTTCGACAGTGCGCGCGGCGAGCGGGACCCGCATCGTGCCGGAGCCGGCCACCCCGCCCAGCGGGATGTCGACCCAGACCGGGCCGGGGCCGCCGGTGTCCACGGCCAGGGCCGGGACCTGCAGGGAAGCGAGCCGGTCGGCCGGGATCACGAGCGTCGTCCGAGCTGTCATCGTGCCCGTTCCCGTCGATCTTCAAGAAGATCAACAGGGTACGGGAGATCAGCAAGTTCGTCACGACGCTGAACCATCCGGGGCGGACACGCGTTCCCACAGACGTGTCACAGACAGACCTTGCCGATCAGCAGAACCCGGACGACGAGCCGGGTTCGCCGGCGACGCCCGCCCCCGGCGGCGCCGCTGAAGCAGCGCCCGCCGCGCCCCTGACCGCCTCTTCCAAGGCGACCCCGGCAGCCCCGGTCGCCGAGGCGACCCCGGCCGCTGCGGCGACCCCGGTCGCCGCGACGACCGAGCCTGGTGCGGAAGCGGCCGCGGCCGCTCCAAAAACCGAGACCCCGACCGAGGTGACCGTCGTCGAGGCCGTGGAGGGCCCCGAGGCCGGGACCGAGCGGTCCGGACCGAAACCGCCCGGCCGGGTACGCCGCTTCTTCCGGCACACCGCGGTCAGCCGCAGCCTGACCACCCTCGCCTGCCTGATCGTCTTCGCCGCGCTGCTCTTCCCGAACGTGCTGCGCCGGCTCACCCTGGGCAACTTCACCCGGATCCCGATCGAGGCGGCCATCGGCATCGCCGTGCTGATCGTGCTGCCGCGCCGCCCCCGCCGCGTGCTCGCCACCCTGTTCGGCGTCACGCTCGGCTGGCTGGTCCTGGAGAAGTGCCTGGACATGGGCTTCTTCCAGGTGCTCGCCCGGCCGTTCGACCCGGTGCTCGACTGGGTGCTCTTCGACGACGCCTACGACTTCGTGCACGAGTCCTACGGACCGGCCGGCGCGTACGGCGCGATCGCCGCCATCGTGCTGCTGGTCACCGTGGTGCTCGGCCTGACCACCTGGGCCAGCCTGCGGGTCGCCGCGCTGCTCGCCGAGGACCGCCGCAAGTCCGCGTTCACCGCCGGCGGCATCACCGTCGCCTGGGCCCTGGCCCTGGTGCTCGGCCTGCCCACGCTGCTCCCGAACGTCCCGATGGCGGCCCGCACCACGGTCAGCTACGCCTGGGATCGCGCCGCGCAGGCCCGGGCCGGCATCAAGAACGAGGCCGCGTTCAACCGCGAAGTGAAGATCGACGCGTTCCAGAACGTCCCCGGCAACCAGCTGCTGACCGGGCTGACCGGCAAGGACGTGATGCTCACGTTCGTCGAGAGCTACGGGCGGAACGCGGTCGAGTCGCCGTACCTGGCCGAGGGTGTCGACCCCGTCCTGACCAACGGCACCGCGAAGCTCAAGGCGGCCGGGTTCAGCTCCCGCAGCGGCTGGCTCACCTCGCCGACGTTCGGCGGCGGCAGCTGGCTGGCGCACTCCACCACGATGTCCGGCCTGTGGATCAACAACCAGGGCCGGTACCGGAACCTCACCGCCAGCAGCCGGCTCACCCTGCCGAGCCTGTTCAAGTCGGCCGGCTGGGACACCGTCAGCGTGATGCCGGGCGCCACCCGGGCCTGGCCGGAGGGCAACTTCTACGGCTTCGACCGGGTGTGGGACTCCCGCAACCTCGGGTACGCCGGCCCCAAGTTCAGCTGGGCGCCGATGCCCGACCAGTACACGCTGAAGCAGTTCAGCCAGGTCGAGTACCAGAAGGCCGGCCGCCGGCCGCTGTTCATCGAGATGCCGCTGGTCTCCAGCCACACGCCGTGGGCGCCGATCCCCGAGTTCATGCCCTGGGACCAGGTCGGCGACGGGTCGGTCTACAACGCGATCGTCGCCAACCAGCCGACCAAGGCGGAGATCTGGACCGCCTCGTCCAAGGTCCGCCAGGAGTACGGCAAGTCGATCCAGTACACGCTCACCACCCTCGTCGACTGGATCACCACCTACGGCGACGACAACCTGGTCATGGTCTTCCTCGGCGACCACCAGCCGTCGCCCGTGGTGACCGGCGAGAACGCCAGCCACGACGTGCCGATCACGATCGTCGCCAAGGACCCGAAGGTGCTCGACCGGATCGCCAACTGGGGCTGGACCGACGGCCTCAAGCCGGCACCGGACGCTCCGGTCTGGCCGATGAACTCGTTCCGCGACAAGTTCCTCACCGCGATGGGCCCCGGAGGCACCAAGCACTGACCCAATCAAGATCAAATTCATGATGTCGTGCGTCCGCCGGGGTACAGATCGCCGCTCCCGCCGGGACCCCTGCGGGCTTCGCTGGCCGCTGGCGCGTCCAGAACGCGAAGCCCTCCGGGGCGACGTCCGTGGCGGGTCACGACCGCCACATCACCACCCCGCAAAAGCCGCGTGCGGCGCCGACCTCCACCGGCGCCGCACGCCCCTCCCCCACCCGCGCGAAGTCACGACACCCCCACCCCGCAGCGTGTGAAGTTACGGCGCGCTCCGCACCCAAACTCCCCACGCAAGCAGCAGAACCTCCGCAGGACACGATCGCGGCCTCCCACCGCCCCCGAAAGCTCCACCCCTGGACCCGCGCGACACCGCCACCGCCCCGGACCGCCCCGCGCCTCCGTTCCCCGGCTGGCTCACAGGGGTGCATCCAGGCCGCTGACACACCCCCAGGAACCAGCCGGGCTCGGAAACCGCGGCACGGGCCTCGGGAGCCGGCGAACGTCGCGCCCCACCACTCCCCGCCGGCGCTGAGGGCTGCCTCCCGCGGCTCGAGGCAGCGATGGCCGGCCGGTCACCGATAGGGACGCCGCGGTCCGGGTCAGGGGTGGGGTGGGACCCGCAGCGCCAGGAGCGCGGCGTCGTCGCTGTGCCAGCCGTGGTGGTAGGCGCTCAGCGTCGCCGCCAGATGTTCCACGGTGCCGGCCGCGTCCAGGCCGTGACTGGCCGCCAGGGCCCGCGCCAGCGCCTCCTCGTCGAACATCGCCTTGCCCGGTTCCGGACCGCGCCGGTCCGCCCTCGCCTCGCACGCCCCGTCGGTGTAGAGCAGCATCAGGTCACCGGGCGCCATCCGGAACCGGACGTCCGTCACCCGGACCGTCTCGGCCACCCCGAGCAGCACCCCCGGCACACCCACCGGCTGCACCCGGCCGTCGGCCCGGCGGATCAGCGCCGGCGGATGCCCGGCCAGGCACAGCCGTCCGGCCAGCCCGGCCGCGGTGGCCCGGAACGTGGCCTGCACGGCGGTCAGGAAGCGGGGTGCCCGCTGGGCCAGCATCGCGGTGTTCAGCCGGCGCAGGACCGACGCCGGCGACAGGTGTTCCCCGGCGTCGGCGCGCAGCGTGTACCGGGCCAGCGCGGTCACCTTGGCGGCCTCGGTGCCCTTGCCGCACACGTCGCCGAGCACCGCGCTCCACCACGGGCCGCGGGCCTGGAACAGGTCGTAGAAGTCGCCGCCGACCGACGCGTCCCCGGTGGCGGTCAGGTAGCGCGCGGCGGCGTCCAGCCCGGGCGGCGGCAGCAGCACCGGGGGCAGCAGGCTCTCCTGCAGGCTGCGGGACAGCTCGCCGGTCCGGGCCAGCGCCTCCTGCGCGGTGTCCAGCGCGGTACGGGCGTTGGCCAGCGCGATCCGCAGGTTCACCTCGTTGGACACCGCCCGGGCCAGGATCGCCAGGGTCTCCAGCTCGTCGGTCCGCCACTGCCGCGGGTTGGTGTCGATCACGCACATGGTGCCGACCGCATGCCCGTCCGCCGTCATGATCGGGAAGCCGGCCCAGGCGCCGACGCCCCACGGCTCGATCGCCTGGTGTCCCTTCACCCGGGGGTCGTTGGCCGCGTCGTCGACGATGACCGGCCCGTGCATCCCGATCGGGAAGTAGCAGAAGCTCTCCCCGACACCGTTCTGCCAGGTCTCCCGCCCGGTGTAGGCCAGGTGCGGCACGGACTTCCAGTACGTGCGCTCGGTGCCGACGAAGGTGATCGCCGAGATGGCGCAGCCGGTCACCGAGACGGCGAGCCGGGTCAGGTCGTCGAACACCTGCTCCGGTGCGCTGCCGAACTGCCCGCTGGCAGCCAGCGCCGCGAGCCGATCAGGATCGGACAGCACGGCGGGTAACCCATCGGCCCGCACACCCCTCGGATACTCCATCGCCCCCGCCAAGTCGATCAGCCGCATCCGCGGGTGGTCCGGACGAACTGCCCACTACCCCGGATCGCCCCGGGAAATGCCGTGATCTCGCCGGACCGGCCCGGCGGTAGGGTCCGTCAGTATGGAGGACGGCTACCAGGCCCGCCTGTCGCCGCAATGGCGCCGGGCCCTGCTCCTGCTGGGCGCGGTCCTGGTGGCGCCGGCTCTCTGGCTGGACACCGCCGGGTTGCCTCCGGTCCCCGGCCGGGTCCTCGCCGTGACGCTGGCTGCCGGGCAGGTCGCCCTGCTCGGCTGGCTGGACCGTGCGCCCCGGCGGGTGACCGCGGCGGTGCTGGCCGGCAGCGCGGCCCTGCAGCTGCTGGTGCCGTCGCTCGGGCCGGGGCTGGTCTTCGTGGTGCTGTGCACCTACGCCTGGGCGCGGCCCGCGCGGGAGAGCCGGTGGGCGCTGGCCGCGACGGTGCTGGCGGTCTGCGGGCCGGCCCTGCTGCAGGGCCGGTGGGCGCCGGCCGGGGCCTGGCTCGCGGCGTCGCTGCTGGCCTGGAGCTGGGGCGCGCTGGGCCGGGCCCGCAGCGCCCGGCACGAGGCCGAGCAGCGCCAGGCCGTCCTCGAGGAGCGCGCCCGGATCGCCCGGGAACTGCACGACGTGCTGTCCCACACGGTGTCGGTGATGGTGATCCAGGCCGCGGCCGCGGACGACGTCTTCGACATCGATCCGGGAAAGGCCCGCGAGGCGATCCGGCGCACCGAGGCTGCCGGCCGCGAGGCCCTGGCCGAGTTGCGGTCTTTTCTCCGTACGGTACGAGCCGACACCCCGAGCCCCCCACCCCGGCCGGCCCCGACCGATCCGGGGCAGTTCGACGCCCCGCCGCAGCCGACCCTGGCCGATCTCGACCGGCTGGTCGGGACGTTCACCGCGGCCGGCCTCCCGGTGACGCTGCGCCGCGACGGTGCCGCCGAGCCACCGGCCGGGGTGCAACTGAGCGCCTACCGGATCGTGCAGGAGTCGCTGACCAACACGCTCCGGCACGCCGCCGCGCGGCAGGCGGACGTCCTGGTCCGGGTCACCGCCTCGGAGGTGACGGTCGAGGTGCGCGACGACGGCCGGGGCGGTTCCCCGAACGGCACCGGCAACGGCATCCGCGGGATGCGGGAACGTGCGGTCCTGCTCGGCGGCACACTCACCGCCGCACCGGACCCCGCCACCGGCGGCTTCCTGGTCCGAGCCCACCTACCCTGGCAACCCCCGCCGACGGGGAGGCGGGTATGAGCGTACGAGTGCTGATCGTTGATGATCAGGCGCTGGTCAGGGTCGGGTTTCGCATGATCATTGAGGCGCGGGAGGACCTCGAGGTGGTCGGTGAGGCCGGCGACGGCGAGCAGGCTCTCCGACTCGCGGCGCAGAGCCGGCCGGATGTCGTGCTGATGGACGTACGCATGCCTGGAATGGACGGGCTGACCGCGACCGCCCGGCTCACCGCAACCCCGGACGCGCCTCGGGTGATCATGCTGACCACCTATGACCTTGACGAATCGCTCTACGCCGCGTTGCGGGCCGGGGCGAGCGGCTTCCTGCTCAAGGATGTCCGCCCGGGTGATCTGGCCGAGGCGATCCGGGTGGTGGCCCGCGGCGAGGCGCTGCTCGCCCCGACCGCGACCCGACGGCTGCTGGACCGTTTCGTGGCCGCCGACCTGAGTCCGCCCGGCGCGGACGCCCGGCTGGACCGGCTCACCGGCCGCGAGCGCGAGGTCCTGGAGCTGCTGGCCCGGGGCGCCTCGAACGCCGAGATCGCGACGCGGATGACCGTCACCGAGGCGACCGTGAAGACCCACGTCTCCGCCGTCCTGCGCAAACTCGACGTCCGCGACCGGGTCCAGGCCGTCGTCCTCGCCTACGACCTGGGAGTGGTCCGCCCCCGCCCGTCCTGAGGAAGCCCGCCCCGGCTGAAGAAGCCGCCCTCTCCCAGAAACCCGCCCCTCCGGACAGCCCGCCCTCATCCTGAAGTCGTAGAGCGAAGACCCCTCCACAGCCTGAGGAATCGACCGCCGGGAATTCCTACCGTCAGGGCATGACGAAGAAGACCGTTGTCACCCTGGTCCTGGCCAACCTCGCGACAAGCGTGCTCTTCGCGCTGCTCACCCTGCTGCTGCACGACCAGATCCTCGCCTACCAGCGACTTCACCACCCAGGCGCCGACCCCGCCGGATTGGCCCGGACACTGTGGAGCCGCCCGGCCACCGTGCTCTGCGTCGCCCTGCTCTACCTCCGGATCGTCCGGCGGTTACGGACCGGCGATCCTCGGGCCCTGCGCCGGATCCGGACCGTCTCGGCACTGGGCGTGCCGGTGATCGGCTGGCTGCTGGTCACAGCGGAGTATCCGGCGTGGTTGCTCGCTGTCCAGGCCGTCCAACTGGTCACGCTGATCGCCCTCGCGGTCACGGTCAACTCCCGGACGGTCCGGTCCGCCTTCGACGCGCCGGTCCCGGTCGACACCCGCCCCCGCCACCGCGGCGCCGCCTGGACGCTGGTCCTGCTCGCCCCGCTGATCGCCGAACTGTCGCTGGGCACCGTGCCGCTGCGCCAGGCCTGGGTCGTACTGATCTTCCTGCCGATCTACGGCGGCGGCGCGCTGCTGATCCGGGAGGTGACGCGCCGGATCGGTGGCGGGTTCCCCAGCCTGCTGCTGTTCGGGGCCGCCTACGGTGTGATCGAGGAGGGGCTGGTGCTGCAGGGCCTGACCAGCCCTCATCTGTACGGCGCCGCCGACTGGGCCCCGCGCCTGTTCGGCCTGAACACCGCCTACGCCGAGCTGAACCTGGCCTATCACCCGGTCTTCAGCATCACCGTCCCGATCGTCCTGACCGAGTTGATCTTCGCGGGCCACGGCCGCCGGCCCTACCTGCGCCGCGGCGGCCTGATCATCACCGGCGTCGTCACCGCGCTCGGCGCCCTGCTGCTGCGGCTCGCGATCCCACCGGTCGAGGACCCGAACTACACCCTGCCGCCCCTCGCGGCCGTCTTTTTCCTGACGGCAGCGTCGCTCCTCACCACCGCCGCCTATTTTGTACGACCAGAGCCCACCCGCCCCGCGCCCCCGACACCCGCCCACCCGGCCCCCGGGGGCAGCCGCACCGCACCGGCCCCGGCCCTCCCCCGAAGTCCCGGCCGGCGCGGGGCAGCGGGTCACCAGCAGCACAAGCCGGCGGCTGGACCCCAGCGGTGCCTCAAAGCCCCCGAGACACCCCCGACAGCCAGCCAACACGAGCCGGCTGGACCCCAGAGGTGCCTCAAAGCGCCCGAGACACCCCCGACAGCCAGCCGGCCGCCCTCACCCGCCGTGGTCGCCGGGTGGAGTGGCGGGGCCGCGTTCGCGTTCCTCGCACTGATCTTCCCGTTCGCCGGAGCCGAGCAGCCGTCCTTCACCCACGGCGCCTGGGCCCTGCTCCCGATGGCCGCCGCTGCCCTCGTAGCGACCGGAATCGGTCACGCCCTGCGCCGCTGGACCGCCACACCGACGTGGACCCCGGCCCACCTGCTCGGCGCGGCCCTGGGTGCGGTGGTCGGCCACACCCTGTTCGGCCTGCTGGCCAACGCCTCGACCCTCCCCGACCGCCTCTTCCTGGCCGCTCTCGCCCTGACCACCACCGCGCTGGCCCCCCGAGCAATCAAGCGCCACTAACCCGCAGCGTGGGGACTTTCGGCGCGGAGCGCACCACAACTCCACACACAAGCGCCGCTGAGCCGCGACGTGGGGACTTTCGGTGCGGAGCGCACCACAACTTCACACGCAAGCGTCGCTGAGCCGCGGCGGGGGGCTGGGTTAGAGGGCTTTGGGGAAGACCTTTTCGAGGATGGCGAGCAGGGTGGTGGTCAGCAAGAGGTGCACCTGGTCACGGGTCAGCACGTTTCGTTGCAGCCACTCCCGGGCCGTGTAGGTGGCCATTCCGACATAGGCGCGGGCCATTCCGCGCAGGGCCTCGTCCTGGCGGTCGCCCAGGCCGACCGCGGCCAGGACGCTGTCCGCCGCCACGTCGACGGCCTCGGTGATCACCCGGTCGACGTCGCTGTCGCCGGCCATCCCGCCGGCCGTGATCGCGGCCAGCCAGGACGTGCTGTGCCGGGACACCACGTCGAGGAACCAGGTGACGATCGCGTCCACCCGTTGCGGCGGGTCGCCGACCGGCAGGCGTTCCAGGGCCACCTCGGGCACGGTCAGCATCACCCGGACGACTTCGAGGTAGAGCTCCTTCTTCGTACCGAAGTAGTGGTTGACCAAGCCGCGGGCCACCCCGGCGTCGCGGGCCACGTCGGTGGTGGAGACCTCCGGGTACGGGCGCTCGCCGAACAGCCGGACCGCCACCGACAGGATCTGCTCCCGCCGGGCGTCCGGCTCCAGCCGCCGGCCCCGGATCACGGTCTGGCCTGGTCGTTCAGCCCCTGTCGACACAGTCGTGACCTTACGGCACGTCGATTCATCGGCTTCCGAGATGCCCGGTTCGCCGATGGGGCCGCCGCACCGAACGAAGGATGCCGCCAATTCGTCACGAGCTTGTTGACACATCGCCAATAGTATTCGAGGGTATGTCGATGCCGACGCCTGGACTGGAGACCTACGCCGAGCCGTGGCGTAAGCCGGAGCACGACGACCTCGCCGAGCTGGCGCGCACCTTCTTCCTCAAGGAAGTCGTGCCGCACGCCGCCCGCCTGGAGAAGCAGGGCCACCCCGACCGCGAGCACTACCGGCGAGCCGGCGAGCTCGGCCTGCTCGGCCTCTCGGTGCCGGAGGAGTACGGCGGCGGAGGCGGCGACGTCACCCACGAGGCGGTGCTGCTGCACGAGCAGACCCTGACCGGCGAGGGCAGCCTCGGGCTCGCCGTGCACAGCGGGATCATCACGGGTTACCTCACGGCGTACGGCACCGAGGAGCAGAAGCGGCGCTGGCTGCCGCAGCTGTGCAGCGGCGAGCTGATCGGGGCGATCGCGATGACCGAGCCGGACGGCGGCTCGGACGTGCAGGCGATCCGTACCCGGGCGGTGCGCGACGGCGACGACTTCCTGGTCAGCGGTACCAAGACGTTCATCACCAACGGGCACCTGGCCGGGCTGCTGATCCTGGCGGTGACCACCGACCGGTCGGCGAAGGCGCACGGCATCTCGCTGCTGATCTGCGAGCTGACCGACGACGCGCCCGGGTTCCGCCGGGGCCGCAACCTGGAGAAGATCGGGCTGCACGCGAACGACACCGCCGAGCTGTTCTTCGACGACTTCCGGGTGCCGGCCGCGAACGTGCTGGGCGGCGCGGAGGCCGAGAACACCGGCTTCTATCAGCTGATGCGCCAGCTCCCGCAGGAACGCCTGGTGATCGGGGTGGGCGCGGTCGCCGCGATGCAACGCGCCGTCGAGCTGGCCACGGCGTACGCAAAAGAAAGAACCGCCTTCGGTAAGCCGTTGATCGGCCACCAGAACACCCGCATGGTGTTGGCGGAGTGCGCGACCCGGACCCGGGTCTCGCGGATTTTCCTGGACGACTGCATCGTCCGGCACGCCCGGGGTGAACTGGACGTGGCGACCGCCGCGATGGCCAAGCTCTACCTGACCGAGGGCCAGTGCGAGGTCGTCGACCGCTGCCTGCAGATCTTCGGCGGCTACGGCTACACCACCGAGTACCCGATCGCCCGGATGTACGCCGACGCCCGGGTCCAGAAGATCTACGGCGGTACCAACGAGATCATGAAGGAGCTGATCGCCCGTGCCCTCTGACGCTTATCTCTACGACGCGGTGAGAACACCGCGCGGGCGTGGCAAGGAGACCGGCGCCCTGCACGGCACGAAGCCGATCACGCTGGTCACCGGCCTGATCGACGCCGTACGGGAAAGGTCCCCCGGTCTCGACCCGGACCGGATCGACGACCTGGTGCTCGGCATCGTCACCCCGGTCGGCGAGCAGGGCGGCGACCTCGCCCGCGCGGCCGCCCTGGTGGCCGGCCTGCCGGACACCACCGGCGGGGTGCAGCTCAACCGCTTCTGCGCCTCCGGCCTGGAGGCGGTCAACCAGGCGGCGTCGCGGATCCGCTCCGGCTGGGAGCACCTGATCCTGGCCGGTGGCGTCGAGTCGATGTCGCGCAACCCGATGGGCTCGGACGGCGGCGCCTGGTTCCTCGACCCGGAGACCGCGCTGGCCACCAGCTTCGTCCCGCAGGGGATCAGCGCCGACCTGATCGCGACGCTCGAGGGCTTCAGCCGCGACGACGCGGACGGCTGGGCGCTGATCTCCCAGGAGCGGGCCGCCAAGGCGCAGGCCGGCGGCGCGTTCACCCGGTCGATCGTGCCGGTCCGCGACCCGAACGGCCTGGACGTGCTGACCGTCGACGAGCATCCGCGCCCGGACACCACCCGGGCCGGGCTGGGCAAGCTCCGCCCGTCGTTCGCCGGGATCGGCGAGCAGGCCGGGTTCGACGCGGTGGCGTTGCAGAAGTACCACTGGCTCGAGGAGATCAACCACGTCCACCACGCGGGCAACTCGTCCGGGATCGTGGACGGCGCGGCGCTCGTGATGATCGGTTCCGCTGAGACCGGGCGTGCACTCGGACTGACCCCCCGAGCCAAGATCGTCGGCGCGGCGGTCAGCGGCGCCGACCCCACGCTGATGCTCACCGGTCCGACCCCGGCCACCCGCAAGGCCCTGGCGGTCGCCGGGCTGGGTGTCGCCGACATCGACCTGTTCGAGATCAACGAGGCGTTCGCCGCGGTGGTGCTCAAGTACATCCGCGATCTGGAACTGGACCCGGAGAAGGTGAACGTCAACGGCGGCGCGATCGCGCTCGGCCATCCGCTCGGCGCGACCGGCGCGATGCTGGTCGGCACGGTCGTCGACGAGCTGGAGCGGCGCGACCTGCACCGGGCCGTGGTCACCCTCTGCATCGGCGGCGGCATGGGCGTCGCCACCGTCATCGAGCGCGTTACGGAGTTCTCCTCATGATCGAGTACGCCCGGGACGAGGCCGGCATCGTCACGCTGACGATGAATGACCCGGACCAATCGGCCAACACGATGAATGCCGTCTACACGGCCGCGATGAGCGCCGCGCTGGACCGCCTCGAGGCCG
The DNA here is from genome assembly GCF_016862315.1 of Actinoplanes palleronii. Classification (GTDB taxonomy): domain Bacteria; phylum Actinomycetota; class Actinomycetes; order Mycobacteriales; family Micromonosporaceae; genus Actinoplanes; species Actinoplanes palleronii. The sequence goes on along the minus strand of NZ_BOMS01000092.1, from coordinate 85,697 downwards.
AGCGCGACCAGGTCACCGGTGTGATCGTGGCGAGCGCGAAGAGCACGTTCTTCGCCGGCGGCGACCTGCCGATGATGAGCCAGGCCCGGCCGGAGGACGCGCCCGCGCTGTTCGACCTGCTCGGCACGATCAAGCGGGATCTGCGGCGGCTCGAGACGTACGGCCGGCCGGTGGTCGCCGCGATCAACGGGGCCGCGCTCGGAGGCGGGCTGGAGATCGCGCTCGCCGCACACCACCGGATCGCCCTGGACGCGCCGGGCACCCGGCTCGGCTTCCCCGAGGTGACCCTCGGGCTGCTGCCCGGCGCCGGCGGGGTGACCCGGACCGTACGGATGCTGGGTCTCGCCCCGGCCCTGATGACCTGGCTGCTCACCGGCAAGCGGCTCAAGCCGGCCGCGGCCCGCGACGGCGGCCTGGTCGACGAGATCGTCGCCACCCCGGAGGAGCTGATCACCAAGGCCCGGGAGTGGATCGCGGCGAACCCGGACGCGGCACAGCCCTGGGACCGGCCCGGCTACCGGATCCCCGGCGGCACGCCGGCCACCCCGAAACTCGCCGCGCAGCTGCCGGCCTTCCCGGCCACGCTGCGCAAGCAGCTCAAGGGCAACCGGATGCCGGCGCCCGAGGCGATCCTGGCGGCCGCCGTGGAGGGCGCCCAGGTCGACCTGGAGTCCGCGTTCGTGATCGAGACCCGGCGGCTGATCACGCTGCTCACCGGCCGGATCGCGAAGAACATGATCGGCGCGTTCTTCTTCGACATGCGCGCGGTCAACGGCGGGCAGGCCCGGCCGGCGGCCGAGGTCGCGCCGGCTCGCAAGGTCGCGGTGCTGGGCGCCGGGATGATGGGCGCCGGGATCGCGTACGCCTGCGCGAGGGCCGGCCTCGACGTGGTGGTCAAGGACGTCACGCCGGAGGCCGCGGCCCGCGCCGTGACCGAAGGTGATCCGGCCGTGCTGGCCCGGATCACCACCACCGCCGACGTCGAGGACCTGCGCGGCTGCGACGTGGTGATCGAGGCGGTGTTCGAGGACCCGACGCTGAAGCATCAGGTGTTCGCGGAGATCGAGCCGGTCCTGGCGCCCGGCGCGCTGCTCGCCTCGAACACCTCCACGCTGCCGATCACCGGCCTGGCCGAGGGGGTGAGCCGGCCGGCCGACTTCATCGGCATGCACTTCTTCTCCCCGGTCGGCAAGATGCCGCTGCTGGAGATCGTGGTCGGCGAGCGGACCGGTGACGCGGCCATCGCCCGGGCGTTCGACCTGGGCCGCCGGATCGGCAAGACGCCGATCGTGGTCAACGACGGGCGCGGCTTCTTCACCAGCCGGGTGATCGGCCAGTTCATCAACGAGGCGATCGGGATGGTCGCCGAGGGGGTGCCGGCCGCGTCGGTCGAGCAGGCCGCGCTGCAGGCCGGGTACCCGACCGGTCCGCTGGCGCTCGCCGACGAGGTCACGCTGACGCTGATGCGCAAGATCCACCTGGCGTACCGGGCGGCCGGGGTGGCGGTCGGGCACGAGCGGGCGCACGCTCTCGTCGAGACGATGTTGACCGAACACGATCGCTCCGGGCGGTCGTCGGGGCGCGGTTTTTATGCGTACGAGAACGGGCGGCGCGGCAGGCTCTGGACCGGGTTGGCCGAGCTGGCCACCGACGAGGGACGAGCGGTCCCGTTCGCCGATCTGCAGGAGCGTCTGCTGTTCAGTGAGGCCCTGGACGCGCTGCGCTGTCGTACCGAAGGGGTCTTGCGGACCGACGCGGACGGCAACATCGGATCGATCCTGGGCATCGGATTCCCGGCCTGGACCGGCGGCGTGATCCGCTACGTCGAGCAGCACCCCGACTTCAAGGGCCGAGCCACCGAGCTCGCGGCGCGGTACGGCGAACGGTTCGCACCGGCATGACCGACCGCACCGAGCGGCAGCCACCCGCTCCTACCAGCGGCCCCGCAGGCGAGGGCCGGGAGGGCATGCCGATGGAGGCTCAGCCATGACCGCGCTCAACGGGATCCGGGTCGTGGAGCTGGCCGGGCTGGCTCCCGGGCCGTTCGGCTGCATGGTGCTCGCCGACCTGGGCGCCGACGTGGTGCTGGTCGAGCGGCCGGGCGGGACCGGACCGCTCGTTCCGCAGGCCGGTCCGCTGCAGCGCGGCCGCCGCACGGTCACCCTCGACCTCAAGTCGCCGGACGGACTGACCGGTCTGCTCACCCTGATCACCGAGGCCGACGTGCTGGTCGAGGGGTACCGCCCGGGCGTCGCCGAGCGGCTCGGCTTCGGTCCGGACCGGTGTGCCGAGATCAACCCGCGCCTGGTCTACGGGCGGATGACCGGATGGGGACAGGACGGTCCGCTGGCCGCCGCGGCCGGGCACGACATCGACTACCTGGCGATCGCCGGCGCGCTCGACCCGCTGGGCCGGGCCGGTGAACGACCGCACGCCCCGATCAACCTGCTCGCCGACTTCGCCGGTGGCGGCATGCTGCTCGCCGTCGGGGTGCTCGCCGCGCTGCTGGAACGCGAGCGCTCCGGCCGGGGCCAGGTCGTCGACGCCGCGATGGTGGACGGCTCGGCGCTGCTCACCACGTTCCTGCACGGCATGATCGGGGCCGGGACGTGGCGTGGCGGGCGCGGGGAGAACCTGCTCGACGGCGGGGCGCCGTTCTACGACACGTACACCACTGCGGACGGCGGGCACGTCGCGGTCGGCGCGCTGGAACCGCAGTTCTACGCCGCGCTGCTCAAGGGGCTGGGACTCGACGACGACCCGGACCTGCCGGCCCAGTTCGACCGGAAGGCCTGGCCGGAGCTGCGGCGGACCTTCACGGAACGGTTCCTGACCCGGAGCCGCGACGAGTGGGCGGACGTCTTCGCGGGACTGGACGCGTGTGTCAGCCCGGTGCTCTCGCCGCGCGAGGCACCGGACCATCCGCACAACCGGGCCAGGTCCGCTTTTGTCGAGGTGGGCGGGCAGGTCCAGCCCGCTCCGGCTCCGCGATTCGGTCGTACGCCGTCACGCGTGCCGGAACCGAGCCGGACCGCGAGTGTCGCCGAAATCTTGGAGTCCTGGTCCTGACCCGCTCGTGAGGGACCGCCCAGCCGGGCCGTTTGCCGGACCGTCCCGGCTGGGCGGCGTCAGCGGGATCAACGCCGGGGCGCGCGGAACGGCACGCGGCATCGCGGGAACGTCAGATGGTGAATCATGCCGCCCGGCGGGCGTGTTTCTCCCGGTACATGGCGGCGTCCGCCTCAGCGGTCAGCGCGTCCAGGTCCGCGGTGCCCCCGGCCGGGCGGAACGCGGCGCCGATGCTCACCCCGACGGTCATCGCGGCGCCGCCGCTGATCGTGATCGGCTGGGAGATCGCCGCCCGGATCCGCTCGCCGGTCAGCCGTGCCGACGCGGCGTCACCCTCGGGCAGCAGCACCACGAACTCGTCGCCACCCAGCCGCCCGGCCAGGTCACCGTCGCGCAGCACCGCGCCCAGCCGCTGACCCACCTCGTGCAGCAGCACGTCGCCCGCGGCGTGCCCGTACGTGTCGTTGACCTGCTTGAACCCGTTCAGGTCGAGCAGCAGCACGGCGAGCGGCCGGCCGTCGCAGCGCTCGGCCCGTTCGGCCAGCTGGGCCCGGTTCGGCAGCCCGGTCAGCGAGTCGTGGCTGGCCTGGTGCTGCAGCTCGCGCCGGACCTGCTGCAGGGTGGTGAGCTGGCGCTGGAACGCGCTGGACTGCGCTCCGGTGATCAGAGCGATCATGATGTTCAGGCAGATCCCGCCGAGGCCCTCGCCACCCGGCAGCGGCATGCTCAGCAGCGCCACCGAGGTGACCACCCACGCGGCCAGCGCGCCGGCCAGCTGGTGCCGGATCGCCGCGATCGCGATCGGCAGGCCGAGCACCGGCCAGGTGGTCTGCGTGGTGTGCGCCTGGGTGACCGCCACGAAGGCGACCACGGTCACCGTGTCCAGGGCGACCTGCAGCACGCTCAGGCAGGTGTACCAGCGGGATCCCGGCGCCCGGACGCCGCGCAGCGAGAACACGCAGGACACCGCCATCAGCAGCGCGCCCAGCAGGCTCACCCCGGTCAGCGCCGGCACCGGGTCGGCCGGGCCGATCCCGCCGATGCCGAAGCCGTAGAGCAGCGTGGTCACCAGGCCGATCGACCGCGACAGCAGAGCAGCCATCTCGACCATGCGCCGCCGGGTGAGCAGCGTGTCGTCGAGTGCCGCCGCCCGGTGCTGGACAGTCTCGGTTCCCACGTGCGTTCCATCGGCCCCCCGGCCCGGGACATGAGAGAAGGGCCGGTCGCGTCGGCGACCGGCCCTTCCGCGCTACGTCGTACGGATCAGAACGTGAACGCGCCCACCAGGGCCCGCAGCTCCTCGGCGGTCCGGGAGACCTCTTCGCTGGCCTCGCGGGTCTGGTTGACCCCGCTGACGGTGGCCTGGCTGGCCGACGAGACGTCGGTGATGTTCGAGGCGATCCGGTTCGAGCCGGCCGCCACCTCGCCGATGCTGCGGCTCATCTCGCCGGTGGTGGCGGTCTGCTCCTCCACCGCCGAGGCGATGGTGGTCTGGAAGTCGTTGATCTGCGCGATCACCTCGGAGATCCGGTTGATCACCTCGACCGCGCCGCTGGTGTCCTGCTGGATCGCGAGGACCCGGCTGCCGATGTCCTCGGTGGCTCGGGCGGTCTCCTGTGCCAGGTCCTTGACCTCGGAGGCGACCACGGCGAAGCCCTTGCCGGCGTCGCCGGCCCGCGCCGCCTCGATGGTGGCGTTCAGAGCGAGCAGGTTGGTCTGCTCGGCGATGCTGGTGATCAGCTTGATCACGTTGCCGATCTCGGCCGACGAGTCGCCGAGCTTGCGGATCGTCTCGGTGGCCCGCGCCGCCTCACCGACCGCGATCGAGGCGACCTGGGCGGCCTCGGCGGCGTTGCGGGAGATCTCCCGGATCGACAGGCCCATCTCCTCGGAACCGGCCGCGACGCTCTGCACGTTGCGGGAGATCTCGTCCGCCTCGGTGGCGGCCGAGCTGCTCTGCCGGTCGGTGTTGTCGACCGCCGAGGCGATCTCCGCGGAGACCGCGGCCAGCTCGGTGGCCGCGGTGGCCAGCGAGTCGGAGTCCTTGGCGATGGTGGTCATCGAGTCGCGCAGCTTGTCCAGCGAGCGGTCCAGGCCCTGTGCCATCACACCCAGCTCGTCGCGGGTCTTGATGTGGCTGCGCCCGGTCAGGTCACCGCGGTCCAGCGCCTCGATCACCAGGCCGATCCGGCGGATCGGGCCGAGGATCGAGCGGACCATCGGGATCGCCATGCCGACCAGCAGGGCCAGCGCGATCAGGGCGACCACGATCGCGGTGTTCCGGGTGGAGCCGACGGTGCTGACCATCGCGGCCTGCTGCGCCGCGACCTCCTTCTCCACCACCTCGGTGATCGCGTCCAGGTCGTCGTCGGTCTGGTTGTTCTTCTCGGCGATCTGGTCGATCTTGTCGATCACCGACTTGGGGTCGGCCACACCGGCCGCGACGAAGTCGTTGATGAACGTGTTGAAGTCGGCGAAGTCCGCGTCGTAGCTCGTGAACTGCTCGACGATCGGAGCCGGCAGGCCACAGGAGTTCACCCCCGCCGAGGCGTCGACCGAGGACTGGATGTCGTCCGCCGCGTCCTGGGTGACGTCCTGGCCCAGGGCCGCCCGGTAGGCGTCCACCTTGAGCTCGCTCTGCCGGTTGTTCAGGTGGTTGAGCGCGGCCTGGCCGCACTGCAGCTCGCTGACACGCAGACCCTGTTCGGCCAGATTGTTCTGGCCGATCAGGGTGATGGCAGCCATGCCACCGAGCGCGACCGCGCCGGTGACGACGATGATGCCCAGCCGTTTGGCTGTGCCGATGTTCTCCAGGCCGAGCATCTTCCCTCCAGGGTTGGCTGACTGCCCACACGATCGACCATGAGCTTGGCCACCTGAGGAAGACTCAAGGCCTTCGTACGGTTTGCTCGGCTTCCTTCCGGTTGCAACCGCCGAACGCCGGAGAGGTCTGACTCCTACCGGTGAATCTTGGTGCGCCAGTCCGCCGGTACGGCGCCGTCCGGGCCGGGCACCGGCTGATCGTCCGGGTGACTGGTGGGTGCGGCCAGTTCGGGGCCGTTGTCCGCCTGCTCACTCCGATAGTCCCAGAACCAGTCCTCGCCCGGTTCAAAAGACTGGATCACGGGGTGGCCGGTCTCCCGGAAGTGTGCCGTGGCGTGCTGCGAGGGCGAGGTGTCGCAGCAGCCGATGTGCCCGCACTGCGCACATCGGCGCAGGTGGACCCACCAACCGGCGGACTCCAGACACTCCACACAACCGGTGCCGGACGGCAGGACCTCGGGCTGAATCGACGTGCTCACGATCGCAACCTACCGCACCGGGGCGGGGTGCTCCCGGTCGTACTCCTCGCGCGCCGACTGCACCTGGTCGATCTCGCCCTCGAGCAGCTCGATCAGCTCTTTCAGCTTGGTGGCGACCCGGGCGCCGAGCGGGGTCAGGGTGTATTCCACCCGCGGCGGGATGGTGGCCTGCACCTCGCGGTGGACCAGGCCGTCGCGCTCGAGCGCCTGCAGGGTCTGGGCGAGCATTTTCTCGCTCACGCCGTCGACCCGGCGGCGCAGGGCGTTGAATCGGAAGGCGCCGTCGTGCAGCGCGGCCAGGGCCAGGCCGCCCCAGCGACCGGTGACGTTGTTCATCACGCCGCGGGAGGTGCAGTCCCGGGCGAAGACGCTGGGGATCAGGTCGTCGGCGGGATCAGTCATGCGTCGAATATACCCAGCTCCACCGTGCTTTCCTTGGTGATGGTGCCCACTTGCAGTTGGCGCTTTCGAAAAGTTAGTGCATTCTCGGATGCAGCACCCACTGCTGGCCCTGAAGGAGCTCTCATGACCACCATCGCTGTCACCGGCGCCACCGGACACCTCGGCCGTCTCGTCGTCGAGGCCCTGCTCAGCCGAGGTGTCGAGCCGAGCTCGATCATCGCGGCGGTGCGGTCCCCGGAGAAGGCGGCCGGGCTGCTCGCCCGCGGCGTCCAGGTCCGTGCGGCCGACTTCGACAAGCCGGAGACCCTGGCCACCGCGTTCGCCGGCGTCGACCGGCTGCTGCTCGTCTCCACCAGCTCGCCGGGCAGCCGGCTCGCCCAGCACCACGCGGCGATCGAGGCGGCCAAGGCGGCCGGGGTCGGGTTCGTGGCGTACACCAGCATCCTGCGGGCCGACACCACCCCGGTCCTGCTAGCCGCCGACCACAAGGCGACCGAGGAGGCCCTCGCGGCGTCCGGCCTGAAGCACTCGTTCCTGCGCAACGGCTGGTACCACGAGAACTACACCGCGCAGATCCCGACCGCGACGGCGAACGGCGGCTTCCTGGGCAGCTCCGGCGAGGGCCGGATCGCCGGGGCCAGCCGCGCCGACTACGCCGAGGCAGCAGCCGCGGTGCTGGTGGCCGACGACGTGAAGTCCGTGTACGAGCTGGGCGGGGACACGCCGTTCACGATGGCTGAGCTGGCGGCCGAGGTGAGCAAGCAGACCGGGACGGAGATCGGGTACAGCGATGTGCCCGCCGACCAGTTGGTCACGATCCTGGCTGGTGCGGGGGTGCCGGAGGGGTTTGCGGCGATCCTGGCGGACACCGACGTGCACATCAAGGAGAACGGGGCGCTGGACAACCCGGGCAGTGACCTGCGGGAGCTGATCGGGCGGCCGACGACGTCGCTGAGCGACGCGGTGGCGGCGGCGCTGAAGGGCTGAACTGCTACGCGGGGTCGGTGACGTCGGCGAAGGTGCCGCCCAGCGCGGTCACCGCGTCGTCGGCGCCGACCCGCAGGCCCACACCGTGCTCCCCGCCGCCCAGACTGATCGTCCGCCCCCGGGTCCGTTCGTCCGCGATCACCGGCCACGCCGTGGCCGACCCGAACGGTGTGATCGTCCCCCGCTCGTACCCGGTGACCTCCTTGGCGGTGCCGGCGTCCGGCATCGACAGGCGGTTCACCCCGAGCAGCGCCCGCAGCTTCGGCCAGGAGATCGACCGGTCCCCGGGCACCAGCACGAACAGGTACTCGTCCGGCCCGCGCCGCACCACGAGCGTCTTGACCAGGTCGCGCAGCTCGACACCGAGGGCCTCGGCCGCCTCGGCGACACTGCTCACCCGGCCGTGCCGGACCACCTCGTATCCGATCCCGGTCCCGTTCACGGCAATGATCGCGGCGCTCGTCACGTTGCCACCGTAGTAGCTTCGGAACTGTCGAAATCAGGAGGCTGGACAATGAGTGACAAGCCCCGGCTGCTGCCCGGACCGGATCACCCGATCACCATCACGCCGACCGGCAAGCGGGTCGTGGTGACCGTCGCCGGCAAGGTGGTGGCCGACACGCAAGACGCGCTCAGCTTGCAGGAGTCGACGTATCCGGCGATGCAGTACGTGCCGCTCGCCGACGTCGACCGGTCGCTGCTGACCCGCACCGAGACCCGGACGTACTGCCCGTACAAGGGTGACGCCGGGTACTACTCGATCACGGTCGACGGCCAGACCGTGGTGGACGCGATCTGGGAGTACGTCGCGCCGTACGACGCGGTCGCGCAGATCAAGGACCACGTCGCGTTCTACCCGGACCGGGTGGACAGCATCCAGGTCGGGTGACTAGTCAGCCCGTAGTGCCGAGCGGACCGCTGCCAGCTGGTAGCGGTCCGTTTCGTACGGCGTGTAGAGCGAGATGCGGTCGATCGTCGTACCGAATCGGTCCTTGAGCCCGGCCGCGACCGTCGCCGGATCGCCGGCCACCGCGAACGTGTCGAGGACCTCGTCGGTGACCTCGGCGGCCATCGCGGTCCAGTCCTGCCGGCGGGACAGCACGTTGAGCCGGTCGGCCAGGTCACCCCAGCCGTGCACCTCGAGCACCGGACGGTACGCCGGAGTGGACGCGTAGAACGCGATCTGCGCGCGCACCGCCTGCTCGGCCCGGGAGCGTTGTGCCTCGTCGGCGCCGAGCACCACCATCGCGCCCAGCCCGATGGTGAAGCCGTCGAGTGAGCCGCCGCGTGCCGCGCGCACGGCCGGCAGGGTCCGCTCGGCGAGGTACGTGACGCTGGTCAGCGGGTGAGCGAGCAGCCCGTCGGCGACCCGCCCGGCCACCGCGGTCATCAGCTCACCCACCGCGGCCAGCTCGATCGGCGGGTTGCCGTGCGGGTTCGGGCCCGGGTCGAAGAACTCGGTCATCAGGGTGTGCTTGTAGAACTCGCCGCGGAACATCAGCCGCTCGCCGGTGGCCCAGGCGTGCCAGATCGCCCGCAGCGCGGCCACGAACTCCTCCATCCGCGCCGCCGGCCGGCTCCACGGCATCGCGAACCGGCGCTCGATGTGCGGCTTGACCTGGGAGCCGAGCCCGAGCCGGAACCGGCCCTCGGAGATCAGCCGCAGGTCGTTGGCGAGCACCGCCACGGTCATCGGGTTGCGGGCGAACGCCACCGCGATCGCGGACTGCAGCGAGATCCGTTCGGTGGCCCGGGCCACCAGGGCGAGCGTGGTGAAGACGTCGTGCTTGGTCTCCGCCGCCCCGAAGCCGTCATAACCGACCTGCTCCGCCGACACGGCCGCGGCTTCCGCCTCGGCCGGGGACGCCGCCACCGGCGCGGTGAAGTCAACAAACATCCCACAGTGATAACACCAGGACGATCCAGGAAAAACCTCAGGGGTACGCCACGGCGGCCCGGATCGCCGCCGCCATCGTCTCGGTGGTCACTGCGCGCAGCAGGTCCAGGTCGACGTCCGCGGTCAGCTCGCCGGTGGCCAGGGCGACGACGGCGTCACCGTCGTAGCGGGAGTGCGCCGGGTGCAGCGCCCGGGCGAAGCCGGTGTGGCCGCTCTGCGCCAGCAGATGACAGTCGTTCTTGGTCAGCTTCGCGTCGGTGAGCACCACCGCGATCGTGGTGTTCGCGCGCTGGAACGGCATGGCGGCCTGGTACGTCTCGGCGCCGCCGAAGAACGGCCGGCCGTCCGGGGCGAGCACGTCGCCCCACGCGTTGACCACGACCAGGGCGGTCACCCGGGCGGGGCCGGCCCGGCCGTCGGCGCGGCCCAGCCCGCCGGGGTCGGCACGGCCACGCCACGTCCCGGTGTGCGCGCCCGCGCCGGCCCCGGTGGCGCCGGTGCGGAACTCGTCGCCGTCCAGGGCCGCGAGCGCGGCGGCCCGGCCGGCCTCGGCGGCCGGCGGCGTCCCGGCCACCGAGCCGTCGAAGATCGACATGCCGACCACGATCGGGACCGGGCCGAGCGCGGTCGGGAAGCCCCGGCCGCGTTCGCGCAGCAGGGTCATCACACCGTCCGCGGCGGCCAGGCCGAACGCCGAGCCTCCGGAGAGGACGACCGCGTCGACCCGGTCGACCAGGCGGGCCGGGTGCAGCAGGTCGAACTCGCGGGTGGCCGGCGCGCCGCCGCGCACCTCACCGGACCCGACGGTGCCGGGCGGCGGCAGGATCACGGTGACGCCGGTGCCGTCGCCGGTCCAGTTCCCGGCGTGCGCGGAGAGCAGCTGCGGTTCACTCACCGGCCCAGCCTAGAGACCCCGGCTGGTTCTCAGGGGTGCCTCGGAGCCCTCGAGGCACCCCTGAGAACCAGCCGGAGCCCGCAGGCGCGTCACGGTCCGGAGCGACAGCGGCCTCGCGCAGCCAGCCGACAGCCCGCAGGCGCGTCGTGGTCCGGGACGAGCGGCGGCGTCGCGCGGGACCGGCCCGGGGCGTGGCTCGTAGCCTGCGGCGGGGCGCTCGGTATCCGTACCGGAAAGGTTTTATCGGATCTTGCGGAGGGTGCGGCGGCCGGCCAGTAGGGCGGTCCCGCCGAGGACCACCGTGAGAATCGCCGCGGCCAGCAGCACGCTGAGCGCCGACGGCCAGGACGGCCGGGGCAGCGGGGACGGGTCCAGACCGGCCAGCGGCAGCGCCCACCCGGTCGCCGCCCAGCCGGCCAGGGCGATCACCACGCCGGCCGGCACCGCACCGGCCACCAGGACCGGGTACGCCCACAGCGCCGCCCGTAGCATCGCACCCCGGCTCAGCCCCTGCGCCCGCAGCGCCGACAGGTCCTCCACCTGCCGGTCCCGGCCGGCCGCGGCGGTCAGCACCAGCACCCCGGCGGCCAGGATCGCGACGAGGGCGGCGACCAGCCCGGCGTATCCGAGCGCGACGGCCGGGCCCTGCCGGTCCAGCCGCGCGGCCGTCTGCCCGGCCCGGATGTCGGCGGTGACCTCGAGACCCTGCGCGGCCAGCCGGTCGAGCACGTCGGCGGGCGCCTTCGCGGAGAGCCAGACCTGGGCACCGGGCGTGGGCGCGCCGTCGGCGGACACCCGGTCGGCGTACTCCAGGTCGATCAGCGCGGCGGGCGCGCCCACCCCCGGTACGGCCGGCAGCCGACCGGCCACCGTGACCGGGACCTGGCGATAGTCGAGTCCGGTCACCGAGCCGGGCACGTACGTGCCGGTGGCCACGATCGGCAGCGGCCACGGCACGTCGGCCGGCTGCACCAGCAACCCCTCCGGCAGACCGTCCAGACTGGTCACGTCGATCCGCAGCCCGTCCGGGGCGGCGCTGAGCCGGCCGCCCTCGGTGACCCGCCAGGCCGCCGGGTCGCCGCTGCCCCAGCCGTGCACGGTGAGCACGCCGTGCACGCCGAGGACCGCGTTGCCGCCGGCGATCCGCAGCGCGTTCAACCGGCAGCCCCCGGCGCACCCGGCCGCCGAGTACGTGTAGGTGTGCCGGCCCGGGTCGATCACGCCCATCGGCGCGACCACGTCCGGCCCGCTGCCGTCGGACGGGGTCAGCACCGCGTCCATGCTGACCCCCTTGCCGTGCTCGAAGTCCGCGGCGGTCACGTCCAGGGTGACGGTCGCGCGGCCGGGCGCCTCCAGCGGCGCGGGCGCCTCCGGGTGCAGCGCCGCGACGATCTCGTCCGGGCCGGCCGCGCCGCCACCGGGCCAGCTGGCCACCGCGGGCAGCCGTGACGAGTCGACGCCGAGCAGCGGCGGCTCACCGGGGGTCTGGGTGATCCGGACCGCGGCCATCGCGAACACGCCGTCCGGGTCGACCGCCCGCACCGCGGCGAGCAGCTGGTTGCGGCCGGTGTCCCGGATCGACAGCACCCGGTCGGCGCCGGTGCCCAGCCCGGCCTCGACCTGCCGGCCGCGGGCCGCGACGTCGGACGCGGCGACCAGGTAGCAGCTCACCGCGACCGCCGCGACCAGCAGCGCGAACACCCGGCCGGTGGACGGCCGGCGGGACAGCAGCAGCCCGGTCAGGCCGGGGCCGAGCCGGCCGCGCTCCAGCGCGCGGTGCCCGGAGCGGGCGGCCAGCGGGCGCAGGGCGCGCGCCACCAGCAGGGCCAGGGCCAGCATGACCAGCGCCGGGGCGGTCGCGCCGACGCCGACCAGGTCGCCGCCGCCGAGCGCGAGCTGCACCGCCGCGGCGGCCGCGAGCGCGCCGATCAGGATGTCCACGGTGAGCCCGGCCCAGCGGCCCGGTGCCGGGGCGCGGCGCAGCAGCTCGCTGACCGGGCGCAGCATCGTCGCGCCCTGGGCGAGCAGCACGGCCAGCACCACGGCGGCCGCGGCGAGCGGGGCGTAGACGAACGACCCCGGGTGCGGGTCGGCGCCCACCCCGGGCCAGCGGACCGCCACCACGGCGTCGACCAGCCACTGCCCGGCCAGGGCGCCGGCCACCGTGCCGGCCAGCACCGCGACCAGGCTCTCCCCGGTGGCCAGCAGCCAGCGGTGCGGACGGCGGGCGCCCCGCAGCGCCAGCACCGCGGTCTCCGGGCGGCGGACCTCGGCGCCGGCCGCGACGGCGAGCAGGATGGCCAGGCAGGCCAGCACGATCAGGGCGACGGCGGGGACCGGGACGATCCGGCCGGCCGTGGTGCGCCCCTCGTCGATCCGGGCCATCAGCGCCGGCATCTGCGACTCCAGCCGCAGCCCGGCACTCGTCGTACCGGGGACGGAGAGGTCGGCGCCCAGGTCGGCGACGGTCGCGCCGAGCCGGTCGAGGGCGGCGCGCAGAGCCGGCAGGCGGTCCACGTCCAGGGCGCCCGGCCCGGCCCAGCCGTCCACGCCGAGCTCGGCGTCGCCGTGTTCCATCAGGGCGAACGTGGTCTGGTCGGTGAACGCCGGCTCGCCCGGGGCCAGCTCGTCCGGTGCGAAGTAGCCGTGCGTGCCCCAGTACGCCTCGGCCGGGTCCGGCACCCGGTACACGCCGGCCACGAAGAACCGTTTCGGGGCGCCGTCGGCGGTGTACTCCATCACGTCCGGGTCCTTGCTGAACACCGCGTACGACAGCGACACCGACTGCCCGGCGACCAGCTTCAGCCGTGTCGCGGTCTGCTCGCCGAGCACCACGTCACCCTCGCCGAGCAAGCACCGCCCGGTGACCATGACCAGGTGCGCGCAGACGTCCTGCCGCTGGACCAGCCGGGTCCGGCGCCGGTCGTCCCGTTCGAGGCCGACGGTGGCGAACTCGGCCGAGTACGCGTACCGGAACCCGGGCAGGTCGACGAGGCTCACGCCGGTGGTGGAGAGGTCGACCCCGCCGCCCGGTCCGGTGCCGGCCGCTCGATGGTCCTTGTCGTCGGCCCGGATGCTGACCGTCCGCTCGGCCGGTGCGGCCTGCGCCACCTGCCCGGCGGCCACCACCCGGCCGGCGGCCCGCAGGTAGGCCGGCGCCGCGACCGCCGGTGCGACCGCGAACGCGGCCAGCACGGCCAGGACCAGCGCCGGACCGCGCCGGGCCCAGACCATCGCGAACACCAGCGCGATCATCGGGGGGTCCCCTCGGTCCGGGTCCGCTCGACGGCCGCGGTCAGCCAGCCCAGCACCCCCAGCACCAGGAACCCGGCCAGCGCGGCGCCGAGCAGCGGCAGCCAGCCGAGCGCCTCGGGTGGTGGCAGCAGCCGCCAGCCGTCGGCGAAGAACGACGCCGGCTCGCCGACCACCCGGCGGGCCACCAGCGCGGCCAGCACGCCACTCGCGGTGCCCGCCACGACCAGGGCGAACGGTCCGAGGTGGCGGGTCGCGGCGGCGGTCGACGCGGGCAGCCCCTGCACCCGCAGGGCCCGCGCCGAGGCCCGCTGCGGCGCCCGGTCGACCGCGGCCGCCACCGCGCTCGCGGCGGCCGCGGTGAGCAGCGCGATCACCGCGCAGAGCAGGGCGAACGACCCGGCCGGCGCGGTGCCCCGGCCGGGCGTGCGGCCGGCCCGGGCGGTGGCGGTCTCGTCGGCCAGCACGATCAGCCCGGCCCCGGTCAGCCGGTCGACGACGGCGGCCGGGGCGTCGCCGGTCAGCCACACCTGGGTGATGCCGGTGGCGCCGGTCTCGGCCGCGATCCGGCGTACCGCGTCGAAGTCGGTGAGCACCCCGGCGGCGCCGAGCACCGGCAGCGCGGCGACCTCCGCGGTGACCCGGGCCGGGACCTGACCGGCGCCGAGCACGTTGATCGCCGGTTCGCCGAACCGCCACGCCACCGGGGTGGGCCCGGCCAGCAGCAGGGGCAGCGGGAGGGTGGCGTCCACGGCGTACAGCCGGTCGGCGCCGCTCTTGACCGCGCTGCCACCGGCCGCGACGGTCAGGCCGCCGGCGCCACCGGCCAGGGCCAGGCCGGCGTCCGAGGTGGCGGTCCGCCAGCGGGTCGCGTCGCCGAACCGGGCCGTGCTGAGCAGGTCGGTGTCCGGGTCGCGGCCGCGGAGCGAGTGCAGGGTGATCGGTTCCGGTGCGGACCGCCCGTCCGGGCCGGGCGGACTGGGCAGCTGCCAGCGGACCAGGCGGCAGCCGCCGGTGCAGCCGGTCACGCGCCGGGTGACGGTGTGCTCGCCGGGTGGCACCGGTCCGAAGCCGACGGTCACCGTGGCGCCGGTGACCTCGTCCTGCAGGATCGCGTCGACGGTGGCCGGGGCGGGACGGTCGTTGCGGACCCGCAGCACCAGAGCGTGGCCGGTGATCAGCGGGACGGCGTCGACGGCGGCCGGTGGCTGCGGGCGCGGGCCGAACTCGGGGCGCCACACGCCGACCGCGGCGAGCCGGGCGGTGTCCACCACGACGACCGGCGGGCTGGCGGTGCGGTCGACGGCGGCGGCCATCGCGTACCGGCCCTGCGGGTCGGCGACCGCGACCGCGTGCCGCAGCGCGGTCCAGTTCTCCGCCCGGACGGTGAGCACCCGTGCGGCGCCGAGTTCGGCCTCGGCCCGCGCGGTGTGCGCGTCCCGGTCGGCGGTGGCCGCGCCGGTCGTGCCGGCCAGCATCGCCACCGCGACGGCGAGCAGCGTGCACACCCGGTCCAGGCCGGCCAGCCGGGACATCCGGACCGCGGTCAGGCCGAGCCGCAACCGTCCGGCCCGCAACGCGGCGCCACCACCCCGGTCGGCGGCCCGGATCAGCAACCGGGCCAGCAGCACCGCGACCGCGACGGCGACCGCGAACGGGGCGATCGCGCCGACGCCGGCGTCCGGGCTGCCGGACCGGGCCTGGTAGCCGGCCGCGACCGCGACCGCGATCACCAGGAGGTCGGCGAGCAGGGCCGCCCGTCCGCTGCGGGCGGTGGGCACCTCGCGGTTCAACAACACCACAGGGGTACGGATCAGCAGCAGGTCCGCCACCACCAGCGTGCCCAGCGCCCCGAGCAGCACGGCCAGCACCGCCCCGATCGCCCAGGCGGCCGTGACCACCCGCTCGCCGGCGACCGGCGCCCCGGCCAGCAGCCACCCGGCGCCCGCACCGGTCAGCAACCCGAGCAGGCCACCGGCCAGCAGCGGGGCCAGGTGCTGGCCGGAGAGCAGGGCCAGCAGCCGGGATCGGCTGCCGCCGCGGAGTTTCGCCCAGGCCGCGTCGCGCCGCCGGTCCCGGGCGGTGTACCGGCCGGCCAGCGCGATCGCGTACCACCCGAGCAGCAGCACCGGGACCGCGGCGAGCAGGACGGCCCGCAGCAGCCGCTCCCCCGCCTCGGCCAGGACGGCCCGCAGCGGCCCGGTCGGGTCGGTGATCTCGCCGAGCGCGCCGGCCCGGGCGACCAGGTCACCGAGGTCGTACCCGCCGTCGCCGCGCATCAGCGGCACCGGCACCTCGGCCGACCAGGCGAGGACCGGCTGGCCGAGCGCGCCCCCGGTGAACGTCGGCGCGACCGTGAAGATCGGGTCGAGGCCGCTCTCCACCTTGAACAGCGGGTCGGTCCAGTACCCGGTGGACGCGTCGCCGATCGTGTAGATCCCGGTGACCCGCAGCGGGATCGGCACGCCCTCGGAGTTGACCGCCACCCCGATCGTCCCGCCGGGCCGGACGCCGAGCCGCCGGGCGACCGGTGCGGTGATCGCGGCGTCGCCGGCCACCGCCGGGCACGAGCCGGTGATCCGGACGTGCGCGCAGAAGCCGTCCCGGTAGTCGACGTTGACCTTGTCGGGGGTGCCGGCCGGGTCGGTGGTGCTCATCGCCCGGCTCAGCCCGAGCACGCCGTCCGCGCCGGGCATCGGCAGGTCACGCCGCACCGACTCACCGAAGACGCGCAGCGCGGACTCCGGGTCGCCGCCGGTGTCACCGGGGCGGTGGACGTAGAGGGTGCGCTCGGCGGCCGGGACGCCGGCGACGACGACGGCCGAGGCGTGGGCGGTCGCGGTCAGCGCGTACCAGGGCGCGGCGGCGGCCACCGCGGCCGGCAGCGCGGTGAGCACGAGCAGCGCACACCCCTGAGCGGCCCGGGAGCGCACCGCGCCCCAGAGGATCGTGAA
This sequence comes from Actinoplanes palleronii, assembly GCF_016862315.1. Classification (GTDB taxonomy): domain Bacteria; phylum Actinomycetota; class Actinomycetes; order Mycobacteriales; family Micromonosporaceae; genus Actinoplanes; species Actinoplanes palleronii. Next base: position 68,939 of record NZ_BOMS01000092.1, on the reverse strand, counting down.
CATTCCCCCGTCTCACCCCCTGGAACACACCTTCACGCTCCCCGGCCCGGAAGGCACGCCCCAACGGTCAGACCGTTACCCCTCTGATATCGACGGCCTCAGCGATCGTGCGGTAAAGCTTCCTGTTCATCCGATGCGCCAATTCGGGCTCCGGCCGGGGCAGCACGAATGGTGATCAACCTGCCACCCTGTGTCGATGGCCGCGCCCCGTCACAGTGCACAGCCCCGCAGCCGCCGCACCCCGGCCGAGCCCGGCACCCAAGCCGTCGAGGTCTGGTCCGGCGCCCGCCGCGACCAGGCCGATTCCGGTGCCCGCCGCGAGCCGGCCGAGTCGCCGGCCGGACGTCCACGCTGGACGGATCCGGCAGCGTCCCGGCCCGGGCAGCTCGTCTGGCAGCTCGTCACCGTGTGGGTGCTGGGCGGCTGCGCCCCGCTCGTGCTGGCCGGCATCACGCGCGGCTTCGACCTCGGCGGCGGCGTCGCCGCCCTGGCCACGGTGATGCTCGTGGTCGCCGTGCTCGGCGCCGTCGCCCTGCTCTACCTGCTGGCCCGGGCCACCTCGGTGGTCACCCCGCTGGGCGCCACCCCGGCCCGCCGCCTGCTCTGGGCCGCCCTGATGATCGACGGTGGCACGATCGCCTGGCTGGCCGGCCGGGCGATCGTCAACGCGCACGACCTCGGCGTCCTGCACAACGGCCGGCTGACCGTCCTGCTCGGCGGCGCCGTGATGCTCCCGGTCGCGGCCCTGCTGACCCGCGGCTGGTGGCTGCGCACCCCGGCCGCGCTGATCCTGCTGGTCCTGGCCGGCTCCGGCCTGGTGGCCTTCCGCGACAGCGGCCCCTCCGAGATCGACCTGCGCCTGGCCCACGCCGGCTGGACCCGCGACCAGCTGCGCGTCGTCACCATCCCCGGCTACCAACCGGCCCAGCAGACCTTCGGCCTCGGCTCCGGCGGCGACGAATACCTGGCGACCGGCGCCATCCTGAACGGCTCCTCGGTGACCGGCCGGATCCGGCTGGTCACCACCCTGCTCCCGATCGAGTGCCAGCTGACACCGGACTGCCCCGGCTTCGCCCACCCGCTGCTGCCTTCGACCGGCCCGTCCACGTTCCTCGGCACCGCCTGGGGCATCGACGAGACCGACCCGCCGAACGCCGCGATCCGCGACGGTGACCTGATCCTCGAACTGACCGGCGGCCCCGGCGTCACCTCGGCCCAGCTCCGCACGGCCGTCGCCACCGCCCGCCGGGCCACCGACGCCGAGGTCCTGACCGCCCTGCCGGAGTCCCCCGCCCCCAACCCCGCCGAAGCCCTCCGCCGCTGGCTCCGCAACCACACCTAACCCACACCCCTGCTTCCGCCCCGCCAGCCGCCAGCCCCCAGCCGCCAGCCCCAGCCGCCAGCCCTGGCCCCCGGCCGTCCAACCTCGCGGCCGTCGAACCGCGCCGGTGGTCAAGGCCGCCTCCGGCACCGGGTCCTCGGCTGGTTCTCAGGGGTGCCTCACACCCCCGGAGACACCCCTGGGAACCAGCCGGGGACCGGGAGGCGCGCTGCGGCCGCGAGTGCGGGCGGTCTCGCGGAGGCACGGGCGGGACGCGGCTCGTAGCCTGCGGACGGGACTCCCCGCTCGTACCCAAAAGGGGTTTGCCAGAGGGTCGGTAGGTTGAGCGGTATGAGCATGCGTTTCGGGGTTTTCGTGCCGCAGGGCTGGCGGATGGACCTGGTCGAGATCGACGATCCGGTGGAGCAGTACGAGGCGATGACCGCGGTGGCCAAGCTCGCCGACGCCGGCCCGTGGGACAGCGTCTGGGTGTACGACCACTTCCACACCGTGCCGGAGCCCACGGTCAACACGACGTTCGAGGCCTGGACGGTCAGCGCGACGCTGGCCCGGGACACCAGCCGGGTGAAGATCGGGCAGATGGTCGGGTGCAACGGCTATCGGCAGCCGTCGTTGTACGCCAAGATCGCGTCGACGGTGGACGTGGCGAGTCGCGGGCGGCTCTACGCCGGGCTGGGCGCCGGGTGGTACGAGCACGAGTGGAAGGCCTACGGCTACGAGTGGGCGGACGTGCCGGAGCGGATGCGGGCGTTCCGGGAGGCCGTCGAGATCGTCCACAAGATGTGGACCGAGGAACAGCCGGTGTTCCAGGGCAAGCACTACCGGATCGACGGGGCGATCAACCAGCCGAAGGGCGCCGGGCAGCGCAAGCCCGACCTGTGGCTGGGTGGCGGCGGCGAGAAGGTGACGCTGAAGCTGGTCGCGAAGTACGCCGACGGCTGCAACATCGGCGGCGGTGACCCCGAGGTGATCCGGCACAAGCTGGACGTACTCCGCCGGCACTGCGACGAGCAGGGCACCGACTTCGACCGGATCGCCAAGTCGACGAGCCTGAACCTGGAGCCCGGCGAGTCCACCGCGGCGATCCGTGAGCGGGTGGAGCGGATCGCGGAGGCCGGCGCGGACTACGTGATCGCGTACATCCCGCGGGTGGCGTACGAGCACGAGCCGCTGCTGGCGTTCGCCGACGAGGTCATCCCGCAGTTCTCCTGACCGTTCGCGAAAAAGGGGGAGCCGAGACCGGCTCCCCCTTTTTCGTGTGGATGAGGTGCGTCACCAGGCGTTCCCCGATCACCGAGCGCCCTCCGCCACCCGCCATCCGGCCCTGACCAGCGGCTCCCTTTCCTGACGCGTTCCAGGGAGCGCTCTCCGGAACTTTCGGGACTTCGACCGGAAGCGCTCCCAGGGCAAAACCGCAGCCAGCGCTTAACCGGTTAACCGAAAAACGGCGGTTTCCAGCGTGCAAAACCGACACTCCGGCATGGCATGATTTCGGTGCCGGGCCCGGAAGTTGCAGTCATGAGATGTCCCCACAGGCATTGCACCCCGGAGGTAAGGAGTGCACCCCCATGGTCGTCGGCAAGCAGCGCGTCACCATCGCGTCCATCGCGGAATCCGCCGGAGTCTCGGTGCCGACCGTCTCGCGGGTGCTCAACGGGCGCTCCGACGTCTCGCCGCAGACCCGTGAGCTGATCGAGCGGTTGCTCCGCGAGCACGACTACCGCCCCCGGAACTCTCGGCATTCCGGACGCGCCCGGCTGATCGACCTGGTCTTCAACGACCTGGACAGCCCGTGGGCCCTGGAGCTGGTCCGCGGCGTGGAGGACGTGACCCACGCGGCCGGCGTCGGGACCGTGGTGTCCCAGGTGCACCGGCGGACCACGGCGACCCGGCAGTGGCTGCAGAACCTGCGCGCCCGGGCCTCCGACGGCGTCATCTTCGTGACGTCGGACGTGGCCGAGCCGGTGCACAGCGAGCTGCACCGGTTGCGCGTGCCCGTGGTGATCATCGATCCGGCCGGTGGCGCGGCCACCGACGTGCCGACGATCGGGGCGACGAACTGGTCGGGCGGGCGAACGGCCACCGACCACCTGATCGGGCTCGGACACCGGCGGATCGGGTTCATCGCCGGGCCGAAGGATCTGCTCTGCAGCCGCGCCCGGCTGGACGGCTTCCGCGCCGCCATGGAGGCCGCCGGGGTGCCGCTCGACCCCGACCTGATGGAGCAGGGCAACTTCCTCAACGAGTCGGGTTTCCAGGCCGGCGGCCGGCTGCTGGACCGGCCCGACCGGCCCACCGCGATCTTCGCGTCCAGCGACCAGATGGCGTTCGGGGTCTACGAGGCGGCCCGCCGCCGCGGCCTGCGCGTGCCGGACGACCTGAGCGTCATCGGTTTCGACGACCTGCCGGACGCCTGCTGGGCGTCCCCGCCGCTGACCACGATCCGTCAGCCGCTCGCCGAGATGGGGTCGCTCGCCGCGCGGACCGTGCTGCGGCTGTCGCGCGGCGAGACCATCGAGACCCCGCGGGTGGAGCTGGTCACCAAGCTGATGGTGCGGGAGAGCACCGCGCCGCTGGCCGCCACCCGGGGCCACACCCCCGAGTAGCGGCCGGCGGCCGCGCGGCCTACTTGCCGAAGCCGGCGGTCAGACCGCTGAGCAGCTGACGGCGGCCGATGATGTAGAGCGTCAGGATCGGCAGGGTGGTCAGCACCACCGAGGCCAGCACGGCCGGGATGTTGACGCTGTACTGGCCCTGGAAACTCGCCAGCGCGAGCGGCAGGGTGCGCTGCTCCGGGCTCTGGGTCAGGATCAGCGGCAGCAGGAAGCCGTTCCACACCTGCAGGCCCTGGTAGATCGTGACGGTCACCAGCGCCGGCCGGGTCAGTGGCAGCGCCAGCCGCCACAGCGTGCCCCACTCGGTGGCGCCGTCCATCCGCATCGACTCGAAGAGCTCCTTCGGCACGTCACGGATGAAGTTGGAGAGCACCAGCACGGAGAGCGGGATGGCGAACGCGATCGACGGCAGGATGATCGCCCCGAGCGTGTCGTACATCTCCAGCTTGATGATGATCAGATAGACCGGGATGATCACCGCCTGCAGCGGGATCGCCAGCCCGAGCAGGAAGATCGCATTCGCGGTGCGCAGGAACCGGCTCACCGCGCTGCCCCGGACGATCGCGTACGCGGCCATGAAGGACACCGCGACGGCCGGGATGATCGAGCCGAGCGTGACGATCACGCTGTTGAAGAAGTACCGGACGAAGTGGTTCTCCAGCACGAACCGGTAGTTCTCCAGCGTGGGGCTGGCCGGCGGTGCGAGCGGGTTGGTCCCGTAGTAGTCGGCCTGCGCCTTGAAACTGGTGATCACGATCCAGTAGATCGGGATCACCACGATCAGCAGCCAGAGCCAGCCGGCCAGGCCGCCGGCCCAGTTGAGCTGGGACAGCTTGGAACGCCGGCTGCCCGAGGGCGGCGGCACCTTGGCCGATCGGCCGGGCGCCCGGGTGTCGAGCACGGTGGTCATGATCAGGCTCCTTCCAGCTGACTCTGCGACGCGTCGCGGCCACCGAGCCGGCGCAGCAGCAGAGCCAGACCCAGGCCCACCAGGACCAGGATGACAGCGATCGCGCTCGCCGGGCCCATCAGGTTGGACCTGAATCCGGTCACGTACATGTCGACCGCGAGCGCGCGGGTCGCGTCACCGGGGCCACCCGCGGTGAGCACCCAGATCAGGTCGAAGAAGGTCAGCGAGCCGACCACCATCAGCGTCGACGATGTGATGATCGTGTACTTCAGCTGCGGCAGCGTGATGCTGAAGAACTGCCGGATCCGGCCGGCGCCGTCGATCTCGGCGGCCTCGTACATCGAGGCCGGGATCTGCCGGATGCCACCCTGGTAGATCAGGGAGTGGAACGGGATCCACTGCCAGGACACCACGAAGATCACCACGCCGACCGCCAGGGTGCTGTCGCCGAGCCAGTCCTGCTGGAGGAACTCGACGCCGAGGCTGGCGCCGAGGCCGAAGTTCGGGTCCAGCAGCATCTTGTAGGTGATCGCGATGGCGGCCTGGCTGAGCAGCAGCGGGATGAAGAAGAGCACCGCGAGGACCGTGCGGTACCGCTTGTGCGCGGCGATGAAGACGCCGAGCAGGATCGAGAGCGGGGTCTGCGCCAGCCAGGAGAGCGCCATGATCAGGAAGGTCACCCAGATCGCGTGCGGCAGGCCGGGGTCGCTGAGCACGGTCTTCCAGCTGTCCAGCCCGGTCAGGCTGAGCTCCGGGCTGATGCCGTTCCACGACGTGAAGCTGAGCGCCAGCACGCCGAAGAGCGGCAGGATCCCGAAGATCGTGAATGCCACAAGTGCCGGCCACGCCATCCAGGAGACGGAACCGCTCCCCCCACCGCGGGAAGCGGTGGAGGGAGCGGTCCGCACGACAGGCGGTGCGATCGTCATTTGCCGATGACCGCGTTCATGTTGGTGGCGAACTGCTGCGGCGTCACCTGCAACTGGAACAGCTTGGCGATGTTGTCCAGCAGCGTCTCGGCGGACGACGGGCTCAGCGCCTGGTCCCAGGACTGACCGAACCCGGCGGCCTTGGAGGAGACGTCGAAGACGAAGTTCAGGAACTCGGCGTCCGGCGAGGCGGCCAGCTTGGCCTTCGCGTCCTGCACGATCGGCACACCGCCGGTCTCGATCCAGCCCTGCTGCTCGGTGTCGTCGAGCAGGCTGGTGAAGAACTTCTTCGCGGTCTCCTTCTGGTGCTCGGAGGCCTTCGAGTAGATCGACAGGTACTGGCCGGCGTTCCCGTACGTGTTCGTCGGGTCGCCCTTGCCGCCGTCGACCGCCGGGAAGTTGAAGAAGCCGAGCTTGCCGTCCTTGATGAAGTTGCCGCCCTCGGCCTTGATGATGCCGTAGGACCAGCTGCCGTGCAGCTCCATGGCCGCCTTGCCGCGGTAGAGCAGCGCCTGGTCGGCGTTCGAGTCGGCGGTGATCGACGAGAAGCCCTTGATGAAGCCCTTCGCGTTGACCAGCTCCTGGGTCTTGGTCAGGGCGTCGATCGCGGCCGGGTTGTTCCAGGCGTCCTTCTGGCCGCCGTAGACGGCGTCCATCACCTCGGGGCCACCGATCCGGTCGAAGAGGAACTCCAGCCACATCATGTTCGTCCAGCGGGACTGCCCGCCGAGCGAGAACGGCGCGATGCCCTTCTCGTTGAACTTGGGCAGGATGCTCATCAGCTCGGCCCAGGTCTGCGGCGGGGCCGCCACACCGGCCTTCTCGAAGGCTTCCTTGTTGTAGAGCATCACGATCGGCTGCACGGTCTCGCACGGCATCGCGTAGATCTTCTTGTCGATCGTGGCCGGGCCGAAGGACGCCTTGAACAGACGGTCCTTGACGGCGGCGTTCTGACCGAACCAGTCGGTCAGGTCGTCGACCTGGCCGGCGTCGACGTAGCTCTTCAGGCCGCCGCCGCCCCAGCCCCAGATGATGCTGGGGGCCTGGCCGGCGCCGAGCGAGGTCTTCAGCTTGTCCTTGTAGGCGTCGTTCTGGATCGCGGTGACCTTGATCTGGTTGGCCGAGTTGGCCTTGTTGAACCGATCGACCGCACCCTGCCGGATCGGCTCTCCGGGCGGGCCGCTGAGGAACCAGTAACCGGCGGCGTCCTTGTCACCGGAACCGCCACCGCTGGAGGAGTCGCCGGGGCCCGACTTGCCGCACGCGGCGAGACCGGTGGCCGCGGCGGCACCCGCGGAGAGACTCAGAAAATTCCTGCGCTTCACGCTTATTCTCCGTACTCGAAGCAAGCCGCGCCGAAGCGCGGTGGGTGATTTAGCGATGGCGACGGCGGTCACCGAGTTCCGGAACTTTCGAGTGACAGCCGCAAATTAACGCGAGGTTTCGTTAACGTAGGGTTTCGCTGTGACAGGTGTCAAGACCCTTGCCGTAACCGTGCCCGGAGCGCGAGAGTAGGCAGCGTCGGCAGGCATTTTCAGAACGTCGGCGCGCACGCCAAGGCCCCCGAAAGTTTCGGGGGGACCCCCGGAGGAAACGTTGACTACTGAACAGGTGACCCAGCCCTGGCGTGACCCGGCGCTGCCGGTGACCGACCGCGTCGAGGCATTGCTCGCCGAGATGACCCTCGAGGAGAAGGTCGCACAGCTCGGCAGCCGCTGGGTCGGCAACGACATGGGCGACACCGGCGAGGACGACGGGTACGACCCGGAGGAGCAGCACAACGTCGCCCCGATGCAGGACGTCTTCGCGGCCGGCGGCAGCGTCGCGCTCGAGGACGCCGCCCGGCACGGCCTCGGCCACCTGACCCGGGTGTACGGCAGCGTGCCGCTCACCCCCGCGGAGGGCGCCACCGAGCTGATCCGCCAGCAGCAGATCGTGATGGGCAGCCGGCTCGGCATCCCGGCCCTGGTCCACGAGGAGTGCCTGACCGGGTTCACCGCGTTCGGCGCCACCGTCTATCCGGCCGCGCTCGCCTGGGGCGCCACCTTCGACCCGGAGCTGATCGAGCGGATGTCCGCCGCGATCGGCCGGGACATGGCCGCGCTCGGCGTGCACCAGGGCCTGTCCCCGGTGCTCGACGTGGTCCGCGACTACCGGTGGGGACGGGTCGAGGAGACCATCGGCGAGGACCCGTACCTGGTCTCGATGCTCGGATCGGCGTACGTGCGGGGGCTGCAGAGCTCCGGGGTGATCGCCACCCTCAAGCACTTCGCCGGCTACTCCGCCTCGCGCGGCGCGCGCAACCACGGCCCGGTGCCGATGGGCCGCCGCGAGCTGATCGAGCTGATCTTCCCGCCGTTCGAGACCGCGGTCGCCGACGTCAGCCGGGGCGGTGGCGGGGTCGGGTCGGTGATGAACTCCTACTCCGACGTCGACGGCGTCCCGGCCGGCGCGGACTCCTGGCTGCTCACCGAGGTGCTGCGGGACGAGTGGGGTTTCACCGGCACCGTCGTCTCGGACTACTGGGCGGTCCCGTTCCTGGCCACCATGCACGGCGTCGCCGAGGACAACACCGACGCCGGCGCGCAGGCCCTGGTGGCCGGCATCGACGTGGAGCTGCCGGACACCATCGGGTTCGGCGCCGGGCTGATCGAGCGGGTGCGCCGGGGCGAGGTGCCGGAGGCGTACGTCGACCGCGCGGCCCGCCGGCTGCTCACCCAGAAGGCCGAGCTCGGCCTGCTCGACGAGGGCTGGACCCCGGAGGCGTCGGTGCTCGCCGCGCCGCTGACCGACCTGAACGCGCCGGAGAACCAGCAGATCGCGATCGACCTGGCCGAGCGCTCGATCGTGCTGCTGGAGACCGGCACCGCGCTGCCGATCACCGAGCCGTTCCGGATCGCCGCGATCGGCCCGTGCGCCGACGACGCCCGCACCTTCCTCGGCTGCTACGCCTTCCCCAACCATGTGCTCCCCCGCTACCCCCAGCTCGGCCTCGGGCTGGACATCCCCACCGCGGTCGACGGGCTGCGCGCGGAGTTCCCGGCCAACGAGATCACGTACTCCCGAGGGTGCGACGTGAACGGCGACGACCGCACCGGTTTCGCCGAGGCGGTCGGCAACGCCCGGGACGCGAACCTGGCCGTGGTGTTCGTCGGCGACCTGGCCGGCCTGTTCGGCAAGGGCACCTCCGGCGAGGGCTGCGACGCCGAGGACCTGCGGCTGCCCGGAGTGCAGGCCGAGCTGATCGAGGAGCTGCTGGCCACCGGCACCCCGGTCGTGGTGGTGGTGGTCTCCGGCCGGCCGTACGCGCTGGGCGCGCTGGACGGCCGGGTCGCCGGGCTGGTCCAGGCGTTCATGCCCGGTCAGGCCGGCGGGCACGCCATCGCCGGGGTGCTCAGCGGGCGGATCCAGCCGACCGGGAAGCTGCCGGTGCAGATCCCGCGGCACCCGGGCGGGCAGCCGGGCACGTACCTGCAGCCGATCCTGGGCGCCACGCACAGCGGGGTGAGCAACCTCGACCCGACACCGCTCTACCCGTTCGGGCACGGGCGGTCGTACACCACGTTCGCGGTGGACGAGCTGCGGGTGGACGCGGAGACGGTGCCGACCGACGGGGAGTTCGCGGTGACCGTACGGGTGCGCAACACCGGCGAGCGCGAAGGCGCCGAGGTGGTGCAGCTCTACCTGGCCGACCCGGTCGCCCAGGTCACCCGTCCGGTGCGCCAGCTGTCCGGTTTCCATCGCATCGCGCTGGCCGCCGGCGCGGAAGCCGACGTGACGTTCCGGGTGCACACCGACCGGACCGCGTTCGTCGGCCGCGACTTGCGGCGCGTGGTGGAGCCCGGTGACCTGAGGATCCTCGTCGGCACCTCGGCCGGGAACCTGCCGTGCACGGCCTCCGTCCGGCTCACCGGCCCGGTCCGCGAGGCCGGTCCGGAGCGCCGGCTGGTCACCCCGGTGGAGGTGCGCACCCGCTAATCGTGACCGGCGGTCACCGCTCGCCTGAGGGAACCGACACTAGGCTGAACCGGTGCCCCGACGCATCAAGGACGACGAGCGGCTCCGCCGGTTCGAAGCCGTCACCGATGCGGCACTCTCCCGTCTGGACGTCTCGGACCTGCTCGACGAGTTGCTCGACCGGGTCCGGGACCTCCTGGACGTGGACACCGCGGCGATCCTGCTGCTCGACGAGCACGCCCAGCAGCTCGTCGCCACCGCGGCCAAGGGGCTCGAGGACGAGGTCCGGGCCGGGTTCCGGGTCGCCGTCGGCACCGGTTTCGCCGGGCGGGTCGCCGCGCTCCGGCGCCCGGTCCGGCTGGCCGACGTCACCCCGGCAGACGTGGTCAACCCGATCCTGGTGCAGAAGGGGATCCGGTCGCTGCTCGGCGTACCGATGATGGTCGGCACCGACCTGGTCGGCGTGCTGCACGTGGGGACGCTGAACCCGCGCCGCTTCGGCGCCGACGACGTACGCCTGCTGGAACTCGTCGCGGACCGGGCCGGAGCGGCCGGCCGGATCCGGGCCGACAAGCTGGACCAGACGGCGGCCCTGGCCGTGCAGCGCAGCCTGCTGCCGGCCCGGCTGCCGGAGGTCCCCGGCGTCGAGCTGGCGGCGCGGTACGTCCCCGGGCACGCGTCCGGCATCGGCGGCGACTGGTACGACGTGTTCACCCTGCCCTCCGGCTGGCTGGGCATCGTGATCGGCGACGTCTCCGGGCACGGCCTGGCCTCGGCCGTGGTGATGGGCCGGGTCCGCAGCGCTCTCCGGGCCTACGCGCTGATCTGCGACGGCCCGGCCGAGGCGCTCGCCCTGCTGAACCGCAAGGTGCACCACTTCGAGGCGGGCAGCCTGACCACCGCCCTGTACGCCATGATCAGCCCGGACCGGGACCGGATCCTGGTCTCCTCGGCCGGCCACCCGCGCCCGGTGCTGGCCCACCCGGACGGCCCGGCCCGGCTGGCCGCCGTGCCGGTCGACCCGCCGCTCGGCATCGGCCGCCCGGCCACGCCCCGGCGCAGCAGCGTCCTGGAGTTCCCGCCCGGCGCGCTGCTGCTCTGCTACACCGACGGTCTCGTGGAACGCCGGGATCAGGTGATCGATACCGGATTGCGGCGCCTGGTCGGCCTGGTCAGGGCGGACAATGCGGAGACGGTCTGCACCACGGTGATGACCACGGTCGGCGCCGAGCCACCCGGCGACGACGTGGCCGTGCTCGCGGTCCGCCGGCACGCGTAAGCACACACACTCGTAACACGGAAAAATGCCTGCACCCCCTTGTCCGCCACGGATTCAGCGGAAAAGATGGGGCCGCATGCACTGATACCACAGTTGGAGGCCGGATGACCGCCAAGCAGGTTCTGCACAATTTCGTCGGCGGCGCCGCGGTCGCGCCCGCCGAGGGCCGGTACGCGGACCTGATCGACCCGTCCAGCGGCGAGGTGTTCGCGTCCGCCCCGGTCTCCGGCGCCGAGGACGTGGACCGCGCGATGACGGCGGCCGCCACGGCGTTCGAGCAGTGGCGCAACACCACGCCGAGCGACCGGCAGCGCGCGCTGCTGAAGTTCGCCGACGCGGTCGAGGCCCGGGCCGACGAGCTGGTCGCCGCCGAGTCGCAGAACACCGGCAAACCGCTCGGCCTGACCGCCAGCGAGGAGCTGCCGCCCGCGGTCGACCAGATCCGGTTCTTCGCCGGTGCCGCCCGGCTGCTCGAGGGCCGCTCCGCCGGGCAGTACCTCAACGGCTACGAGAGCTACGTGCGGCGCGAGCCGGTCGGGGTCTGCGCCCAGGTCACGCCGTGGAACTACCCGCTCATGATGGCGGTCTGGAAGATCGCGCCGGCGCTGGCCGCGGGCAACACCGTGGTGCTCAAGCCGTCCGACACCACCCCGGTGACCAGCGTGCTGCTGGCCGAGATCGCCGCCGAGTTCCTGCCGGCCGGCGCGTTCAACGTGGTGCTCGGCGACCGCGGCACCGGCCGCGCGCTGGTCGAGCACAAGACCCCGCAGATGGTGTCGATCACCGGCTCGGTGCGGGCCGGCATGGAGGTGGCCGGCTCGGCCGCCGCCGACCTCAAGCGCACCCACCTGGAGCTGGGCGGCAAGGCGCCGGTCGTGGTCTTCGAGGACGCCGACATCGAGGCGGCGGCCGCCGCGATCGCCGAGGCGGGCTACTTCAACGCCGGCCAGGACTGCACCGCGGCCACCCGGGTGCTCGTCGCCCCGGCCGTCTACAAGGACTTCGTGGCCGCCCTCGCGGCGCAGGCCCGTGGGATCAAAACCGGTCAGCCGGACGACGAGGACGTGCTCTACGGCCCGGTCAACAACGCCGGCCAGCTGGCCCGGGTCTCCGGCTTCATCGACCGGTTGCCCGACCACGCCTCGCTCGAGGCGGGTGGCGCCCGGGTCGGCGACCGCGGCTTCTTCTGGTCACCGACCGTGGTGGCCGGGCTGCGCCAGGACGACGAGATCATCCAGAACGAGGTGTTCGGCCCGGTCATCACGGTGCAGCAGTTCACCGACGAGGACGAGGCGGTGCGCTACGCCAACGGCGTCGACTACGCCCTCGCCTCCAGCGTGTGGACCAAGGACCACGGGCGCGCGATGCGGATGACCCAGCGGCTCGACTTCGGCTGCGTCTGGGTCAACTGCCACATCCCGCTGGTGGCCGAGATGCCGCACGGCGGTTTCAAGCACTCCGGGCACGGCAAGGACCTCTCGGTGTACGGCCTCGAGGACTACACCCGGATCAAGCACGTCATGCACCACGTGGGGGCCTGATGACCTCCTCCGAGGAGCTGCACAAGCGGCGGCTCGCCGTGGTGGCGAAGGGCGTCGGCTCGACCATCAGCGCGTACGTCGACCACGCCGGCGGCGGCACGCTGACCGACGTCGACGGGCGGGAGTGGATCGACTTCGCCTCCGGTATCGCGGTCACCAACGTCGGCAACGCGGCGCCCCGGGTGGTCGAGGCGGTCCGTGCCCAGGTGGAACGGTTCACCCACACCTGCTTCATGGTCGCGCCGTACGAGTCGTACGTGGCGGTCTGCGAGCAGCTGGTCGACCTGACCCCGGGCTCGTTCGAGAAGCGGGCGGCGCTGTTCAACTCGGGCGCCGAGGCGGTGGAGAACGCCGTCAAGATCGCGCGGCACGCCACCGGGCGGCAGGCGGTGGTGGTGTTCGACCACGCGTACCACGGCCGGACCAACCTGACCATGGCGCTGACCGCGAAGAACATGCCGTACAAGCACCGGTTCGGGCCGTTCGCGCCGGAGGTGTACCGGGCGCCGATGTCGTACCCGCTGCGCGACGGCGGGCTGGACGGCGCCGAGGCGGCCCGCCGGGCGATCGACGTGATCGAGAAGCAGGTCGGCGCGAGCAACGTGGCGGCCGTGCTGATCGAGCCGATCCAGGGCGAGGGCGGCTTCGTGGTGCCGGCGCCGGGCTTCCTGCCGGCGATCGCGGCGTGGGCGTCCGAGACCGGCGCGGTGTTCATCGCCGACGAGATCCAGACCGGGTTCTGCCGCACCGGCCAGTGGTTCGCCAGCGAGCACGAGGGCCTGGAGCCCGACCTGATCACCACGGCCAAGGGGATGGGCGGCGGGCTGCCGATCGCCGCCGTGGTCGGCCGGGCCGAGCTGATGGACGCGGTGCACGCCGGTGGCCTCGGTGGCACGTACGGCGGGAACCCGGTGGCCTGTGCCGCCGCCCTCGCCGCCATCGAGACCATGCGCGAGCTGGACCTGGACGCGGCCGCGAGACACATCGAGTCGATCTTGACAACGGCGCTCAGCGAGATCGCCGGGACGGACGACGGCATCGCCGAGGTCCGCGGCCGGGGCGCGATGATCGCCATCGAGCTGGTGAAGCCGGGCACCATCGAGCCCGACGCGGCACGCACCGCGGCGGTGTCGAAGGCCTGCCACGAGGCCGGGCTGCTCACGCTGACCTGCGGCACCTACGGCAACGTGCTCCGGTTCCTGCCGCCGCTGGTCATCCCGGACGAACAACTGCGCCGCGGACTCGACCTCCTGACCACCGCACTTCGGGACAACTAGGACGTTCTTTGCCGGACCATGTCCCTACAGGGAAGAATCGCGCCGTGAGCGACGTGGCCCTGGACGAGATCAACAAGCAGATCATCGATCATCTACAGCAGGACGGGCGGATGTCGTACGCCACCCTGGCGAAGACGATCGGGCTCTCGGAAGCCGCTGTGCGCCAGCGCGTACAGCGGCTCCTGGACAACGGCCTGATGCAGATCGTCGCGGTGACCGACCCGCTCACCCTGGGTTTCGCCCGGCAGGCCATGGTCGGCCTGCGGGTGAACGGCGACCTCCGGGAGATCGCCGACAAGCTCGCCTCGATCCCCGAGGTGGACTACGTGGTGATCTGCGCCGGACGGTACGACCTGCTGGTCGAGCTGGTCTGCACCGACGACGAACACCTGCTCGACCTGCTCAACGAGAAGGTACGGGTGATCGAGGGCGTCGCCGCCGTCGACACCTTCATGTACCTCAAGCTCGCCAAACAAACGTATGCGTGGGGAACCAGGTAACCATGAGCTTCTGGCTGGAATCGCTCGGTCCGATCGAGCGGCGGTCCCCGCTGCCCGGTGACCGGGATGCCGACGTCGCGATCGTGGGCGGCGGCTTCACCGGCCTCTGGACGGCGTACTACCTGGCCAAGGCAGATCCCACGCTGCGCATCGTGATCCTCGAGGCGGAGTTCTGCGGGTTCGGCGCGTCCGGCCGCAACGGCGGCTGGGCGTCCGGGCTGTTCCCGGTCTCCGAGGCCAAGCTGGCCCGCGGGTTCGGCGCCACCGCGGCCAAGGCCATGCACACCGCGCTGGCCGACGCGGTCGACGAGATCGGGCGCACCGGCATCGAGTGCGACTACGCCAAGGGTGGGGTGATCTCGCTGATCCGGACGCCCGGCCAGCTGCGGCGCGCCCCGCAGGACGCGCTGGACGCCGACGCGGCCCGGGCGATCTGCAACGCCTCAGGGGTGCTCGGCGGCGTCTACAGCGAGCACTGCGCCGCGCTGCACCCGGCCAGACTCGTCCGCGGCCTGGCCGCGGCGGTCGAGCAGCTCGGCGTGACCATCCACGAGGGCACCAAGGTGACGTCGCTGCGCCGCGGCGAGGTGGTCACCGCGCACGGCACGGTGCGGGCCGGCACGGTGGTCCGGGCGCTCGAGGGCTACACCGCCGAGCTGGCCGGGCACCGCCGCGAGCTGGCGCCGGTCTACTCCCTGATGATCGCCACCGAGCCGCTGCCGGCCGAGGTCTGGGACCGGATCGGACTGCGCCGGCGGGAGACGTTCAGCGACGAGCGCCGGATGATCATCTACGGCCAGCGGACCGCCGACGACCGGCTGGCGTTCGGCGGGCGGGGCGCGCCGTACCACTTCGGGTCCCGGGTCCGCCCGGAGTTCGACCGGGTGCCGGCGGTCTTCGGCAAGCTGCGGCACACCGTCAAGGAACTGTTCGGGATCGACGTCCCGGTCGCGGCCCGCTGGGGCGGCCCGCTCGGCATCCCCCGCGACTGGATGCCCAGCGTCGGCCTGCGCGACGGCGTGGCCTGGGCCGGCGGCTACGTCGGCGACGGCGTCGCGGCGACCAACCTGGCCGGCCGCACCCTCACCGACTTGATCCTGGGCCGCGAGTCCGAGCTGACCGCCCTCCCCTGGGTCGGCCACCGCTCCCGCCGCTGGGAACCGGAGCCGGCCCGCTGGCTCGGCATCAACGGCGGCCTGCACGGCACGGCCTTGCTGGACGCTCTGGACCGCTGACCACTCCCGGTCACCTGGACTTCCGACCGCGCCGATACGGTACGACTACGGAGCGCACCTCCGCAGGCTACGAGCCACGCTCACCGGTGGTCTCGCGCGACACTGCGGCCCTCTCCGGACCGTGGCGCGCCCACCGATCCCGGCTGGCGCTGAGGGCTGCCTCAACCCCCGCGAGACAACCCTGAGCACCAGCCGGAGCGGTGAGCCGGCGGGAGACGCGCACCGGGGCGGCCGGTTAGACGGCGCAGTGCTGGTCGTGCTGGTGCGGGCCGTTGTCGAGCATCTCCTGGATGGCGGCCAGCAGCTGATCGTTCGGGCACGGCTTGAGCAGAACGGTGCAGACCTCGGCCTCGGCCGCGCGCGGGTCGCCCGGGGTGAGCTGGCCGGTCAGGATGGCCACCGGGATCTGGCCCACCTCGGGGTGGGCGCGGACCGCGCGGATCAGCTCCCAGCCGTCCATCCGGGGCATGCCCAGGTCGGTGAGCAGGGCGTCCGGATGCTTCTCCAGGATCATCTCGAGGGCGGCCTGCCCGTCCGGCGCGCGCAGCACGGTCAGGCCGGCCCGCTTGCACACCCGGGCCAGGACAGTGGCGATGTCCTCGTCGTCCTCGGCGATAAGCAGTACGGCCATGCCGTCAGCATGCGCCACCGAGGGGCGCTCCGGGACGTTTTACGACAATTACCAGCGTCGATCAACGAGGGCCGGTGACCCGTCGGTAACATCGCCCCGCGAGGAAACTCTCCCGCCGGCGCGCGGATCTCGACAACCGTCGATACTCTCGATCAGGTGACGCTTCAACTACCCATTGTGTTCATAGCCGCCCTCGGCGAACCCGGACAGAACTGGTCACCCGTCCTGGAACGCCTGGGGGACCTGACCACCGTCGCCTACGACCGGCCAGGCACCGGCGCCACCCCGCCGCGGCCGGCGCCGCGCGCCCCACTGCCGTACAGCGTGCTCGCCGACGAGCTGGCCGAGGAGCTCGACGAACGGCGGGTGACCGGACCGGCGATCCTGGTCGCGCACTCGATCGGCAGCCTGGTGGCCCGGGTCTACGCCGGCCGGCACCCGCACCGGGTGGCCGGGCTGGTGCACGTCGACGGCTCGATCCCGCAGCTGCGCCTCTGGCCGACGGACGAGACGACGGTGGACGGGGACGGCCCGGACGCCTCCGAGCTGGACACCGTCACCGGCCAGGTGGAGGTGCTCACCGCCACGATGCCGCCGGTGCCCGCGCTGGTGCTGACCCGCAGCCCGGTCCACCCGACGACCGCCGGCCTGCCCGCCGGCGTCGAGGAGCTCTGGCTGACCAGCCAGCGGATCCTGGCCCGGGAACTCGGCGCGCCGCTGATCGTCGCGGACGACTCCGGGCACCGGATCCCCAGCACGGCGCCCGACCTGGTGGCCTACGCGATCCGCGCGGTGCACACGGCCGCCGGCACGGCCCGGCCGGTCCGGGTCGACCCGGAGGAGCTGAGCAAGGCCGGCGGCCACCTCGATCGCACGTCGGCGACCTGACCGGCCTCACCCGGGTCAGGAGCCTGCGTCAGAGCAGGGTGCCGGCCTTGGTCAGCACCGACCGCAGGATCTGCTCGATCTCGATGAACTGGGTCTCGGTCGCGGTCAGCGGCGGCGCGAGCTGGATCACCGGGTCGCCGCGGTCGTCGGCACGGCAGTACAGGCCGGCCTCGAACAGCGCGCTGGAGAGGAAACCGCGCAGCAGCCGCTCCGACTCGTCGGCGTTGAACGTCTCCCGGGTGGCCTTGTCCTTGACCAGCTCGATGCCGAAGAAGTAGCCGTCGCCGCGGACGTCGCCGACGATCGGCAGGTCGAGCAGCCGCTCCAGGTACGACCGGAAGAGCGGGCTGTTCTCCGTCACGTGCCGGTTGAGGCCCTCGCGCTCCATGATGTCGAGGTTGGTCAGCGCCACCGCGGAGCCGACCGGGTGGCCGCCATAGGTGATGCCGTGCGCGAACCAGTTCGAGCCCTTCAGGAACGGCTCGGCCAGCCGGTCGGAGGCGATCATCGCGCCGAGCGGGACGTACCCGGAGGTCAGGCCCTTGGCGACGGTGATGATGTCGGGCTGGTAGCCGTACTTGTCGGCGCCGAAGTACTCGCCGAGGCGGCCGAACGCGCAGATCACCTCGTCCGAGACGAGCAGCACGTCGTACCGGTCGCAGATCTCCCGGACCCGCTGGAAGTACCCGGGCGGCGGCGGGAAGCAGCCGCCGGCGTTCTGCACCGGCTCCAGGTAGACCGCGGCGACGGTGTCCGGGCCCTCGAACTCGATCGCCTCGGCGATCCGGTCGGCGGCCCAGACGCCGAACTGCTCGGGCGTCATGTTCTGGTCGGGACGGCGGTAGAAGTTGGTGTTCGGCACCCGCAGCGTGCTCGGCACCAGCGGCTCGAAGTCCTGCTTGAGCGCCGGGATGCCGGTGATCGACAGGGCGCCCATCGAGGTGCCGTGGTACGCGATGGCCCGGGAGATCACCTTGGTCTTCAGCGGCTTGCCGGTGTGCCGGTAGAACGACCGGGCCAGCTTCCACGCCGACTCCACGGCCTCGGAGCCGCCGGTGGTGAAGAAGATCCGGTTCAGGTCACCGGGCGCCATGCCAGCCAGCCGGCCGGCCAGCTCGATCGCCTTCGGGTGCGCGTACGACCAGATCGGGAAGTACGCCAGCTCGGCGGCCTGCTTGGCGGCGGCGTCGGCGAGCTCCTGCCGGCCGTGGCCGGTCTGCACGACGAACAGGGCGGAGAGACCGTCGAGGTAGCGGCGGCCGGCCGAGTCCCAGACGTAGCAGCCGTCGCCGCGGGTGATCACCGGCACCGGCGCGTCCTGATACGCCGAGAGGCGGGTGAAGTGCATCCACAGGTGGTCACGGGCGGTCGCGGAGAGGGTGTCCACGTCATCGGGCTGTCGGTCGGTCACGATTTCTCCGTTGCCACTAGTTCCTACTGTTAACCCTGATCCTGCCCACGGAATCCGTCGCGCACAAGACCAAGAGCAACTATTTCCGTACTATTTCCGGGATTTCCTCAGCATGCCGAAGGCGCCGGTCACCACGTTCGTGACCGGCGCCTTTCCGCTGAGGACGATCAGTCCCGCTTGGCCTTGGCGCGGGAGCGCAGGTTGGCGATCACGGCGATCAGCAGGCCGGCCGCGAAGATCAGCGTGCCCATCACGTTGACCTGCGGTGGCAGGCCGACCCGGGTGGCGCCCCAGATCCACAACGGGAAGGTCACCGTGGTGCCCGCGGTGAAGTTGGTGACCACGAAGTCGTCGATCGACAGCACGAACGCCAGCAGCACACCGGACATCACGGCCGGCATGATGATCGGGAAGGTGATCTTCCAGAACGTCGTCCACGGACCGGCGCCCAGGTCGGACGCGGCCTCCTCGATCGACCGGTCCAGGGTGACCACCCGGGCCCGGACCACGGTGGCGACGAACGACACCGAGAACATCACGTGGGCGATGGTGATCGTGGTCGCGCCCAGACCGGCGCCCAGCGTGACGAACAGGGTGAGCAGCGAGATGCCCATGATCAGCTCAGGCGAGGAGATCGTGGTGAACATGATGAAGTTCAGCGTGCTCGAGCCGCGGAACCGCCAGCGGCCCAGCGCGTAGCCGATCCCGGTGCCCAGCGCCCCGGAGATCACCGAGCTGACCACGGCGATCACCAGCGAGGTGACGAGTGCCGAGGTGAGATCGCTGATCTCGAAGACCTGCGAGTACCACTTGAACGTGAAACCCTGCCAGGTCTGGTTGTAGCGGCCGTGCGGGTTGTTGAACCCGAACGCGATCATGATGAGGATCGGCGCCACCAGCCAGAGGATGATCAGCCAGGTGTAGGCGAACATCACCTGCTCGCCGCCGAACCGGAAACGACGGGTCTTGGTCATCGCGCCGCCGCCTTCATGACGTCCTCGGTGCCGAGCAGCCGCGCGTAGACGAAGATGCCGGCCAGCAGCACCGCCATCAGCGTGAACGAGATCGCGGAGGCCATCGGGTAGTTGGAGTTGGCCAGCGCCTGCGCCTGGACGACCTGACCGATCATGGTGGTCGAGGAGCTGCCCAGCACCGCCGAGTTGACGTAGTCCGAACTCGCCGGCACGAACGTCATCAGCACACCGGCGAAGACACCGGGCAGCGCGAGCGGGAAGACCACCTTGCGGAACACGGTGGCGGGCACCGCGTACAGGTCCTGCGCCGCCTCGATGACCCGCGAGTCGATCCGCTCCAGGGCCACGTAGATCGGCAGCACCATGAACGGGAGGAAGTTGTAGACCAGGCCGCCGATCACCGCGTACGACGTGCCGAGGATGTGGAAGCCGGGCGAGAGCAGCCCGGCCTCCTTCAGCGGATGCAGCAGCATCCCGTCGTCGGTGAGGATCTGCCGCCACGAGATCGTCCGCAGCACGAACGACACGAAGAACGGCAGCAGCAGCAGGAACAGGTAGGTGGACTTGCGTTTGCCGCCGTAGAAGGCGATCCAGTAGGCGATCGGGAAGCTCATCACGACCAGCACCACCGTCGTGACGAGCCCGTACACCAGCGAGCGGATCATCTGGGTCCGGTAGTCGGTCACGGCATCCACGTAGTTCTGCCAATGACCGGTGAAGCGGTACCCGTTGACGACGTCGCCCTGCTGCAGCGACAGCGACAGCATGGTCACCATCGGCACCACGAAGAACAACAGCAGCCACAACCCGCCGGGTAGCACGAGCAGGTAGGGCGCGAGTGTACGTTTTACCCGATTCATCGACTCAGCTCAGGGTGATCGGTTCGAAGATGCTCTGGAAGCCCTGCTGCTCCTCCGCGGTGTTGAAGTCCACGTAGTAGTGCAGCTTGGCGTAGTCGGCCTCGCCCGGGAACACGAGCGGGCTGGTGGCGAGTTTCTCGAGGAGCGCCTTGTCCTCCCCGGTCTTCGTCGCCGCGTCCTTCTTGATCTGCTCCTGGGCGGCCGGCACCGGGCAGACGTAGTTGATGTACTCGGCCAGCGACGCGGCGTTCTCGACCTCGTAGAAGAAGTCCATCATCATGATCGCGTCGACCGGGTTCGCGGCGGTGACCGGGATGGTGAAGTTGTCCGTCCAGATCGTGCCGCCCTCCTCCGGGATGATGAACTGGAAGTCGGTGCCGTCCGAGACGTTCTTCTGGAAGATGTCGCCGGACCAGGCCTGCGTCAGCCAGACCTCGCCCTTGCCGAGCGCGTCGACGTAGCTCTGGTCGTAGTAGTTGCGGACGATGCCGGCGTCCTTCTGCTCCTTGAGCTTGGCCGCGGCCTTCTTCCACTCCTCCTCGCCCGAGTCGCCCGGCTTGAGGCCGGCCGCGAGCAGACCGAAGTTGGCCAGCTCCTGGGTGTCCGAGAACATGCCGACCTTGCCCTTGAACGCCGGGTCCCACAGGTCGGCGAGCTTGGTGATGTCCCGGCCGGTCTTCTTCCGGTCGTACGCGATGCCGGTGATGCCGGACGCCCACGGGATGCTGAAGACGTTGCCCATGTCGAACGACTCCTGGGCGTACGCCTTGCCCGCGTTGGCGGCGTAGTTCGGGAGCTTGGAGTGGTCCAGCGGCGCCAGGAAGCCGGCGTCGCGGAACTGTCCGAACTGGATCGAGTTGGTGATCACCATGAGGTCGAAGCCGATCGACTGCTTGGCCGACAGCTGCGGCTGGACCTTGGCGAACCAAGGACCCATCTCCTGGATGACCTCCTGATAGTTGACCTTGATGCCGGTCTTCGCGGTGAACTTCGCGATCTCCGGCTTCTTCGGGTCCATGTAGAGGGGCCAGTTGGCGAAGTCGAGCTTGCCGTTCTGCGCCTTGCCGGCCCAGAACTTCTCCACCGCGTCGGGGGCGACGCTGGCCTGCGGCTTGCCCTTGCCCTCGACGCCACACGCGGCGAGGAACGCACCAAGAGCCGACACACCGCCGAGGCGGAGCGCGTCGCGGCGGCCGAGGCGCCGTTGCGTCATGCCGCGGAGGAGGGAGGGGTCCGGCTTATTGGTCGGGAACATCAGACTCCGATCGGGTACGAGTGCTGCGGGGCCCAGGTGAGGAAGACGCGCTCGCCGCGCGAGGCGACGTCCTCGGCATCGTTAGCATTCTGATCGAACACCACGAAATCTGATCCGGTCGATGTCGTCACGGCGTAGTTGGTCGATGTCCCGTGGTAGACGACTTCGGCGACCGTTCCGGCCAGCACACTGCCGGTGAAGCCGGCCGGTTCGGTGCGGTGCAGGTCGATCTTCTCGGGGCGTACCGAGACCTCGAGCTTCTGCCCGGCGACGACCGCGCCGGGCACCGGTGCCAGGATCCGGCCCTCGGTGCCCAGGTCGAGCACGGCGAACCCGTCCTCCACCCGGCTGACCTCGCCGTCGATCAGGTTCGAGGTGCCGATGAAGCCGGCCACGAACCGGGTCGCCGGCTTCTCGTAGATCTCCCGCGGCGTGCCGAGCTGGTCGATCAGCCCGTTGTTCATCACCGCGATCCGGTCCGACATGGTCAGCGCCTCGCCCTGGTCGTGGGTGACGTAGACGAAGGTGATGCCGACCTCGCGCTGGATCCGCTTGAGCTCGATCTGCATCTGCTGGCGCAGCTTCAGGTCGAGCGCGCCGAGCGGCTCGTCGAGCAGCAGCGCCCGCGGGTGGTTGACCAGGGCCCGGGCCAGCGCGACCCGCTGCTGCTGGCCACCGGACATCTCCTTGGGCTGGCGCTTCTCCATGCCGGTCAGCGACACGATCTCGAGGATCTCGCCGACCCGCCGCTTGATCTCGGCCTTGGCGACCTTCTTGCGCTCCAGCCCGAACGAGACGTTCTGCAGCACGTTCAGGTGCGGGAACAGCGCGTACGACTGGAACACCATGTTGACGTCGCGCTTGTTGGCCGCGATGTTGGTGACGTCCTGACCGTCCAGGAACACCTTGCCGGCGGTCGGGTCCTCGAAGCCGGCGATCATTCGCATCGTGGTGGTCTTGCCACAGCCGGACGGACCGAGCAGCGAGAAGAACTCGCCCTGAGCGATCGTCAGGTCGAGGCTCTTGACGGCCGGCACCGCCTCGCCGTGTGACAGGTAGTCCTTGCGCACACCGACGAACTCGATCGCCGGATGCCCGGTCCGCTCACCGGTGGCGGACACGGCCGTCACGGAGGAGTGCGGGGGAGACGTGCTCATTCATTCACCTCGGAGGCGGGGGTGTTCATATGTGCGGGGCCTGATCAGCCGTGAAAGCTCATCACGTGCTTGATCCGGGTGTACTCCTCGAAGCCGTACATGGAAAGGTCCTTGCCGTAACCGGAATGCCCGTAACCGCCGTGCGGCATCTCGGAGACGAACGGCAGGTGCGTGTTGATCCAGACCGCACCGAAGTCGAGCCGGCGGGACACGCGCATGGCGCGGCCGTGGTTCTGCGTCCAGACACTGGAGCTCAGGCCGAACCGCACGTCGTTCGCGTACCGGATCGCCTCGGCCTCGTCGGCGAACGGCTGGACCGTGATGACCGGGCCGAACACCTCGTCCTGGATCATCTCGTCGCGCTGGCGCAGGCCGGCCACCACTGTCGGCTCGAAGAAGAAGCCGCGGTCGCCGATCCGCTTGCCACCGGCCACCACCTCGGCGTGGTCCGGCGCCCGGTCCAGGAACCCGGCGACCCGCTCGAGCTGGCCGGCGTTGTTGACCGGGCCGAAGAACGCGTCCGGGTCGGACGGCGCGCCCACCCGGGTGTTCCGGGCCGCCGCGGCCAGCGCGGCGGTGAAGTCGGCGGCGATCCGCTCATGCACCAGCACCCGGGTGGCCGCCGTGCAGTCCTGGCCGGCGTTGAAGAACCCCGCGCCGGCGATCGCCTCGGCGGTGGCCGCGATGTCGACGTCGTCGAAGACCACGACCGGCGCCTTGCCGCCCAGCTCCAGGTGCACCTTCTTGAGGTCGGGGGCGGCCGCCGCGGCGACCTCCATCCCGGCCCGGGTGGAACCGGTGATCGACACCAGCTGCGGGACCGGGTGCGAGACCAGCGAACGGCCGGTGTCCCGGTCGCCGGTGACCACGTTGAGCACACCGGCCGGCAGGAACTCGGCGGCGATCTCGGCGAGCAGCAGCGTGCTGACCGGCGTGGTGTCGGACGGCTTGAGGACCACCGCGTTGCCGGCCGCGATCGCCGGGGCCAGCTTCCAGATCGCCATCACCAGCGGGTAGTTCCACGGCGTGATCTGGGCGCAGACGCCGATCGGCTCACGTCGTACGTATGAGGTGTGGTCGCGCATGTACTCGCCGGCGGCCTTGCCCTCCAGCATCCGGGCCGCACCGGCGAAGAACCGCAGCTCGTCCAGGACCGGGCCCATCTCCTCGGCCCGGGTCGCCTCGACCGGCTTGCCGGTGTTGCGGCACTCGGCCTCGATCAGTTCCTCGGCCCGGGCCTCCACCGCGTCGGCGATGCGCAGCAGCGCCCGCTGCCGCTCGGCCGGGGTGGTGTCCCGCCAGACCTCGAAACCGGCCTCCGCGGCGGCCACCGCGGCCGCGACGTCCCGCTCCGAGGAGACCTGCGCGTGGGCGTAGGTCTCCCCGGTGCTGGGGTCGACGACCGGAGACGTCCGCCCCTCCTCGGTGTCCGTGTAGGACCCGTTGACGAAGTTGCGAAGCACGGGAAATGCGGTGCTCACAGGGGAAGTGCCTTCCGGTCGGTGTGGGCGTGCTCACCCGAAGTGGGGGAACCCTGTCACACGGGCGACTTATGAATCAAGGGAATCCGAAGTAATTTCCAAGCCTGAAACGGAATCCAAATCTCCGGTGGCCTGGAGACAACGCAATCCGGCGTCAGGAGGCGTAAAAACCGTCGGCGACGGTCAGTGCCTCGTCGAGGATCGCGAGGCCCTCGCGGACCTCCGCCACGCTCGCCGTGCAGGGCGGCACCACGTGGATCCGGTTGAAGTGCACGAAGGGCCAGAGGCCCCGCTCCTTGCAGGCCGCGGCCACGTCGTTCATCGGCCCGGCCGCCGCACCGGAGGCGTTGAACGGCACCAGCGGCGTCTTGTCCGCGTCGCGGATCAGCTCGATCGCCCAGAACACCCCCAGGCCACGAACGTCACCGATGCTCGGGTGCTTCGCCGCCAGCGCGGCCAGGCCGGGACCGATCACGTCCTCGCCCAGGGCGCGGGCGTGCTCGATGATCCCCTCCTCCTTGAAGATCTGCATGGACGCGACCGCGGAGGCCACCGCGAGCGGGTGACCGGAGTAGGTCAGCCCGCCCGGGAACGGCCGCTCCCGGAACGTCTCGGCGATCTCGTCGGAGATCACCACCCCGCCCAGCGGCAGGTACCCGGAGTTCACCCCCTTGGCGAAGGTGATCAGGTCGGGGGTGACGCCCCAGTGGTCGACGGCGAACCACTCGCCGCAGCGGCCGAAGCCGGCCATCACCTCGTCGGCGATGAACACGATGCCGAACTCGTCGCAGAGCGCCCGCACGCCGGCCAGGTATCCGGGCGGCGGGATCAGGATGCCGTTGGTGCCGACCACGGTCTCGATCAGGATCGCGGCGATGGTGCCGGCGCCCTCGAAGACGATGGTGTCGCGCAGGTGCTGCAGGGCCCGCTCGCCCTCCTGCTCCTCGGTCTCGGCGTAGAACGGCGACCGGTACGGGTACGGGCCCCAGAAGTGCACGACACCGACCGCGACCGGCTCGTTCGGCCAGCGCCGCGGGTCGCCGGTCGCGGTGATCGCGGTGGCGGTCGAGCCGTGGTAGCTGCGGTAGGTGGAGAGCACCTTGTGCCGGCCGGTGTGCAGGCGGGCCATCCGGATCGCGTTCTCGTTCGCCTCGGCGCCGCCGTTGGTGAAGAACACCTTGTTCAGCGAGCCGGGCGCCACCTCGGCGATCATCCGGGCCGCTTCGCCGCGCTTGTCGTTGGCGAAGGCGGGCTGGATGGTGCAGAGTTTCGCGGCCTGCTCCTGGATGGCCTCGACCATCCGCGGGTGCTGGTGCCCGATGTTGATGTTCACCAGCTGGGACGAGAAGTCGAGGTACTTCTTGCCGTCGTAGTCCCAGAAGTACGAACCGAGGGCGCCGGCGATCGGTAGCGGGTTGATCAGCCCTTGGGCCGACCAGGAATGAAAGACGTGGGCGCGGTCATCCGCGCGAACCTGAGCTTCGTCGGTCACTGGAACATCCTCACCGGGTCTGCGGGAAGCCGAGGTCGATCGCGGAGGTTCCGGGGTCCGGCCAGCGGGACGTGACTACCTTGCCGCGGGTGAAGAAGCTGATGCCCTCCGGGCCGTACATGTGGCTGTCGCCGAACAGCGACGCCTTCCAGCCACCGAACGAGTAGTAGGCCACCGGGACCGGGATCGGCACGTTGATGCCGACCATGCCGGCGTTCACGTCGAACTGGAACTGCCGGGCCGCGCCGCCGTCCCGGGTGAAGATCGCGGTGCCGTTGCCGTACTCGTTGTCGTTGACCAGCTGCAGGGCCTCGGCGTAGGTGTCCACGCGCACGACCGACAGCACCGGGCCGAAGATCTCGTCGGTGTACACCGTCATCTCGGGGGTGACGTTGTCGAGCAGCGTCGTGCCGAGGAAATATCCCGACTTGTCAGATATTTCATCTTTACGGCCGTCGGCGAGCACCGTCGCACCTTCGCGCTCGCCCGCTTCGATGTAGCCGATCACCTTCTCCTTGTGCGCCGCGCTGATCAGCGGGCCCATGTCGACGCCGGCGTCGGCGCCGTTGCCGATCTTGAGCTTCGGCAGCCGGGCCGCGATCGCCTCGACCAGCGGATCGGCGATCTCACCGACCGCGACCACCACCGAGATCGCCATGCAGCGCTCGCCGGCCGCGCCGTACCCCGCGTTGATCGCCGCGTCGGCGGCCGCGTCCAGCTCGGCGTCCGGCAGCACGACCATGTGGTTCTTCGCGCCGCCGAGGGCCTGGACCCGCTTGCCGTGCGCGGTGCCGGTCTCGTAGATGTACTTGGCGATCGGGGTGGAGCCGACGAAGCTGACCGCCGCGACGTCCGGGTGGACCAGCAGCGCGTCGACCGCCTCCTTGTCGCCGTTCAGGACGGTGAACACGCCCTCCGGCAGACCGGCCTCGGCCCACAGCCGGGCCAGCCAGAGCGCCGCGGACGGGTCCTTCTCGCTCGGCTTGAGCACAAACGAGTTGCCCGCGGCGATCGCGGTGGCGCACATCCAGAGCGGCACCATCGCCGGGAAGTTGAACGGGGTGATGCCGGCGACCACGCCGAGCGGCTGGCGGATCGAGTACACGTCCACGCCGGTGGCGGCCTGCTCGGAGAACGAGCCCTTCATCAGGTGCGGGATGCCGGTGGCGAACTCGACGTTCTCCAGACCCCGGGCCACCTCGCCGGCCGCGTCGGCGAGCACCTTGCCGTGCTCGGCCGTGATGATCGCGGCGAGCTCGCCGGTCCGGGCCGCCAGCAGCTCCCGGAACGTGAAGACCACTGCCGAGCGCTTCGACAGCGACGCCGAGCGCCAGCCCTTGGCGGCCTCCTTGGCGATCGCGACGGCGCCGTCGACCTCGGCGGTGCTGGCCAGGTCGACCTCGGCGGACTGCTCGCCGGTGGCCGGGTTGAAGACCGGGCCGACCCGGCCGGACGTGCCGGGACGCTCAGCGCCACCGATCCAGTGCGCAATGTGAATCATGTGCCGAGATTATGTGACGACCGTAGACCGAACAATGCTTCAAATGTACTGTCACAAAAATGTTCGAAGCCCTTGGGGAACGACTGAGCGCACCCAGCGCCCGCGGGCTGGCCGAAGCGGTCAGCCGGGCGGTCGGCGACGGCGCGATCGAGCCGGGCGCCAAACTCCCGCCGGTCCGCAAGGTCGCCACCGAGCTGCACCTCTCCCCCAGCACCGTCAACGCAGCCTGGCAGCTGCTGCGCCGGGCCGGCACCATCCGGACGGACGGACGCCGCGGCACTGTCGTCGCGGCACCCGGCTCCGGCGGCCCGGGGCGGTATCGCGCCGCGTTGCGCCGGACCGGCGGATTCGGCCTGGACCTCTCCACCGGGGTGCCCGATCCCGCCCTGCTGCCACCGATACCCGCCCTGCACGGGCTCTCCCCCACGCCGACCAGTTACCTCGACGAGCCGGTGCTGCCCGAGCTGGCCGGACTGCTGCGGGAGCGGTGGCCGTACCCGGCCGAACGCCTCGCGGTCTTCGACGGGGCGATGGACGCGATCGACCAGGTCTCCTCGGCATTGTTGCGCCTCGGGGACCTCGCCGTGGTGGAGAATCCCAGTTTTCCGCCGCTGCTGGACCTGCTCGAGGCGCTGGGCGTACCGGTGGTCGGTGTCGGCACCGACGCCGAGGGGATGCTGCCCGACCAGCTCGCGGCCGCACTCACCCGCCGCCCGGCCGCGGTCTTCCTCCAGCCGCGCGCGCTCAACCCCACCGGCGCGTCGTGGTCACCGTCGCGGGCCGCGTCGCTCGCCGCTGTGCTTTCCCCACACCCCGAGGTGTACGTCGTGGAAGACGACTCGGCCGGCGACCTGGCGTTCGGCGAGGCTCGTTCGCTCGGGTCGTACCTGCCCCGTCAGGTGCTGCACGTGCGCAGCTTCTCCAAGTCGCACGGACCGGACCTGCGGCTGGCCGCGGTGACCGGGCCGGCCACCGTGCTGGACCCGATCCTGGAACGGCGGCTGCTCGGCCAGGGCTGGACCAGCCGGCTGCTGCAGCGCCTGCTCTTCTCCCTGCTGACCGACCCGCCGTCGGTGACGGCGGTCCGCGCGGCCCGCGACGAATACGCGCGACGCCGCCGCCTGATCGGTGACGGCCTGCGCTCGGCCGGGATCGACCTGCCACCCGGCGAGGGCATCAACATCTGGCTGCCGGTGGCCGACGAGCAGGCCGCACTGCTGAGCCTGGCCAGCGCGGGCATCGGCGCGGCAGCCGGCACGGCCTTCACCATCGGCCCGGGCCGACCCCACCTGCGCGTCACGGTCGGCCTGGTAGCCACCGACCACGAGGCCATCGCCGGCCACCTGGCCCGAGCCGCACACACCCTGGCACCTGCGATCCCCCGCTGAAATCCACTGACACACGACACCTTGCCCAGTGACAACTAGGCATGGGATGATTTCGGCATGAGCACGTGCGAGACTTTGCCCATGGGCAAGGGGACGCTTGACAACCACGAGGGGCCCTGGACTGAGGCGGACTGGCTGGCGCTCGGCGAAACGCACGAACGCATCGAGCTGTTCGACGGGAGCCTCTTGGTGACCTCAGCCAACGACTACCACAACACCATCTTGTTCAACCTCATGAAGGCGCTACACCCCGCAGCACGAGCCGCGGGCCTCCGAGCGGCCCAGACCCCCAACGTCCGGCTGAACAACGAGCGGACCCTCATCCCCGACCTCGCCATCAAGAAGAGCCCGATCACGACGGCGATCAGCAGCGCGGACGAGGTCGTCCTCGTCTGCGAGATCACCTCGCCGAGCAACGCCGCGAACGATCGCATCAACAAGATGCTGGCATATGCCGAGGCGCAGATCCCCTGGTACCTGCTCATCGAACCGGACTTCTCCGGCTACGAATCGGTGGCGCTGGTCCTGTGTCGCCTCGAGAGCAGGACCTACATCGAACACGCCGCCGCGAAGCAGGGCGAAACGCTGACCTCAACATTGCCGTTCCCGCTCGCGATCAGCACCGAGGACCTGCTCGCCTTCTGACGCGATCCCACCCCGCGACATCTTGTCATGCAACAACTAGGCATGAGAGGAATGCGACATGACTGCGTGCGAGACTCTGCTCATGAGCAAGGGGACGCTCGACGACCACAACGGGCCCTGGACTGAGGCGGACTGGCTCGCGCTCGGCGAGACGAACAATCGCATCGAGCTGATCGACGGGAGCCTCTGGGTGAGCCCGGGACCGAATTTTCCGCACCAAAGCATTTCGTACCGTCTCACTTCCGCGCTCCACCACGAAGCGCGGACGGCCGGCTATCGCATCGCCGAGGCGATGAACCTTCGCGTCGCCGGGAGTCGCATCCTCATTCCGGATCTGGTCGTCGGACGAATCGACCGGCTCGCCAGCATCGTGGACGCCGCCAGTGTGACTCTCGTTTCCGAGATCACCTCGCCGAGCAACGCCGCGACCGATCGAGGGCAGAAGGCGCAGTTCTACGCCGCGGCAAATATCCCGTGGTATCTCCTCGTCGAACCGGACTTCGCCGGCTACGACTCGATTGAACTACGGCTGTTCCGCCTCGACGGGACGACCTACGTCGAGCACACGACCGCGAAACAGGGCGAGACGCTGACGTCGGATTTGCCGTTCCCCATCGCGATCAGCACCGAAGCGTTGCTCGACTTCTGATCAGTCTTTGTCCGGGACGAAGCTTTTGAAGACCACCTCGAGGAC
The DNA here is from genome assembly GCF_016862315.1 of Actinoplanes palleronii. Lineage (GTDB taxonomy): Bacteria > Actinomycetota > Actinomycetes > Mycobacteriales > Micromonosporaceae > Actinoplanes > Actinoplanes palleronii. The sequence goes on along the minus strand of NZ_BOMS01000092.1, from coordinate 38,977 downwards.
GTCTGTGCGGTATTGGGACCAGTCCGCGTCCGGGGTCTGGAACCAGAAACCGTAGGCCTGGTGCGCTGACGTGACGACGCCACGGTTGTTCACGTGCTGGCGGCCGCCGTCACCGTTGTAGGTCCACTCCCAGTCGGCGGCCTTCTGGAAGTAGTCGACCGACTTGATTTTGATCTCGTCATAGCCCGGGAAGTCGCCGTCGGCGCGCCGCGCGTCACGCTGCGATTTCCAGTCGGCGACCGGATTTGATCGCGGTTTGTCGGTCTGGTCGATGCCCAGGAGGTGGCCCTTGCCGTCCTTCCAGTAGCGCATCGACCCTTTCGTATACGTGCTCCAGCCGCTCGGGACGTACACCGAAAAACCGGTCTTGTCGGTCCAGTTCTGCCACCCGGCCAGCAACGCCGGCCGACCGCCTGCCTGGTCCGGGCTCTTGCTCGCCGACGGCGACGGCGCGGTAGTCGAGGGCTTTGCGCTGGTGGGAGCGGTGGTGGTGGCTGCCTGGGTCGGCTGCGTCGTCGCGGTGCGGTCGCCGGCCGTCGTCTCCGGCTCCGACGACGGCCGCGTCACCAGGAAGATCGCCAGACCGGCGATCACCAACACCAGGGTGGCGGCGAGGGCGATCAGCTTCCGGTTCTTTGTCGGTACGGCCGGAAGCGCCGTCCGCATCTCATCATTCGCGGGCGGCCGGGGCTTCGGGACCGGGGCGGAGCGGGTGACCGGGGTGTCCAGCGCGGTCACCGCCTCGCGGAGCAGCCGCTCGGCCTCCTCGGCCTCGATCCGCTCGTCCGGGTCCTTGCGGAGCAGGCCGTCCAGCACCGGGGTGAGCGGGCCGGCCTGCTGCGGCGGGGTCGGCTCCTCGGTGGCCAGCGCGGCCAGGGTCGCCATCGTCGACGTGCGCTGGAACGGCGAGTGCCCCTCGACCGCGGCGTACAGGGTGGCGCCCAGGCCCCACAGGTCGGCGGCCGGGCCACTGATCCCGAAACGGGCGCGTTCCGGTGCCATGTAGAGCGGTGAGCCGATCAGCACATCGGACTTGCTGGTCAGGATGTCGTCGTCGATCGCCGCGATGCCGAAGTCGGTGAGCAGCACCCGGCCGTCGTCGGCGAGCAGCACGTTCGCCGGTTTCACGTCGCGGTGCTGCACGCCGGCGCGGTGTGCCGCCTGCAGCGCGGCGAGCAGGTCCAGACCGATCCGGGCCACCTGGTACGCGTCCAACGGGCCGTCCTCGGTGATCGCCTCACGCAGCGAGCGGGACGGGACGTACTCCATGACGATCCAGGTGTGGTCGTCGACCGAGAGGACGTCGTAGACCTGCACCACGTTGGGGTGGCTCAGCCGCGCCGACGCGCGGGCCTCCCGGATGGTGCGTCGCGCGGCGGCCTCACCCTGGGCGAGTTCCTCGGGAAGGTCGATCTGCTTGATCGCGACCTCGCGCTCGAGGATCTCGTCGTGCGCGAGCCGGACCAGGCCCATGCCGCCGCGACCGAGCTCCACTCCGAGGCGGTAGCGGCCGGCGAGCAGGGTCGGCGCGTCAGGCATGTCCGATGACATACCCGGGTACGGCCGCGCTGCAACGTCGGCTTTCGGCTCGTTCTCGTCTTTCCGGTCCGACTCGTCCTCCCGGGCCGGCTCGTCCTGGTCCGGGTCGCCTTCCGGGTCCGGGTCGTCTTTCCGGTCCGCGGCGCCTTTCCGGTCCACGGCGCCTTTCCGGTCAGCGGCGTCTTTCCGGTCCGGGCCGTCTTTCCTGGCCGGGTCGTCTTTTCGGTCCGCGGCGTCTTTCCGGGCCGGGTCGGCGACCACCGAGGTTTCCGCGCCGGCTGCCGCTTCCTCCTCCTCCGTCCGGGCGGGCTCGTCACGGGCCGTAGCGTCCGCCGCGGGACCGGGCGGATCTGCCGGGGAGTTCATCGGTGAGCAAGCCTGCCGTTCTGCGCCGGAGGGGTTCGGTGCGGCTCCATCCTCGCACCTCTGCGTTACGGTCCGTTCCATGGATCATGAGACCGCCATCGCCGCCGCGCTGGCTGCCGCAGACGTCATCCGGGAGCGGTACGGACGCGCCCTGGCCCGGGTCGACAAGGGCGGCGGCGACTTCGCCACCGAGGCGGATCTCGCCGCTGAACAGGCGATCCATGCCGTGCTGAGCGCCGCTTCCCCGGACGACGCGATCACCGGCGAGGAGACCGGCGCGTCCGGCCCGGCCGGTGCCCGGCGACGCTGGCTGGTCGACCCGCTCTGCGGCACGCTCAACTACGCGGCGCAGACCCCGCTGGTCGCGGCGAACGTCGCCCTCCGCGACGGCGACCGGGTCACCGCGGCCGCCTCCGCCGACCCGTTCACCGGCGAGACGTACTGGACGGACGGCACCGTGGCCCGGGTCCGCGGCGCGGACGGCGCCGACCGGCCGCTGGTCCCGTCCCCGGTCACCGCGATGGTGGACATCAACCTGGACCCGCCGTTCCCGGTCGAGCCGTCCCGGGTGATCGCCGCACCGGGCTTCCGGGACCGGTTCCGCCCCCGGGTCGTGTCCACCACGCTCGCGCTGCTCTGGGTGGCGGACGGGCGCCGGGCCGCTTATCTGTCGTATGGGGACGTCCGCGACAGCGTCCACTTCGCGGCCGGCGTCGCCATCTGTGAGGCGGCGGGCTGTGTGGTCACCGGCGTCGACGGCACACCGTGGCAGACCGGCACCGGCCTGGTAGCCGCGGCGGACGCCGGCACGCACGCCGCCTTGCTGTCCTTCATCCGCACCGCCTGACCCCGCCCTCAACCTCAAGTGCGCGATCCAGCGCACCCGTGCGGCCCAGCGCAGCCGGGCGATCCGGCACGGCCGAGCCACCCGGCGCGGCTGTGCGGCCCGGATCGCGGATCGCCACCGCCCTCGTGACGGGGCACCGCCATCGACGGGGCCGCGATGGGGTCGGCTCGGCCGGGTGGGAGGCACCGGCCGAGCCCCTGGTTCGTCCCGTCAGCGGGACCGACGGATGAAAGCGACCCCGGCGGCGACAGTGCCCACCGCGGCACCGAGGATGGCGTACCTCCCGGGGTTCGCGACGATCCGCCGCCGCGCAGAGCCGATCACGGCGGTGGCCCGTCCGGCGGCGTCCGCCGCCGAGGCACACATCCGGGCGCTGGTCTGCGCCGTCGCCTCCGCGATGTGCCCGGTCTCATGAACCCCCCACGGGCCACCGGCTGCCAGACCGGCGGTCTCGTTCCGGCGAGCCCCGCTCGGCGCGGCCGCCCCCTGGGGCTGCCCGGCCTTGCTCGCGGCCGCTTCACGCAGGCCAGCAGCCCGGTCCGAGACCTTCCCCGCGGTGTCGGCGACGACGCCCTTGAGCTCAGCGGCCCTCGCGGAGACCGCGCCCCCAAGATCAACGGCAGCCTCCTTCAGGTCCGCGGTCCTGGCGGAAACCGCCTCCCCGAGATCAGCGGCCTTCGTCGTGGCCGCGTCCTTGAGATCCATGGCTGAGGCCTTGAGCTGGGCGGTCTTGTCCGCGGCGGAATGTTTGACCCGGGACGGGACGTCAACCTTGGCCACCAGAGCCTCGACCGTCTCCCCCAACTCGGCGCGTGTCTGCTCGATCTCCGCACGAAGCTCCCCGGCATCCCGCGGCGCAGCAGCGCTCTCCTCCCGCGCGCCGTCACCAGCGCCATGATCTCCGCCCACGCCGGAACCCGCCCCGGAACCCGCGGCGCCAGGCCCGGCCGGCTTCCCGGACGCACCGTTTGCCCCCGGCTTCGACTGCACCGACATCGACGAACTCTCCTTCGGCATCTCAGGCTTCTTCCCCGCACCCGCGGCCGGCACCGGCCCGGGTCTCGGGCCAGGACCGGCCGGCCCTTTCAACACCCCGGGTTCCGCCGAGGCGGCCGTCCCGCCGGAAGCACCCTTCGGAGGCGCCGGCGCGGGCTTGATGACCGCACCGGAGGCCGGGCCGTTCGCCTCAGCCGCCGCCTGGGGCGGTGCCGGCTTCGCAGGCACCGTCGACCCGGCCGCCCGCGACCCCGAACCGTTCACCCCGGACACCCCCGCTCCGGCCGACGACACCCCCGCCGGAACGGAAGACGCGGCAGGCGACGCCGTCGGCGAAGCGGAGGACGCGGCGGGCGACGCTTTCGGCGAAGCGGAGGACGCGGCAGGCGACGCCGTCGGCGGCCCCGGCTTGGGGACGGGCGGATGCTGACCGTCCGCCGGCACCGGCTTGGGCGGCGCGGGTTTCGGCGGCGCCGGTTTCGGCGGCGCGGGCTTGGGGACAGCGGTCCCCGAAGGCCCAGCAGCGGCCTTGGGCCGGGCCCCGGCCGCGGACTCGGTGGTCACCGCCGATGGCGAACCGGGAACCGCCGCGGGCGTCCCACTCGCCGGCTTGGCGACCACACCCTGCGGCGGGCCAGGAACGGGCTTGGACGCGGCTTCGACCGCGGGCGCGGCGGACGGCGGGCCGGGGACAGGCTCGGAAGTAGCGGCCTGCGCCGGGCCGGGTGTAGCGGCCTGCGCCGGGCCGGGAGCCGCCGGCGTGGACGTCCCGACGGACGGCTTCGGGGTGGCACCCGGGGGTGGACCGGGAGCGGCCTTGGGGGACGTCCCGGCTGACGGCTTGGGGCCGCGGCCGGCGCCGCCCGGTGAGGTGTTGCCCCGGCCGGTTCCGCTGGGGGCCTTCCCCGCCGGGCCGGAGCCCCCGGGGTTGCTGGCGACCGGGCCCGGCACCGGAGCGCTGGTCCGGGTGCTGCCCTCCACCGGCGTGCGCCCGGACGCCACCGGCGCGGACGCCCTTCCGGACGCCGCTAGACCAGACGCCCCGCCAGACGCCGCCAGACCAGACGCCCCGCCGGACGCCGCCGGACCGGATGACACCTGGCCGCGGGCTGTGCCGTCGTCGTTCACAGGGACCTCCCCGCGCGGGCCGCGTCCATGAAGGCGTCGACGTCCTCACGGCCGCTCGCCATCGCCGCCTGCGGCAGGGCCGGGCCGGCGTGGTGGATCTCCTGCCGGCCGGCCAGTGCGGTCACCGCGGCCGCCAGGAACAGCACGCCGGTCACCGCCAGCGCGGCCACCCACACCGGCACGATCAGCGCCAACGCCGCCCCGGCGGTGACCAGGAGGGCGCCGGTGCCGTACATCGTCATGACGCCGGCCGCGCCCAGCAACCCGGCGCCCTTCCCGGCTCGCCTGCCCTTCTCCATCATCTCCATGCGGGCGAGCGTCAATTCGTCCCGTACCAGCGTCGAGACCTGCTCACTGAGCCGGCTGACCAAAGCCGCGGTAGAAGCCTGCTCACTCCGCGTGTCCGTGTCCGTGTACGCCATCGTCCCCTCCGTCCTGCACCAGCCTTGCAGAGGGCTGACGTACCCGCACCAACCCTCCCTAACCACCCCCAATCCCACACCCCCGAGCGCCCGTCCGGCCCCGTTCCGCGGGTTCGGGCACGAGAAGGCCGCGCTGGACGGGACGAACTCCGCAAAAACCCCGCCCAGTTGAAACGTTGAAACTCTGATTGGACACAATCACGCACGCCTCTTGACCCAACCTCTAACCGGATCGTAACGTGGGTCACATTCCAGATAGAACGTTTCAAGTCGCTGGAGGCATCAATGCGTTCCCGGCTGGCCCTTCCGATCGCGATCCTCACCACCGCCGCGCTGGCGGTTTCCGGTTGCACCAAGAAGAACGACAACGACACCAGCTCCGGCAGCACCGCCGGTGCCAAGACCTACAAGGTCGCCTTCGTCCCCAAGCTGCAAGGCGTCCCCTACTTCGAGGCGATGAACGCCGGTGGCAAGGCCGCCGCCGCCGCTCTCGGCAACGTCGAGTGGCTCTATCAGGGTCCGACGCAGGCCGACGCGGCAGCGCAGGCCGACATCGTGCGGTCCTACATCCAGCAGAAGGTCGACACTCTGATCGTCGCGCCGAACGACCCGGACAGCATGGCCCCGCTGCTGCAGCAGGCCAAGGACGCCGGGATCCACGTCGCGACCGCCGACACCGACGCGCCGAGCAGCGTCCGGGAGGTGTTCGTCAACCAGGCCACCGCCGAGGGCATCGGCCAGGGTCTGACCGACGCGCTGCTCACGGCGATGGGCGGCAAGGGGAAGTACGCGATCGTCTCGTGCGGCCAGACCGCCGAGAACCTGAACTCCTGGATCAAGGTCCAGCAGGCGTACACCAAGGAGAAGTACCCGGACGCCACCATCGTCGACGTCGTCTACGCCGGTGAGGACCAGGCGAAGGCGACACAGATGGCGACCGACCTGATGAACGCCCACCCGGACCTCACCGGGCTGGTCGGCGAGTGCACGTCCAGCGCGCCCGGGGTGGCGCAGGCGGTCAAGGACGCCGGGAAGATCGGCAAGGTCTTCACCGTCGGGCTGGGCACGCCGCAGGCGATGAAGCCGTACCTGACCGACAAGTCGTCGACCGCGGCCATCCTCTGGGACGTGCAGAACCTGGGCTACCTGACCGCCTGGGCCGGTGCGCAGATCGCCGAGGGCAAGCAGTTCCAGGCCACCAACAACGTCAGCGACAAGCTCACCGGCGTCACCTACGACGCGACGTCGAAGATGCTGCTGCTCGGCCCGGCGCTGCAGATCACCGACAAGAACGTCGACCAGTTCAACTACTGAGCCGAAGCGAAGAGATGACCGACGAGAAGCCCAGGCTGCGCCTGACCGGGATCGCGAAGCGGTTCGGCGCGGTGCGCGCGATCCTGCAGGCCGATGTGACAGTACGGGCGGGCCGCGTGCACGCCCTGGTCGGCGAGAACGGCGCCGGCAAGTCGACGATGATCAAGATCGTGTCGGGGGCGGAGACCGCCGACACCGGCACGATCGAGTTCGACGGCGAGCCGGTGCGGATCGGCAGCACCACCGACGCGATCGGTCTCGGTATCGCCACCGTCTATCAGGAGCCGCAGCTGTTCGGCGAGCTCACCGTCGCGGAGAACATCTTCCTCGGCCGTGAGATCAAAAAAGCCGGTCGGGTCGACTGGGCGGAACAGAACAGGCGGGTGGTCGAGCTGCTGGAGCGGCTCGGCCTCCCGGCCCGCTACGCCACCGCCACGGTCGGCACGCTCTCGGTCGCCGAGCAGCAGCAGGTCTCGATCGCCAAGGCCCTCGCGGCCGAGGCGAGCGTGCTGATCCTCGACGAGCCGTCGGCGATCCTCACCGACGCCGAGATCGAGGTGCTCTTCGGCGTCGTCCGGCGGCTGACCGCGGACGGGGTGGCGGTCGTCTACATCTCGCACCGGCTGGACGAGCTGTTCCGCATCGCGGACGAGGTGACCGTGATGCGGGACGGCCGGACCATCGGCACTCATGACATTCACGATCTTTCGGTACGACGGATAGCCGAGCTCATGGTCGGCGGCATCCTCTCCGACGAGCGCCCGCACCGCGTGGTCCCGGACGGCCCGCCCGTCCTCGAGCTGGACGGATTCGGCCGCACCGGCCGGTTCCATGACGTCGACGTGCGGGTCCGGGCCGGCGAGATCGTGGCGCTCTACGGCCTGGTCGGCTCGGGCGTCTCGGAGATCGCCGCCTGCGTCTACGGCATCGACCGGTCCACCGCCGGTGCGCTGCGGTTCGAGGGCGAGCCGGTGTCGCCGCGCTCGCCCCGCGACGCGCAGCGGCTGGGCATCGCGCTGCTCCCGGCGAACCGCAAGGTCGAGGGCATGTTCAGCTTCCAGTCGATCGCGTTCAACATCTCGGCCGGCCACCTCGAGCGGTTCTCCCGCTTCGGGGTGTTCCTGGACCGCGGCCGGGAGCGCAGCGTGGCGCTCGATCTGATCCGCCGCCTGGCGGTGAAGACGCCCAGCGAGCGGCAGCCGATCAGCGCGATGTCCGGCGGCAACGCGCAGAAGGTGGTGCTCGCCCGGCAGCTCGTCGAGCGGCCCAAGGTGCTGGTGCTCGCCGAACCGACCCAGGGCGTCGACGTGGGTGCCAAGGAGGAGATCCACCGATTGATCACCGAACTGGCCGAGGAGGGCACCGCGGTCCTGGTGGTCACGTCGGACCTGCCGGAGGCGCTGCGGATCGCGGACCGGATCCAGGTGGTCCGCGGCGGCACCACGACCGAGGAGTTCGGCCCGGACGCCTCGCAGGTCGACCTGCTGGCCGCCGCCGCGGGAGGAACGGCATGAGCACCGTCACCGCGACGATCCGCCACCGGGTGCTGCCACCCCGGCTGACCGGCCAGGAGATCGTGCTGGCCGGCGTACTGGTCGTGCTCTGGGCGGCGCTGGCGGTCAGCACCCCGGCGTTCCTGACCGCCGGGTCGATCCAGCCGTTGCTGGTGGCGACCGCGCCGATCGCGCTGGCCGGCGTCGGCATGACCATCGTGATCATCACGGGCGGCATCGACGTCTCGGTCGGTGGCGCGATCATGGTGTGCTCGGTGCTGACCGCGAAGGCCCTGGTCGGCGCGGAGGTGAGCCTGCCGGTCGCGGTGCTGCTGTCGGTCGCGGTGGGCGGGGCGCTGGGCCTGGTCAACGGCGTGCTGATCGCCTACGGCCGGGTGCACGCCATCATCATCACGTTCGGCACCGCGAACCTGTTCATGTTCCTCGGCCTGCGGATCTTCGGGTCCGGGACGGTGAACGGCATCCCGGGCACGCTGGCCTTCTTCGGCCGCGGCGCGGGCGGCCGCACCCTGGGCGTCCCGCACGCCTTCCTGATCACCGTGCTGATCACCGCGGCGGCCTGGTGGTACCTGCGGCACACCGCGGGCGGCCGGCACTTCTTCGCGATCGGCGGGGACGCGCAGGCGGCCCGGCTGGCCGGAGTGCGGGTGCAGCGCCGGGTCCTGCTGACGTACCTGATCACCGGGTTGCTCGTCGGGCTGGCCAGCTGTTTCGTGATCGCGCAGGGCACCTCGACGCTGGACCAGTCGGTCGGCTCCGGCAAGGAGCTCGCGGTGATCGCGGCCGTGGTGATCGGCGGCACCTCGATCATGGGTGGCCGCGGCTCGGTGCTCGGCACCCTGCTCGGCGCGCTGCTGGTGCAGTCGGTCGCCTCGGGCGTCACCCAGCTGGGCTGGCGTTCGCAACTGTCCGACCTGTTCGTCGGCGTCTTCATCATCGTGGCCGTCGGAGCGGACCTCCTGCGCACCCGGGCAAGGAGAAGCCGATGACCGCCGTGGCCGCGCAGAAAGAGGGCACCGGCGCCCGGATCCTCCGCGTCCTGCTCACCCAGCGGATCGCCCTGCTCGCGGTGCTCATCGTCGCGGTCGTGGTCACGTTCTTCATCCAGGACGCGGGCGGCTACCTGACCGCCTCCTACGACTTCGACTACATGTCCGCGTCGCTGATCAGCGCGGTCCCGCTGGCCATGCTCGGCCTGGCCGAGTTGCTGGTCATCCTGTCCGGCCGGGGCGGCATCGACCTCTCGGTGGGCGCGATCGTCTCGCTGGCCGGCATGGTCTTCGGCTTCGCGTACGGCGAGTGGGGCTGGCCGCTGTGGGCCGCGATCATCCTGACCGCCGGGTTCGGCGCGCTGTGCGGAGCGGTCAACGGCTTCCTGGTGTCGTACATCGGCTTCCCGGCGCTGATCGCCACCCTGGCCACGTACTACGCGTTCAAGTCGATCGCCATCGTGATCAACAACCAGGAGCCGATCAGCACCGCGCCGATCCAGAAGCTCTTCTCGATCAGCAAGTCGGTCGAGCTGCCGCTGTTCGGGCAGTACGTCCCGGACATCCCGCTCGGGATCTTCACGTTCCTGCTGCCCACCGTGGTCGCGGTCTGGCTGCTGCTGGCCCGCACCGCGTACGGCCGGCGGCTCTACGCGATCGGCACGAACGACGTGGCGGCCCGCTGGTCCGGTCTGCCGGTCCGGGACACCCGCTTCAAGGCGTACGTCTACGCCGGTCTGCTCGCCGGCCTGGTCGCGGTGGTGACCGTCGGCCAGTTCGCGAGCGCCCGGCCGGACGCCGGCGTCTCCGGCAACGGGATGGCCCTGCCCGCGATCACCATCGCCGTCCTCGGCGGCGTGGCGATCACCGGCGGGATCGGCCGGGTCGCCGGCGTGGTGCTGGCCACCCTGCTGATCGTCTGGCTGAACGCCGGCATCCTGCTGGCCTTCATCGGCAACGAGGGCTCGCAGTACCAGCTGCTCGCCCTGGGCGCGGTGCTGGTCTTCGCCGCCCTGCTCAACGGACTCACCAACCGCCGCTACGGAGGAACGTCATGAACCTGGACGGCCTGGACGACTTCACCGTCGAGGTACCCAGCTGGGCCTACGGGAACTCGGGCACCCGGTTCAAGGTCTTCGCCTCGCCCGGGGTGCCGAGGAACCCGTACGAAAAAATCGCCGACGCCGCAGTCGTGCACCGGACCACCGGCCTCGCGCCGCGGGTTTCCCTGCACATCCCCTGGGACGTCGTGGACGACTGGGGTGACCTGCGGGCCTACGCCGAGAAGCAGGGCGTGCGGCTCGGCGCGGTCAACGCGAACCTGTTCCAGGACGACGACTACAAGCTCGGCTCGCTCTGCCACCCCGACCCGGCGATCCGGGACAAGGCGGTCCGGCACCACCTGGACTGCCTGGAGATCATGCGGGCGACCGGCTCCACCGACCTGAAGATCTGGCTGCCGGACGGGCTGAACTATCCCGGTCAGGACTCGCTGCGCGGGCGGCAGGACCGGCTCGCCGAGTCGCTGCGGCGGATCTACGACGCGCTCGGCGAGGACCAGCGGATCCTGCTCGAGTACAAGTTCTTCGAGCCGTACTTCTACAGCATGGACATCCCGGACTGGGGCACCTCGCTGCTGCACTGCCTGGCGCTGGGCGAGCGGGCCACCGTGGTGCTGGACACCGGGCACCACGCGCCCGGCACCAACATCGAGTTCATCGTGATGCAGCTGCTGCGGCAGGGGCGGCTCGGCGCGTTCGACTTCAACTCGCGGTTCTACGCCGACGACGACCTGATCGTCGGGGCGGCCGACCCGTTCCAGCTGTTCCGGATCATGTCGGAGATCGTGGCGGCCGGCGCGCACCGGCCGGAGTCCCGGGTCAACTTCATGCTCGACCAGTGCCACAACATCGAGGAGAAGATCCCCGGGCAGATCCGCTCGGTGCTCAACGTCGAGCAGGCCCTGGCCAAGGCGCTGCAGATCGATCAGGGCGCGCTCGCCACGGCGCAGCGCGAGGGGGACGTGCTGGGGGCGAACGCGGTGCTGATGGACGCGTACGAAACCGATGTGCGCGGTCCGCTCGCGGACCGGCGCGAGGCCCGCGGTCTGCCGCGCGACCCGGTCGCGGCGTTCAAGGCTTCCGGGTACGCGGCGACGGTGACCGCCGAGCGGGTCGGCGGAACGCAGGCGGGCTGGGGCGCCTGAAACCTAGACTCGGCGCATGCCGGAGGACGACGAGCAGCGGCTGGCCGGAGTACGCGCCCGGATCGCGGCGATCACCGACCCGGATCCGACACCGGCCGAGCTCGCACTGGTGCTGCGCCTGCTCCGGTCGTTCGCGGCGAAGACACCCGGCGCGGTCGAGCAGCTCACCACGCTGCTGGCCGGCCGGGCGGACCCGGGCGGCATCCGCGACCGGGCGCACGCCCTGAAGGGCTCGGCGGCCAACATCGGCGCCACCGGGCTGGCCGCGGTCTGCGCGGTGCTGGAGGATCAGGCACGGGCCGGCGCGGTCGCCGACCCGGCGCGCACGGCTGATCGGATCCGGTCCGAGGCCACCGGGGCGCTGCGCGCGGTGTCGACGCTGGCCGAGGAGTTCGCTCAGCGGTGCCCGGCGTAGGCGGTCGGCTGGTAGCTCGCCTTGTACGGCACCGCGGCGAGGACCTCCTCGACCAGTTCCACGGCGCGGGCGAAGGTGGTCAGCCGGTCCAGCATCAGCTCGGTGATCACGGTCTCCTTGCCGATCAGGACCAGGCCGTTGGTGGCCACCACGTCCTCGATCAGCCGCATGCCGACCTCCAGCTCGGTCACCCGGACGCTGCGCACCGAGTCCTTGACCGCGCGGACGCCCTTGAGCCGGCGCAGCGCCGCGATCACGTGCGGGTACTGGTCGTGGCGCTCCTCGATCACGTTGATCGCGTTGACGTCGGTCACCCCGCGGGTCTGCAGGCTCTCGTACGCGGTGGCCGTCCACAGCACCGCGATCGCGTCCTCGACCAGCGCGGAGCGGCCCTCCGGACCGGCCGGCGCGCCGCTCAGGCCGCCGACGATGGCGAGCACCTCCTCCATCATCGGGATGTCGCCGAGCAGCCGCAGCGCGATCCGCGGCATGTTGTCCACCGCCGCCTGCTCGTCGGCGTTCAGCGGCAGCCCGCGTTCCATCTTCTGCATCGTGGCGGCGGGCACGGTGACCGCGCCGAGCTGGGAGGCCATCGCGGCCACCTCGATCTCCCACAGGCCGTCCATCTGCAGGATGTGGCAGAGCTCGCCGACCAGGGTGCTGATCCGACCGGCCCGCTGGAAGGCCGGCGGGTTGGACAGTTCGAGGACCCCGAACAGGGGTACTCCATCTGGACCCGGCGCAGCAGCTCGATGCCGTTCATCCCGGGCATCCGCATGTCGCTGATCACCGCGGCGGGCGCGCCCTGCTCGGACAGCACCTGCAGAGCCCGGTCACCGTCGGGGGCGGTCAGCACCCGGTACTCCCGGCCGAGCTGGAGCGAGAGCGTTTCGAGCACGGTCTCCTCGTCGTCGACGACGAGCACGACGGGCTTCTTGTCGTCGGCGTTCGCAGACTTGTACAGCTCGGTGCGCATGAGTCCTCCTCCGCCTGGCCAGGCGCTAGTGATATGCCGCGCCATATCGACTCTGCGTGACCGGCTTTGAGCGTTCAGTAACGGGGTAATTGCACGGACCGGAAGTCCTCATCCGGGCCACCCGGATGTCGAAGACTTCCTTACCTGCACCTCGGCCCTGGGAGAGACGGATTCTGATGAGCGCAGTCGGCGATGAGACCCGTGTTGCCGCGGTGCGGAGTTATCACCTGCTCGACGCACCCCGCCCGGCGGTCCTGGACGAGTTGACCCGGCTGGCCGGCTCGGTCTTCGAGACACCGATGTCCACGGTGACGATGGTCGCCGCGGACCGGCAGTGGTTCGCCGGCAGCACCGGCATGCCCAGCGCCGGTGGCCCGCTGACCACGTCGTTCTGCGGTGTCGTGGTGGATCAGCGGATGCCGTTGATCGTGCGCGACGCCCTGTCTCACCCCGAGTACCGGGTCTGGGCGAACGTGGTCGGCGCGCCGAACATCCGGTTCTACGCCGGCGTGCCGCTGATCGACGAGGACGGCTTCACGCTGGGCACCATGTGCGTGCTCGACAACCGGCCGCGCGAGGCCGGGGACCGGCAGCTGGAACTGCTGCACACGATGGCCGGCCAGGCGGCCGGGCACCTCTCGGCGATCCGCAGCCGGCTGCTGCTGGCCGCGGTGGGTGACGAGTTGTCCCGGGCGATCAGCCGCGAGGAGGACTTCGTCGCGACCGTGTCGCACGAGCTGCGCACCCCGGTCACCACGATCCAGGGGTACCTGGAGCTGCTGGTGGAGAACGAGGAGCTCACCCCGTACCGGAAAATGATCGAACCGATCCAGCGGAACGGCGAACGTCTGGTCCGGATGGTCGACCACCTGCTCGCGGGCACCCGCCCGGCGGGCACCCCGCTGCCGCTGCTGCGGGCGCAGACCGACCTGATCGCGGTGGCCGAGACGGCGATGGCGACGTGCCGGCAGCTGGCCCAGCAGCGCGAGGTGACGTTGCGCCTCGAGCTGCAGCCCGGCGCCGACGACTTCCCGGTGCCCGGTGACCTGACCCGGCTCAGCCAGGCGGCCGAGCACCTGGTCCGCAACGCCCTGCTGTTCAGCCCGGCCGGCACCGCGGTCCGGATCCGGGTCGACGAGACCGGCCTGTCCGTGATCGATCACGGCGCGGGCATCCCGCCCGACGAACTGCCGCACGTGATCGAGCGGTTCTACCGCGGCCGGTTCTCCCGGGACCAGGCGGTTCCCGGCGTCGGCCTCGGCCTGAGCATCGCCGAACGGATCATGAAAGCGCACGACGGCGAGCTGACCGTCTTCTCGGAGGGTTCCGGAAAGGGCACCACCGCCCGGATGACCGTGATCTGCTGATCTTGTCCAGCGATCCGGCCCAGCACGGGGGTTGACCATGACGGTGCTACGGCGTCTACGGCTGGCGGGCCGGCTCGCGGCGGCATTCGGCGTGGTGCTGGCCCTGCTCGGGGTGGCGGTCGCGATCGGCGCGATCGGCCTGAACCGGCAGTCCGACGCGGCCACCGCGACCCGGGGCCTGCTGAAGCTGCAGCACCAGGTGGACGAGCAGAAGTACTACGACGGTGACATCTCCGGCTGGCAGATCGCCTACGTCTGGGACACCCTGCGCCTCGGCCCGAAGGTCGCGGTCGACCCGGCCACCGAGAACCGGGCCGGCTTCCTGGCCGACAAGCAGAAGCTGCTGGACCTGCTGGACGGCACCGACACCGCCTCGATGACCGCCGACGAGCGCACCGTCTTCGAGGGCCTGAAGACCACCTGGACCGCGTACTTCGACGCCGACCTGGAGGCCGTCGCGGAGTACGCGAAGGGCGACATCCCGGCCGGCGACAAGATCATCCTGGGGCCGGGCTACGAGCTGTACTTCAAGATCGTGGAAGGCACCGACGCGCTGGTCGCGTCGGTCACCGGCCGGGCCGAGAAGGCCACCCACACCGCCGAGCAGCAGGCGGCCACCGCCCGCAACGCCCTGATCATCGCGTTCGCGCTGGCCGTGGTCGCCGCGGTGCTGCTCACCGTGCTGGTCACCCGGAGCGTCACCGGCCCGGTCGGCCGGCTGGTGCAGAACTTACAGGCGATGGCCCGCGGCGACCTCACGGTCCGCGCCGACACCGACGGCGCCGACGAGATCGCGCTGATGGGCCGCGCCCTGGACGAGGCGATCATCGGGATCCGCACCACCGTCGTGGAGATCGCCGACAGCGGTGGCCGGCTGACCGAGGCGTCGGAGACCATGCGCCGGGTCAGCCACGAGATCGACGACGCGGTGGCCGAGGCCGATCAGCAGGCCGGGCTGGCCGCGCAGAGCGCCTCCGGGGTGTCCGGCAACGTGCACACGGTCGCCGCCGGCACCGACCAGATGGGCTCGGCGATCAGCGAGATCTCCCGCAACGCCGGTGACGCCGCGCAGGTCGCCTCGGACGCGGTCGCCGCGGCCCGGGCCACCAGCGCCACCATCAACCGGCTCGGCGACTCGTCGGCGCAGATCGGCGACGTGATCGCCACCATCACCGCGATCGCCGCGCAGACCAACCTGCTCGCCCTGAACGCGACGATCGAGGCGGCCCGGGCCGGCGAGTCCGGCAAGGGCTTCGCGGTGGTCGCCAGCGAGGTCAAGGACCTGGCCCAGGAGACCGCCCGGGCCACCGAGCAGATCTCCCAGCAGATCGCCGCGATCCAGAGCGACACCGGCCACGCGGTCACCGCGATCGACGAGATCAGCCGGATCATCGAGCAGATCAGCGACTACCAGACCACGATCGCGTCCGCGGTCGAGCAGCAGAGCGCCACCACCGCCGAGATGAACCGCGGGGTCAGCGAGGCGGCCGCCGGCGCCACCGACATCGCCGGCAACATCGCCAGCGTCGCGCACAGCACCGCGGCCAGCCGGGCGGCGGCCGGTCAGGCGGCCCGCACCGCTCAGGACGTGGAGACCCTCGCCGACGAGCTGCGGTCCGCGGTCCAGCGCTTCCGCTTCTAACCGGTGGCGGTGGTCAGCAGCTCCAGCACGCCGGTGGCGACCAGCGTCCGGCGCACGATCCCGCGCGGGCGCACCACCTGGAAGATCACGCCCCGGTCCCGGGCCGCGATCTGGGCGTTGATCAGCGCGTCGATGCCGGTCGAGTCGCAGAAGGTCAGCCCGGCCAGGTCCAGCACCAGCCGGAGCAGGCCGGGAGCGGCCAGCTCGGCGCTCACCTGAGCGGCCACCTGGTCGACGGTGGCCAGGTCGAGCTCACCGTGGAAGGCCATCCGCACCAGGCCGTCGACGCCGTCCCGGACGATTCTCACGCGGCGACCCCCCGGGCCGGCGCAAGACCCGGGCACTGCCGCAGCGCCACCCGGACCTGCTTGCCGCCCTCGTGGTGACGCACCGTCCAGCTCTCGGCGAGGGCCTCGATCAGCGCGATGCCGCGCCCGCCCACGTCGTCCGGGTCGCGCCGCCGGGGCCGCACCGGGGAACCGTCGGCGACCGAGACCACCACGCGACCGTCCTGCGCCTCGACGTGCAGGGCGACGCAGCCGCCGCCGTACCGGACCGCGTTGGTGACCAGCTCGCTGACCACCACGGCGGCCGCGTCCAGCCAGTCCTGGTCGCTCAGACCCCAGCCGCTCAGGACGGCCACCACCGCCCGCCGGGCCGCGCCGGGCGCGCCGTGGTGCAGTGGTACGTCCAGGTGGGCCGTCAACGCGCTCATGCATTACCCCGAGGCTCGCCGATATGCGGCCCGCACAGTACCCGCGCGCTACCGATCACGAAACCTGAGTGGCTGATTGTCTGTTTTCACCAATTTTGGACGTTATGTCGCTCTAGAGTCGGGCCATGGCAGCGGTGCTGGTCGTCGAGGACAACCCGGAACATCAGGCGGTGCTCGCCGAGATCGGCCGGCGCCTGGGCCACGAGGTGACGCTCGCCGACGACGGCCGGGCCGGGCTCGCCGCCGCGCTCGCCGACCCGTACGACCTGATCATCGCGGACGTCGACATGCCGCACCTGGACGGTGTGCGGATGTGCCGTGCCCTGCGCGCCGAGCCCGCCACCGCCGACGTGCCGGTCGTGCTGATCACCGGCTACCTGCCGCCGGGCGACACGCTGCTGACCGAGGCCGGCGCCACCGCCGTGGTGGCCAAGCCGTTCAGCGTCAAGGGCCTGACCGAGACGCTGCGCCAGTGCCTGCCGCTGCCGCCGGACGGCCCGTTCCTGGCCGAGCTGATGCGCGGGCTGGACGCCGGCGCGGTGGCCTGTGACCGGCAGGGCCGTACGGTCTTCGTCAACCAGGCGGTCCGCGACTTCTTCGGCGACGAGTGCGCCACCGTGCCGATCCGCGAGTGGCCGGCCCGGTTCCAGCTGCGCCACCACGACGGTGCCCCGCTGCTGCCCGAGGAGTTGCCGCTGGACCGGGCGCTGCGCGGCGAACAGGTCTACCACGCCGACGTGCGGGCCTGCGACCGCGAGCACCGGCTGCGCTGGTTCGCGATCAACGCGCGGCCGGTCCGGGACGCCGCCGGGACGCTGCTCGGCGCGGTCGCCGCGATCCACGACATCACCGGCGAGCACCAGCAGATCCAGTACGAGAAGTGCAAGGCCGAGGTGCTCCGGGCCCTGGTGCACGCGCCGGGGGTGGAGCCGGCCGGCGCGGCCGTGCTGCGCAGCCTCTCGCACTGCCTGGACTGGCCGTGCCTGCGGCTGTGGATGCTCGACGAGGTGTCCGGGCGGCTGCGGCCGGTGGTCACGCACACCGCGCCGGGCGCCGAGGTGGCGCCGCTGCCGGCCGTCCTGGAACGCGGCCAGGGGCTGGCCGGGCTGTGCTGGGAGCGCGGCGAGACGGTCTGGGTGCCGGACATCCGGGCCACCGACTCACCGATGCTGCCGTGGGTGGCCGAGGGCACCGGGTACCGGGCGGCCGGGGCGGTGCCGGTGCTCAGCGCCGAGCAGGTGGTCGGGGTGCTGACGTTCTTCACCCCGGACCGGCAGGACCCGGAGCCGGCCCTCGCGGTGCTGCTGACCGGGATCGCCGGGCTGTTCGGTGCGTACCTGGAACGGCGGCGCTCGGACGAGCTGGCCAACCAGCTGGCGGCCAGCATCGGCGAGTACATCGCGCTGGTCGGGCACGAGCTGCGGACGCCGCTGACCTCGATCGCCACGTACACGGATCTGATCGTCGAGTCCGGTGACGAGACCACCATCGGCGAGATCCGCGACCTGCTCGCGGTGATCGAACGCAACAACGCCCGGCTGCGCTCGCTGGTCGAGCGCCTGCTCGACCTGTCCGCCCTGGAGTCCGGGCACGCGAGCCTGACCGTCGGCGCCGTCGACCTGGCCGCCGTGCTGCAGGCCGCGGTGACCGCGGTGACCGCGGAGGCCGGCGAGCCGGGCGCGCGGGTGCTCACCGATCTCCCGGACACCCTGCCGATCCGGGGTGACCAGGCCCGGCTGCGGCAGGTCGCGGAGAACCTGATCGGCAACGCGGTCAAGTACAGCCCGCACGACTCGACCGTCACGGTCACGCTGACCGCGGACGAGGACACCGCGGTGCTCGCCGTCGCGGACGCCGGGATGGGCATCCCGGACGAGGAGCGCAACCGGCTCTTCGCCCGGCTCTACCGGGCCACCAACGCCCGGCACAGCCGGATCCCGGGCGCCGGGCTCGGGCTGGCCCTCAGCCGCGCCATCGTCGACCTGCACCGCGGCACGATCACCCTGGAGGCCGGCGACACCGGCGGCACGATCGCCACCGTCCGCCTCCCCCGCGCCCCGGCCGCGGCCCCGACCGGCTGACCGGCTGGCTCTCCGGGGTGCCTCCGACGCACCGAGACACCCCTGGCGACCAGCCATGGCCTGGTCATTCGTGCGAGTGATTGCCCAGCAGCTTGGTGGCCAGCACGGCGGCCTGGGTGCGGCGCTCCAGGCCCAGTTTCGCGAGCAGGCTGGACACGTAGTTCTTCACGGTCTTCTCGGCCAGGAACATCCGGCCGGCGATCTCCCGGTTGGTCAGGCCCTCGGCCACGAACTCCAGGATCCGCCGCTCCTGGTCGGTCAGCCCGGCCAGCTCGCGCGGCTGCTCCACGCCGTTGCGGATCCGCTCCAGGACCCGCTGGGTGACCGCCGGGTCGAGCAGCGACTGCCCGCCCGCGACCCGGCGCACCGCGTCGACCAGGTCGGTGCCGCGGATCTGCTTCAGCACGTACCCGGACGCGCCCGCCATGATCGCGGCGAACAGCGCCTCGTCGTCCTCGTACGAGGTCAGGATCAACCCCTTGATCGTCGAGTCCACCGCGCGCACGTCGCGGCACACGTCGATGCCGTTGCCGTCGGGGAGGCGGGCGTCCAGCACCGCGACGTCCGGCCGCAGCGCGGGGATACGCGCCGCCGCCTCACGCGCGGAGCCGGACTCGCCCACCACCTCGATGTCGCCACCGGACTGGAGCAGATCGATCAGGCCACGGCGGACGACCTCGTGGTCGTCGAGGAGGAAAACTCGGATCATGAATCCTTTCTATCCCCGCTCGGCCCTGACACACAGGGTCATAGGTCCCGGGTCGCCCCGGACGAGTACCGGATAACCTCGGACCGTGGTCGAACCGTCTCCCCCCTCGCTCGGTCTGAGTCCGCTGTCCCGCGTCCGGCTGGACGAGTTGTTGCAGGAGATGCTCGACCGGGTCGGCGACGTGGTGAACAGCCGCGAGCGCCTGCGTGCCCTGCTCGACGCGGTCGTCGGCATCGGTTCCGACCTCGATCTGCGCAGCACCCTGCAGCGGATCGTCAAGGCCGCCTGCGCGCTCGGCGGCGCGAGGTACGGCGCTCTCGGCGTGCTCGGCCCGGATCACCGCAGCCTCTCCGACTTCATCACCCACGGGATCGACCCGGCGGTGCACGCCAACATCGGCGACCTGCCGCACGGCCGGGGCGTGCTGGGCGTGCTGATCACCGATCCGAACCCGGTGCGGTTGCCGGACATTCGCAAACACCCGCATTCGTACGGATTTCCGGCGAACCATCCGCCGATGCACAGTTTCCTCGGCGTCCCGGTGCGCACCCGCGACCACGTCTTCGGCAATCTGTACCTGGCCGAGAAGCAGGGTGCCGCGGAGTTCAGCGAGGACGACGAGGAGATCGTGGTGGCCCTGGCCGCCGCGGCCGGCGTGGCGATCGACAACGCCCGGCTCTACGAGCTGGCCCAGCGCCGGGAGGCCTGGCTCGCCGCCACCGCCGAGATCACCGGGGTGCTGCTCGGCACCGTGCACCGCACCGAGGCACTGCGGCTGATCGCCCGCCGGGCCCGCGAGGTGGCCGGCGCCGAGCTGGTGCTGGTGCTGCTGCACGAGGAGGGCAACGCGCGGTACCGGGTCGAGGTGGCCGACGGCGCCGACCCGGCGTGCGCCGACCTGACCGGCAAGGTGCTCCCGGCCGACAGCCCGGTGGTGCGTGACTTCGGCGCCGACCGGTACCGGCAGATCCCCGACCTGCGCGCGGCCGCCGAGTGGCCCGGCCCGGTCCCGGCCGGCCCGGCGCTGGCCGCCCCGCTGGCCGGGTCGGACAGCCCGCAGGGCGTGCTGATCGTCTCCCAGTCGCCGGCGCACGCCGCGCTCGGCGAGCCGGACGACCCGGTGCTGCTCTCCACGTTCGCCGGGCAGGCCGCGCTGGCCCTGGAACGGGCCCGGGCCCAGGAGGAGCGCGAGCTGTTCGCGGTGCTCTCCGACCGCGAGCGGATCGCCCGGGACCTGCACGACGTGGTGATCCAGCGGCTCTTCGCGACCGGCATGCACCTGCAGAGCGCGATCGGCCCGCACACGGTCCGGCCCGAGGTGGCGAAACGGATAAACGACGCGGTCGACGACCTGGACGCCACCATCCGCGACATCCGGCGGTCGATCTTCGAGCTGCGCGCGCCGATCGGCCCGTCGCTGCGCGGCGAGCTGTGGCAGGCGGTCGACGCCGCCGAGACCACGCTCGGGTTCCGGCCCGACCTGGAGACGTCCGGGCCGGTGGACAGCGCGGTGCCGGACGACGTCGTACCGGAGCTGCTGGCCGTGCTGCAGGAGGCGTTCGCCAACGTCGCGCGGCACGCCCGGGCGAAGAACGTCCGGGTCTCGGTGCGGGTCGCCGACGGGTCCCTGCACCTGCAGGTCCGCGACGACGGCGTCGGCATCGATCCGTCGCTGGCCCGCGGCGGTGTGGTCAACATGGGTGAGCGGGCCCGGGACCTGGGCGGCTCGTTCGAGGTCGGCCCGGCCCCGGACGGCGGCACCCTGCTGGTCTGGCGGGTCCCGCTGACCTCCTGACCGCCGTGACCGGGACTTTCGGCCCTGCCCGCCGGAAGCCCCGGCAGGCACTGTGGTAAAGGTGAACGGCTACGACGAGTCAGACCTGCGGCGCGCGGCAGCGGCCGGGATCCAGGCACCCTCGATGCACAACACCCAGCCCTGGATCTTCCGGCTGCGTGACGGTGCGATCGAGGTGATGGCCGACCCGGCCCGCCAGCTCGGCGTCGCCGACCAGAGCGGCTGGGCATTGCGCCTGGCCTGTGGCGCCGCCACCCTGAACGCGCGGCTCGCGCTGGCCTGGGCAGGTACCCCGGCCGACGTGCTGCTGCTGCCCGACCCCGCGGAACCGGACCTGATCGCCCGGCTCACCCCGGCACGGCACCGGCCACCGACGTACCCGGAACGCGACCTGTACGCCGCGATCGAGCGCCGGCACAGCAACCGGGACCCGTTCTGGCCCGATCCGGTGCCGGCCGACGTCCGGGTCCGGCTGATCGACGCGGCCCGCGCCGAGAACACCTGGCTGGACCTGCTGGTCGGGATGACCGCGCTGACCGGGTTCTCGGAGATCGCGCACAGCGCCGACCGGGTGCTGCGCCGCAACGACAGGTACCAGGGCGAGCTGATCAGCTGGGTGGACACCGAGGTGGCGACGGACGGTGTCCCGGCGTACGCCGGCGCGGTCGTCGGCGAGCACCAGGACCTGATCCCGCAGCGGGCGTTCAGCGACCGGCGGCGCGCACCGGGCCGTGACTACGAGCCGGAACCGCTGGTCGGCATCCTGGGCACGGCCGGTGACCGGCGGCTGGACCAGGTGATGGCCGGGCAGGCGCTGCAGCGGGTGCTGCTGACCGTCACCGACGCCGGGCTGGCCGTTTCGATGATCTCCCAGCCCATCGAGGTGCCGGCCGCCCGTGATCAGTTGCGGCGCTCGCTGGGCCGGACCGGGTTCCCGCAGATCGCGCTCCGGATCGGCTACGGCCACCCCGGTCAGATGACCCCCCGTCGCCCGGTCGAGGAGGTGCTGAACGCCGAAGGGCGGTGAAGATCATCACTCGACTAGTTGCCAAGGATGTGCAACAGCTACCTCTGGCCAATATGCTGGCGCCGCGGGGACTTCCGGACCCCGCGAAGGGGAGGCGCCATGGACGCGCAAGCGATGCACATCGCGAACGGGATCGTGAACGGCCCGGTTTCCGCCATCTTCGTGGTCTTCGCCGTGGCGGTGCTCGCGGTCTGCGTCTGGAAGGCGCAAGCCGACCTGGACGACCGCCTCGCGCCGATGGCCGGGCTGGTGGCGGCGTTCATCTTCGCCGTCCAGATGCTCAACTTCCAGGTGCTGCCGGGCGTCTCCGGCCACCTGCTCGGCGGCACCCTCGCCGTCATCCTGGTCGGGCCGTGGGTCGGCGCGCTCTGCGTCTCGACCGTCCTGATCGTGCAGTGCCTGCTCTTCGCTGACGGCGGCCTGACCGCGATCGGCCTTAACATCACCAACATGGCGATCCTCGGCACCGCCGCCGGCTACCTGCTGGTCGCCGGGCTGGTCCGGCTGCTGCCGAAGAACCCGTACGGGCTGGGCGTCACCGCGTTCATCGCCTCGGTCGTCTCCGTCGTGGTCGCCTCGCAGGGCTTCGTCCTGGAGTACGCGCTCGGCGGCACCACCCAGCTGTCCCTGCCGTGGATCTCCGGAACCATGGCCGGCACCCACGTGCTGATCGGCATCGGTGAGGGCCTGATCGCCGCGACCACCGTGGCCACCGTCGCCCGGGTCCGCCCCGACCTGGTCTACGCGCTGCGCACGTTCCGCAAGCCGGTGACCGTCGACGTGGAGGCCGTGGCATGACCAGGAAACTCGGCTGGTTCCTGGCCGGTGGCCTGCTGGTCGCCCTGCTGCTGGCCGGCGTGGTCAGCAACTTCGCCTCCGGCAGCCCGGACGGCCTGGACGCCACCGCCCGCGAGGGCTGCACGTTCGGCGCCGACGGCGAGATCACCGGAGGCACCTGCATGCTCCAGCGCGAGGAGGGCCACCAGATGGCCGACAGTCCCCTGGCCGACTACGGCATCAAGGGCATCGACAACCCGTACCTGTCCACCGGCCTGGCCGGCGTCGCCGGGGTGCTGATCACTTTCGGCCTCGGCGCCGGCGGGTTCTGGCTGGTCCGCCGCCGCGAGCAGAAGGCCGCCTGAGGTGGGCGCCGGGCACGCCCATCCGCTCTACCTGGATCGCGCCGGCCGGCTGCACCGGCTGGCCCCCGAGGTGAAGATCGCGGCGGTGCTGCTGTTCACCATCGTGGTGGTGCTGACCCCGCCCACCGAGTTCGCGGCGTTCGGCGGCTATCTGCTGCTGCTGGCCGGCGTCACCGCGGCCGCCCGGGTGCCGGTGCCGTGGCTGCTCAAACGGGCCACCATCGAGCTGCCGTTCGTGCTGCTCGCGGTGGTCCTGCCGTTCGCCGGGCACGGCGAGCGGGTCGACTGGCTGGGCATGTCGCTGTCGATCGACGGCCTGCACGGCGCGTGGAACATCTTCGCCAAGGGCACCCTGGGTGTGCTCGCGTCGCTGCTGCTCGCGGCGACCACGACGATGCGGGATCTGATCGTCGGGCTGGACCGGTTGCGGGTGCCGTCGGTGTTCACCCAGATCGCCACGTTCATGCTGCGGTACATCGACGTGCTCGCCGACGACGCGCGGCGGATGCGGATCGCCCGGCTGTCCCGCGGCTACGACCCGCGGTTCCTCTGGCAGGTGAAGGCGTTCGCGGTGGGCGTCGGGTCGCTGTTCCTGCGATCGTACGAACGCGGTGAGCGCGTCTACCTCGCCATGGTCTCCCGCGGCTACACCGGCCGGCTCCCCGTCGTCGCGGGCCGGCGCGCGGCGCCCCGGGAGTGGATGGTGTCGGCCGCCCTGCCGGTCGCCTCGGCCGGCATCGCGGTCGCCGCGGCGGTGCTCGCATGAGCCCTCCGGCGCAACCCCGCCCGCGGCCCGGCCTAGCATGATCGACGTGACCGATCCCGCTCTGCGCGTCGCCGGCCTGCACTACGCGTACCCGGACGGCCGGGCCGCGCTGCGCGGCGTCGACCTGACCCTCGCCCCCGGCGAACGGGTGGCCCTGCTCGGCCCGAACGGCGCCGGCAAGACCACCCTGGTGCTGCACCTCAACGGCATCCTGCACGGCGGTGGCGGCACCGTCGAGGTCTCCGGCGCCCCGGTCGTCCCCGCCGACCGCGCCGCGATCGCCGAGATCCGCCGCCGGGTCGGCATCGTCTTCCAGGACCCGGACGACCAGCTCTTCATGCCGACGGTCGCCGAGGACGTCGCGTTCGGCCCGGCCAACCTCGGTGTCCGCGGCGCCGAGCTGGACGCCCGGGTCGACGAGGCCCTCGCCGCGGTCGGCATGTCCGAGCACCGCGACCACGTGCCGCACCACCTGTCGTTCGGCCAGCGCCGCCGGGTCGCGGTCGCCACCGTGCTGGCCATGCGCCCGGAGATCCTGGTCCTCGACGAGCCGTCGTCCAACCTCGACCCGGCGAGCCGCCGCGAGCTGGCCGAGATCCTCGAGACGCTCCCGGTGACCCTGCTGATGGTCACCCACGACCTGCCCTACGCGCTCGAGCTCTGCCCCCGCGCGGTCATCCTGGACACCGGCCGCATCGTCGCCGACGACGCCACCGTCACCCTGCTCGCCGACCGCGACCTGATGCGCGGCCACCGCCTCGAACTCCCCTTCGGCTTCGACCCGGTCACGGCCGCTGCCACTCGCCACCGCTGACCCCTGTTCGGTACGCATACGGAGCGCCCGTCCGCAGGCTACGAGCCGAGTCCCGCCCATGAGGCAGACGCGACACCGCAGCCGGTCCCGACCGCAGCGCGCCCCCGCCCCCGGCTGGCTCTGAGAGGTGCCTCAAACACCCGGAGACACCCCTGAACACCAGCCGGGCTCACGACCGCGCCGCACCTCCGGACCCCGGCTGGTCCTGAGGGGTGCGTCAACAACCCGGAGACACCCCTGAGAGCCAGCCGGGGCCGGGGGCGCGCCACGGCCGCTGCCAGCCGCGGTCTCGCGTTCGCCTCACGGGCGGGACTCGGCTCGTAGCCTGCGGGCGGGCGCTCCGTATACGTACCGGATGAGGGCCGGAAGCTCAGGCGGTCTCGCGCCGAACCGGGGTTTTGTCGGCGGCGGCCAGCTTGATGCCGTCGCGGACCGCGGTCCGGACCACCAGGTACAACGCGCCGAGGACGGCGCCGGTGCAGAGGAGGTACCAGATGCCTGTGAGCAGCAAAACCACGGCGGGATCGTAGTCGTCGAACATGTCGGCCCCCGAATTCAAGATCAACTGAAGCCGGGAGTGTAGACCAGAAAAGCCGGCAGGTCAGCGTCGATTGAGGACGCTGACCTGCCGTTATGTCAGGCGGCCTGCTGCAGGGAGCCGACCGAGCCGCACACCAGGGCCTGCCAGGTGGGTGCGTCGACGACGCCGTCGGCGGGCAGGCCGACCGAGGACTGGAAGGCGCGGACCGCCGACTCGGTGGCCGGGCCGTAGACGCCGTCCGGGTCCGAACCGGGCCGGAACTCGTGCTGGACGCCGCGCACCGCGTTGCCGACCGCGCCGGGGCCGACCTTCATGATCAAGGCCTGCCAGGTCTCCGCGCAGACGACGCCGTTGTCGGGGAGGCCCTTGGCACGCTGGCAGGCGCGGACCGCGTCACCGGTCTGCGCGCCGAAGACGCCGTCCACGGTGACCGTGTGGCCTCGGGCTCGCAGCAGATATTGCAGCGTGGGCACGGGATGTTGGGTCGAACCCTGCCGGGTCGTCGGCCATGGGCTGCGGGTAGCGGCCATCCGGGATCCCCTTCCTCAACGTCGAGTAGGCGTGTGCCTTTCACCTTCTCCCGGCTCGACGTCGAAAGGAAGGGTCAGCCGCCCCCTCGCCCCTACTTTCTTAGGCGAAGCGGCGGCCGGACCCCGCTAGATCAACTCTGCGCCCAGTCGCCGAGGGACCAGTCGCGCACCTCGGGCATGTCCTCCAGGTGCTCCACGACGTAGGCCTCGTGCTTCGCCAGCTGGGCCTCGCACCACGCCTTGACCTCGGTCGCGCCGCTCGGTAGCCGCCTGGCGTTGTTGATCGCGTCCATCACCAGGTGGTACCGCGACGCCTTGTTCCGCACCGTCATGTCGAACGGCGTGGTGGTGGTGCCCTGCTCGATGAAGCCGCGCACCCGGAACCGGTCGGCGTCCGGCCGGCCGTGCACCAGCTGGTGGATCGCGCCCGGGTAGCCGTGGAACGAGAACACCACGTCCACGTGGTCGGTGAACAGCTCGCGGAACAGCGTCTCGCTCATGCCGTGCGGGTGGTCCTTGGGCCGCGGCAGGGTCATCAGGTCGACCACGTTGACCACGCGCACCTTGAGGTTCGGCAGCTTCTCCCGCAGGATCCGGGCCGCGGCCACGGTCTCCATGGTCACCACGTCGCCGGCGCAGGCCAGCACGATGTCCGGATCGCTGGAACCGTCGTCGGTCCCGGCCCACTCCCAGACCCCGGCGCCGATGGTGCAGTGCTCGATCGCCTGGTCCATGGTGAGGAACTGCAACTGCGGCTGCTTGTCGATGACGATCAGGTTGATGTACGACCGCGACCGGAAGCAGTGGTCGGCCACCGAGAGCAGCGTGTTCGCGTCCGGCGGCAGGTAGACCCGGGCCACGTCGCCGCGCTGGGTCAGCACGTTCTGGATCAGGCCGGGGCCCTGGTGCGAGAACCCGTTGTGGTCGTTGCGCCAGGCGGTCGAGGTGAGCAGGATGTTCAGGCTCGGCACCTTGGCCCGCCAGTCGAGGTGGCTGGCCTCCTGCAACCACTTGCCGTGCTGGATCGTCTGCGACGCGCTGACCATGGCGAACGCCTCGTAGGTGGCGAACATGCCGTGCCGGCCGGTCAGGTTGTACCCCTCGAGCCAGCCGTGGCAGTTGTGCTCGGAGAGCACCTCCATCACCCGGCCGTTGCGGCTGATCTTCACGTCGTCGGCGTTGACCGACTCCATGAACCCGCGGTCGGACACCTCGAAGACCGCGCCGAGCCGGTTGCTGTTCGTCTCGTCCGGGCAGAACAGCCGGAACCGGTCCGGGTTGCGCGTGTAGATGTCGCGCATCATCTCGCCCAGCTTGCGGGTCGACTCGGCGTGCTCGGCGGCCGGCTGCTTCACGTCGAACGCGTAGTCGCGGAAGTCCGGCAGGTCGAGGTCCTTGGTGAGCAGCCCGCCGTTGGCGTGCGGGCTGGCGCTCATCCGCAGGTCACCCTCCGGCGCCAGCTGCCTGACCAGCTCGGTCGGTGCGCCGGTCGCGTCGAACAGCTCCTCCGGCCGGTACGACTTGAGCCAGGTCTCCAGGTCCTTGAGGTGCGCGGGGTTGCCCTTGACCCCGGACAGCGGGACCTGGTGCGACCGCCAGGTGCCGGTCACCGTGATGCCGTCGATCTTCTCCGGCCCGGTCCAGCCCTTCGGCGTACGAAGAATGATCAGCGGCCAGTGCGGACGCTGCCCGTCCCAGCTGCCCTCACGTGCCGCGGTCTGAATCGAGCGGATCTTGCCCCAGGCCTCGGCGAGCGCCGCCGCGAACCGGTGGTGCATGCCGGGCAGGTCGTCCCCGCTCACCTCGATGATCTCGTAGCCGTGGCCCTCGAGGAGCTTGCGCACCTCGGCCGGGTCCTTCCGGGCCAGCACCGTCGGGCCGGCGATCTTGGCGCCGTTCAGGTGCAGGATCGGCAGGACGGCGCCGTCGTGCTCCGGGTTGATGAACGAGATGCCCTTCCACGAGCCCTCGAGCGGGCCGGTCTCCGCCTCGCCGTCACCGACCATCGCGATGGTCAGCAGGTCCGGGTTGTCCATCACCGAACCGAACGCGTGCACCAGCACGTAGCCCAGCTCGCCACCCTCGTGGATCGAGCCCGGGGTGGTCACCGAGACGTGGCTCGGGATGCCGCCCGGGCTGGAGAACTGGCGGAACAGCCGGAGCAGGCCGTCCTCGTCCTGGCTGACCTTCGGGTAGATCTCCGAGTAGGTGCCCTCGAGATATCCCGCGGCGACCAGGGCCGGCCCGCCGTGACCGGGACCGGCCAGGTAGATGGCCTCCTGCCCGGTGGTCTTGATCAGCCGGGAGACGTGGGCGTAGACGAACGACAGGCCGGGACTGGTCCCCCAGTGGCCGAGCAGCCGCGGTTTGATGTGCTCGTTCGCCAGCGGCTCACGCAGCAGCGGGTTGGCCTGCAGGTAGATCTGTCCGATGGTGAGGTAGTTGTTCGCCCGCCACCATGCGTCGAGACTCGCCACCTCGGCGTCGTCGGGTTGGGCGAGCTTGCGCACCAGGTCCTCGTGGTCGAGCACAGCGGTCACGATCTTTCCTCCCCTGAAGGCTTTTTCGATCTTCACTTTTCCCGGCCCGGGCCCCGCGTGGCAGGGTCCTTCGGCCCCTCCGTCCGGGACGTTACCCGGGGAGGGGCCGGGCGCACCCTCCGTTGCGAGTGAACAACCGGTATTCAGCCCAGCGGGCCCTCCCGGTCGCGCAGGACGGCGAGGACAGGGGCGTACATCCGGGTCTTGATCGCACCGAGGGTCTCGCCGGCGTTGGCGGCGAGCGACGCGGCGATCCCGATCGCGGTGGGCCGGACGGCGTCCTCGGCCACCGCCTTGTCGACGATCCCGGCGGCGAGCGCGTCGGCCCCGCCGTACCGGCGCCCGGTGGTCATCGACTCGTGCGCGGCCTGCGGGGTCAGCCGGGCCTGGATCAGCGCGGCCATCCCGGGGGTGAACGGGATGTTGATCGCCACCTCGGGCAGGCACCAGAAGCCCCGGTCGGCCCGCATCACCCGGAAGTCGTGCGCGAGCGACAGCATCGCACCGGCCGCGAACGTGTGCCCCTGCAACGCCGCAACGGTCGGCAGCGGAAGACCGAGAATCCGGGCGAAGAGCTCCTGTACGGAAAGCGCGTACTCCGCGAGGTCCCCGCCGGTGGCGCCCAGCCAGTCCAGGTCGAGCCCGTTCGAGAAGAACTTCCCGGTCGCCGTGGTGACCAGCGCCTTCGCGCCGTCCGCCTTCTCCACCTCGTCGAGCGCCGCGCCGACCGCGGTCAGCCAGTCCGGGTGGAACCGGTTCTCGGTGTCACCGAGATCGAGAACGAAGACGTCGTCGTGCCGCTCGAGCGTGGGCATGCTGCCTCCTTGAAAGACTGTTACCAGCGGGTAACTTACGGCATTCCGCCCCACCCCGCGAGCACCGAGGAGAAGCCGTGGCGATCACCGGCCATGATGGACGACATGGCTCGGTTGCTCGGATACCTGGACGCGGTTCGTCTGCTCGGCGGGCAGGACAGCAAGCTCGTCAGCGCCGTCGAGAAGATCGTCGGCGGGGCGCTGCTGGTCGCCACGCCGGCGGCGCCGGTGCTGCTCGGCCTCTTCGACGCGAAGGGCGAGCTGGTGCGGCTCAGCCACGAGCTGGTGCGCACGCTGTCCGAGCGGCGCAGCGGCCTGTCCCGGGCCAGCCGCACCGAGCGGCTGGAGGCGGCGCACGCGGTGCTCGTGGTCACCGCGTTCTTCGAGGCGATGGAGCAGGCCCGGCTGCCGTTCCGGTTCGGTGATCTCGAGCTGACCAAGGCCGAGCAGAGCTCCCTCGCCGACCGGGCGATCCCGGCGACGGTCGACCAGGCCCCGATGATGCTGCCGTCACCGCTGATCGCCCCGGAGACCTATCTGCTCAGCCTGACCGCCTATTACGGAAGCCTGGCCGGATCGATCACCACGTTCACCGCCGGGCTCGCCGTCTGGGAGCGCCTGACCGTGGGCCGCCGGAAGACCTTCTACGACGCGATGAGCGCCGTCCCGGCCCGCGCCGTCCTGCGGTACGAGGAGTTGTTCCGCCAGCTGGCCGGCGAGTTCCCCGAGGTGGCCTGCTGGGCCAGCCAGCGGGAGCACCGGGCCACCCGGACCGCCCTGGCCGGGCTCGAGGAGACCCTGACCGCGATCTCCACCGGCCGCGCGCCGGACCAGCGCCGGGCCGGCCTGGCCCTGGCCTACCGCGCCGAGCTGGGCCGCCGCATCGTCGAGTCCGGTGACGTCCCGGACGGCATCCGGGTGCCGGAGCTCGGCGAGGGCTACCTGCCGCCCCGGTTCCGCGCGGTCGCGGTCCGGGCGAACGACCAGGTCAGCGAGGAGTCCTGGTGGGACGCGCGGCCGGTCCGCGACGACCTGCCGGAGTTCCTGCTCGGGCACCTGACCTCGCCGCAGGCGGTGCGCGCCCCGCTGCTGGTGCTGGGCCAGCCCGGGTCCGGCAAGTCGGTGCTCACCCGGGTCCTCGCCGCCCGGCTCCCGGCCGCCGACTTCCTGCCGATCCGGGTCATCCTGCGTGACGTGCCCACCCTCGACGACGTGCAGGACCAGATCGAGCACGCGATCCGCGAGGCCACCGGCGAGCGGGTGGAGTGGCCGGCGCTGGCCCGCTCGGCCGGCGACGCGATGCCGGTCGTCCTGCTCGACGGCTTCGACGAGCTGCTGCAGGCGGTCGGGGTGAGCCACACCGACTACCTGACCCGGGTCGCCCGGTTCCAGCGCCGCGAGGCCGACCAGGGCCGGCCGGTCGCGGTGATCGTCACCAGCCGGACCGCGGTCGCCGACCGGGCCCGCACCCCGGAGGAGACCGTCGCGCTGCGCCTCGAACCGTTCGACGACGAGCGGGTGATCGCCTGGCTGGACATCTGGAACCGGGTGAACGCCGCGAACTTCGCCGCCCGGCACCTCAAGCCGCTCGCCGCGGAGACCGTTCTCGCCCACCGCGACCTGGCCGGGCAGCCGTTGCTGCTGCTGATGCTCGCGCTCTACGACGCGGACGGCAACGTGCTGCAGCGCTCCGGACCGCACCTGCGCGCCGACGAGCTCTACGAGCAGTTGCTGCGCAGCTTCGCGCTGCGCGAGATCACCAAGCACCGGGAGGGCCTGCCCGACCGGGAGCTGGCCGCCGCGGTCGAGAACGAGCTGCGCCGGCTCTCGGTGGTGGCGTTCGCGATGTTCAACCGGGCCGCGCAGTGGGTGACCGAGTCCGATCTCGAGCGCGACATCGCCGCCCTGCAGATCACCGGGCCGGTCGGTCCGGGCGCCGCGTCCGGGCTGCGGGCGCCGCTTCCCGAGGCCGAGCTGACGCTCGGGCGCTTCTTCTTCATCCATCGGGCCAGGTCCGCCGGGGACGAGACCCGTTTCCAGACGTACGAGTTCCTGCACGCGACGTTCGGCGAATACCTGGTCGCGCGGCTGAGCTGGCAGGTGCTCCAGGACCTGGCGGTGCGGGACGCGGCCGCGTCGGCGTCGTTCCACCCCGGGCCGGCCGAGGACGAGCTGCTGCGGGCGCTGCTCTCGTTCCAGCCGCTGAGCGTGCGGGCGCCGGTGATCGACTTCCTGGCGCATCTGGCCGCGGCGACCGACGACCACGAGCGGGAGCGCCTGCGCGGTCTGCTGGTGCGGCTGTACCGGGCGGTCAACCACGCTCCCCCGGCGGCGCGCTACCCGGCCTACCAGCCGCAGTCGCCGAGTGTGCCGGCGCGGTACGCGACCTACGCGGCGAACCTGCTGCTGCTGACGCTCTGTCTCGGTGACGTGCGGGGCAGCGAGCTGTATCCGGAGCCGCCCGACCCGGTGGACGCGTGGCACGCGCAGGCCTTGTTGTGGCGGTCCCAGCTGAGCACCGACGCCTGGACCAGCGTGGTCGACATGATCTCCCTGGAGCGGACCTGGGCAGGCAACCGGCGCGACCTGCGGCTCAGCCTCTACAGCACGTCCGTCGCTCCGGCTCTCGATCTGGACTGGACGTTGAACGTGGACCCGGGCAGCTTCTTCACCCTGCCCGACCTGCATCCGGAGCAGCTGCGCCTGAAGTCCTACTTCCAGTGCAGCGTCCTCGACGACCTGGTCCACCACGCCCTGGAACCACTCGTCACCCACCTGCCGGCCACGGTCAACACGTTCGGCGGGTCCGGCGTGGACTCGGCCGCACATCTGCTGCTGCGGATCCTGGCCCACCCCGCGCCGTCGGCCGACGACTACCAGCGGGCCGCCGACGTTCCCGCCCTGGTCCAGTCTTGGGACGAGGTGACCGTCAGCAACTACATGCGGCTGCTGCTGGACCGTCTCGACAACGACGACAAGATCGCGCCGGAAGTCGTCGCGGAGATCCGTAACCAGGTCCCGCGGGGAATGCTCCCGCAGGAGTGACCGGCGGGCTCTCTTGGATCCCGCCGGTCACCGTGCGCTGCTAGCCCAGGGTCAGGGTGCAGCTGTCCTGATCCGCGGCCACCTCGGTCACCGCGTCGCCCAGCTGGACCGACCACCGCAGGGCCTCGCCACTGCGCCCGATCCGCACCTCGTCGCCGTCCCGGACCACGGCGAACACCGTGTCCGCCCCGGACGGCCCCGGCACCACCACCGCGGTCCGCCCCTCCGCGGGCGAGAACAAGCGGAGCGTCACGCCGTCCCGGTAGTCGTAGTCCGGGCGGTCCTGCCGCGCGCCCACCGGAATCACCGCACCCGGCCGCACCAGCAGCGGCACGCTGTCGAACCCGTGCGTCTCGCGCACCCAGCCCGGCCCCTGCACGACCTCGCCGGTCAGGTAGTGGGTCCAGGACCCGGCCGGGACGTAGTACTGCACGTCGCCGGCCGCGCTGAACACCGGCGCGACGAGCAGGTCCCCGCCGAGCAGGTACTGCCGGTCCAGGTAGGCCACCGCCGGGTCGCCCGGGAATCCGATCGCCATCGACCGCATCACCGGCAGGCCGGTCAGGTGCGCCTCCCGGGACGCGCCGTACAGGTACGGCATCAGCCGGTACTTGAGGTGGGTGAACGAGCGCAGCACGTCCACCGCCTCGTCGTCGAAGTTCCACGGCACCCGGTACGACTTGCTGCCGTGCAACCGGCTGTGCGACGACAGCAGCCCGAACGCCACCCAGCGCTTGAACACGGCCGGGTCCGGCAGCCCCTCGAAGCCGCCGATGTCGTGGCTCCAGAACCCGAAGCCGGACGACATCAGCGACAGCCCGCCGCGCAGGCTCTCCGCCATCGACGCGAAGTTGCCGGTGTTGTCGCCACCCCAGTGCACCGGGAACATCTGCCCGCCGACGGTCGCGGAGCGCGCGAACAGCACCGCCTCGCCCTCACCCCGGGCCTCCTTGAGCACGTCGAAGACGACCTGGTTGTAGAGCTGCGTGTAGTAGTTGTGCATCCGCTCCGGGTCGGACCCGTCGTGCCAGACGATGCCGTCGACCGGGATGCGCTCGCCGAAGTCCGACTTGAACGCGTCGACACCCATCTCGACCAGCGCGCGCAGCTTCGAGGCGTACCACTCGCGGGCGGCCGGGTTGGTGAAGTCGACCAGGGCCATCCCGGCCTGCCAGCGGTCCCACTGCCAGACGTCACCGGCCTCGGTCGTCACCAGGTAGCCGTTCGCCTTGCCCTCGGCGAACAGCGGCGAACGCTGCGCGATGTACGGGTTGATCCATAGACAGACCTTGAGTCCCTTGTCGGCCAGCCGCTTCAGCATGCCCACCGGGTCCGGGAAGATCCGGGTGTCCCACTCGAAGTCGCACCAGTTGAACTCGCGCATCCAGAACGTGTCGAAGTGGAAGACCGACAGCGGCAGGTCCCGCTCGGCCATCCCGTCGATGAAGCTGTTCACCGTCTCCTCGTCGTACGAGGTGGTGAACGACGTGGTCAGCCACAGCCCGAAGGACCACGCCGGTGGCAGCGCCGCCCGGCCGGTCAGCGCTGTGTACTTGCGCAGCACGTCGGCCGGCGTCGGCCCGTAGATCACCAGGTACGACAGCGCCTGCCCGGCCACGCTGAACTGGGTGCGGGTGACCATCTCGGAGGCCACCTCGAACGACACCTTGCCCGGGTGGTCGACCAGGACGCCGTACCCGCCGTTGGTGAAGTAGAACGGGACGTTCTTGTACGACTGCTCGCTGCTGGTGCCGCCGTCCTCGTTCCAGATGTCGATGCTCTGGCCGTTCTTGACCAACGGCCCGAAGCGTTCGCCGAGCCCGTAGACGACCTCGCCGACACCGAGGTCGAGCTGCTCGTGCACAAAGGCGCCGTCCGGGCCGGTGACGATGCCGGTGCCCTTCCAGCCGCTGCCGGTGAGCCGCCGCCCGTCCGCGAGGAAGTCCAGTCCCCACTCGTCGCCGGTGCGGATCTGCGCGGTCAGCGCGCCCGAGGTGAACGACGTGGCGGAGACGCCGGGCTCGACCGGCTCGCCGGTGATCGCGAAGCTGGGTGTCCGCGGGCGGCCGCCCTGGAAGTGCTCGAGGGTGACCCGGATGACGTCCGGTGCCGGCGACTCCAGGCCGATCGTGATCAGCGGGGCGTCGAGCGTGTCGCCGCGGTCGAGGACCTTGCGGGTGGCGGCGTAGACGGTCAGCGAGTCCGGGCCCGGCGCGCTGTCCTGGAACTGAGCGGGGTGCAGCACCTGGTAGCCGTCGCGCTTACGCCAATAGCCGTCGGTGAACTTCATGGTTGTCCTTCTCAGGTCACTTGATGGCGCCGGCGGCGATGCCGCGCGTGAGGGTCCGCTGGAAGATCAGGAAGAAGACCATCGCCGGGATGATGCCGATCAGCGCGGACGCACTGGTGGTCGTGGCGTCCATCATCCGGTCGCCCTGCAGCACGCCGAGGGCCACCGGGACGGTCTGGTTGTCGTTGGAGATCAGGAAGACCAGCGGCAGGAAGAACTCGTTCCACGTCCAGATGAAGAAGAACGTGAACAGCACCGCGAGGGTCGGCCGGCTGACCGGCACCACCACCCGCCACAGCGACAGCCACTTGCCGGCGCCGTCGATCGACGCGGCTTCCAGCAGCTCCTTGGGGAACTCGGTGTAGACCGAGGTCAGCAGGTAGGTGCCGAACGCGCTCTGCACGACGGTGAAGATGATGATGATGGCGAGCAGGTTGTCGTAGAGGCCGATCTGCTTCGACAGGTAGTACAGCGGGTAGACCAGCACCTCCTGCGGCAGGAGGTTGGCAACCAGGAAGAACACCAGGAACCAGGTCCGGCCCTTGACCCGGCCGATGCCCAGCGCGTACGCGTTGAAGACCGACAGGACCACGCCGAGCACCGCCACCACCAGGCTGGTGATGAAGCTGTTCCAGAGCTTGAGTCCGAAGTCGACCCGGTTCCAGAAGTCGACGATGCCGGCCCAGTAGAGGTGGTGCGGCAGCGACAGCGGGCCGTTCGCGGCGTACTCGGCCGGGCTCTTGACCGCGTTGACCGCGACCACCAGCAGCGGCGCGACCATCAGCAGCAGCAGGATGAGCAGGCCGGTGAGGATGAAGAAGCGCGCCGGGTGACGTTGCCGGAGCGAGGGGCGTTCTTCGGTACGACGTCGTGGTGCACGAGTGGCGGTGACGGTCATGGGTTCAGCTCCGCTCGGCACGGTTTTGCAGCCGCAGGAAGACGATCGCCAGGATGACGATCAGGATGGTGAGTACGGTGGAGATCGCCGAGCCGTACCCGACCTGGGCCTTCTCGAAGAAGTTCTTGTACGCGAAGTACGACGGCACCAGGGTGGCGTTGCTCGGGCCGCCCCGGGTGAGCACGAAGATCTGCCCGAAGATCTTGAGGGACGCGATCGTGGTGGTCACCAGCACCACGTACAGCTCGGGGCGGATCATCGCGATGGTGATCTTCCGGAACCGCTGCCACCAGGACGCGCCGTCCAGGTCGGCCGCCTCGTACAGCTCCGGGTCGATGCGCTGCAGGCCGGACATGAACATGACGATCGGGTAGCCGAGCTGGAACCAGATCATCACGGCCATCACGCTGTACAGCGCGTACTTCGGGTCGCCGAGCCAGTTGCGGGCCAGCGAGCCGAGCCCGACGGTCTCCAGGATCTTGTTGAGCGCGCCGTAGCTGGGGTGCAGGATCCAGCCCCAGATGATGCCGGTGACCGCGACCGGGAGCACCTGCGGCAGGTAGTACCCGGAGCGCAGCACCGAGGCCCAGCGGTCGTTGAACTTCTTCGCGACGTAGTCGAACAGCACCGCGGCCAGGACCAGCCCGAGGAACGTCGGCACCACCGCCATCGCGAGGATGAGCAACAGGATGTGCCCGAAGGACGCCCAGAAGTTCGCGTCCTCGAAGAGCCGGGTGTAGTTGTCGAAGCCGACCCACCGGGGGCTGCCGATCCCGGTCCACTTGGTGAAGCTGATGTAGACCGTCATCACCAGCGGAACGATGATCACCAAGGTCGAGGCGATGATCCCGGGGATGAGGTAGACCGCGTAGCCGCGGTTCTTGGTGCTGCCGGCCATGCGCCCGGTCCTTTCCGCGGGGCGGGCGTCTCCGCCCGCCCCGGTTCGAAACGCCTACTTACCGAGGTCGGCCAGGTTCTCGTTGTACGGCTTGGCGATCTCGTCGAGCATCGCCTTCGGCGTCTTGGACCCGTTGATCAGGCTCTGCGTGCCGCTGACCATCACGTCGTAGTAGCCCGGCGCCGGCCAGTCCGGGTAGAACGCCAGACCGTCCGAGGTCGAGATCTTGTTGAAGTTCTCGATCAGTTCCTTGTTCTTGGCGTCGGTGATCGCCGCCGGGTCGGCCGCGACCGGCACACCGCCGCTGTTGCCGAGCAGGTTCTGCACCTCGGGCGACATGGTGATGTCGATGAAGTCGTACGCCAGGGCCTTGGCCTTGCTCTTCTCCGGTACCACCCAGAGGTTGCCGCTGGAGCCGGGGTGCAGGGTGTTGCCGGGGAACAGGAACGTGCCCCACTCGAAGTTCTTCACCTCGCTGGCGAACCGGCCGTACCACCAGCTGCCGGAGATCAGGATCGGGAACTTGCCCTGTTCCCAGGAGACGCCCATGTCCTCGGCCTTGATGCCGGCCGAGTCCTTGCTGATGTAGCCCTTGGCGACCCAGTCGGCGAAGGTGTCCGCGGCGTAGGTGAGCACCGGGCCGTTGAAGTCGACCTTGTTCTTGTACAGCTGGTAGTCGTCGATGAAGGTCCGGTCGGCCTTGGAGAGCGCCAGCTCGTAGAGGATCTGCTGAGCCGGGTACTCCGCGCCGCCGACGGCCAGCGGGGTGACCTTGTTCTTGACGAAGGTGTCCATCGCCGCGGTGAACTCGGCAAGCGTGGTCGGCACGGCGATCTTGTACTTCTCGAACATCGCCTTGTTGTAATAAACCATGACGTACTCGCCGTAGTTGGGCACGCCGAAGAACTTGCCGGTGCCCATGATGCCGTCTTCGTCGTACTTGGCGGTGGTCTGCAGGCTGCCGCTCAGCTTCTTGTCCCAGCCGTACTTCGTCACCTGGTCGCTGAGGTCGGTGAGCAGACCCTGCTTGGAGAGCAGGCCGGCGGTCGCGTTGCCCTTGTTGTACTCGAGGATGTCCGGCGCGCTGTCCGAGTTCAGGATCATCTGGGCGTTCTGCTGGATCTGTTCGAAGCTCTTCTCCTCGAACTTCACCTCGACGCCCGGGTGCTTGGCCTTGAAGATCTCGATGGCCTTGGTCCAGGCGATACCCATCGCGCTGGTCGGGCCCTCGTAGTGCCACAGCGTGAGGGTCTTGGCGTCGGCGCCCTCGGTCGAGTCGGAGGAGCCACCGTCGTCACCGCACGCGGCCAGGGCGAGCGCGGCGGTCATCGCAAAGGAGCCGGCCAGCAAACCGCGCCGAGAAATAGCCATGTCGTCCTCCCAGGGGGACTGATCAAGGTGAGTTCAACCAGGAAGGGTGTCGTCGAAGCGCTTCGACAATCTCGCAGGAAATGTCGAAGCGCTTCGACAACGACCTCGCCGCAGACGCTATGAAATCAGTGACGCAGATGTCAACGGTGTGACGGCGGGATTTCGCGGCAACTCGACCGTTCGACCAGACCCGGCTCGAGCAACCGGGTGAACTCGACCCGGCGGCCGTCCAGCAACCGCATCGCGGTCTCCACCGCCAGAGTGCCGACGTCGTGCGCCGGAATGTCGATCGAGGTGAGGTTCACCGGCATGCTCATCGCCACGTCCCGCGGGCAGACCGCGACGATCGAGATGTCCTCCGGGACCCGGCGGCCGGCCGCGCGCAGCAGGTCGAGCAGCGGGCGCAGGGTCTCCTCGTTGTGCACCACCAGCGCGGTCATCCCGGGCAGCTCGGTGTCGAGGTCGGCCAGGGCGGCCCGGACGCCGTCGGCGCCCGGCTCGCACGGGTGGGTCACCGTGCGCAGCTCCAGCTCGGCCGAGGCGGTCAGGAAGCCGGCCAGGAACCGGTCCGCGTACGTCGTCTGCCGCCGGTAGACGGCCGGCGACGGGCCGATCAGGCCGATCCGCCGGTGCCCGTGCCCGGCCAGGTGCCGCAGCGCGAGCCCGGCCGCGGCCTCGAAGTCCAGGTCGACGCAGGCTATTCCGGCGTGGTCGGCGGGCATCCCGATCAGGACCGAGGGCTGTTTGAGGCGGCGGATGGCCGGCAACCGCACGTCGTCGCGCTCGATGTCCATCAGTATCAACGCGTCGACCATGGTGCTGTGCGCCACTCGTTCCAGGCCTGCGGTGCCCTCGTCCTTGGTCAGCAGCAGCACGTCGTGGTTGAACGACCGGGCCGCGGTCACCACCGCGGTGGCGAACTGCATGATCACCGGTACGTTCACGTCCAGCCGCAGCGGCGCCACCAGCGCGAGCACGTTGGTCTTGCTGCTGGCCAGGGCCCGCGCGCCGGCGTGCGGGTGGAACCCGAGCTCGGCGATGGCGGCCTGCACCCGCGCCCGGGTCTCGGCGGAGATCGGACGCCGGCCGCTCAACACGTACGACACCGTGCTGGGCGACACACCGGCCGCCCTGGCGACGTCGTTGATCGTCGGCACTGCGCCTCCCCATGTCCCCCGGTCTCTACCCAAGACCGCTCCCCTCGTCGATCCTAGCCACCTGCATGATCACGCCGGGGTCGCGGCGGGGAGCCCGCTCCCATCCGGCTCCCCGCCGCGAG